>CAYSDH010000075.1:0-15254 GCA_964429805.1 uncultured Flavobacteriales bacterium
GAAGTGATTGACTTTTTAGAAGCAAACACGACTCCTGATGTGCTGCTGATGGACACACCTTAGAGTTTGACGGCATAAAACACGTCTTGCACACCATACCCTCAGGCATCTTCAGAGATGGAGTCCAAAACCTGATTGGTAATGGAGTGGTGATAGACCCGGTCATCTTTAAGAAAGAGATTGATGCACTCAGTGCGCTGGGCGTAGATGTGTCTCAAAAACTACTTGTCTCTAAAAAAGCACACCTTATACTGCCCAGCCATGCGCAACTAGACCGTGCGGCAGAGGCGGCAAAAGGAAAAGAAAAGATAGGTTCTACCCTAAAAGGAATCGGCCCTACCTACATGGATAAGACCGGGCGTAACGGACTTCGAGTGGGTGACATCTTGAGCGCAGACTTTGAGACGCGCTATGCCAAGCTAGTAGCCAAGCATGCGAAGCTACTAAGCATGTACGGTGAAGAGGTCGACAGATCAAAAGAAGCCGAATGGAAAGCATCTCTTGACGTTATTCGTGCCCTCCCATGCGTGGACAGCGAGCAGTATATCAATGATGCCGTGAAGAATGGCAAATCTGTGCTGGCCGAAGGTGCCCAAGGCTCATTGCTTGATATTGACTTTGGTACATATCCATACGTCACTTCATCAAACACAGTGGCGGCTGGTGCCTGCACTGGACTAGGAATTGCGCCAAATAAAATAGGCAAGGTCTTCGGTATTTTTAAAGCCTACTGCACACGTGTGGGCTCTGGCCCCTTCCCTACTGAGCTGTATGATGCTGTAGGTGAAGAACTTCAGGAGAAAGGACATGAATTTGGCGCCACAACTGGACGACCAAGACGATGCGGATGGGTGGACCTTCCAGCATTGAAGTATGCTATAATGGTCAACGGAGTCACGCATCTAAACATGATGAAAGCCGATGTACTCAGTGGATTTGACCATATAAAGGTCTGCACGCACTACGACACGCCAGAAGGTCAGGTCGATCACTTGCCTTTTGAACTCAATGACAAGATTACACCAGTCTATAAAGATTTGGAAGGTTGGTCTGAAGATTTGACTTCTATGTCTGACAGTGCCAATCTGCCTGCAGCTTTGGAGTCATACATCGAGTATTTGGAGGCCGAACTAGAAGTTCCAATTAGCATAGTTTCTGTAGGACCAGACCGTACTCAGACCATAAGCCGAAATGGTGTTCTGGCATGAAGCTTGACTCTATTTAGTCATGCATCGTCAGATTGCTACATACCTCATTATTTTTTTCCTTTTCAGCGGCTCAGTGCTTTCCGCGCAGAAAGTAGCGCGCATTCAGCTGCTCGGAGCAGACGTGATAGAGTATGATGCCAGCATAGTCAATGCCCAGCGACTCTTAGGCTCAGTCTCTTTTCTTCATGAAGACACACGCATGTATTGTGACAGTGCGTGGTTATATGAGTCTGATAACGATTTGAGAGCATTTGGCCATGTGAGGATTGTGCAGCAAGGCGGAGTCAATATCAAATCTGATAGTCTCTACTACAGCGGAAATGAGAAGAAAGCCACGCTTTACAACAACATCACGCTCAAAGATGAGGACATGACGCTCACCACTGATCAACTCACGTACACTACTGACGACAGAGTGGGCAGTTACTATGGCGGAGGAAAAATAATCAGCACAAAGAATAGAAACGTACTGACTAGTGACATTGGAAATTACTTTGCCAATGGCAAAGTCTTTCACTTCAAAAAAGACGTGGTGCTTGATAACCCAGAGTACTTAATTGAGACTGACACGCTGCACTATCACTCGTTTACAGAACAGTCATTCTTCTTAGGACCGACAGAAATAACCAGCGAGCAAGACTTGATCTACTGCGAAAATGGTTGGTATGACTCCGTCAATGACATCGCTCAGTTTGAGGAAAACGCCTACATCTGGAGTAACGGTCAGCAACTTAAGGGTGACAGTCTTTACTACAGCCGTAATGATGCGTATGGTGAGGCCTTTGAGAATGTAGCACTGATTGACACTACAAATGACATCAGCATTTTTGGTCGATACGGGAAGTATTTGGAAGGCGAAGACTTGGGCCTGGTGACAGATTCTGCCTTGATGATGCAGTACTTTGAGCTGGACACACTCTTCCTACATGCCGATACGCTGACCGCCCAGCCTGATACCATGGAAAACAGATTAATCAGGGCATATCATGATGTACGAATATTTAAACCGGACCTGCAAGGCAGTTGCGACTCACTGACCTACAGCGAGACTGACAGCCTAATTGTGATGTATGACTCACCCATCGTCTGGTCTGATGAAAATCAGATTAGCGGAGAACTGATTACCTTAAAAACAAGTGAGGGCAAGTTGGAAAAGTTGAACACCTATACAGACGCATTCATCATTTCGGAGGTAGATACTGTGCACTTTAACCAGATTAAGGGAAAGAATCTCACGGGCTACTTCAAAGAAAATGCGCTCTACAAAGTGCTAATTGAGGGAAATGGTCAATCAATCTATTTCGCAGAAGAAGAGAAGGACAGCACGAGCACCATACTCGGAGTAAACAAGAGTACATGCAGTTCGATTCTTATCTATATCGAGAATAGAGAGATAGAACGCGTGAACTTCATTGCCCAACCTGAATCGTCTTTTTTTCCGCTGAGTAAAATAGCCGCGGGTGAACTCATACTTGAAGACTTCAAATGGGAAGTCAGACGTAGACCGCAGAATAAAGAGGACTTGTTTAGAATCATTGAAGAAAAAGTCGATGATTCCTCAGAGGAGTCTGAATCTAACGACTAGCGCGTATTTGCGTAAATGCGATGCCGAGTTTTCGCTCCAAGAAGCGAATCTGCTTCGCTTCTTTTGATGTCACCAATGCCAAGGAAATCCCGGTATTACCGGCTCTAGCCGTTCGCCCACTGCGGTGTGTGTAGTACTCGTCTTTGTCAGGCAGCTGATAATGGGCTACATAAGCCAAGTCCTTGATATCAATTCCCCGCGCAGTGATGTCTGTGCAGACTAAGATCTGAAGTGTTTCTTTTTTAAAGGCCCGCATGACCTTATCACGCTCTATCTGCTTGAGGTCACCATGAATGGCATCGACTGGAATGTTTTTTGAAATGAGCTGCTTTGACAATTTCTGAGTCGCGGCCTTTGTGCGGCAAAATATCAGTCCTCTCTTTCCTTTCTGCGTCTTTAAAAACTGAAGCAGGACATTGAGCTTATCCATCTCTTCGCAGATTAAGAACTGATGGTCGATGTTTTTGTTTACCACATCCTTGCCACTTATCTCTACACGATGGGCATCATCACGCAAATGCTCATTGACTATCTGCTTTATGCCATGCGGCATGGTGGCAGAAAAGAGCCACTTATTACGCGCACCCGCAAGCGAATCAAGAATGCGGTCAAGCTCTGATTTGAATCCCATACTGAGCATCTCGTCAGCCTCGTCTAATACGATGGTCTTGACGTGAGAAAGGTCTACAGCTTTTCGTTCCAAAAGGTCTATGAGTCGCCCCGGAGTAGCTACAACTATGTGAGTGGGGCGCTTTAATGCTCCAATCTGTCTCTCAATGGGCTGACCACCATACACGGCCTCAGTGAATATTTTGTCTGTGTACTTAGTGAATCTGAACAATTGCTTGGCCACCTGCTGTCCCAATTCTCTGGTCGGGCAGAGTATCAAACCTTGCACAACTCCTTTTGACGGGTCTATGCTATGCAATAATGGAAGTCCAAAGGCGGCCGTTTTACCAGTCCCCGTTTGCGCCTGTCCCACCAAGTCGGTCTGGGTGCCCAGCAGCAAAGGAATCACCTCTTGCTGAATGGGTGTCGGTTCTTTTATACCCAGTTCATTCAGCCCTTTAACGAAGTCTTTGCCAATGCCGAGTTTTACAAATGTGCTCATGATGCCGCGAAGGTAATCCTATTGTGATAGAGGCGCTGCGCTTTTAAAATAACTGAGCCCGCAATTCAGCTACCTTTGCCCCACAATGAATGAAGGAGAAGGCGTAAGAATCAATAAATTTCTCAGCGAAGCAGGATTTTGCTCACGCAGAGAGGCCGACAG
The DNA here is from genome assembly GCA_964429805.1 of uncultured Flavobacteriales bacterium. Lineage (GTDB taxonomy): Bacteria > Bacteroidota > Bacteroidia > Flavobacteriales_D > JABDKJ01 > CAYSDH01. The sequence continues at coordinate 4,067 of CAYSDH010000075.1, forward strand.
GATAATAGAGCAAGGCCGACTAACCATCAATGGTAAGAAGCCAGAGCTGGGAACCAAAGTGGGCATCATGGACGAAGTGCGCGTTGACGGGGAGCTGGTCTCCGAGTCATTAGACCAGCCCGTCTACATTGCATTTAACAAGCCTGTGGGCATCGTATGCACTACTGACAATCGAGTAGAAAAAGACAACATCATCGATTATATTGGGTATCCGACTCGTATATTTCCTATCGGGCGACTGGATAAACCGAGCGAGGGACTCATCTTTCTGACCAATGATGGAGACATTGTCAATAAGATACTTCGTGCCAGACACGGCCATGAGAAAGAGTACATCGTCCGAGTCAATCAGCCGATTACGAAGGAGTTTATTCAAGGTATGCGCGGAGGCGTGCCTATACTTGACACGGTCACCAGAGAGTGCTTTGTAGAGAAGCTTGACAAATTCAATTTCAGAATAGTGCTCACTCAAGGGCTCAACCGCCAGATTAGAAGAATGTGTGAGCACTTTGGATACAGAGTGCGCCAGCTGAGACGAGTGAGAATAATGAACGTCAATCTGGACGTGCCGATTGGCAAGTGGCGCTACCTGTCAAAGTCTGAACTCAAGCTGATTCGCAAAGCGGTGGACCAGAAAGAGTAATTGAGGCAGCAATTTTGTCTATAAAATGTCTTTAGGCCATGTTTGGATTATTCAAGAAGAAAACAGAAATGGAAAAGCTGCAGGCCAAGTACAAAGCACTGATGGAGGATTCTCACGCCTTGTCAAAAGTAGACCGTACAAAGAGTGACGCCAAAGTAGCCGAGGCTGAAAGTGTGTTGAAGCAAATGGAATCATTGCGCTAGTCCACTCAATTTATATGGCTCTTCCGCGTTGATGTGGAATGAGACTATTCACTTCATTAACCATACTTCTCCTCTCCTGCTCGCAGCACGTCAGTTCTGACACGTCAATCGCTGTATCAACTCAGGCCAACTCCGAAAGCGTCAAGCAAGAAACCGACTCCGTAAAAAGTGGCTTGACCTTCAAGATACATGACACCTATAACAATACGCTAGACAAGATTAACGCGCAGCGCAAAGCACTTGCCGCTCAGTTAAAAAATTCACCTAGTGACGAGTCTAAAAAGCAAGTGCTCATCGCTGCTGGACAGTATTTTGAAAAGGCCATTTTAGATAGTATCATGCCACACTGGTATGGCACACCTTGGGAGTTTATCGGTCATACCAACACTCCCGGTGTGGGTGAAGTCGCCTGCGGATATCTGGTATCAACCACATTGAGACACATGGGCGTACAGGTAAATCGCTACAAGATGGCTCAGCAATCAGCCATGAGTGAGGCGATAACACTGTGCCGTGCGCCAGAAGAAGTGACCGTATTTAGAGACGAGTCCTATCAGACAGAAATCAGCACCATTTGCAAGGACCTTGAAGACGGCTTGTACTTAGTGGGTTTGTCTAATCATGTTGGTTATTTCTTAAAGCGTGATGGCGGCACGTACTTCATTCACTCAGATTATGTATCAGGCGCAGTGCGCTTTGAGTCGGCTGCAAAATCTGAAGCCTTTGGCAGTGATATTTATTGCTTCGCAGCCATATCGACCAACCTCTACTTGATGGAGAAGTGGTTGACTGGAGAACCTGTTACTGTGCACATGGACTGACCACAGCTCTGCTTGCTCCCCGCTCTCGTAATTTATTCTCTGTATGAATATTTAGGAGTCACTTGAGATTGTTACCATCTCTTAATCTGCAGCACTGCACTATCGGGCACTGACAAACTCCAGTAAAAATGGGATATTCGTTACCGAGATGGAGGACTTTCGCGAACAATACGAGTACAGCCAAGAGGAATGGGAATCCTTCTTAAAGGTCATGTCCGTGCTCAAGGATGACCCCATGAAAAACCCTGACAATCATGCGGTGGGCTCGCTTATCAGTCGCGTGTACAAGCGCGCAAAAAAGCAACGAAACGATAAGCAAGCGCTTAAGAAAGAAGACATTCAAATACTGAAGAAGTCCGTCATAGCAAGCAATGCGCTGCAAGGCAAAACTTTTTATGGAGACGAGTCGGCCGAGATGGATACAGCATACAGCCCGCTCAATTCGAATCGACATTGCTACTGTTGCAATGAGTTGTATAAGAAAGCGCATTCGTTTTATCACCGCCTATGCCCGAGTTGTGCGGAGTACAATTTCTCTAGACGCGGCATGAGTGTGGACCTCAGCGGACGACATGCTATCATTACTGGTGGCCGAGTAAAAGTGGGTTATGCCACTGCGCTGAAATTGCTGCGCGCTGGAGCTGAAGTGACAGTCACCACGCGCTTTCCGATGAATGCCGATGAGCATTACAGACAAGAAGAAGACTATGATACCTGGAAGGATAGACTGACTATATACGGTCTTGACCTGAGAGACTTAAAGGCATTGCGACAGTTTATCGCCCATTATCAGTCGAGTCATGAGTGGCTGGACATACTCATTAATAATGCGGCTCAGACCATTCGTTATCCTGATGAATATTATGCACCTCTCATCAGCGCGGAGCAGACTCTGCTTGGCCAGCGTGAAAAATCCTCGCGCATTATTGAAAACACGCACTTGGCTACACAGGAAACTGACACTGACATACAAACCGTACACGAGTTTCATGAGCTCAACAGATTTGGTCAGCAAGTCGATATGCGCAGCAAGACAAGTTGGAACTCTCAACTCGAAGACATTACTGATGTTGAACTATTAGAGGTCAACTTGATCAATCAGATCTCACCATATCTGTTGATTAAAGACTTGAGTCCATTGCTCAAATCTTCTCCGCATGCCTCAGAGCGGTTTGTCATTAATGTCACTTCGTCAGAAGGTCAGTTTAGCTATGAAAACAAGACGGAGTTTCATCCACACACCAACATGACTAAGGCTTCGCTGAATATGCTTACGCGTACTTCCGCAAAAGAATATGCCCGTGACAATATCTTGATGTGTAGCGTGGATGTGGGTTGGATTTCTACTGGGGCCAAAGAGTCGCTAAGGCGTGAACAGTTTGATAGAGGCTACATACCGCCACTTGACTCAGTAGATGGGGCCGCGCGTATCATGCACCCGATTATTGAAAAAATGAAACTTGGAAACGAGTATGCTGGAAAGTTGCTAAAAAACTATATTGTCGAAGAATGGTGAGGTCTATTGGACACGACAAATAGACTTAGACCATGATAAGTAATTCTGTGATGGAGACACTGGGCGATGCTGCGCAGAAGGAAATTAAAGACACTTCTGTTTCATGACGGCCATGAACAGATAAATGACAGGCGGGCGGTGCTGGGATAGTGGAATTCCGCTGACCGACAAGTCAGAGATGCTCGTTCGAATCGAGCGCATTTCCCGCCCTTTTTACCGGATTGTTTTTTGACAAATTTGCAAGGGGTGTTTGGGTAAAGGAAACCCGCTGGTAGCTAATCGGAAATGCGCGTTCGAATCGTGTACACCCCTTGTTTTAGAAATCAGTATCGCTTGTATCTGAATCGACTGACATCGCGAGAGATTTGTTTGTCTCCTTTATTGTAAGAAAAGAGTTTGCCAGACATGTTGTTTCCCTTGTCCAACTCAAGAGAAATAATCTCATAAGCCAAATCTCTCATGCGCTCGTCTGGTTCATTTTCATATTGAAGGGTAACGACATTAAGAAAGTTCTCTTGCTGATCTCCGCTTACCTCTTTTTCATAAAAACGGTACATCTCTTCTGCCCTCTCGACTTCTTCTGGCAGGTATTTGAAATAGGCATTGGCACAGTCATAAGCCCGGGCGTTATAGCGCCAACCCTGCAACAATATTTCTTGAGCACGCTCAGGAATCTGTCTTTTAGCGCGGCATAATTTAGATGCCGTTATATAATCAGCCCTCTCACACAGTTTGGTTTCTGCTGTTGCATAATGATAGTCGCCACGACCTCTTTGGCCCATTTCAACACAGATATCACCTGCTGTTTCATGTTCTTCTAATTCGAGATAAAGCTCAATCGACTTTTCGTAAAACTTGCCTTTCCTGTAGCAGTGCGCGGCCAAATTTTTGTCTTTTAACTTTTCCAAATAGATTGTTGCCGCCTCTTCATAGTAGCCACCGTCTCTCAAGGTGCTTGCAGCTAACCACTTGTTATTTAGCAGCTTCAGATAGACGAAGGCCGCCTTATGGTAGTTTCCTTTTTTTATAAAATCTTCTGCCATTTGAGTATACCGCTGATAGAGTTCATGACTCCGATCGCCAAAATCAACTGAGCCTCCTGCGCCCGAACCATATCCTTGAAACAGTGAAAAATTAGACCATCTGCGCGACATGTCGAAGCCTGCTTGTTGATTGCCTCTCGTCACTCCATCTGAATCAATTGGGATGGCATATTTGAGGGCTTCATTTGGATCGTTTTTCATCATATCAAAGAGCTTGTCCAAGGCTTTTTTATTTCTGTCTACAAGTCCATCTAACTTCTGACCGAGCGAGTCTATCCACTTATCAAAAAGCCCATTACTACTTTGACCTGCGCCTGAAGCGCCCATGGCCGCCCCCGCACCCACTGACCCATCACCTTTCTTACCAGCTTTAAACAGTGCATTCAACGGCATAGCCACCAAGGCACCAATGCCCAGCGCTGTACCTAAAATCAAACCACCGAGCCCCGCTCCTAGTCCGGCACCACCATCTTTTCCATCCTTTCCAATAGCAGCGCCCTCAGCGTCTGTTGTGTCATCACCTTTCTCCTTAGCCTTCTTGGCAAGCATCCACTTCAACATTCTCATCTGCGCTTTTTCCAAAAAAGAAAGCGGCTTCTCCTCTATCGTTTCCTTTTCAGGAAAGAGCTCTTTCTCCATGCGCTCTTCCACCTCTTTGGCAGGAATCTCTTTCAAGAACATCTGCTTTATCTCTTTGGGCGGTGTATAACCACGAGTTGGCACTGTGACAATGCAATTAGACGAAACAGGCGGCTCAATGATTTCACTCCAGTTTACTGGCGCTTCAAGCTCAAAGAGGCCAATGTCAGGGAGAAAGGCATACGGTTTAGATTTAAAAAGATGCAGCAGTTCCTGCTCTTCCAACTGCGGAAGCACCTCTGTGCGCAGAGGGTGATATAGCAAGCCAACGAACTCCTGAACCCTCAGATGACGATCATTTTTTTCTAAGTCTTCGGATGAACTTGGCAAAACAAGACATCCGAAAATGGAATTGGCCGTGGTGTCTGGCAGCGCATACACGGTCACCTTACTCAAAGTGAAGGCCATCCGCTCTAATTCAGTCAGCCAGTGTTGCACAGACTCGCCACGGATTACAAATCCGGCCTGCGTCTGAGCTGAGTTTTCGGATGGTTGTAATCTAAGTTCCATGTTGCAAAATAGTTCGAATGAATGGCTCTAAAAATTGGGCATCAAAGTCATGTGCTTGGAGCTCTTGAAGGTCAGACTTATACTCTGTAAATTCTAGACCAGTTATGCCTGAAGTCTCCAATCTCTCCACTGCCCAAGGCGGTAATTTTTTAAATATGATCTTTGGTAGATCACTGCGAAAATCGTCATTCTTTGGACGGGCTTGGGCGGCAACGGAGGCCAGTCGTTGATAGCGCGTATCACTTTTATCAATGGGCTGATGCAAACTCACATCTACCCCACGCTTTAAGAGTCTCTTGTCATGGCAATTAACAATGAACGATGGTGTGGCCAAAGGAATAAACGAGTTAGTGACCAGCGGCACGTAAATAGTTGAAATTGACTCATCTGATGAACGCAAGACAGCGAGCCCGTCTCTGGTAGCCATCACAAAGCTCCCGTCATCAAACACAAATTTGCTCGCTCCATTTTTTTGAGCTTCAGCTTTCAGTTTCGGCTTGCCTACTTTTGAAAAATAATAGCCACCACTTTCTTGAGCTTGCAGCTCGTTATGACCAATCAACAGTCGTCCATTTTCTGTGATACCTACATTCTTAATGGAGCGTAGCACGTTTGAGAACTGCTCTTGGTTGGTCAAGCCATGTACAAGAGTTTTATAATCGTCCCACTCATCAAACATGTCCATATCTAGTGTAGACGACTGACAGTTTAAGTCAATGCGTTGCAACCGTGAACCCAGCCCATCTCTTTCTAGATGGTAAAAGGAATCATCCCAAAAAAACAGGTCTGAACTCTGCCAGGAAGCTTTCCATGGCACCATGCCTTCACTGACCTCTCCCGTATTCAAATTTCTGATGTACATCACCTTCGTTGACATGATCACCGACAACAGGTATACATCACCAGTAGTCGCTTTTCCAATGCAAAACATATTTTGTATTCCACCTTCTAGAAAGGCGACAAACTCCCAGCCCCAATTTCTATTTGTGCTTGAAAACTGCCGAAAAAGCGTCCCATATCGAGATACGAGATAAAGTTCCTTCGTGTCATAAGCCAAGAATTGGACTTTTTGGACGGTCGGAAAAAGTAAGGGGCAGTCTACATACAACTCTTCATGACCGATAGGTGTGACTTCACCGGACTTCTTAATCTCTACTTTCTTTCTTTTTTGTTGCCAAAGTTCCGTCAATGGCAAGTTTAAGTCTTGAACAAAGCGCTTGCTTTTTTTCATCTGCTTAAACACCGCCACGTTCCCTTCCGCATCTGGATTAATCCAGTAATCAACGCGTTGTTTTAACTCACTCTGCATCACATGTATCTCTGGATGACTAGACGCATCTTGGCCAGAGATAAAGACAATCTCCTTATGCTTTTGTTCTTCTTGCTCAATGATCTCTCGCAAGCCAACAGCGGCATGCAGCCCATGATGCAGATGTCTCAATCCATTTGCCAAACTCTCAGGACTACTGAAATCTACTTCATTAACGTAATCTCCAATGGCATAAATGCGACAAGGAATATCAGTCTTAGGATGGGCAGCAATAGCCACCGCACAGGCATGAGATACGGCTTTAATCACACCCCAGTTTTTGAGACTTACATCAACGAGAATGAGTCGCTCAAGATTACTGTCAGAAGGTGGCACCTCTCTGTCTATATAGAGGGCTTCATTATTAGCAAGCCTAGACATGAAGACAGCATCTTCATTGGCAAATTCTGAGATGAGTAAGCGGTCAAACTCACCTTTATTAGAAATGTCACTGACTCCGCCAAAAGGCTGTTTGCTCGGCAGACTGTGATGAAACGGAATATTTAAACTACCCCAGAGTCTCTTGAGCAAACTCCCGATGGCAAACGTGTTAGGGTCATTAATGAGCTTCTCCTCATACGTCTCATTTGAATCTTCATTTTGCTGAGGCAACAAGAGAGGTTCTTCAATTTTTGGGACCTCAGCCAATCCATCTATCAGTGACTGCAAATCTCGATAAGACCGAAGCATCAAGGCTAAAGGCCTAACGTCTCGAGCAAACTCATACTCATTGGCATCCTTGAGACTTCTGCTCAGCGGGTATGGCTGATTAGGTGCCTTGAAGTTGTCAATTACCTTTTGGGCTTTTTTGGGACTAATACCTCGGTGGCTGTTTTTAAATATGAATTTAAGAAGATCAACTCTGCCATGTTCGGTATGATATCGGTCGGGTAATTTAGAGACCAATTCCAGAAACTTAGATCCTTGAACAAACATCTTTGAATGCTCATCTTTGCTCTCAAACTTGGAAAACAACTGAAGTACACTTTGGAATTTATTTGCACTGAGAATGACTAAGAGCATAGAACCAAGTCGAGGTATGCCCTGATGCGCCAACTCTGACAACAAGCCTTTGATGTATCGGTTATAAGCAATAGTATGACCGTAGCTATCCACGATTACCTCTTCCCTGTTATCCCACTTCCAAAAGTAATCTGGATGTACTTTTAAATACTCCTCAGGACTCATGGCGCTCTACAATTTGCAAATCAGGTGAGGAAGCTCGGATAGATGAACGGCTAAGGGGAACCATTGCTTCATTAAGAATGAGTGAATATTCACCACTTTCCGTCCAGAGAATGTGCCCTCTTTTCTGTCCAAGCAGCATGTTAGCCGCGACAGGTTTTAAGCTGCGCGGAGCCAGGTCATATCCGGCTGGAATCAGGTGAAAGCCACTTTGCCAGAGTATGACTCCTGGCAAGGGTAGTATCGGTGCTCCTTGCACTACGCAGGTCTTTGCGTCAATGATGCACCATGCAAGCCCTTTCATTCTTACCAAAGGTGCGTCAAGTATATATCGTTCTAGCTGATTACGCTGGCACAATAAGGCGCACTCTTCTTGCTCATAATCTGTCTCAATCATGTGCATAGCCATGCGCTGATTAATACCAAAATAGTTGTGATTGAGCGTACCAGTTTTGAGCGGCAAAAACTCTTTTAAGGTCTTCCACTCTAGGCTTGGCAAGGGCCCTTCTGGCAGTTTTGACCCATAGCGATGTAGCTTATTATTATATCCTTGAAATCTTCTGAGCTCAGGAATAGATAGCAGATTGACGTGTTCTATCTGCACAGCATCGAGCCCTCTGACCCAAATCCACTCCGCATCTTGCCCGGCTTCTACCGCAGACCAATGACGAATGTGGCGCATGCGCTCACGCTCTTTAAGCGGAAAACGGGCAAGAAAAATCAGGCCTCTGTCAACATCTTCTGCCATAAACTGTCTATGTGTTCTTGAAGATGAGACTTGTGCTCAGGATGAGAAATCCACTGACTCCTGTTTTGCAAGTAGCGCAGCTTATCCTTGATGATGTTTCGCTCTTCGAGGTCGGTGGATTCATTGTCCCAGCGGCCATGCAGACTTTCTATCTCTTTGATTAACTCTTCGGCATCAGGCGCTTTAGAATTCATGGCGCGCGGATGTACCGGGCCTTTGTCCTCTTTCTCAATCACGCTGTTGACCATGCCGTTAATCAGTTCTATCTGCTCTTCGGTATCCCAAATGTATCGGAGTACCCACAGGTCAGAAAGAATGGCCTCCGTGCGACCGCTCATCAGGGCACTAGCCGCTATCAGGTTTTGACACTTTACAGCTCTTCGGTCAGAGACCTTTACGCCTGTAGTGCGCAAGTCATGTATGAGGGCGATGTAGTCTTTTTGCACTGCAGCAAGATTGACACTGCGGCACGCGACTTGAAGCTCACGTATCTCGTCTGCCGTGATAGTTGGAGGCGCGGCTCCTTCGTTTCGCTCCAGTTTCCATCCTGCATTGAGCACCTCTCCTAGTCGGTCTGTATCTACATAGTCACATCTAATTCTGAGCAAGAATCGATCTAAAAGCGCATTAAGTGCTTCATCTTCTGGAAGCTGATTACTTGCCCCAACAAACATCAAGGCGGGAAGCTTAATCGTCTCTTTACCTCTCCGAAATATTTTTTCGTTTAAGGCCATCAAAAGACTGTTGAGCAGCGCTGAATTGGCATTAAAAATTTCATCCAGAAAGACCAGAGAGGCTTCGGGCATCATGCCTTCGGTATTGGTCACGAGGTCTCCTTCTCTGAGTTTTCTAATGTCAAAGGGGCCAAATATCTCGTTGGGCTCAGTAAATCGGGTAAGCAGGTACTCGAAGTTTCTTCCGCCTTCTACGCAGGAAGTCAGTTGCCTAACGATGGCACTTTTTGCTGTTCCAGGAGGGCCAAGTAGGTAGGCGTTTTCTTTTGCTAAAAGCGCTATGCCCAGCAAGTCGATAATACTATCCTTTGCCACAAAAGTGTGTCGCACATGGTCGAGCACTGCGGCAAGTCGTTCAATAGGGTTCATGAAGTATGAGAGATTCAGTGATCAAAATCAGTTTTAGAATACAACAGTATAAGCTGCAACACCATGGTTTTTCTATTCAAAGATAGACGAATCAACAAGCTGGCACAGTAAAATTTGACTGACTTGGCCTGCGCTAATTCTAGGTTTCAGGTTCAGATAGTTGGTCTTTTACAAGCCCCGGCCATAAGTCTTGGCCATAGTCTGCGACATCTTCCTTGAGCGCCTGCATCAGTCTCGGATGCTCTGCCATGTCTACTCTTTTGTATTCAGTCACTCTATCGAGAAGGCATCGTCTGAGGCAGTGATGTTGGAGAAATGAGTCTATATCAAATGGCACGGACTTCAAATCCAGGTCAAGCGAAGAGTAGGTCCAGCGGATGAGAATATCGCGAAGGACATCTACCAGCGGGTCATCCATGTCAAGTGCTAGGAGTTCTTTGTAGAGCGTTGGCAAAAAGCGCAGACAGAGATCAGCAGATAAAATGGCCGAAGGGTCATCAATGTTTAAGGTGTCGTCAAAGTATAAGGATACTTCTGAAAACTCATTCTTTCTGTTGAGTATGAGCTGAGCAGAATAAAAAAGCACTTTGGCACCCCAAATGGCGGCATCTGCATCAAAAGCTGGAGGATTATCCGTCAGTTCATAGACTTCTTTCTTGTATTCATGCATCAGAAACTTGCCAAGTAAATCCTGCTCTTCATCGCTGCTCTTCCAGAGTTCACTGTAGAGATTCATCCGGCCGTGTAGGCGGAGAGATTTGATGCTGTCTAATAGATGGAATGGGGTATTGAGCATGGCTGTCGTTACATCAAAGATACATGGAAGCTTTGATAGTGAAAGTCTGAAGGCTGATAAACCAGAAGGTAGCCGAACAGAAATTAGGTGCTCCCGTTCCAGATTACTACTCTTGTCTTATGAGTAAGAGGACATATATAGGCGGGTTTCTGGTTTTAAGCATTTTGTTTATTGGCTGTAGCTCTGAGGAAGTAAACAAGTCTCAGCAGGCAAAAAAGCAAGTGAACAATGCTGAAGTGCAAGATGATGGCTTTGCGGTAGATCAAAAGAGCACGTGGACAGCGTCACAGCAAAAGTTTACTCAGCAGGGGTTGAATGATGTCGATATGGCGCTCGTTGATGCTGTGGACTCAAAGAAAATATTCACGCTTTACTGTAGCCCATGCCATGGCATAAATGGGCAGATGACCACATTGGGGGCCAAGGATTTGACGTTGTCATCGATGACAAAGACGAACGTGTTTAGTCAAATCAGTTTTGGAAAGGGCACCATGAATGCCTTTAAAGGCACCCTAAGCATTGCCGAAATTACTGCGCTGACAGACTATGTGATTGAGATGAGGGTGGAGTGATTGGTGTTGGGGTGCTTGTTTGTATTTATTTAAAACCCAATGAAACTAGAATTCCTCATATCAGCTCCTGTATCAGGTGAGTATGAAGAGTTCTGCTTTA
>CAYSDH010000076.1:0-15156 GCA_964429805.1 uncultured Flavobacteriales bacterium
TTTCCTTCGTCTCCCCACTGGAGACCTAGAAGCACATCGATTTTCATTGCTAACGCTGTTTACGTACTTGATCGAAAGTACAGCGAATCATGCGGCCCACGGCTAAAATTTTTGAACAGGAAAGCGCCTGTCTTCAGCCAGAGTGTTGAAATCTATTTCTTACTCTTTCCTTTGCGCTTCGTGCCATAAAAGTATAAGGAGTGATGACTGATATCTAAATCAAATATCTCCTCTAAGGTTGCCTTTATATTTTCTATGCGTGGATCGCAAAACTCAATCACTTTGCCGCTGTCACTCAATATGATGTGGTCGTGCTGTTTGAAGTGATGAGAGCGCTCATAGTGGGCTTGATTCTGTCCAAATTGATGCTTTCGCACCAACCCGCAATCGAGCAGCAGCTCAATGGTGTTGTACAGTGTAGCGCGACTCACTCTGTAATTCTTCTCCTTCATCTTCACATAGAGCGACTCGATGTCAAAATGGTCTGTGCGTTCGTAGATTTCATTGAGAATGGCAAAACGCTCGGGCGTCTTACGTTGCCCTTTTTCTGCCAAGTATGCACTAAATATTTCGGTGACACCTGCGGCCACACTTTCTTGTTCTACTGCTGAAGACATGCTACGAAGGTAGTTGATTGTTCTCTTTTCTTGTGTCTTCAAAAAGATTTAGACTAACGGGCTGGCATCACAGAATTCTGTGATGCTTCTCTCGGCATACTTCTTCATTTTTGAGCTGTGTGAAATGCAAGTCTGCTATTTCAAAGACATGTTGGCCATTGAGGACACATTCTGTGGAGCATGAGAATAGAGTATTATGTCAGTTTAGTTTACATTGTGATCACCAGTTTGCCATGAAGAGGATAAAAAACATCTTTTCGAACCAGCGTGTTAAGCGCAACAGTCTGACCAAGACAGGTCATGGCATGTTAACCATCAATCAATCCCTAATTTGTGAATGAGATGAAAAAAGTACTCATCGCAGACGATCATCAAGTGGTCATTGACGGGCTTAGCCTCTTGGTGAAAAGCACCAAGGGCTTTGAGGTATCTGGTATTGCTAAAAATGGCTGGGAAGTGATTGACTTTTTAGAAGCAAACACGACTCCTGATGTGCTGCTGATGGACATAAGTATGCCCGAGTTAGACGGTATAGAGACCATGAAAAAACTGCAGGTGTCTCATCCACAATTAGTAGTCATCATACTGAGCATGCATCTCTCTAGTGCCTATGCCAGAGGATTGATAGAACTAGGTGTAAAAGGCTATCTCCAAAAAGACTGCGATAAAAAAGAACTGGTTGCTGCCTTGAATGCCGTGTCAAAAGGTGAGACCTTTTTGTCAAAAAACGTGACCGAACTCTTGGTACAGGAGGTAGGGTCAAGGAAAGAGTCAAAAGAGGATTCTGCCGATACAGCACCAAAGATTACTCAACGTCAACTCGATGTACTAAAGTTAATTGGTGCCGAGCACACCAGTAAAGGCATTTCTAAAATCTTAGGTCTGAGCTTTAACACGGTAGAGACGCACCGCAGGCATCTCCTCAATAAGTTTGGAGTGAAAAGCACAGTAGGCTTAGTAAGAGAGGCGATGAAATACAATCTGCTGGATTAGACCAAAGTCTGCCTGACTCACTCTTTCCATCTTTTTTGCCCTCACTGTATTCTGTGATGCATATGTGTGAGTCAAGCCCCATTTTTGTTCTGTCTGAACACAAGCCTGAATTCGGATAAAGACTTTATAAGAGTAGCCGCCAACATTATTAGTAAATGGAGTGTTGGCGGTTCTTTTATTCGCCTAGATGCTTCACACGTTTTACGCTGCGCACACCTTTGATGGTGGTCATCTCATCAATGAGTCCGTTGAGGTGGGTGGTGTTGTGCACAAAAAGTTTGATATGACCGATGAAAATACCGTCTTCACTTTCAAAACTGATGGCCTTCATGTTGACGTGAAGCTGCTTTGATATCAGGTCAGTAATGGCGTGTACCAGACCTACGTCATCTATTCCTTTAAACTCCACTTCGGCCATGAACTCTCGTTCTTTTTGACTGGCCCACTTTGCCTTTATGACTCGGTAGTCAAACTTAGACAGCATGTGTACCGAGTTCGGACAGTTTATGCGGTGTACCTTGATTCCTTCGCCTATCGTTACAAAACCAAATATGTCGTCACCCGGTATTGGAGCGCAGCATTTTGAAAGGCGATACTCAAGGTTGAGGTTGTCATCATTAAGTACCAGCGTATCAGACTTGGTGTAATTGCTGCTCGTCTCTTTTCGCTTTTCGCTCTTTTTCTCCTTGCGAGCCACCACATGTGCCTTCGGAAAAAGAATGCGCCCTTTCTCTACCACAAACCCTTTCAACTTTTTGAGGTCTATGCGTCCGGTGGCAATGTGGAAGTACAATTCAATGACCGAATCTTCTTTATAATGCTTGAGCAACGTATCAATATTGATACTCAAAAAGTCAGCCTTGATGGCCCTCATCTTTCGTTTGAGGATCTCTTTTCCGTCAGCGGCTATGGCTTTTTTCTCCTCTTTAAGAGCCGTGCGTATGCGTGACTTCGCTTTACCAGTGGTGACAAAGTTTAACCAATCTTCACTTGGTTTTTGGTTCTTGCCATTGATGATTTCTACTTGGTCTCCACTGTTGAGCTTGTGGCTGAGAGGCACCAGTTTCTTATTCACTTTTGCACCAATGCATTTGGAGCCCACTTGACTATGTATCTCAAATGCAAAGTCTAAGGCCGTAGCGCCCATGGGCAGCTTTTTTAATTCACCATTTGGGGTAAAGACATAGATCTCATCAGCAAAGAGATTGAGCTTAAAGTCGTCTATGAAGTCTATAGCATCTTCGTTGGCGTTTTCCAGCAATTCGCGTACTTGGCGCAGCCAGCGGTCCAGTCCAGACTCTTTTTCGGCATTGGCTCCCTTGTATTTCCAGTGGGCGGCATAACCTTTCTCGGCAATCTCGTCCATGCGCTTAGTCCGGATTTGGACTTCTACCCAGCGCCCTTTCTCACTCATCACGGTGCAGTGCAGTGACTCGTAGCCGTTAGCCTTTGGATTAGAAATCCAGTCACGCAGTCGGTCAATGTTTGGCAGGTATGTATCCGTCACGATGGAATAGACATTCCAACAAGCGTTTTTTTCGTTCTCTAGGTTTGTATTGACAATTATTCTGATGGCAAACAGGTCATAGACCTCTTCAAAAGGAATATTCTGCTTTTGTATTTTTTTCCAAATAGAATAGATGGACTTGGTGCGACCTTTGAGTTCAAAGTCTAGTCCTTGCTTTTTTAACTCACCAATGATGGGAACAGAAAACTGATTGATAAAACGCGTACGACCAGACTGCGTCTTCTTTAGTTTGTTTTTGATATCCTCATAAGCCACAGGCTCGCGGTATTTGAGCGAGAGGTCTTCCAGCTCCGTCTTCATAGTATACAGACCCAGTCGGTGAGCGAGTGGAGCATACATGAATTCGGTCTCAGAGGCTATCTTGAGTTGCTTGTTTTTAGGCATGGCATCGAGCGTGCGCATGTTGTGCAGTCGGTCGGCCAGTTTGATTAGAATCACACGCACATCATTAGACAGCGTGAGAATCATTTTTCTAAAATTTTCTGCTTGCACCGAGGAGCTTTGGTCCAGGGCACCAGAGATTTTGGTCAGTCCATTGATGAGGTATCGCTCTTTTTTGCCAAAGAGATTTTCGATGTCATCTAATGTGATGTACGTGTCTTCTACCGTGTCATGCAGCAAGGCGGCCACCACTGAGGTACTGTCTAGGCCAATCTCTTCGGCAACTATTCGGGCTACTTCTATGGGGTGGTATATGTATGGCTCACCGCTTTTCCTGCGGTCGGTGCGGTGGGCCTCAACAGCGACATCAAATGCCTTGCGAATGCGCTTTTTTTCAGCAGCCGTAATTCGCTTGCATGAGCGTAAGAGGTTGCGGTAGCGTCTGGTAATTTCCTTTTTCTCCGCCTCTTCGTCTATCACATATGCCTCTTCTTTTGCCATGTCAATCTAAAGTAGGCAGAACTTTGGTACTGACTTCTCCAAAACCGACACGGATTCCATCTTTTTCGGCATGACCGCGCATGATGACCGTGTCATGGTCATTGATAAACTTTCGCTCCGAGCCATCAGGCATGCTCACTGGCTTAGTCCCACGCCAAGAGATTTCGAGCATACTACCATAGCTGTCTTCAGTCGGGCCGCTAATGGTACCTGAAGCCATCATGTCTCCGCATCTGATATTACAACCATTGACCGCATGGTGTGCCAATTGCTGACACATATTCCAGTACATAAACTTGTAATTAGACTGACTCACCACATGTCCTTCAGCGTTTTCTGGCTGAATGGTCACGCTGAGGTTGATGTCAATGTTTTTATTGCCGCTAAACTCCAAGTAGGGCAGTACAGCAGGTGATTGACTTTCTCCAGCCACTCTAAACGGCTCAAGCGCGTCAAGCGTAACCACCCACGGAGAGATGCTTGAGGCAAAACTCTTCCCTAAGAATGGCCCGAGTGGCACATATTCCCACTTCTGAATGTCACGTGCCGACCAGTCGTTAAATACGACCATACCAAAGATGTGGTCATCGGCCTCTGATGTGCTGATGGACTGACCAAGCGGCTTTCCGTCAAAAGTGATAAAGGCCATCTCTAATTCGAAATCGAGCAAACGCGAAGGTCCATATACTGGAGGCTCTTCAGGATTTGGTCTCGTCTGACCCTTCGGGCGATGTATCGGGGTGCCAGAGGGAATGATTGAGCTCGCGCGGCCATGATATCCTACAGGTATATGCAGCCAGTTTGGCAACAAGGCATTTTCGGGGTCTCTAAACATTTTGCCCACATTAGTGGCGTGGTCTCTGCTTGAGTAAAAATCTGTGTAGTCACCTACGCGCACAGGAAGGTGCATGGTCACCTTGTCCATGGCAATCAGCGAGCGATGGCGGTCGTCATCGTTGTCTCTCAATTCTGCATTGTCAGATTCTAAAATATCTGAGATGCGATTTCTTAGTTCGCGCATGCCCTTTTTACCTGAGGCCATCAGCGAATTAAGGCTGCTCTGATTTAAGGCTCCAGCATCTGTAAACGTCAGATAACCAAGGTCGGCTAGTGCTGATAGGTCTAACACCTGCGTGCCAATGGCCACACCCACTCGCGGACTTAGGTCCGCTGTGCTGAATATTCCAAAAGGGAGGTTTTGAATAGAAAAATCAGAATCACTCGCAACTTCTACCCAGGAAGTTCTTTTTGGGTCATTGGCTCTTATGTCCATCTCGCTTATATTTTATGAAGTTTCCAAAAATAGAAGATACATTTAACAATCGTTTCACAGTCTCATAAATAAGTCAGATGACCAGAAAAAAAATAGTCTTTATAGCGACTACGCTTTTTCTTGGGCTACATTTTCTACTGACCTTTTTGTACTGTTCTCCTTCAGAATTGATAGGTCCACGCCTGAGTTCATATGCTCGTTATTACACATACCCAGTTTTTCAGCAGGGTTGGGCGCTATTTGCTCCTGAGCCGCAGCAGTATGGTAAAACTCTGGAGTACAGGTACAGACAAGATAATGAGTGGCAACAATGGATAGTTCCTGCCCAGCGATATTATGATGGCCATGTGTCTAAGCGGCATGGTGCTGATTCTGAAAAGTACTTTCTCGCTCAGCAGACGGCCTTGTATTTGTGGATTGAGAAAGACAGATATGCGTCATCAGACTTGTCAGAGTTGGACTTTTATCCTGACACATACGGTTATATGCAGGCCAATTATTATGCGGCTAAATCTCGGGTGCTAAATATTATAAAGAGGGGAGGTCCAGTAGACAGTGTCCAAGTCAGATTAAAGCTAGTGAAGTCTATGTCAGAGGAAGTCAGCTACACTGATTTTCCTCCTGCTTCGTATGACTGGGCTGCTTCTTTAAATGATTTAGCCAAATGAAGTCTTTGATAGGCAGACTTAGTGAAGATCATCTGGCACCCCGCACGGTCAGAACTTTTCGGTGGGCGCTGTATGTCTTTTTGCTCTTTAATACACTGGTGCTCAGTCTGCCAATTATCGTTGAGTTGTATGGCTTTTCGCTACCAGTGCGCTTTCCGCGCACGCTGAGTTATGACTTGTCTATGAGTCTGCACCGACATCAGGGTATGCAGTTGGTGCTTATGATGTATGGGCTTCAAATCATTGGGATTTTACTCTACTTCAACAAGCGATTGACTACGCTGTCAGCGCTGCTTGTCTTTGTGTCTACCGCCTTGATTTTCAATCGTTTTATACTGGTCAATACAGGCGGCAATTACCTGATTAACCTCATGCTCTTCTTCTTGGTTTTTGTAAATGAGAATGTGAGTCCACGATCCAAACTCGGAGAGGAGCGCATCTTGATTTCCAATCTCTTCTTTTGGGCCTGCAGAATACAAGTACTGATGGTGTATCTCCTGTCTGGAGTATATAAACTGGCCGGTGAGTCGTGGCGTAATGGCACGGCAGTGCAAATCATCACACATATAGAAGAGTTTAGTACGCCATTTTTTAAGACTCATTTGGCCAATAAGTTGTGGCTCATGAAACTGGCCAACTACGTGACGCTCATCTACCTCTGCGGATTCCCGATTCTTGTCTGGTTTAAAAAAGTGAAGAATTACCTGCTTCTATTTGGCATACTCTACCATCTCGGTCTAGGGCTCGTGGTCGGTGTCATGGACTTTTCTCTAGTCATGATTATCTGCTACATCCTCTTCATGGATGAGCAGTTTTTAGTCAAGAAAGTAGGGGCGGTGTTACCAAGCAAAGAGCGGTCTGTCGCTCATCCAGCCTGATATTTTCTCTTTCACAGACTTGATGGTCGTCTCGTTCTCGTGGTTCATGAGCACGTGATCAATCATCTCTACAATTTCACCCATCTCGTTTTCCTTCATACCTCTGGTCGTGATGGCTGGCGTGCCGATTCTCATACCGCTGGTTACGAAAGGTGACTTGTCGTCAAAGGGCACCATGTTTTTGTTGACTGTAATTTCTGCGGCCACTAGCGCGTTTTCAGCTTGCTTGCCTGTGAGGTTTTTTGAGCGCAGATCAATCAGCATGGAGTGATTGTCCGTGCCGCCAGAGATAATTTTATATCCCTTGTCTACAAAGGCGGAAGCCAAGGCTTGAGCGTTTTTTCTAGTCTGTTCTTGGTAGACCTTAAAGTCATCAGACAATGCCTCGCCAAACGCCACTGCTTTTGCTGCAATGACATGCTCCAAGGGACCTCCTTGCGTACCTGGGAAAACACCCGAGTCTAAGATGCCCGACATCTTTCTCACATTTCCATTTTTGAGGGTGATGCCCCAAGGGTTTTCAAAATTCTTACCCATCATTATAATACCGCCTCTTGGTCCTCTGAGCGTCTTGTGAGTGGTGGATGTCACGATGTGGCAGTGCTCAAGCGCATTGTTGAGCAAGCCTTTGGCAATCATACCCGCTGGGTGGGCAATGTCGGCCAAAAGCAATGCACCTACACTATCAGCCACGGCTCTCATTCTCACATAGTCCCAGTCTCTAGAGTATGCAGAGGCTCCGGCAACAATGAGTTTTGGTTTTTCAGCCTGGGCTTTTTGCTCCAACATGTCGTAGTCCACAAGTCCTGTTTCGGCACTGACACCATAGAAATGCGGCTCATACAGTTTTCCTGAAAAGTTGACAGTTGAGCCGTGAGTTAGGTGGCCACCGTGTGACAGATCGAAGCCGAGTATTTTGTCACCCGCATTGAGCACAGCGAGCATCACTGCTGCATTGGCCTGCGCACCAGAGTGTGGCTGTACGTTAGCCCATTCTGCTCCGTATAGTTCTTTGAGTCTGTCTATGGCCAATTGCTCGACCTGATCTACTACTTCACAACCACCATAATATCGCTTGAACGGGAGACCTTCTGCGTACTTGTTAGTCAGGACTGACCCCATGGCTTGCATCACTTGGTCAGAAACAAAGTTTTCTGAGGCGATAAGCTCGATTCCATGTCGTTGTCGGCTTTTTTCCTTTTCTATAAGGTCAAAGATCTGCGTGTCTTGAGCGGTGGTACTTTGCATTCGAGTAATTTTTCTGTGGCAAAAATAGAAAATCACCCTTCCTGCTCACAGGCTTTTATTCACCATCTGGCACAAGATACAAAGCAGGTACCAAGAACATGAGTGGAAATGGCGACTGCAGCGCACCCATTACTTTTCTGGCAATGAGATAGCCCAGGTTGTCATTGAAGATGACTTTGCCCACGACAAATACAGCTGCAGAAACGATGAATCCGGCTAGAAAGAGATAGAGCAGCCACTTGACGGCACGTGGTTCTCTCAGTACTTTTTTGATAGCAAGAACGGAAAGGGCAAGATTGACAAGCATGAATACGACAGTCAGAGCCCACTTTCCTCTGCTGAGGGTAGAATTAGAATATCCATTCATAAAGGAGAGGTGGTCTAAGACGAAATATCCTGAGCGCCTACCTTGGTTAAACTCTAGCTGCTCGTTGATATTGACGAATATAATCTCGCGTGCACCACCCACAAATATGAAGGCAGTGACAATGAGTACTATCCACATCCACTTAGGCATGTTGCTTTGTGTTGACCTCTGAAAACTTCTTTACCCACAAAATCCAGAGGATGAACATGTAGCCATATATAAGAATGGTAAATGTGTAGTTGTGGTTAAAGTCCAAGTACCGATAGTCGTACGAGACAATGATGCACAAGGCAATGATGCGAACGACATTCAGCAAGTGAATGGTGATGAGGCCAAAAGGGATGAACCAGAGCTTGTGTTTAATCGGCCCCGGAAACCAAATCATGAAAATGAGGAAGAGCGCAAAAAGTGTGACGCCATTACAAGGGTCACCAATCCAGAGTCCATAAGTGCCATCAATACCGACTGTTCTGATAGCATCTGCTTCGGGCGGCTCAGGAATAAGGGTGTAGCCCATAGACTCCATGGCCGAACCACTGAGGTCGATAAGATTGTCGATGACAACTCGATCTACATTCGTATCAACATTGATGTACGAATGATAAACAATGTACCACGCGAGATAAGACCCAGCAGCGAGTACAAGAAAACGTATAAAGGGGTTTTTAATAGAATTGCGGAGCATGAGGTTCCGAGATGAAGAACGAATCAGTTCTCCTTCGCGAAATCATAGGCCTTCTTTCCTCCAATACCTACTGCAGCAGCAATAAGTATACTCAAACCACCATCTATAGGGATGCATGGAGGAGGGAAGCAACCAGCAGGTCCAGTACCTCCAAGAGGTGGTCCAACTTGTGCCGAAACGATTAAGCTGACTCCTAGAATGAATAGTAGGCTTACGGTTGTTCTTAGGATTGTCTTCTTCATAGCTATAAATATTAGGCCAAAAATAGATAAAAATGCCCCAGAGCAACAGGCCTGAAGGCTTTTTTTCAACACTTACGCTCATTAACCTCTAATTGTTCCTTCTCGGGGGTACAATCTTTCCTCCAACGCTGCGTAATGCTATATTTGCACAAATATTAGTGATTGTCAGCCCAGAAGGCAAATATTATTTCGATAGAGGACATTCAAGTTGTCCAAAAATTCATTGTTAAGAACTGGTATCTCCTTCTGCTGATTCCTTTGCTGTTCGGGGCTATAGCTTATTTTTATGCCCACAGATTGCCTAAAACTTATGCTGCAAAAACTGAAATTCTCCTTAAGTCTGGGGAAGATTTAGATTATCAAAGTCAAGTATATAGTTCATTAGCCGGCTTTTATTCGAGCTATGCTGATATCACCAATCAGCGCAGAGTCCTTACTTCTTATGACCTAATCTCTGATGTGCTTGAGAAGCTCGACTATGATATCACCTATTATGTAGTGGGTCGAGTAAAGACAATTCCAGGCAATTCTCTGGAAACTATGTCTGTAGATATTCAGCTCAAAGAGCGTTCCTTCTTGTTTGCTAAAATGATTGACCTCAGTGTGGTAGATCTCAATACCTATGAGATTTCGTTTGAAGGTAAGGATGGACTAGTGACTAGGCAGCATCCGTTTGATCAACAGATATTTCAAGATGAGTACACCATAAACGTGCATAAGAAGTCTAAACTCAACACCAATACGGTTGAAGAGATTCAGAATATCCGCTATCAGTTTAAGGTAAATAACCTTAATCAACTGGTCAATCAGTATCGCTCTAACATCGCAGTTGAAAACATAGATTACACCAGTGTGCTGACTGTCACGGTAGAAGATGAGTTAGTGAGCAGGGCAAAGATGTTTCTTGACACGCTCTCGGACGTCTACATTCATTACACTGTAGAAAAGCAGATTCAACTTAATGAGAGCACGATAGACTACATCGACTTGCAGCTCAATAAAGTCAGTGAGATACTGGACTCTATTGAAACAAATCTCGAAAAATACAAGGAGAGCAATGCCATACTTGACTTAAGCAAAGAGGAGGACCAGTATTTTAATGCATTGGTCAAGTATGAAGCTCAAGTGAGAAACTTGGATCTTAAGACGAGTGCCATTGCTTCATTAAAAGATTATTTAAAAAGGAATAAGGAAGGAGAGGTGCTCTTGCCACCTTCACTCTATATCCTTGATGATTTATTCCTTGAGAAATCACTTGATGAGCTCTATGACCTTCAGATCACTATGGAGCGTCTCCTTTTTGATGTGACTGACAACAGTTTGGGTATCCTCAAAAGACAACAAACCATTGATTCGCTCAAAAAAGATATAATAATCTATTTGAATAACACAGGGTCTGCGTTAGACGAACGGAAATCAGAATTGCAGCGACAGGTTAGAGATTATGAGACACTAATTAAAGGTATACCTGGTTCGCAGCGCGACATACTCCAGATTAATAGAAAGCTCAAGGTCAATGAAAAGATGTACATGTTCTTGCTTGAAAAAAGAGCAAATACAGTTATTGCCAAAGCGGCTATCATACCTCAGACTAGTGTTATTGAAAAAGCACGATCTATCGGACTTGTCGCGCCAGATAAGGATAAGATAATCATGACGTTCATTGGCATTGGTCTTTTATTTGCCGCGATACTTTCGTTCATCCGCTTCATGTTCTATGAGCGTATTGAGAATACACGTGAGCTTAAGCAGGCTACGAGTATTCCTATTATAGGTGGTATACCACATTCTGAAGTAGCGGAGACTAATAGATTGGTTGTCAATTCTAATCCAAAGTCTAATGTGGCTGAGTCATTTAGGAGCATACGTACCAATGTGCAGTACATGAATCCTGATGTTGAGGTAAAGACTATTCTCATCACTTCATTGCATCCCGGAGAAGGGAAGACATTCTGCTCGTCTAACCTCTCAACCATTTTTGCCAAGGCAGGTAAACGAGTTATTGTGTTAGATTTTGACATGCACAAACCAAAAGTGCATCAGGCCTTTGAAATACAGAATGCCAAAGGACTGTCTACTTATTTGAGCAATAGAGCAGAGTTTGATGAATGTGTGTCAAAAGGTGTGATCGAGAATCTTGATATTATGACATCTGGTCCAGTGCCGCCTAATCCGTCAGAGCTGGTCTTGAGTCAGAAAGTGACGGACATGATTGTCGAGCTTCAGAGCACTTATGATTTAGTCATCATTGACACACCACCAATCTTGTTGATCTCCGATGCCATGGTGCTAAGGAAATTTGCTGATGTCGGAATCTTCGTGATGAATACGAAGTCCACCACTAAGCAAGGTGTGCGCTACTTGGAAGAAATTATTGAGCAGAACAAACTCGAAAACTCAAGTATCCTGCTGAATAATATCAAGCACAAGAAGTGGAGATACTATTATAGTAAGTACGGCTATGGTTACGGTTATGGCTATGGTTACGGTTATGGCTATGGCCAAGGATATGGAGAGGAGGACAGCTAATAATGAAATCACCTGAACATAAAGTAACAGTTTATGATGCAGGAAGTGGTGATGGCATATTCACTCTTTTTAAGCAGGTCATACTCGACTTTGGACGTGGCTCTTTTCTAGCCAAGCGATTATTTATAAGAGATATACGAGCCCTTTACAGGCAGTCTTTTTTGGGATTGTCTTGGGCCATTATTGTTCCTATAGTGAGTACAGCTGTGTGGGTGTACCTCAATGCCAAAGGCATAGTCAAAGTCGAAACACCGGGAGTGCCTTATCCTATTTTCGTGTTGAGTGGGATGATACTTTGGCAGACGTTCTTAGAGTCTCTCAATGCGCCCATCATGAGTTTTAATGCTGCGCGTAGCATTTTAACCAAAATTAATTTTCCGAGAGAGGCGCTGATTTTAGCGGGGTTCTACAAAGTGTTGTTCAATTTGGCAATTAAAGTTGGACTATTGGTGGCGCTCTTTGCGTACTATGGCTTTGCGCCCAATGGTGACATTATATATGCCTTGCCACTTATCTTTTCGGTCATTCTTCTTGGGTTTTCCATTGGTATCTTCATCACTCCTATAGGCGTGTTGTACACCGATGTGCAGCGAATAATACAGGCTAGTTCACAATTCATTTTTCTGCTCAGTCCCATTATCTATCCCTTCGCTACAGAAGGAAGCAAAGCCTTGATTGATAAGTTAAACCCAGTAGCTGTATTTATTAATGTAGCGCGCAACACGATGATCAAGGGCTATGACGAAATGTTAATGACACCTTACTTCATTCACTTAGCTATATTCTCTTTCTTATTGCTCATAGGCTTGCTTATCTACCGTATGTCTATTCCAATCATTGTTGAACGAATGGGGTCTTAAACAGATACACGCATGGCAAACAAAAGAATCATAATAGGAGGGACAGGGCGCAGCGGTACAACGATACTATATCGTTTACTTGGTTCTAATCCTGATGTGTATGCATTTTCTCCCGAGATGCGTTTTATCATTGATGCTTCGGGCCTCCTCCCACTAATAGATAGTCTCTCAACATCATATACACTAGAGCGCAGCCGAGAGCAGATATATCGTTTTGTGAGACTGATGAGGTATGACATGATGTCGCCTACGAAGAGTCCGTACAAAGGCTATTACTTCAAAAACTTCTTCGGTGAGCAATATGATGCTATTGTCAATCGCTTTATTGACAAGATTACCATGACCAAGTATCAGGGTGAAGTGCTTCAGAATAACTATGAAGAGATGTACTACTGGACTGGAGGGTACAGTAAGCTGAGAAAGAACAAAACCTTTGAGAAGGAATACAGCGACCCGCATACATATTTAGGCAAGTACTTTAAGGACAGGGCAGAGCTGGAGCAGATTGCAAAAGAGTTTGTCGATGAGCTGTTTAGCATACCGATGAATGCCGAAGGGAAGAAAACGTGGTGTGAGAAGTCACCGGGCAACCTGTTTAACTTCAAAGAAATTCACCGCCTGTTTCCAGATGCAGTGTATGTGCATGTGAAAAGAGACCCTAGAGGGGTGTGCCAGTCATACATGAAACAAAAATGGGCCCCTTCAGAAGTAGAAGGGAGTGCACACATGGTGGGGCAATTATACTCGCGCTGGTCTGTGCTAAAAAACGAATTGCCCTCGGATATGAATTATCTTGAGGTCAAACTTGAAGACCTTGTAGAAGATCCAATGGCCATATTGACCAAGATCTCAAAAATGGCTGATATATCTGAGTCATACCCAGCTGCAGATACGTTAGACAAACACAAAGCAAACTACTGGAAAGACGAGCTAAGCCCACAGGAATTGGAGACGATGAATAGGCTACTTGGTGATGTGATACCTGATATGGGCTACAGCCTCTGACATGAGTACAACAGACGAAATATTAGTTGATGTAAAGGGACTGAAGAAGAAATTCTGCAAGGACTTCACGCGCTCATTGCGATACGGAATGCAAGACGTCTTTAAAAGCTCCTTTGGTTTCTCACCAAATTCTGAGCTAAGAAAAGATGAATTTCTCGCGCTCAACGACATTAACTTCCAGCTTAGAAGAGGTGAATGCATCGGGCTAATAGGCCATAACGGAGCTGGAAAATCTACGCTACTAAAAATCCTCAATGGCATTATTAAGCCAGACGAAGGAAGCGTGACCATGAAAGGTCGCATAGGTGCACTCATTGAGTTAGGAGCTGGATTTAACCCTATTCTCACCGGAAGGGAGAACATCTACAACAATGGAGCGGTGCTTGGGTTCACCAAAGAGGAGATAGACGCCAAGCTCGAAGAAATCATCGAGTTTTCTGAACTTGAGGAGTTTATTGACTCGCCTGTAAGAAACTACAGCTCAGGAATGAAAGTGCGCTTGGGTTTTGCTGTGGCCTCTAACATGGATCCAGATGTACTGATTATTGATGAGGTACTGGCTGTTGGAGACACAGGGTTTAAGCTGAAATGCTTCAAAAAACTAGACGAGATATTGCAAAATGCATCAGTCATTTTTGTCTCTCACAATATGCCGCAAGTCATGAGATTGGCAAATCAAGTTTTGCTCCTTAATCAAGGACAAGTGGCCTTTAACGGTCAGCAAGTCGGGAAGGGAATCGAGCTGTACTACGGTAAGTTTAGTTTCAGCGAATCGATCAAAGTCTATTCAGATGGCCAGAGCAGGATAGAGGCACTTGACATTGTGACTAAAAACGGAAGGAATCCGGAGCTTATAGAACACCTTGATGACCTGACCTTAGACCTTGACCTGTGGATAGACCCGCAGCACCCAAAGCCAGTGATTAGTATCGTCTTTTTTGACAAAGAATTGAAGCCAGCCGGCACCGTAGTAGAGACGCTGACAAATACAAAAACGGGTGCGATAAAGTGTGAGATAAAAATGCCGAGAGTGAACCTGTCTACAGGAAAATACTCGTTAACTGTCAACATACAAGGTAATGAGCAACTCTCTGCCTCACTCAAAGAAGAGGGAGTTGCACGAATAACTGTGCACGGAGATGAGCTCAGATGGAGCCCCATCATATTCGAGTCTAGTCACGAGATTTTGAACAGTGAAGACTGATGACCTCATAGTAATCGGAGGCGCACCACGCTCAGGCACATCCTTAGTTCAAAAGATGCTGAGCTTTCATTCTGAAATTTATGCAGGGCCAGAGTTTGACAGCCTAAATAAATTGACACGATTTTTTTACGGCCTCAAAAAAAGTACCGAGGCTGGTCGTATCGAAGAGTATGTACC
>CAYSDH010000077.1:0-9558 GCA_964429805.1 uncultured Flavobacteriales bacterium
TACTGCGTATAATAATACATAGGAGCTTTGCTCCGATTTTCATTTAAAGCCCTTCTACTATTAATGACAACGCACTAAAACGACTGGAACTTAGTAAGCAGCTATTTAATTACTACACCATGAAGATTTAAAACCGGAGCACAACTCCTACTTTTTCTATGGCGCAAGAGCACAGCTCCAGCGCAGCTGACGATTTCCAAAACACCAAAGGCCCACCTGAAACAGTCTTCTCGAGCAAAGCATCGCGCAGCCGAGAAATCTTCCAAAATAAAACGTAGGCGCAAATTAAAAACCCCACCGAAAGCCAGGGCAATAATGGCTGGTCTCAGCCAAAGTAATCCATACTCACTTGAATGAGGTAGACGACAATGATGATTAAAAGAAACAACACAAAGCCCGCACCGAGATACTCGCCAAAAGAGACTTCTTCTAAGTATTTTTTGGCCCTGTACACCACCACTGGGTCTCCATTAAATTTAGTCTCTCCATCAGGTAACATCCCGTTTCTATGCGCTACTCCTTTAGAGTACTCATTGTCCTTATGCACCAGAGAAACTAATTCCGTGACAAATTCCACGTCAAACACATACTTCTTAATCGCGCGTGCCGCTTCGCTGGCATAACCAAGGTTCCTTTTCTCTGGTAAAATGTGATAGGCAATTTCTACTTCCTCTTTGCCATCGACCAATTGAGTGATAGCACCGCACATACCAATAAGCGCGCCTGAATCTTTGTCTCTCAGCGCCAAGAGTCCATTTCCATTCTCATATCTACCCAGCTGCTTTTTTATCCAGCGTTGACACTGCTCTTCGGGAGTCCCACTATCTAGACTCAGATACCTGGTCGACCCCTCGTCTTTGAAGAACGGTAACCACTCCTGATGAATAGATTCATCAATAAGATGGAAAGTCAGCCTGTCAGAGCTTAATTCACTAGAAGGAAGCAGATTCATGTTAAACTTTTCTTAGATCGCGCAAAATATGATAAATGGTCAAGAATAGGTCAACGTATCGAGTATTTTCGTTGTCTCTATATAAAGAAGGCTGAATGAAACCGATCAGAATATACATTACGGGGCTATTATTTCTCTTTTCAAGCGTGTTATGCGCACAAGATGAGACGTTTACAGTTTCGGGATACGTGCATGATGCGCTCACAGGAGAATATCTGATCGGAGCCAATGTCTATGAGAAAGAATCGCTCAAAGGCACCACGACAAATACCTACGGATTTTTCTCGCTTACATTGCCTGCTGGTGAGTATACATTAGTCAGTTCGTTTTTGGGCTACAGGGAGTTTGAAGAGAAGATTCAACTAGATCAAAATCTAAGTCGAAAAATAGAGCTCAAGTCCTTTGCCATCACCACAGGAGAAGTGGTCATTGAGGCCGAAAAGAAGTCCAACATAGAGAGTACTCAAATGAGTATTGCCAAACTCGAAGTATCGCAAGTCAAAGACCTACCGGCCATCTTTGGTGAGGTAGATATCTTAAAGACCATTCAGTTGCTGCCTGGTGTGCAATCAGCAGGAGAAGGTAATGCCGGGTTTTACGTGCGCGGTGGTGGGCCTGATCAAAACTTGATTTTGCTTGATGAGGCTGTGGTCTATAATGCCTCGCACCTTTTTGGATTCTTTTCAGTCTTTAATGCCGATGCCATTAAAAATGTGGAACTGATTAAAGGCGGTATGCCTGCCAACTATGGAGGTAGACTGGCTTCTGTACTTGACATTACCATGAATGATGGTAATTCTAAAAGACTCTCAGGAAGTGGAGGAATAGGTCTAATCTCTTCACGCTTCACTCTTGAAGGTCCCATCAAGAAAGACACCGCCTCTTTTATTATTTCGGGTCGAAGAACCTACATCGATGTGCTGACCAAGCCGCTGCTTGCGGGTGGAGACTTTGACGGTACGGGTTACTTTTTCTATGACCTCAATGCCAAGGTCAACTGGCGAGTTTCTGATAAAGACAGATTATTCTTATCCGGTTATTTCGGTCGAGATAAATTTAACTTCACTCAGCCTGATGCAGATATTCTGTTTGCCATACCATGGGGTAACGCCACCACTTCACTGCGTTGGAATCACCTCTTTTCAGATAAACTGTTCATGAACCTCACGGGAACATTTACCCAGTACAACTTCGAGTTTCAAGGTGCTCAAGATGACTTTTCGTTCAAGCTCATTTCGGGTATTCGAGATTATACTTTCAAGACTGATTTCAGTTATTTCCCCTCACCGCGTCACCGTGTGAAGTTTGGATTAAACTATGTAGACCATCGGTACACTCCGAGTTTTGCAGAAGTAACGCTCGGAGGTACAGACCTAAACACCGGAGAGCGCACCTTTATCAATGCCGATGAGATTTCAGCATACATCATGGACGACTTTGACCTCACTGATGACTTAAAGTTAAACATAGGCGTTAGAGCACCATACTTTGTGCAGACGGGGCCATTCGTGCGTTACTCGCCAGACATCAGCACTACTGACACGCTTCGAGTGTTTGACAAAGGAGAGAAGGTGATAGACTACCTTGGTTTGGAGCCACGTATTTCTGCGCGTTACAGCATAGATAAAGTGTCATCAGTCAAAGCAGCCTTTACGCGCAATCTACAGTACGTTCACTTGGCTAGTTTTTCACCGCTGGGTCTCCCTACAGACTTATGGATACCGAGTTCAGAATTGGTCAGACCTCAGATTGGATTGCAGTATAATGCCGGGTATTTCAGAAACCTCAAAGAAGATAAATATGAAGCGTCTGTGGAGGTCTACTACAAGACCATGGAAAACCAGATTGAGTATGGTGAAGGCGAGCAACCCCAAAACGGAGCCCTCAATAATGTAGATAACCAGTTAGTTTTCGGTAACGGGTATTCGTACGGAGCAGAATTTTTCTTGAAGAAAAAATCTGGACGTACCAACGGATGGATTGGCTATACATGGAGTAAAACCATGAGAGAATTTCCAGATATTTTAGATGGTGAGCCGTTTCCTGCTCGTTATGATAGAAGGCACGACCTCTCTATAGTAGCGACACACAAGCACAGTGAAAAGTGGACCTTTGCCGGGTCTTATGTGTTTGGTACTGGAAGCGCCATTACCTTGCCAGAGTCTTGGTTTTTCTCACCTACTTCGCAGCGGGTAGAGTTTATCTACGGCCCGAGAAACTCAAGCAGAATGAGAGACTTTCACCGCTTAGATTTGTCTGCCACATTACACGTGTCACCCAGCAGATTTAAGAAAGACCCTACCACAGGCGAGCAACTGGAGATACCAAGAAAGTGGGAGACCTCCTGGAATTTTGGAGTCTATAATGCGTACAACCGAGCCAACCCATTCTTCTATTTCATAGACGTGGTGGCCGAGCCGGGCAATCCTGATTTTGAGTTTGAAGTCAAGCAGGTAAGCCTCTTCACCATTCTGCCTTCAGTAACATGGAACTTTAAATTTTAATGGACATGAAATTCGCAAAGCACATATTCGTATTGTCAATGACAGCCATCGCTTTGTCACTGACTAACTGTACAAAGGATGTCGAGATACCATTTCCAGACACCGAGCCTATTGTTATTGTTGACGGTCAGATAGAGACTGGAGCGCCTCCGATACTTTTTTTAACCAAGTCACAGAGTTTTAATGCACCTGTAGACCCATCGGCACTGGCTGATATATTTGAGAATGACGCTATGGTGCAAGTGTCAAATGGAATGGACACCGTGCCTTTGCAAGAATTCTGTTCAAGCGAATTAACGCCTGCAGAACTTGAACTTTTCTCTGACATATTTGGTGTTTCAGAGCAAGACTTAATTGAGTTGAACTATTGCCTGTATCTAGATCCTACATTCAGCATGGTCGGTGAAGAAGGCAAAGAGTATGAGTTGATGATTGAGACTCAAGACGGGCAAGCCATCAATGCAGTAACACGTATTGATCCGCCTATACCGCTTGACTCGCTGTGGTTTGAGCTATGGGCAACTGAAGACACGCTTGGTTTTCTGCACGGTTTGCTTGATGATCCTGCCATAGACAGAAACGCCTATCACTGGGAGGCGCAGCGTATCAATAG
The DNA here is from genome assembly GCA_964429805.1 of uncultured Flavobacteriales bacterium. GTDB lineage: Bacteria > Bacteroidota > Bacteroidia > Flavobacteriales_D > JABDKJ01 > CAYSDH01. The sequence goes on from CAYSDH010000077.1 coordinate 4,070, forward strand.
CTATCCTGGCACTGGCGTCATGAAAGATTTTGACTTCGTTGCGCCTTTGGGTGCAGTCTTTGAAGACCGCTTCTTTGATGGGCTGGAGATTGAGATTTTCTATAACAGAGGGGTTGTGTTTAATAGCAACAAGGAAGACGACAATAACGAGGAGGCTGGCTTTTTTAAAGTCGGTGACACGGTGGCTGTAAAACTGTCTTCCATCAGTTTAGAAACCTACAACTACATCTTTGAGTCAGACAATCAGTTGAGCACCAATGGCTCACCTTTTGCTGTGCCTAATAACCTGCCAAGCAATGTGACAGGAGGGCTTGGGCTCTGGGCGGGATACGGACCAGTAATAGACACGGTTATTTGTAATCCCTAAGTCTATATTCACTTCTTGTTTTAACTGCTCTGGCGCAATCTTTGTGTTGCCAACAATAGTCTGAATATTAATCCCGTTTCGTTCACGGCTGCCGCGCGAGTTAAAGGCTACTTTTGACTCAGCAACCAATAAATTGCCTCGATGAAAAAGTTGTTTAAAGTCCTCCTTGTTGTCCTAGTCTTGGTCGTGCTGGCCGGGGTCCTTGTGCCGATACTTTTTAAAGACAGAATAGTCCAAGTTGTCAAAGACAATGTAAACGCGAGCCTCAATGCTGAAGTAGACTTTGGAGACTATAGTCTCACCATTCTCAAAAGCTTTCCAGACTTCACTTTTCAGATTGAAGACATCAGTATAGATGGTATCGAAGAATTTGACTCACTGCGCTTGGCACACATCGATCAGGCCTCGTTTACCTTAGATTTGAAGAGCGTCATCAAGGGAGAGAAACTAAAAATCAGAGGAATAAACATAGACGGAGCAGAACTTAACGCTTATGTCAATGAAGAAGGAATAGCCAACTATGACATTCTGAAAGAAGAGGAGTCAGAATCGGGCGAGACCACAGACGCGCGTGATGAGTATGTGGTTTTACTTGAAGAGTATTCACTCACTGATGCGAAAGTTATCTATGACAATCGTTCACTCGGAGCGTACTTGATGATAGACGGACTTGACCATATCGGAAACGGACAACTGACCAATAAGCAGTATGATCTCAATACGAATACCACGGCAGAGCGCGTGGACGTCACGTACGAGGACGTCAAGTATCTGAAAAAAGCTACGGCTGAAATCACTGCAAACTTTGACATACAAGATGATTTTAGAGAGTATAATCTCAATGAGAATGAAATACGTGTCAACCAACTCTTTCTAACCGCTCAAGGTTTGGTCGAGTTACCAGAAGATGGAATAGACATGGACCTCAAGTATGAGGCGACACGTACAGACCTTAAAAATCTACTCTCGCTCATTCCAGAAGATTACCTGCCAAACTTGGAAGGGCTAGAGACGCTGGGTAAAATAGATCTTGATGGCACCGTGAAGGGGCGTTATGATGATGACAATCTGCCGGGCTTTACTGTAAACGCAAAAATTGCCGATGGCCGCATCAACTATCCTGACTTGCCAAAGTCTATTGAAAATATTCAGATGCTGGCGAGTGTGCTTTATCCTGGTGGGGTAGACTTTAATACCATGGAGGTCAACATACCAGACATTCACATGGACATTGCCGAGAGTCCTATCAACGGTACATTCTTTTTGAAAACACCATTGACTGACCCGTACATAGAAACTACTGTGAAGTCTCAACTCAACCTGTCAAATGTCAGGCAAGCATTGAAGATGGAAGGAGTCGATGAGCTAAACGGCATCATTACGGCAGACATAGACATGAAAGGAAACATGTCGGCCATCGAAGAGGAGAGGTACCAAGACTTTAGGGCGGCAGGAAAAGTAATCCTGCAAGACTTTGATTATGAAGCCGACTCGCTGCCAGTAGATGTGCACATTAAAAATGCCTACCTCGCCTTTGATCCTCGTCAGATGGAGTTGACCCAGTTCAACGGTCAGTTTGGAAAAACAGACCTAAAAGGCTCAGGGAGTATAGACAACTACCTGGGCTACTTTTTAAAAGATGAATTGCTCCACGGAACCTTTACCACCAACTCTGCGGTAGTCGATCTTAATGAATTCATGGAGGAGGAAGAAGGCGCTGGTACAGGGACTGGAGAAGAAGAGCCTTTGTCCGTTATTCCAGTGCCAGATAATGTAGATATCAACTTGATATCAAGCATTGACAACTTGTATTATGGCGACATGGACATTAAGAATGTCTCTGGTTCTATCGAGGTGAAAGAAGAAGTGGCAAGCATGAAAAACGTGGTGATGGATGTTTTGAGTGGCAAGGTCACTATGAATGGAGACTACAACACAAAAGACGAAGAGGCACCGAGATTTGACATGAAGTTTAATCTCGAGAGCATGGACATCACCACCACTGCCAACACTTTTAACACCGTGTCTACGCTGGCACCTGTGGCCAAGCAATCAAAAGGAAAGTTTACTACAGGCATGAACCTGTCTACGGAATTGGCCGATGACATGAGCCCCATATTTTCAACACTTGATGGGGGAGGAAGCCTGTTTACGGATAACGTGATGGTGGAGAATTTTAAACCACTAGTCAAAATTGCCGAAGCCTTGAAGATGGATAAGTGGGCAAGACAGTCTTTTAAAAATGTGAAGTTTGATTACAATTTTGAAGATGGTCGAGTAAACGTCAAACCCTTTGATATTAAAATAGACGGCATGGAGTCTCGCATAGGTGGGTCCATGAGCTTTGAGCAAGACCTAGATTATTCGGTGCAAATCAAAGTGCCAACCGCCAAGCTCGGAGGTCAAGCAAATTCCATTATCGAAGGCTTAGTGGGCAAGGTGAATACGTACGGACTAAATCTCTCAGTCAGTGAGTTTGTAAATATGAACTTCCTTGTGACAGGCAAGATGGATAATCCAAAAATCAAGCCTACTATACTCGGTCAAGAAGGAAGCACGGTCAAAGATGTGGTGGTAGAGACAGTGACTCAACTTGCCGACTCCATCAAAGATGAGAAGATAGAAGAAGGTAAAGAGAAGGCCCGTGCGGAGGCGGCCAAGATTATCGCTGATGCTCAAAAACGAGCCGATGCCATAATGGTCGAGGCAAATAAAGGTGCCGACAGAGTAAGGGCAGAGGCCGCAAAGGCCGCGCAAAAACTGGAAGATGAGGCAAAGGGCCCTATTGCTAAGCCGCTGGCCAGAGCTGCTGGTGAGAAGCTGAAAAAAGAAGCCGACAAGAAGGCTCGAAAAGCGATTGCCGAGGCGCAAAAAAGAGCCGATGGCATAATTGCCAAAGCCGAACAACAAGCTGCAGATAAACTAAAATGAGTCGAGTGTATATCATACGGACAGCCTTGCTGTGTGCTGTATTAGTTTCCATAATGGGTCAATGCTTTGGGCAAGATGACTGTGAAGAGAGCATTGATAAAAAAACTCAGAAGTACATAGATGGCGCCACCAATAAGAAGAATGATTTAAAAAAGCGTTTCGACTTGATGAAGTTGGCCGTGGAGAATGATGAAAACTGCCTCCGCTGTAAACTCATGCTCGGAGAGTTTTACTTCAAACGGGCCGAGCGCAACCCGCGTATTTCTTATAGTTCAGCGCTTACTCAGTTTAAGGAGTTGGAATCACTCTGTCCTGATTACCATGCCGACTTGTTTTACTACTTAGGCGTTATCTATTATGGCCAAGAGGAGTGGAGTAAGTCGAAAGAGGCCTTTGAGAAATTTCAAAATTTTCCAGTTGATGACCCTACCAAGATTTCAAAAGGACATGAAAAGAAAATGGTCGATGTGGGAGATGTGCTTGATGAGGTAGAGTTTAATGCCGACTTATTTGAAAACCCTATTGAGTTCAATCCCATTCGTATAGAAGGCGTATCAAGCTCCTCTGATGAATACCTGCCAGTGCTTTCGCCTGACAATGAAACCATGTTCTACACCAGAAAATATCAGAAGGATGGGAAGAGTGTGTTAGACAAATACGAAGTAGAAGAATTTACTTGGAGCAAGCGCTCAGCTATCGGTTCACCGTTTGACAAAGGCAAGGCATTGCCCAGTCCCTTTAATGTAGGAGACAACTATGGAGGCGCAACCATCTCGGTCAATAATAAAGAGATGTATGTGACAGTCTGTCGTCCAGGAAAGCAAGGGTATAACAACTGCGACATTTATGTGAGTCGCTACAGCAAATCATATAATGAAGCCACTGGTCAGGAAGAGCTCCTCTGGTCAGAATTAGAAAACCTTGGCCCTAACGTAAACACCGATGACGGATGGGAATCACAACCATCACTAAGTGCAGATGGTCGCACCCTCTACTTTGCCACAGCGCGTGCCACGAGTACCGATAATAACTCAGGCGGAAAAAGCATAGACATCTTCTACACCACTAAAGATCAAAATGGAAATTGGGGCAAGGCAAAAGGCTTGGGGCAGACCATTAATGGCCCTGGTAATGAGAAGTCGCCCTTCATGCACGGAGACAGTCGCACATTATACTTTTCTGCAGATGGTCTGCCGGGTGTAGGCGGTTATGACATTTACTTTTCAAAACTGTCTGACAATGGTAAGTGGTCCAAACCGCGCAACATCGGAGTACCGATTAATACCACACAAGATGAGCATGGACTAATAGTGGCCACAGACGGAACGCTAGCGTATTACGCCTCTTCAAAAATACAAGGAGCAAAAGGCTTTGACATATATGGATTTGAACTGCCAGATGCAGCTAAGCCAGAAAAGGTGCTCTTGGTCAAAGGTTCGGTAAAAGATGACGCAGGGCAGCTAGTCGAAGATGCACGAATAGAGCTAAACTACTTGGAGTCCAAACGAGTAGACCGCATCGCAATTGATCAGGAAGATGGTAGCTATGCGACTATAGTCAACGTAGAGAGAGAGCCTGTTGTCATGACTATAGAGAGTGAGGAGCACGCGTTTAAGGCCCAGCTATTTAATGAAGAGAAAGCCGCAAAGGGCTTGGTGGCTGAAGTAGATATAGAGCTCAAAGAAGTGAGTATAGGTCAAACATATGCTATTGATGACATCAAGTATGCCACCAGTTCTTCAGACATTTCTGAAGGCTCAAAAGCAGTGCTTACCATGTTTGCCGCGTATCTGAATAAGAATCAGTCCTTGAAAATTGCCATTCACGGGCATACAGATAATGTCGGTAAGACAGCAGACAATCTGACACTGAGCACCGAGCGTGCCTTTGAAGTGATGAAGTACCTTCAAGAGCAAGGTGTGCCAGCAGAGTCCATGTCGTTTAAAGGTTTTGGTTCTTCAAAACCTGTAGCTGATAATGCTACTGCTGAGGGCAAGGCAAAAAACAGAAGGACAGAGTTTGTCGTCACTGCTGATTGAGTCAAGCAGAAGGGCTGTCCTTAGCCCCAATCGTTTTTAATATCTTCGACTAATAAACGAAAACAACAATGAACAAGATTAGTATAATGATTGTCGCGTTTGGCTTTATCCATTTTTCTAGGGATGTTCCCGACGGAAAAGATGTAAACCGA
>CAYSDH010000077.1:9568-15144 GCA_964429805.1 uncultured Flavobacteriales bacterium
GGCCTGTAGCGGTCAAACTCAAACAGCCACAGAAGTAAACACCCAAGAGGTGGCAGGCGAAATGGTAGAAGTAGTATCTAACTTCTACGGAGAAAAGATTGATGCTGAAGGAATCATCAGCACAGATGAGTTGATGAAAAAGCTGGAGAGCCAAGATGAAGTAGAGTGTAAGTTTTCTGGTGTCATCAATGAGACATGTGTGAAGAAGGGCTGCTGGATGACTCTAAACATCGGTACCGAAGATGAGATGAGAGTACGCTTCAAAGAGTACGGGTTCTTTGTGCCTACTGAAGGGCAGTCAGGAAAGAAGGCCGTGATGAGAGGCTTTGCTAAAAAAGAGACGACCAGTGTGGAGGACTTACGCCACTACGCAGAAGATGGTGGAATGAGCAGGGCAGAGGCAGAGGAGAAGTACACAGAGCCTGAAGTGTCTATCGGCTTTATGGCAGATGGTGTTATCATCTACGATTGATATAGTCTTTCGGACCATAGCCAATATATCTGGCCAACGCAAAAAGTATTCAAAGGAAAAGGGCGCTCATTGAGCGCCCTTTCTAATCTTATAAAGATGACCTGAAGAATTAAGCCTTCTTCTCGCCTTTCTTTTTCTTGGCAGTAAACGTTTGCTTCTGCTTCACACGAGTCGCCTTACCTGTACGGTCTCTTAGGTAGAAGATACGTGCTCTTCGCACATCACCTTCTTTGTTACGCTCAATCTTGTCGATAAATGGTGAGTTAACAGGGAAAATACGCTCTACACCGAGTCCACCAGAAATCTTACGCACTGTAAAAGTCTCTGTCTGACCATTTCCTCTGCGCTGCAATACAGTTCCTTGAAACTGCTGAATACGCTCTTTGTTACCCTCACGGATTTTGTAATGCACAGTTACTGTGTCACCTGACTTGAAAACCGGGAGGTCATTCTTCTCAAGAAACTCGTTTTCTATGGCTTTGATTCTATCCATGATTCATTGTTTTTAAGAGCCTGCAATATTACGACAAATTAGACCATATGAAAAGCAATCTAGGGCCAATTATTCATTGAAATTTTGAAGTGGGATTCTACACGACCTGATTCGTGCATCAGAAAACTCTATCTGTATGATAGTCAGGGCATTGTGTTCTTTGGGGTAGTCAAGTTTATTGATGCTACTCACGAGTCGACCATTCGCGACTAGACGTCCGTTGAGGTCATAAAGCCTGTAAATGGCATCTTCTGGCACCACTATATACACGCCATCGGCACCAATCCTAATCTCAATTTCTTCTTCTCTCAGCAATTCGTCAGTAGAATTGACCACAGAGCCTTCACCAATTACCTCATGAGATGAGATAAAGGCACCATTTCCCTCATAGCGATACTGCAAAGGCTGTACACCGCTGCCAGCTGTGCTCATAAAGTAGTAGATGGATACAGTGTCACTATCAAGCGCACCAACGTTAAATATCGCAGTGTCCTGCTCAGGCGGAAGGCATGCGTCTGTGCAAATCGAAATGTCCCATTCATCTGGAGTGGTTCCTATTTCCTTAATCATCAGCAGCTGCACAGATTCTGTACTATCATTATGAACCACAAATTTGAAAATCAATGGACTCAACACATCCGCTGGACCAGACAGGCTAAAGTCCAGTTGCTCAACAGTCACCTGAGCAATAGCGCTCATGGACATGAAGAGGCCAAAAATTAAAATAGAAATAGTCCGCATGGGCTAAAGATAGAGACACAGAGGCCGCCATAATCTGTCAATTCTAAGCTCGCTTGCATTCTCACGTAATTTAAGCGGGGCTTTGTATCTTGTCAGTCTTATATTGAGATTATGACCAAACATACACTGACTTTTCTCGCCCTATTTTTTTCGTCTCTATTTTCTGGACTCAGCGCTCAGGTCTATCTGATATCAGAAGAAGGCACCGTTGAAACATGCACAGGTACTATTTTTGACTCAGGTGGACTGAATAATAATTATGACAATTCTGAGTCGTATTTCATGACCTTTTGCTCAGACGATCCAAACTCCTGTCTTCAGGTAGACTTCGTTTCATTTGATTTAGAAACCAATTGGGATTTTCTCCGCATTTATGACGGGCCAGATAATACATCTGTGCTGCTGAGTGAGCTAACAGGAGACATAAATCCAGGAATATTCTCAGCCACTGGCACCTGCCTGACCTTCGAGTTCTTATCTGATGGAAGTGTCACTGATGCGGGCTTTGAGATGGCAATCACCTGCGTCTGCCCCACATGTACAGATGGTATATTGAATGGTCAAGAGTTGGGAGTAGACTGCGGTGGTCCTGATTGTGATGACTGTGACTTTAACTTTATCTCAGAAGAAGGAACCATCATCACCTGCGATGGTCAGCTTTTAGATAGTGGAGGACTGATGGGCAATTATGGCAATAATGAGGACTATACCACGACTATATGTGCTGATGATCCTAATTCCTGCGTGCAGCTCGAATTTCTCTCGTTTCAGACTGAACCTAATTTTGACGACTTGTTTATCTATGCAGGCGAAGACACTAGCGCGCCTTTGGTCGCTTCACTAACAGGCACTATTGACCCCGGTATTATTGCTCCGGGTTCGGAGTGCATCACGCTTAATTTTCAAACCGATGGCTCTGGTGTAGCACCTGGTTTTGACATTCTTATTTCATGCGCCTGTCCTACCTGTACAGATGGCATTCTTAATGGTCAAGAGCTCAGCATAGACTGCGGTGGCCCAGATTGCCCAGCCTGCGACTTTAATGTGATTTCAGAAGAAGACACACTGACTAGTTGTGATGTCACGCTCATGGACTCTGGTGTTTTCAGCAACTATGATCAGGGTGAAGATTATGCCATGACCATTTGCTCTGATGATGTATCAGAGTGTATGCAACTTGACTTCCTGACCTACGACTTGGCATTTGGAGACCAGCTCACCCTGCATGATGGACTCAGCATTGATGGTCCTGTGCTTGCAGAATACGGGGCTGGAGATTCGCCAACACAGTTTATTACCGCTTCAGAATGTGTGACATTGCACTTTGTCTCTGGAGCATTCTCTACTACTGCTCAAGGGTTTGAAATTGACATTTCGTGCACCGACTCCTGTCCTTCGTGCTCAGATGGTATACAGAATGGGTTGGAGATTGGAATAGATTGCGGAGGCCCGGATTGTCCGAGTTGTGGCTTTAACTTTATTTCTGAAGAAGGACTTTTAAATACGTGTGGAGGTGTGCTCTATGACTCTGGCGGAGTTGGCGGCAATTATGACAATAATGAAGACTATGTGATGACAATTTGCGGAGAAAATGCCGCAGACTGCATTCAATTAGACTTTACTTCGTTTGAAACAGAATTTGGCTTTGATTTTCTCACCATCTACGAAGGAATGGACATGACATCTCCACCAATCGCTCAGCTGACGGGAGATATTGACCCGGGTATTATCGCTCCAGGCACCAATTGTGTGACGCTTAATTTTACCACAGATGGGTCTGTAACAAACCCAGGGTTTGAGATCGCCATCACCTGCCAATGCCCTACTTGTGATGATGGCATCATGAACGGCCAAGAGATTGGCATAGACTGTGGTGGACCTGATTGTGAGGACTGTGACTTTAACGTTATTTCAGAAGAAGGGCCGCTCACCACCTGTGACGGAACACTGATGGACTCGGGGGCATTTGAAAACTATAGTCCGGGCGAGTATTATACCATGACCTACTGTGGCGATGTCACTGACCAGTGTTTGCAGCTTGACTTTGTGACCCTAAACTTGGCAAATGGAGATCAGCTCAACATATATGATGGCGCAGACACGTCAGGTTTTGAAGTTGCTAATTTCACCAATATTGACCTCTTGCCGGAGTCTTTTGTTGCCCCATCTGGTTGTGTGACTTTTGAGTTTATATCAGGAGATTTTTCTGCTACTAGCGAGGGCTTTGAAGTCAATATTTCATGCACCACTGAGTGCCCCACCTGTGACGATGGCATGCTAAATGGATATGAGCTTGATGTAGATTGTGGAGGTCCTGATTGCGAAGAGTGTTTGGTTTCTCTCATTTCTGACGAAGAGACGTTTATCACCTGTAGTGGGATTATTTTTGATAGTGGAGAGACTGGACAATACAGTAATAATGAAGACTACACCATGGTCGTCTGTGCAGACGATGCCACTCAGTGCGTGGTTTTAGACTTCATTGAGTTCAATACAGAAAGTGGACTCGATGTGCTGTCTATTTATTCAGGCACTGATGACACGGGACTGCAACTTGCTGCCTTGTCTGGACCAAATGCTCCTCCGAGTATTTCAGGTGCAGGGCCTTGTGTCACCTTGGTGTTTCAGTCAGACTTGTCTGTTACAAGTGCCGGATTCCAGATTAGCGTTTCTTGTGCAGAATGTCCTGTGCCCACTGAACAAGACTGCCTGGGTGCCATCGAGATTTGTGACTTCTTTTATGAGCAGACAAATGCCTATTCTGGTTCAGGAACTTTTCCTAATGAAATAGACGGCTTCAATTCTTGTCTTGATGGAGAGCTGAATTCTGTGTGGTACACATTCACCGTGCAAGAGACAGGCACACTCAATTTTGTGATTGACCCGATTGACGACAATGACGATTATGACTGGGCGCTCTATAACATCACGGGGGCCAGCTGTGAAGATATTTTCGCTGATGAGAGTCTACTGGTGAGCTGTAATTCTTATGGCGTAATTGGCGCAAACGGACCTACAGGCATTAGCACTGCGCTGGGTGGAGTAGGTAATAATAATGGGCCGGGTGATCTCAATGGCCCCATATTTAATGAAGATGTCAGTGTAGTAGAAGGAGATGTCTATGTCCTGCTGGTCGAAGACTGGTCAGGCACACCAACAGGATACACCATCGACTTTGGAGATTCTGATGCGGGGCTCTTTTGTCCTGGCGGGCCAGACATGACTGACATTGCTCCAGCCTGTGCCTCATTAGAAATTAGTTTTTCTGAGCCTATAGATTGCAGCACCCTCGGCATGGATGACTTCATTGTGACCATTGATAATGGGTCGGGCATTGAGATAGGTATAGATTCCATTTTTGCTGATTGCTCGTTTAATAATCAGGCAGAGTCCGTGACCTTATACTTGGCAGAAAACTTCCCTGATGACCCGGCAGACTATCTGGTAAACTATAGTGAAACTGCCGGCCTAATTCTCGACTTGTGTGGCAATCCAGTTCCGCTGGACACCACATATGCGTTTGCCACTCCGCAGTGGATTTTTGTTTCACCGTTGATAGAACCCACCGAGTGTTTTGAGTCTGTGGGCTCTATTAATTTTAGCAATGCATCAGGCGGAGTGAGTCCGTTGACATATGAATTTGAGAACGAGGTAGTCGCCTCACCCATCATTGACGGCTTAGGTGTAGGTACATATACCATAGAGATTACAGATGCGCTAGGTTGTCATATTGCTCAAGAAGTAGAAGTGGAGACTGATATTGAAGAGATAGTGGTGAGCATGCCCAATGTGTTTAGTCCAAACAATGATGACCAAAATGACGCGTATGGTCCAAAAGCCACTCGAGTGGATAATAACGCTGACTTGGGT
>CAYSDH010000078.1:0-9907 GCA_964429805.1 uncultured Flavobacteriales bacterium
CACTTGTTGGCACCAATTAACTGATCGTATTCAGCAGAAAGGAGAAAAGGGATGAGACAGGAGGAAATTTCAAATTTTAACGACAGCTTCGAACGATACAAAGATCGAATCACCAATTTCAGTAATGATTTTGAGTTTGGACTGTTCATCTTTATTGCCAAGCGTTCTCTGCCCGTCATACTGGCTATAATCGCTTCAATCCTGCTGCTCGCCTTTATCTATTTGAGATATACGGAGCCTATTTTTCAGGCGAGCACCACACTGCAATTAGAGAATAGTGACAAGGCAAACAAGGTCCTTCAAGTATCAGAATATGTAGATGACGAGCTTCTTTCTTCTGAGGTCGAGTTATTGAGATCAAGATTACTGATGTCGCGCACCATAGACAGAATGAATCTGAATATCAGATACTTTGTGCAAGGTGAAGTCCGCTCAACGGAGCGATACTTAAATCAACCTTTTGAAGTGAGGCCCGTTGTGGTGAAGGACTCTTCCATCTGCAACACCCCTATTTTCATCAATTTTAAAACCGACCGCTCATTTAATGTTCGTGTAAATGATGAGGTGTATGGTGACTTCACTATTGGCAGCACTTGCTCAATTCCAAAATTGGACTTTGAGGTATTTATCATCCAGCAAGACTTTATAGGTCCAGAAGAATCTACCAATGAGTATTTCTTTAGCGTTACTGACAAGCGAAGTCTACTCACATACTTCTACCCGAGGTTGACGGTCAAGACCCTGAGTCAAACAGCAAAGACCATTAGGCTAACGGTAGAAGATGGTAACCCAGCATTAGCCAATGCTTTTGTTATGAATCACGTTAGTGCCTATATGGACTATGACAAGGAGCGTAAGAAAGAAAGCTCTGAGAACATTCTCCATTTTATTGATAATCAACTTGATACCGTTGCTCAAAACTTGAGAAATGCGGAGTTCTTGCTCAATTCGTTTAAGCAAGAACACAAGATGACTAACCTGTCATCAATCAGCAGCGTGTACCTTGATAGGTTGACCAGTTTTCAAGATGACATTCTAGCCATCGAGCTTCAAGAAGACCTGCTAACGGAAGTGTCTTCGGCTACCGAGCGCATGACCAAAGAGATTGATGTGTATAATCTTATCAGTCTTTTAGTCGGTACAGAATTTGAAAGCACCATCAGCAACTTACTTCTTGACCTCCAAGAACTGCTGAAAGAGCGAGAAGAGCTGCTTTTTGATGTGACTGGTGAAAATGCCTTTACACAGTCCTTAGACTATAGAATAGATATTCAGAAAAGACTGATCGCTGAAAGTATTAGTTCACTGGCCACTAAGCTCCAGAGTCGCAGAAAAATCATGGAGACCAAGGAGAAAGAGATAGAGCGAACATTCATTGGCATGCCCGCCAAAGAGCTGGAGTTTGCGCGTTACCAGAGACTCTTTGACATCAACGAAAAGTACTATACCATCTTGCTGGAAAAGAAGATAGAGTACAGAATATCGAAGGCAGGTTTTGTGACCGATAACAGAGTACTTGAACAAGCCTCAGTGCCTTCACGTCCTATTTCTCCGATTAAGAGCCTCACCTATGGTGGCGCTGTTGGATTTGCTCTGCTTATCAGTGCGGTGTTTCTGATCATAAAATACCTGCTTCATAATAATATCACCTCGCTCAATGAGATTGCGAAACAGTCTCAAGCCTCAATCGGGATCCTAGGACTTATTCCAAAATTCAAGGAAAATGTACCTGTCTCTCAACTAATCATAGATAAGAACCCGAAGTCGCTGATTGCCGAGAGTTTCAGGACTATACGAACCAACCTCCAGTTTTTAGATAATACAGAAGGGTCAAAAATTTTGTCCATTACCAGTACCATTTCAGGAGAAGGAAAAACGTTTATCGCTATCAACTTGGCTGGTATCATTGCCTACTCTGGAAAGAAGGTTATACTGATTGACTTGGACATGAGAAAACCGAAAATCCATAAAGGGTTTGACGTTGAGAATGTAAATGGCATGAGCACCGTTCTGATTGGAAAAGACAGTGTAGATAATTGCATCAACAAGAGCTCCATTGACACGCTCGACTTTATTACGGCTGGTCCTGTGCCGCCTAACCCAAGTGAACTTGTTATCTCAGAAAAGATGCAAGAGATATTGGATGACCTAAAAACGAAGTACGACTTAGTAGTGGTTGACAATCCACCTGTGGGTCTTGTTACTGATGGTGTGAATAGTATTAAAAATGCCGACTACCCGATCTACATTTTTAGAGCCGATTACTCAAAGAAACACTTCGTTCAGAATGTAGACAGACTGATCAACGAAAACGGAATCTCCAAGCTCTCTGTCATCCTTAATGGTGTTGATGTGGAGCGTAACAAGTACGGTTATTACTACGGTTATGGATATGGCTACGGTTATGGATATGCCTATGACAGTAACTATGGAAGTGGCTATTACAACACTACCCAAACCAAGAAACCTTGGTGGAAAAAACTAATTGGACGGTGAACATTACAGAAACTTCTATTGCAGGATTGGTCATACTTGAACCGAGGGTTTTTGCCGACAGCAGAGGGAGCTTTCATGAGTCGTTCAATAAAAAAACCTTCAACCAGCTAGTCACTGACACAAACTTTGTGCAAGACAATCAGTCGACAAGCGCCAAGAATGTACTTCGTGGTCTGCACTTTCAAACTCCTCCATTTGCTCAAGCAAAACTCGTGAGTGTAGTTAGAGGATCTGCGCTTGATGTGGCCGTAGACTTGAGAAAAGACTCTCGTACTTATGGTCAATGGGAGTCGGTAAAATTGACCGGAGACAATAAGAAACAGTTCTTCATTCCTCGTGGATTTGCACACGGTTTTTTAGCCCTTGAAGAAGGCACACTCTTTTGCTACAAGTGTGACAATTTTTACTCCAAGGAACACGAGGACTCACTTATGTGGAACGACCCAGATCTAAATATCGACTGGGGAGTAAGCGAACCATTGCTTTCTGAGAAGGACTTGGAGGCAAAACAATTTAATGGATACAACTCTCCATTTTCTCTGTGAAAGTGTTTGTGATATATGCCATTTTTTTTGTGTGCATTTATGCGTTCTCATTGCTCTTATACTCGATTTTACTTCGTTTTGCTCGAACTTTAGGTATACGCGAAAACAGTGATGTGGTGCGCTGGGCCAGCACAGCAAAACCCGCCCTTGGTGGCGTCACGTTTTACATTGTCTTTCTTATTTCTTTTACCGCCCACTCGCTGGTTTTTGATTCCGATATTTTATCTAGGTATGACTCTTTGGCGCTTTTAGCTGCCGGTACAGCCGCATTTTTGATGGGCCTCGCAGACGATGCGTATAACACTAGACCTTTGCTAAAATTTCTAGTCCAGGTGGCCTGTGCGGCCATGTTCATCTACTCGGGCACTTACATTTCCTTGTTTGATTCAGACTGGGCCAATTACATTTTCACAGTCATCTGGGTAGTGGGCATCATGAACTCCATCAATATGCTAGACAACATGGACGCCATATCAACCATCACTTCCATGTTCATTCTGCTTGGCGCCTTGACTTTTATGGCGCTCAACGGCATGTATGACCGTATCGAGTTTATGCTCCTTGTCGGAATCTGTGGTACGCTTTTCGGTTTTCTGTTCTTTAATTGGAACCCTTCGCGCATGTACATGGGTGACACAGGAAGTCAGTTTATCGGCATCATTCTAGCCTATGTAGGAATTAAGTTTTTCTGGAATTCACATTTCCAAAACGGAGAGATCAGTCAGTGGCAGCAGTTCTTCTCCGTACTCATTGCTTTTATGCTTCCTATCATAGACACCACCATTGTTGTGATAAACAGAATCTCGCGTGGCCAATCTCCCTTTGTAGGAGGTAAAGACCATACCACTCACAATTTGAGCTACTTAGGCCTTTCTGATAGTCAAGTAGCATTGGTTTTTGCAGGGGTCTCAGTGGTGTTGTTGATGAGTAACTATTTCATCTTCAGGTTTACTACTGAGTGGACAACTTCTCTCGGTCTCGGTGTCAGTGGCCTATTCTTGAGTATCTTTGCCATCTTGTTCTATATCTGTCATATCTACAAGTACAGATACGTGGATAAATGATGTTCTAAGAGCGAATGAAAAAGAAAATACTCCTCACTGGCGCAGCACTTCTCGCTGCATTTGTCTTATTAAAAACACTTAACTACTCAACTACTCAGATAGAGGCAGATGAAGAGTACATGAGTTATTTTAATCAGAATTATAAAATTTTTGCGCTCGATGTGCCTGAAGAAATGAGTTTTGCTGGCGAGCGAGTGCCTCTCGAAATGGTCGACATAAGGGAGCGTATGGACCGCGAGCTCTTGGTCAACACATACTGGCAGTCACAAACTTTACTCTTGCACAAACGCGCCAATAGATGGTTTCCAGTAATTGAACCCATTCTGAAAGAAGAGGGTGTGCCTGATGACTTTAAGTATCTAGCCATTGCCGAGAGCGGTTTGACTCAAATAGTATCACCGGCAGGAGCAACAGGCTTTTGGCAGTTTATGAAAGGTACCGCCATTGAGTATGGACTAGAAGTGAGAGATGGTGTTGACGAGCGATATAATGTTGAGAAGGCTACCCGAGCGGCTTGTGAGTATCTCAAAAAGGCAAAAGAAGACTTTGGAAATTGGACCATGGCAGCAGCAGTATATAACTACGGTAAGTCAAATGTCAATAAGCAAATAGCCCGTCAGAAGGCACTCAACTATTATGACCTCTTGCTAAATGAAGAGACGGCCAGATACATGTTTCGCATAATGGCCATGAAAGAAGTGCTGAGCTCTCCGAACAAGTACGGTTTTCACTTCCGACCTAAAGACCTCTACCCTCCTTACGAAACTATTCAGATAGAAGTTAACACGGCCATACCTGACATGGCTGACTTTGCCAGCGAATATGGGCTTAACTACAAAGTGCTAAAAACCTTGAATCCATGGCTTAGAGACAACAAGATGTCTAACCCTAAGAAAAGAACCTATCAGATAAAAATACCAGCCAACGGATTTGATGGATTCAAATCATCAGGACCATATTGAGTGAGGGAAGCGAAGATGACTGACGAAATGATCGAGATAGAAGGGGCAAGAGTCCATAATCTCAAGAACATAGACATCTCTATACCGCGAGACCAGCTAGTTGTCATTACAGGACTTAGTGGAAGCGGTAAATCTTCACTCGCCTTTGACACCATCTATGCCGAAGGACAGCGCAGATATATTGAGACTTTTTCAGCCTATGCGCGTCAGTTTTTAGGCAACTTAGAGCGACCAGATGTAGATAGAATATCGGGTCTTAGTCCCGTCATTTCTATTGAGCAAAAGACTATCAGTCGTAACCCGAGGTCTACGGTGGGGACGATTACTGAGGTCTATGATTTTGTGCGCTTATTATTTGCCAGGGCCTCCACTGCTTATTCCTACAACAGTGGCGAGAAGATGATCAGGTACTCTGAAGATCAGATTACCGACCTCATCATGAATGACTACACAGACAAGAAAGTAGCCATCCTCTCCCCTCTTATTTCTGGACGAAAAGGTCATTATAGAGAACTGCTCGAACAAATTTTAAAACTCGGATTTCTCCGTGCCCGTATAGATGGAGAGATCAAAGACCTGACTGATCGCTATAAACTAGACCGCTACAAAATCCACGATATCGAAATCGTCATAGACCGATTAGATATGAGAGAAGCGGATGCTAAAAGAGTAAAAGAGTCTGTAAAGACCGCACTCAAACATGGTAAAGGAATAGTCCAGGTACTTGACATGGAGACAGATGAGATACGATTCTTCTCCAAGCACCTGATGTGTCCGAGCTCTGGTATATCATACCCCAATCCAGAACCAAACCTCTTTTCGTTTAACTCTCCATACGGAGCCTGCAAAAACTGCAATGGCCTTGGTGAAGTAGCTCAGGCAGACAAGAGTAAAATCATACCTAACGAGAGTAAGACGATAAAACAAGGTGGTATAGAGCCACTGGGTAGCTACAAAGACACGTGGATCTTTAGACAAGTCACGGGGATTCTGGCTAAGTATGACCTGAAGCTGACCACCCCAATTTCAGATATTCCTGAAGACGTGCTCAGCAAAATACTCTACGGAACTGATGAGAGTGTGAAAATCGAAAGTCGTTCTGGCTTGTCAGATTACTCGGTCAGTTTTGAAGGCGTGGTCAATTTTGTGGTGAGACAAGCCAAAGACAGCAGCTCAAAGTCCATTTTAAAATGGGCCAATAGCTTCATGAACAAAGTGAGCTGTCCAACTTGTGGAGGGTCTAGGCTCAAAAAGGAGTCACTGTACTTCAAGCTGGGCGACAAAAACATTTCTGAAGTAGCGTCAATGGACATAGCGCCATGCGTGAAGTGGTTTAAAGGCCTTGATAAAAAGCTTGGAGCCAAAGAGAAAAGAATAGCCAAAGAACCGCTCAAAGAAGTCATCAGTAGATTGACCTTTCTACTTGATGTCGGCTTAGAATACTTGACCCTAAACCGCAGCGCCACTTCACTCTCAGGAGGCGAAGCTCAGCGCATCAGACTCGCCACACAGATAGGATCAAAACTAGTAGGCGTGCTCTACATACTTGACGAGCCCAGTATTGGTCTGCATCAGCGAGATAACCATAGACTTATAGACTCACTCAAGTCATTGCGCGACTCTGGTAATTCGGTCATCGTGGTGGAGCATGACAAGGAAATTATGCTCCAGGCAGACCATGTGATTGACATCGGTCCGGGTGCAGGAATTAAGGGAGGTAAAATAGTAGGTGAAGGCCCAGTAAAAAAACTCCTCGCCCAAGACTCCGTGACCGCCCAATATCTAAATGGAAAAGTGTCTATTGAGATACCCGCTGAGCGAAGAAAAGGAACGGGCAAAAACTTGGTTTTGACTGGTGCCACGGGACACAACCTCAAAAAGGTGGAGCTCACGTTGCCGCTTGGCAAGTTTATCTGCGTCACAGGGGTGTCGGGCAGCGGTAAGTCTTCGCTAATAAACCAGACGCTCTATCCGGTGCTTAACAACCACTATTTCAGAGGCAACAAAGAGCCGCTGCCCTATGAAGACATCAAAGGTCTTAAGCATCTTGACAAAGTCATTGAGATAGACCAGTCTCCTATCGGTCGCACACCGCGCTCTAACCCAGCTACGTATACCAATGTCTTTTCGGACATCCGTACACTTTATTCGAAGCTACCTGAAGCCCAAATCAGAGGATATAAGCCAGGTAGATTCTCGTTTAATACAAGCGGTGGTCGCTGCGAAACCTGCAAAGGCGCAGGAATCAAGACCATAGAAATGAACTTTTTGCCCGATGTATATGTGCAATGTGAAATATGCAACGGCAACCGATACAATAGAGAAACACTGGAAGTCAGGTACAGAGGCAAGTCTATTTCAGACATACTCCGCATGACTATTGAAGATGCCTGCGAGTTCTTCAAGGACCACCCGCGCATTCTGCTTAGACTATCTACCCTCAAAGATGTTGGCTTGGGTTACCTTACTTTGGGGCAGCCTTCAACCACTATTTCTGGAGGAGAGGCACAGCGCGTGAAACTGGCCAGTGAGCTGAGTAAAATCAGCACTGGCAACACTATCTACATACTAGACGAACCCACGACTGGCCTTCACTTCGAAGACATCAAACTGCTGCTTGGCATTTTAAATAGACTCACTGATCAGGGCAACACCATACTTGTCATAGAGCACAATATGGACATCATTAAAATGGCTGACCACATCATCGACATTGGGCCTGAGGGTGGTGCCAAGGGAGGGCGCATTCAGAATGAAGGGACACCTGAAGAAATAGTGAAAAACGGCAGTGGGCACACGGCTGAATACTTAAAAATGGAATTATGAGTCGATTTGTGATATGTTTGCAGACCGACTGAACACAGAAAAATAAAAGGCTATGTCAGAAGACAAAATAGAAAAGGCGTTTGAAAAGAAGGACTGGAACGAAACTAGAACCAATGATTCGTGGCAGATATTTAAAGTGATGTCCGAATTTGTAGGTGCCTTTGAAAAACTCGCTCGAGTTGACCCTTGTGTCACCATCTTTGGTTCAGCACGAACTAAGCCTGACGACCCTATCTACATACAAGCTACTGAGATAGCTAGAGGACTGACTCAAAAAGGGTATGGTATCATTACTGGTGGAGGACCTGGTGTCATGGAAGCTGGAAACAAAGGTGCCAAAGAAGGTGGAGGAACCTCAGTTGGACTCAACATCGTACTTCCTTTTGAGCAAGAAGCCAACCCTTATATTGATAACGACAAGCTCATTGACTTTGACTATTTCTTTGTAAGAAAGGTCATGTTTATGAAGTATTCACAAGGCTTTATTGTCATGCCTGGTGGATTTGGAACAATGGACGAACTGTTTGAAGCATTGACATTAATCCAAACTGAAAAAATTGCCCAATTCCCTATCGTACTCGTTGGAAAAGATTTCTGGAAAGGCGGGGCCGAATGGATAGAAAAAACACTCAGAGATAAGTACAAGACCATCGGAAAAGATGACATGGACTTATTCTATTTAACGGACAGCACTGAAGAAGCAATAGAACACATAGATAAGTTCTATTCCAAATATTTACATAAACCTAACTTCTAACTTCAGTGAAACATATCGTATTTATCTCGCTACTGTTTATCAGCACGAATTGCATCTCTCAGGGTCTACCTGGTGAGTATATCCAAATAGACAGTAACGGTGATCAAATCAT
Source organism: uncultured Flavobacteriales bacterium (assembly GCA_964429805.1). Classification (GTDB taxonomy): domain Bacteria; phylum Bacteroidota; class Bacteroidia; order Flavobacteriales_D; family JABDKJ01; genus CAYSDH01. Next base: position 8,763 of record CAYSDH010000078.1, read on the forward strand.
TCAGACAGATGAGGTCCAGTCTGTGATTGACTCGTTTTTCATGAGTGACAGTGCCTATAGCGTAGAGTTCATCCATGGTTTAATTGATTTCTTCTTTGAGCAAGACTAATTTACTGCCCTCAGTCTACTGTTGATATTATTCCTTCAGTATACCTGCAAGCGATGATGCCTAATTCTAATTTTGAATCTGGTGCAATCTTCGAGGCATATTACATCAATTCTTCTGGTCTTCTTGTGGTCGGGCATCTTGTCTGCGCAAGAAAATCCTACCTGTTTTGATTTTCATCGTATCGAAATCCCCCTCAACGAGGGCAAACTAAAGACCTCAGCAGCTGATGTCTTTTTCCAACCAGCCAATAACCTGGACTATGGTAAGCAAGACAGTCACACTTTTTGGTACTTGCTAAAAGCGACCGAGAGCACTGAAATCAGGTTTAGCATATTCAGCTTAAACTACATTGACATTTATGACCCGCTCCTGTTTAGCAATGAGGCAGATAATATTTGCACGCAAATAGTGAGCGGAAACGCTACGCCACTCAGAATAGCTGGCAAGGAAGCTTACAGTTACGGAGACTCGCTAAACAGGCAGAATGTGCGTGAGTTTAGTTTTATGGCTGAGGGCGGATTAGAGTATTACCTGGGTGTAATCGAGATTTTTGGCGAAAGTTGCGGCCACAAATTGTTCTTGAATACGGAGAGCAGGTCAGCTATTTTTAAAGCCATAAAAAAAGACTGCATAATTGAGGATGACCTTGTGCACCTCAATGTCAAAACTGACGGAGGCCTCGATGAAGACAGCAGGTTAGAAATGGTCGCTACCGACTCTGAGCCTCCGCTTGAAGAGGCGCAAACAGTTGCCAATGACCTGGCGCTTGAGGTTCCAGCACCCATTGACTCTCTACAAACAGCACAACCTCAACTGCCATTAAATGATGCCCTACCCCTTGAGGCTGAGCCCACTAGCCCAGTTACTATCGAGGCGGAGCCAATTATTCCCGTAGCCGATGAAGTTGAAGTTGAAGTACCATCAACTCCTGAACTCACACGCGAGGCATTTACTTCAATTGAGCACGAATCTGGAGTCAGTTTAATCAAGCTCTCAGAAGAGGACAATGCCCTCTTGATACCGATTAGGCAAGACA
>CAYSDH010000078.1:10007-13521 GCA_964429805.1 uncultured Flavobacteriales bacterium
TTAATCAAGCTCTCAGAAGAGGACAATGCCCTCTTGATACCGATTAGGCAAGACATTGAAGAAATTGAAACAAATCAGCCAGACAAGATTGACTTTAGAGACTGGGAAACGGGCGAAATTATTCCTGTCGACAGTATTACGGTAGGTCAACAGATAGTTCTGAACAAGATCTATTTTCACAACAACACATTTGCCTTCAAATTTCCGGCACAGTATGAGTTAGAAAAGTTGGCGGAGTTTCTAATCGAGTATCCAAAAGTAAAACTTGAGATACAAGGACACTCGGCAGGCAACACGAAAAAAATTAACCCCGACCCGCGATACAAATTACGTGGAGAGGGCTGGAATTTCAAAGGAAGTTCGCTCGAGCTCTCTCAAGCACGATCTGATGCGGTCAAGTCATTCTTAGTCGAAAAAGGCATTGATGGTGAGCGATTATCAACAGTTGGGCTGGGTGACAAGAAGAAGTTGGTAGCCAAACCAATGAACATCGAAGAGGCCAGATTAAACATGCGTGTCGAGATAGTGTTTACAGAACGCTAATTCCGTTGAAAACTTCACTCTTTTGAGGCATTAACGATATGTATCTTTGAGTTTAACAATACAGTTACTGCTCATACAATGAATACAGATGATCATCAGTCCTTTGAACGTTCAGACTTCGACCTGGGTACTTTTCTGAGGAATTATGTGCGCTACATCTGGCTATTTGCGTTGACTATCCCCCTCCTACTAGGCGCAGCATGGCTGTATAACTGGTACACCAACCCTACCTACGAGGTGTCCACAAAGTTGATGATTGCCAATCAGGAATCTCAGAAAAACTCCTATTTCGAAGATTTAGATGTGGGCGGTTATGACAAGCTATTTGAAAACGAAATTGAGGTACTGCGCTCTCACTCTTTAGTTGCAGAAGCCGTCTCTAGACTTGAGTTTGGAGTCACATACCACTTGGTAGGCAATTACAAAACAAGCGAGGTATACAAGTCATCTCCGTTCAAAGTCATCACGGACTCTTTGGCTTATGAAGCCTATTTCAGATCATTTGACATCGTTATAAATGATACGGCAGGCGGTGACTTCATCTACTCTGAAAATGGAGAAGATCAGCAGAGGCCGTTTAGCTTTGGGCAGAATATAGACTTGCCAATGGGCAAGATGAAAATAGAAAAGCGACCCATTTTTGATGAGTCTCTCTTTTCTGACGCCTCTTACCCTAAGCGACACTTTAGAGTCAAGTTTAACACCCCAGACCAAAGTAAGAACGCAATCCTCTCAAAGCTTAGAATTAAGCTTGCTCGCGAGCGATCCACCATTCTGCAGCTTTCACTTGAAGACGAAGTACCGCTCAAGGCGATTGACTTTTTGGACATGCTGACGGCAGTATATCTGGAATCAGACATAGACAGAAAAAACACGACCGCCAGACTCACCAATGAGTTTATAGAAGACCAACTTGAGGTGATTTCTAAAGAGCTGAATGTCATAGAACTAGACAAGCAGAACTACAAGGTGTCAGAAGGCATAGTTGACCTTGATGCTGAGTCGAGATTGCTTATGGAGAATGCAATCAATATTGACAAAGAGATTGCCGAGACCCAAGCTCAGATTAAGAAAATAGAGTACCTCGAGTCGTATATCAGTACCAGTAACCGAGTGTCAGAGCTGGCTCCTTCGGCTCTTGACCTCAGAGACCCCCTACTCTCGAGTCTAATCTCTACGCTCAATGAACTAGAAGGACACAGAAAAGAACTGGTCTTTAGCTCTCTAGAGGGCAGTCCAAACTTGGCTCCTGTAGACGCGCAAATAGAACGTACGAAAAACACCATACTCGAAAGCGCCAAAAACATCAAACGAAATGTAGACGAAGAGCTGGCCTCAGTGATTGGTCAGCGCGACAATTTGAATAGAAAAATTGGTTCAATCCCGAAGCGAGAAAGAGAGTTAGTCAACATAGAACGACAGTTTCGCATCAAGGAAAACCTGTTTACCTATCTCTTAGAAAAACAAGCCGAAGTCTCCATCTCGCTGGCCTCTGCAAGTGGACAGAGCAGAGTAGTTGACAAAGCACGCGCGCTACCTGGGCCGGTAAGACCAGTGCCTAACAGAGCCTATGGCATAGCCTTAATTCTAGGACTGATTCTACCACTAATTATCATCTATTTGTTAGAGAAGTTAAAGAATACGGTAGGCAGTAGAAAGACTATTGAAGACCTCTGCGCTGTGCCGATTATCGGTACCATGGGAGTTCACACAGGGATAGACCCGCTGGTAATTAAAGAAAAACCGCGAAGTGCGCTGGCCGAATCAATACGCACCATTCGCACAAACCTGAAGTACTTTACCGGAGAAGGAAGCCAGCGTGTAATTCTGGTCACCTCATCTGTAGGGAGCGAAGGAAAAACCTTTTCTGCGCTCAATATCGCTGGATCGATGGCCATAGCCGGCAACCGCGCCATTATACTCGGCATGGATCTCAGAAAACCCAAGCTATGCCATACCATGGGATTGCCAGAAGAAAGAGGTCTCAGTTCATATTTGATTGGCAAGTACGAGTTAGAAGAAGTCATACAGCCTTCGCAAACCATTCCTGGTCTAGACGTGATTGCTGCAGGGTTAATCCCGCCAAACCCGAGTGAGCTAATCATGAACTCTAGACTGGCGGTTATGTTTGACATGCTCAAAACAAAGTATGACCATATCGTGATAGACTCTCCGCCAATAGGCTTGGTTACAGATGGCTATCTGCTCGCAAAACATGCTGATGCTGTAATCTATGTGGTGAGACAACACGTGTCTAAAAAGGCTCATTTGAAGATGCTCAATGAGATTCACAAAGCCAACAAACTGCCTAACCTCTCTATCATATTCAATGCGGTAAAGAAAGACCGCGAATCGTATTATGGAAACTTTGGGCACACCTATGGCTACGGGTACTTTGAGGAAGAAGAGAAGTCTCCGGCACGTCAGATTCTGAATAAGACAAAAGAACTACTCAGTGAGAACTGATGCTAGATAAGATTAAAAAGTTCTTCCTAGAAGGCCATCAGCGGTCTATAAAACTCAAGAGAAACGTACTAATTTCTGTCCTGTTTAAAGGGGCAAGTATTCTTGTTAGTTTTCTTGCTGTACCTCTCTATTTTGACTTTCTAAACTCAGAATCCACCTTTGGAATCTGGCTGACCATTAATTCAGTAATCGCTTGGTTTAACCTATTTGACTTGGGTCTTGGTAATGGACTTAGAAACAGATATGCAGAGTCATTGGCCCGCGGAGACCATAAAGAAGCATCATCATACGTATCGACCACATATGCCATAGTGGCCATTATTTCGCTCTGCCTATTTCTGATTTTCGCACTGGTTTACCCACTTATTAACTGGGCATCCTTCTTTAACACAACTTCTAATTTTGCTGATGAGCTCGGTCGCACCGTGCTTCTGGTGTTTTCATTTTTCTGCCTTCAATTCCTTTTGCAACTCATAAAAACCATCACGCAAGCAGACCAGCATCC
>CAYSDH010000079.1:0-1591 GCA_964429805.1 uncultured Flavobacteriales bacterium
GAGTGCCGAAGTCTGCCGCTATGTAACTTATGATGATGAGGGAATCATTGTTCATTATGGGAAGTCAGATTCTATATTTAATCCAGCCGTTCATGGATATATGAAAATAGATTGGGATGGTACTGAACTCTCCAGAAAAGAATACGCTGATCCTGCTGTTCGCGGATATTTCCCAGGTTGGAACTCTTATGGGGTGAAGGAAGGTGAAGGCATTATCGTAGTGTCCAATTTCCAATCGGCCGGAGACAGTATACTTGTTCCTTTTTCAGTTCGATTCGATCAAAATGGGGATACTCTTTGGCAAAAGGAGTACCCCTCTGACAAATGGTCAGTTGGAGACCGGTTGATTTCTTGTAGTGCTGGAGGCTTTGCCATTACTGGTCGCACAGTAGTTGGTAACAATCAGCAAGTGATGCTGCTGCGGCTTGATAATAACGGTGACCTGCTATGGAGAAAAGAATACGGTGATAGTCTTTTAGCAAGAGAATCTGGGATTTCCCTCATTGAGGCAGAAGACGGTGGCTTTTTTATTTCTGGTCAATACAAGGAGACTAACAGCGCTGACGCGGATGCATTGCTGATGAAAATAGATTCCACAGGGAACTTAGAATGGTGGGATTATTTTGGAGAACCGACTTTAGATGAGACCATTCACTTTTTATCAAATACCACCGATGGTAACTACTTAATTGTTGGCACAGAAGTGCAAGGAGGAATGGACGGTTATGAAGAACGAGCCTATCGTATCAGAAAGTTCGACATCAATGGCGACATCATTTGGGAGAACATTTTGGATGATGTCACCCCATTCAGGCGTAACAGTTTCTCCGCTGTAAAAGAAGATGTCAATGGTGATTACGTGGCTTGTGGTCCTACATTCAGTGACAGTCTTTACTTAACTGCCGCCTGTTTGGCAAAGTTTGAGCCTACTAGCGGTGGCCTTCAGTGGTTCCAAAAGTACACTTATATTGAAGGCTGGGATATAGCCTCGTTCCATGCACTGCATGATTTCACGCCATTGCCGGACGGAGGTTAAGTTTTGGCTGGCTGGGTATTGCAGAGTCAATTCCAGCCCTTCCGATCACAAGACATCTGGCTCATCAAAGTAGATGAAGATGGTTGTCTTGAACCGGGGTGCTTGGTTACCGGTATTGAAGAGCAAGTGGTTGGACTGCAAGAGGTCTTGTCTGTTTTCCCTAATCCATTGGCATCAAGTCAGCACGCTACTATCCGCTTTGAAGAACAGTTAGGAGCAAAAATGCCTTATGCGAGTAAGGAAACAACTATAAGTCTCTTCTCGTTGGAAGGTAAGGAAGTCTATATTCAATCAGTTCCCAAAAGAGGAAGCAATGCTTCATTTGACTTGACTCTCAACCTTCCTGTTCTCATGAGTGGTCAGTACATCTTGCACTGGACAGGAGATAATAAATGGTTTGACAGTGCAACCATTGTTGTTGAATGAGGGTGGTACACTTTAACTTAGTATGTCCTTAAAAATTAAGGGTCTTTTTGTTCCGAAAAATGGAATAGCCTTTACATCAACCAGAATGCAACTGATGCAACGTGATCTCTGGAGCCATGCCAACCCGGC
>CAYSDH010000079.1:1601-13439 GCA_964429805.1 uncultured Flavobacteriales bacterium
CCTCTAATGTGTGGTTTAGTGACTAAATCTAACTAAGGTATTAGAAGTCAAAGTCTCTACTCAAACCAAATGGTACACAGGCTTTCAATCTTTTTGACAATGCATTCTTGGAAAAGAAGCCTCTTAGATAATACGGAATCAACCAGAATGCAACTGATGCAACGTGATCTCTGGAGCCATGCCAACCCGGCCAGGAAAGATAAGATAGCCCATTCCACGATTCACATATAAGTGCTGTTTTCCTTTCGAGTAAAGTCCTGCATGCCGCTTATAGAAAAATCTTCCAGCGCTGATTTCTACGAGGCCCGGTATAGTCACGCCAAGCTGGCCGCCATGTGTATGTCCGGCCAGCGTGAGGTCTACGTCTTCTTGGTCCAGTATTTTATGATCCCAGTGTGTCGGGTCATGACTGAGCAATATCTTAAAGGGCACCTCTTCCATTCCCGCCACTGACTGCTTATAATCTCCTCGGGTTGGAAACCAGTTTTGTTTCGAATAGCCCCAGTTCTCTACCCCAACTAAGCCAATCTTCTGCCCATCTTTTTCTAAAATTCTGTTCTCGTTATTGAGTACTTCAAAGCCCATGCGCTCGTTCATCTCTTTGACGCCTGCGCTATTCTGGTCTTTCTCTTCTTCTGTCATCCGTCCCCAGCCGTAGTCGTGATTTCCGAGAATGGCATATTTGCCTTTTTTAGCCTGTAGTTTATTTATGACTGATATCCAGGGTTCGGCTTCCAGTGGGTCTTCATTGACGAGGTCACCTGTGAACACGATATAGTCAGGTTCCAATTCGTTAATCATGTCAACAGCCTCACGAATGGGGCCGAAGTTGAGATTGAAGCTGCCCAGATGAAGGTCAGAAATCTGAATGATTTTCAGGCCGTCAAAAGCCTTTGGGAGATTGTCAAAAGAAAGGATGTTGTCCATTATGCGCCAGCCAAACTTCCCCTTTGTGGTACCCCAGATGAAGGAGCCTAGCATGGTTGCACCAATGCCCAGTGCGACTTTGTTGAGGAATGTCCTTCTCGGCATCTCTTGTCCTTCTTGCTTTTGAGATGAGCGTGAGAAAGAAATCTTACGAATGAGCAACACGAGGTCAGCCATAAGTTGAAATACGACAATAGAAAGAAGCGTCACCGAAAGAGTCACGGCCCCGCCAACAGTATAGGTTCTGATCAGCTCGTTATCTCTAAACTGGTCTCTATTGACCGCCAAGTAAGAAGTACTGATGTACACGGCAAATGCCAAAACAAGAAAGCTAATCCTGACAATCCACCTTAATCTAGGGTTCCATTCTTTAGACACTAGATATACTGACCTGTACGCATACAGAATTAAAAAGCCAGTGCCATATAAGATGAGGTTGAATGCAAGCATGAGAGGGCTAATTTACAAAGAGCCTTTTTCAGTCTCCCTATAAATTTATGAATCAGATTATCTCAGGAATTAAAATTGAAATCGCCATTGATTTCGCATCGCACCAACACTCATTTTCCTAACTTCCCAATTCCAAACTCAAGATGATGAACAAACTTATTTTACTTCTCTTTTCTATTAGCTGTTTTACCGTTTTTGCTCAAGACAAGGAGGAAGACAAGTCTGCCTGGTCTGCATCAACATTTAGCGGATTGAAATTTAGAAGTGTCGGTCCGGCATTTTTTACTGGCCGCATCGCTGATATTGCTATTCACCCAGAAGATGAGAGTGTGTGGTATATCGCTGTAGGCTCTGGAGGAGTGTGGAAAACGACAAATGCAGGAACTACGTTTGACCCCGTGTTTGATAGTCAAAAAGTATTTTCGATTGGCTGTGTGACTATTGACCCAAACAACCCAAACCGAGTATGGGTAGGTACAGGAGAAAATACCGGTGGGCGTCACAGTTCATGGGGAGATGGTATCTATTTGTCAGAAGATGCAGGGAAGTCTTGGAAAAATATGGGACTCAAGCGTTCTGAACACCTCTCTAAGATTATCGTCCATCCAGATAATTCAAATGTAGTGTGGGTAGCCTCACAAGGGCCACTATGGAGTAAAGGCGGAGAGCGCGGATTGTACAAATCAACTGATGGCGGAAAAACCTGGAAGCGGACTTTAGGAAATGATCAATGGACTGGCGCCACAGACCTCTTAATTGACCCTCGAAATCCAGAAAGGCTCTATTGCGCAACCTGGGATAGGCACCGCACGGTCGCTGCATACATGGGAGGCGGGCCAGGTTCTGGACTGCATCGCTCAGAAGATGGTGGTGAGACTTGGACAGAACTAAAGTCTGGATTGCCAAGTGTGAACATGGGTAAAATCGGGTTGGCTATTTCTCCTCAGCAACCCGATGTGATTTATGCCGCTATCGAAGAAGAGCTTAGAAAAGGTGGTGTCTATAAAAGCACCGATCGTGGTGCCTCCTGGAAGAAGATGAGCGATGCTGTAGCCGGAGGAACAGGACCGCATTATTATCAAGAGTTGTATGCCTCGCCACATGAGTTTGACAGAATTTATTTGGCCAATAATTATCTACTCGTTTCAGACAATGGAGGTAAAGACTTTAACCGAGTAAAAGGGGAGTCGAAGCACGTAGATGACCATGCCATGGCATTTAAAATGAGTGATCCAGATTACATCATGGTGGGTACTGATGGTGGTTTATATGAGTCCTTTGATTTGGCTCAAAACTGGAGACACTTTGGCCAGCTTCCCATTACGCAGTTTTACAAAATTGCTGTGGATGATGCTGAGCCATTTTACAATATATATGGTGGAACGCAAGACAACAGCACACAAGGCGGTCCATCTAGAACGGACAATCGCACAGGAATTCAAAATGGAGACTGGGTGATAGTTAACGGAGGAGATGGACATCAACCAGCCACCGAGCCTGGCAATCCAGATATTATTTACGCGCAGAGTCAACAAGGATATCTGGCTCGTATTGACATACCGACTGGTGAGCGAGTGAGCGTGCGCCCTCAACCAAAAGAAGGAGAGGTTGACGAGCGGTACAACTGGGATGCGCCAATATTGGTGAGCGCGCATGACCCAAAGAGATTATACTTTGCTTCTCAACGACTCTGGCGATCAGATGATAGAGGAGATAACTGGACAGCTATTTCTGAAGATTTATCGCGCAATGAAAACAGACTGGAACTCCCGATTATGGGGCGCAAGCAGAGCTACAATAACCCGTGGGATGTATATGCCATGTCTAACTATAACAGCATCACTTCACTGGCTGAGTCACCTTTAGATGAAAACAAACTCTATGCTGGTACAGATGATGGCCAGCTCTGGACGAGTGCAGATGGTGGAGCAAATTGGAAAAAGAAAGAAGTAGGCTCCATTTCTGGAGTCCCAACTCGTGCATTTGTCAATGATATTAAGGCAGACTTATTTGATGCCAACACGGCCTATCTATGCATGGACAATCACAAGTATGGCGACTACAGGTCGTTTTTGTACAAAACCACTGATGGCGGAAAGTCATGGAAGTCTATTGACAAAGGTCTGCCAGATACCACCTTGGTGTGGCGTATCGTGCAGGATCACATAGACAAGAATTTGCTTTTTGTGGGTACTGAGTTTGGTATTTACTTCAGTCATAATGGAGGAGGAGAGTGGACTCAGCTCAAAGGAGGCTTACCGCCAATTTCGTTTAGAGATCTTGCAATACAGCGCAGAGAAAATGATTTGGTCTGTGCCAGTTTCGGTCGCTCACTCTACATTCTTGACGATTACTCTGCCCTCAGAAATTTAGAGAAAAGTGATCTTGAAGCAGCCGGAAAAATCTTGCCAATGCGCGCTGCAGACTGGTATCAGGAGCGAAGTATTTTGCCATACAACAGAAAGGGATGGTTTGGAACAGGGCATTACGTGGCTGACAATCCGCCTTTTGGTGCGGTTATTTCGTATCACATAAAAGAGGGCTTTACGAGTAAGAAAGCGGAACGTACAAAGAGAGAAAAGGAGCTCATCAAAAACAATCAAGATGTGCCGTTCCCAGGTTATAAAGCCTTAGAGGCCGAGCGATTGGAAAATGGGCCAATAGTCTGGTTGAGCATTTATGACAGTAAAAATAAGTTGGTGCGTAGGATTGAGGCAGCAGGCGGAAAAGGGATTCATCGAGTGGCGTGGGATCTGCGTACGGTCAGTCCGTATCCTGTCAGAGAAGGAGAGAAAGGAAAGGAAGCACGACCAAGCGGACATATGGTTGAGCCCGGCAAGTACCGCGCAGAATTGAGTCGCATGCATAATGGAGAGTTGGAAAACTTGGGTGAGGCATTAGACTTTGATGTTGTTGAGTTAAGAAAAAGCAGCATTGAAGGAGCAGGTTTTGAAGAGCGACTGGCTTTCTGGGAGGCACATGGTAAAGCGATGTCAGACATGACCTTGGAGCGCAGACGCTATGATGACATGAAGAAGAAAGTGGCTACGCTCAAGGAGGTAATTATACGCTCGGGTCAAGGTGCTATCCTGCCTCAAATGAAAGAAATTGAGGCGCTGGAAAGTGCAATGGAAGAGCTGAGTGTGCGCGTAAGCGGAATACCATCACGAGATATTCCAGGAGAAAAGAATGACCCGACAGTGTATACTAGATTGTGGTCTGCCTCTGGCGGGAGCAGTGCTTCATATGGCCCGACTGGCACTGCGAGGGAAAGTCTGTCAATCGCTCAAAAAGAGATTGATTCTATCCGTCAATTTTTAGACACGCAGCAAACGCGCATAGAGAAAGTAGAGCGCGAGATTAGCGATTGGAATCGACCGGGGTATAGGTGATTGGGTTTTGCCTAATTGAGTAAGCGGATCAGAGATTAAACCTCTCATCATCCCTGCTTTTTCAATAGTTTGATTTGGTGTTTTCTTCCGTAGATGCCGTAAGCCTTTCTACTCACAAAAGAGTCGGTTCTTATTTTCCACGTTGTGGGCATCGGTCTTAGAGACTTGTTTTTTTTAGGCCTAAGAATTAATCGATTTCCTTCAACTGTCCATTTTCCTGAGCACCGAACTATACCTCCGAGTTCAAATTGGTCAACATAGGTGAAGCTATGGTCCTCATTGAGCCTTAATTCAGTGAATGTGGAAATGTCCATGTACGACCCGTATGTTCCCACGAGGGTCGAATCTTCAACTGACTGACTCATCAGGTTTGAATGAGCCAATAACGATGTGCTGAGAAATATGATGAGTATAAGTCTCAAGTTTGTGCCATGATTTGGTTTTTAACTCTCAAGTTATGGATTCGAACTGAAGATTAACTTTTCTTGGACCATTCCTCATTCTCTTTCTCCGAGGACTTCTCTCAATTCATTTTGACCTATCCGGAAATACAAGTTCGATTCGCAGTAGAATTAATTCATATGGTTAGACCATTCTTTGAATACTTCAAATCCAGCTTCACTAGTAATAGTGACTTTGATTTCACCAGTCGATTCATCTTTGAAAAGGTCTTCTTGGTTTTCTTTGAGGTATTCACTTTTGTTATGGTAGGCCTCACTCATCATAGGAGTCCATTTATTTACTCCACAAAGTTCGCAGCGATCATCTTTTAGTGCGACTAATCCGCATACCTCACATCCTTCTAGTTCATCAATTAAAACCCGAACTAGACTTTCGTTGAAAGGAAACATGTTGTCTGGAATGTTTTGGATTAATTCAAACCAATTAGAGGCAGAACGCTCTATTATATCTGCAACCTTTCCATTTGAGTGAAGAACTAGCTTATCCCTTGAGAGCTCTGCTTTTTCAATGTCAATCCAATTCCTTTTCACTTGCAGTTCGCCTTTGTTTTTCCAAATAGAATAGCCTTGTTCGTTTGACTCAACTATTACCATTTCGGCAAGTACTTTAATTACTGCGTCCTTGACCATCTTATTAGTGGTTTTCTTACTCGGAAGAAGAAAAAAATTTAAAATTCGATCTAAAAAGGACATTCTCATTCTTTTTATAAATGAATCATTCCTCACCACCAACACGATACACCTCCACAGTCTTTCCATCACTTCTGAATACGACCTCTGGATCATACATTGACTCACAGAGTACTCCAGGCATATAGTAGTTTCCACTGTAGGATGCATTGACCGTAAAGCGGAAGTGCTTGCGGTATTTTCTCCAGGGACTTCTTCTGAGTTCGTCATTTTGATCTAACCAGAAATACATGTTCACTCTGTCATCGCGGATGTCAGTATAATCTGCAACATCTGTTCCGTCAGGTCTATTTGGAGCATCCATGCGATCTATGTTTGGCTCCCAACCTGATGGTAAGATGACTGTCAAGGCCAAGTGCTCAAGCATGTCTTCCGTATTGGGATTGGTTACCGTCATGTCAATCATAAACTCGGTGCCTTGTTCTATTTTGCTGATGTCTATGACTTTTCCGTCCATGTTGATGTACTTCACCAGAAGGTCTACATTTGACTTGACAGGTTTTACGGTTTCTCTTTTTGGTACTCCAGTTTGAATCAATCGCGCATAGAGAGGTCCAGCACTTTTGTTCTCTACATCAAGTTTTCCGTTCTCGGCAAAGTCCTTAATGGAGTATCGCTTAAAGGTCAGTTGACTTCTCAACTCATCAACTTTATTGCCATTTAAACTGGCCGTGTAGTCCATGTCTTTGCGTTCAAAAATATCAAGCGAGAGCATGGCGCGCAGGCACCAAGAGCTGGTGTGCGTATTCATATACCCATCATCATTAAGCGCTTCGGCTATCTGCTGCACAAGCGGCAGGGCTTGCTTCTTCATGTCCATGATGACCATGCAGTCTAACAAGATTGCCTTGTCTCGGTGTATATTAGAGTAGCTGTATCCGTCTTTTCTGTTTTTAGGAGTAAAGTGTGAATGCTCATTCACTAGTTTTTGAGCCACATCTTTTTGACCAGCCAAGTGATAGGCTGCAGCCAACATGTATATGGCGGGCTTATCAAGTAGCTTACTGTTTTTCAGCCTGTTCATGGAGGCAATATCTGCGTGACCAGCAAGCGCTAATGTGAAGAGTCTGTAGGCTCTGGCTTTCTCTCCGTATTCTCTGCCGTAATACTCAGTGAGTGAGTAGTCTCCGCGCACCGCTCTTTTTTGATAAGTGAGCCATGAGTCATAGACATTGTCAGGCACGGTGTATCCAGCATTGCGGGCTTCGACCATGAAGTGACCCACGTAACTTGTTATCCAGTTGTCATAGTTATACCTGTTTGGCCAACGGGCAAAACTCCCATCCGAACGTTGGAATTTGCCGAGAATGGAACAGACATCAACGATGTTTTTCATTGATTTTTCTGCGAGCTTCTCCTTGTCACCTAAGAATGACTTTAGGTACAACTGAGGGAAAGCGGCTGACACTGTTTGTTCTGCACAACCATGCGGATACCTGGTCAAGTATCCTAGCCTGCCATCAAGATCGATGGATGGCATGCTAGACAATTCGAGACTGAGTTCCTTTGTTCCGTCCATGGCAAAGTGGCTGTAGTCTAGACTGCCGCTCTCACCCGCATCAAGCAGAAGCATTTCACCGCGCGATTCGGGAAGCCTCGATTGCCTCACTGGTATTTCTATATCATGATGTGCCGTGTGCGAACCACTTTTCACGCGTACCACTGCTTTAGCCTTTCCTGTTCCGCTTCCAGTTTTGACTTTGAAAAAGGCCATCTGCTCATCTGGTTCGCTAAAGGTCATCTTCATGTCGGCACTTCCTACTAATGATAGCGGGCCAGTCAACTCTACAGACACGTCTACATTTTTAACATCAGGTTCCATGGCAAATACAGAAATAGGCAGCGTCACTTCTTCTTCAGGCCCAAGCACACGCGGTAATGTGGCAAGCACCATGAGAGGTTTACTCACCTGCACAGTCTTCTCCGTGTGGCCATAAGAGGCGTCTTGCCCAGCAATGACCATGACGCGCACTGATCCAATGTAGTTTGGTATGTCAATGCTATGCGAATTTGTTTTTCCGGGACTGTACTTAAATGGTCCAATAAAACGAACCATTGGTTTGAAGCGATTCACCTTGGACTGATCTTTTTTGTCCAAGTCTTCGTCACCACCCACACTCAGCAGTTTCTCGATGATGCCGCCAAATGCACCAATCACGTCATCATACTTGTCCCAGCTTTTGACACCGAGTCCTTCGCGTGCATAAAAAGTAGAGTGGGGGGCTGGAGTTTTAAATCCGGTGAGGTCTAAGAGACCTTCGTCAACCACGGCCAGCGTATAGGTCATGGCGCGCCTGTCTTTTTCAGACACCTTGATGTCAACGGTGGTTTCGGGCCTTATTTTGTCAGGCATCTCAATGGTTGGATGCAGAATGGTTTTTGGATTGTCAACCAGTATTGGAGTTACTCCATACATGCGCAACGGAAGGTCGTTTTTGCGGTCATGAGGTTGAAGCAGGGTCACATTCACGTAGGCATTAGGCGCCATTTCTGGAGTAATCTTAAAGTTATATTCTACCACATCAGACAGTACATCAACCCACTCTTTAGAGATGATGTGTGTGCCGTCTTCTACAGTTACGAGCGCCCGGCCTACTCCTGCAGTTGGGAATCTGACAAGGGCATTTTCTCCCACCCTGTATTTCTCCTTGTCGGTTTCAAACGTGAGCATGGTTGCTCCTCCTGGTGGTGAGGTCATCTTTCCTCCCGGGCGGTAGGGCACATATCCATAGAAGCGAGTTCCAGTGCTGTGTCCTCCTTTTGTGTCGACAACTCTGACAAGGTATCTTGACCATTCATGCTCAGGAACTTCGAGCGTAAACGAAGACTTTCCTTTGAACTTCTCTATGTCAAAAGCGGCTATACGATGGTTGCTACTCGAACTGATATATTTGGCCAAGTAGTCGCGTCCTCTGTCCCACCACCATCGCCAAGAGATGTTGTATACTTCTACTCTTAGTCCTTCTATTTCGACTGGCTCACCGTGCATATCTACTGCCACGACTTGTACTTGATGCTTTGATCCAGCTTCGAGTCTGTAGCTCTTCGGCATCTTGATACCGATGTATGTTGGAAAAGGCGAGTAAGGGATATTAAACCTGTCAATGCTGTGTCCGCCACCTTCTTCAAATACCTTGGTGGTAAAGTGTGCTCTGAGCATTCCGGGTGCTGTGCTTCGCGTGTTGGGGTCCATCGGTACGGGGGCCAGACCGGCTTCATCTACACGACCTTGAAAAATCACTTCTTCTGAGACATCAAAATCTTTGGCCGGGTCTCTGAAGTGAAATTCTTCCCATCCTTTAGGTTTGACACCTGTCGAGTTGAGCACCATCGACACTTCGGCTTTGAGGTTTTTTGCCTTTGCACCGTGCAACCATTTGGCGGTTAAGGTTCCTTCTTGTCCTCCCGGTTTTTCGACTATAAACTCACCAAAATCCAAATCCATTTTGAGTCTGTTAGGCTTGATTGCTTCAACCGCTAGTCGCTTATAAAACTTGGCGGCTCCGACTTTTACCGTACAGTTCCACATGCCAGTTGGTGCCTCAGCGTCTGTCACCACCTGAAAAGTATAGAAGCCATTCACTCCGTCATTCTTTACTTCTCTGTGCACTAGTTGCCCACGTGGGTCAGTCATTTCAAGAATAACCGGATGCCCTTTTGGTAATTTTTGAGTAGCATCTTCCAGAATGAAACTCAAGAAGAGCGTGTCTCCCGGACGCCACACTCCGCGCTCTCCGTAGATGAATCCTTTAAGCCCATCTTGCACTTCACGACCGCGCGTGTCAAACTGCGACATGGAGAGCGAGTTACCATCACCCAGTTTTAAATAGGCTTTTTGACTGCCATGTTCTACTAAAGCCAAGTACGGTTTCTTCTTCGAGTTGATAGTTACGGTTCCGTCTCCGCCCGTGCGGCCGCTTT
The DNA here is from genome assembly GCA_964429805.1 of uncultured Flavobacteriales bacterium. Taxonomy (GTDB): domain Bacteria; phylum Bacteroidota; class Bacteroidia; order Flavobacteriales_D; family JABDKJ01; genus CAYSDH01. The sequence goes on from CAYSDH010000079.1 coordinate 11,443, forward strand.
GCAGCAATTGATTTTGATAATCATAAAGCAACACCGTGGCAGCACTCACTGGTTTGCTCGTTTTGATGTTACTGACGGCTATAAAGTTTTTGCCATCTTTTCCGCGCTTGGCAATCACGCCAAGGTCAGTGGCTAAGATACTGTGCGAGAATCCTCGTCTCATGTAGTATGAGATGTGACATGGATTGTTGCGCTCTTCCCAATCATATCCTGATCGGTAGCTATAGTCGTCATAATACTCCCAGTCATCATACTCGTCATAGACCTCTTCTTCAGCAAAGCCTGAGTCATCGTCTTCCCAGGACTTGTCGTTGATGGCTTCGTCACAAGGATAGATGGAGTAGGAGGGGCGAAATGATAATTTTACTTGATAGATAGCGCCTGGCTCTTGTCTGATGAGTTCATCTAGGTCGAGCGTAAATGTGTTCCAGACTCCATAGTCAAGCGGTTTGTTGCTTGTTAGGTTTACTTTTTTGCGGAGCACAGTGCGCCCCACTCGAGAGAGTTGTCGGTCACCACCCAGTTCATTGACTTGCAGGTATTGAACCATGTTGTCTTCAAACACTCGTTTTATCTCCACATCAACTGCACGAAGGTTTACCGCTCTAAATGGGAATACTTTACCGTCTGTACTTGGCAAAATGGTGCCGCTAAACACGGATTGTATGTCGGGGTTAGTTTCGGAAAATGAGACCTCAACTTCGATATCTTCTTTGAGTGTATACCCCAGCGTGTTTCGAACTTTCTTAGAAATACGCAGCATTTTATTGCCAGACAATCGGCTTTTGGGATAAGCCTTCACCACGTTAGACGAAAACTCAAAGCGGAAATCATCTTGGTCTGCCAGCGAGACCAGACCTTTTATGCCCTGCTTTGTATCCACAGGGTCTGTGAACTCAATGACCAGATGCTGTGATGGCGTTGACGATACCTTGGCCGATCGGTAAGAGAAGTTTGAAATAGAGGGAACAGTATATGTCGTCTCTCCAGTGGTCTCAAAGTCATCATGGTCTACGGTCCAGTTAAAATTCATGGTCTGCTCAGGTTCGGTGCGCTCCACGCTGTCGACCATAAATCGGTGAGTCCTTCCGTCAACTTGATGTACCCATGTGATGGGGTAATCTTTGCCATTCATGTTGACCTCCATCATCTTCTCTACTATCTCATCTTCCAGAAAGTCGGCCGTGATGGCGACTCCTTTTACTTGGTTCCATCTGATGTCTGTGTCCGAATATGACTTGATGCTATTGACTTCAACCTTCAAGCCTTGGGCAGCGGTATACAGTGTCCATTGAAACGTGCGGTACTCGTTTTCTACGTCTAGGACTTTGTCTAGGTGGAAGGTCAGGTGATAGGTTTCTCCTGACTTTAACTTTTCGCTGGGTAAAAAGCGGATGGTTCGATCATTGAGCCAAGTGAGTGAGCCTTCTACTTTAGGTTCAATCTCAAGAATATCTGAATCCAGGCTAGCACCTATTGTAGTAAATCGAGGGCTGGGTTCTTGCAGCACAATAGTCGTTTCACCATCTCGGTAGATGGTACCAGAAGTAAAGCCCGAAATGTATTTTCGGAAGGCGGGGTCGGGCGTATCGGTTACGTTTTCTCTCTTGTCAGTGCATGAATTTAGGAGGGATAGTGTCAGCACCAACACCATCAGGGGTCGTATATTTAGGAACATGTTGCAGGTTAAAATTGTATAAGGTTCTTTAAGGTAACGGAAGACTTGTCAATTGTTGTACAAGGAAAGAGCTAAATCCTCAATTGAGGATAAGTTTAAGTTTCTTCTTAGGAAATTATTCTTGACGACTCTGCAAAAGAGTGGGCCTTAGATGCTAAGGTTATGATTCTAATTACCAGTTAGCTCTTTCAGTTTTTCAAGCGCTTCGGGTTCTCCTTTTTCTACCGCCATGTTTAAATAGTCCATGGCCTTTGCTTGATCACCTTCCTTAAATAGAAACTCGGCAAAATAAAATTCCAATAAATCGACAGTATTGATT
>CAYSDH010000080.1:0-12745 GCA_964429805.1 uncultured Flavobacteriales bacterium
GCTGACAGATGGTGTCTACCCATTTGTGACTGGAGGTATGCAAAAGCACTCTTTTTATTTACTCAAATATCTGCTCAAGAGTAAAATTAACGTGCTGCTCTATCATTGCACAAAGCCGGAGAATAAAGGAGAACTCGGCAAAGAACTCGGTGAAGTCAATCTTGATTATTTAGAAGAAGTCATTATTCCGTTCCCAAAAGTTGGAGGAATGTTTGATGGCTATTTGCGCAGCTCCATGGCCTATTCGAGGTCAATTATGGCAGGCCTCAAACAGAAAGGTGATGTGGACTACATATACGCTCAAGGCTTCACGCCATGGGCACTTGTAGATGCCAAAAAGAGAGGTGAAGCGATGGCGCCCATTTCAGTCAACTTTCATGGTCTTGAGATGTTTCAGTATGCCAGAGGCTTTAAGTCTAAGGTGATACAGTACCTTTTTAAAGGTCCAGTAAAGTTTATCAGTCAGCATGCCGACATCTCATACTCGCTCGGAGGTAAGTTGACGGATATTTTAACCTCAATTACTGACAAAGAAAAAGTCAGAGTCATTCCCATCGGACTTGAGGAGTCCTGGCTTAGAGATGTCAACGACATTAGTGGGAGCAAAGAAACCTTAAACGTGGCTTTCATTGGTCGTTATGAGCGTAGAAAGGGAGTGGAAGAGCTTAACGAAGTGATGAGCAGAATGTCTGATGATTCAGTGCATTTCCACTTGATAGGGCCTATTCCAGACTCAAAAAAGAATACTTCTTCTTCAGTCACATACTATGGCTTGGTCAAACAAGAGTCAGAGATCAAAGACATACTTGACGCTTGTGACGTGCTCGTGGTACCATCCATGTCTGAAGGCATGCCAACCGTTATTCTAGAAGCAATGGCACGCGGCTTGGCAATAATTGCTAGTGATGTAGGGGCTGTGGCTTCAGAAGTTTCTGATGACAATGGCTGGCTGATTGAAGCAGGCAATGCTCAACAGCTGTATGCGTATCTTCGTGCGGCAATGGAATTAGATTCAGATTCTCTCAAACAAATGAAAATTCGCTCTCGTCTGAAAGTGGAAGAGAATTTTCTATGGACTAGGATTATCAATCTGACCATCGATCAGATACACGATGACTTGAAGCGACTTGCCAGATGATGACCATTGTCAAAGAGAACCTTCAGTTTACCATCATTTTGATGGTATGGCTGGCTAGTGGCTTTTTGGCGGGTCCTTTAGCTTTTGTCGTTGTGGGTATTAGCATTTTGTTATTGTCCAGAAGGCAGTATTATCCCGAGTTGTTTGCGGGCTTTTGGCTCATACTCATGCTCAGCGATACCCGCATAGATTGGCTCCAATTTACTGGTCAGCTTAAGGTCATATACATGCTCCTGCTTGGCCTAGTGCTATTTATACGGAGGGACGAGCTACAGAAAAGTGGCAATACACTGTTCGTCTATTTCATTCCATTCTTTGTCTGGATTATTATCATGGTGTTTAAGTCACCAGATACCTTCAAGTGTATCCAAAAGACAGTGTCTTACATTCTGCTCTTTCTTATTGTGCCGTACTTCATAAACAACATGCTACGCAGAGACCATCGCCAATTCATGCGGCTGATTGTTTATCTCATTATCATGTACCTCGGGCTATCTATCGTCATGAAGTACATTGCGCCTCAAGAGTTATACCTCGCTGGCCGATACAGAGGCTTCATGGGAAATCCAAATGGGCTAGGGGTGCTCGTGGCGCTAATGCTCATGCTGGTCGATAATTTCTTACAAAAAGTGCCTAATCTGCTAAGTAAGATTGAAAAAATAGTGCTCATCGCGGTCATCATTCTGAGTCTCTATTACTGTAAATCGCGTTCGGCCATTTTTGCACTCTTACTCTATTTCTTTTTTAGTCGGGTCAAGTATATGCACGGCTTCTTAGGGTTCATCACCTTTATTATTGCCCTCATCAGTTTTTCTGCCATCTCCGAAAACTTGCCTTTGGTTATTTCCTATTTGGGTCTAGAAGAGTATTTGCGGGTGGATACATTAGATCAGGCCTCAGGTAGATTTATCGCCTGGAATTTTGCTTGGGAGCACATTCAGGATCATTTCTTTGTCGGTCAAGGCTATACCTACACGGAGTATTACTTTGGTAAAAACTATCACCTCTTGAGTAGAATGGGTCACTTGGGAAATGCCCATAACAGCTTTCTTACCTTTTGGCTAGATACTGGTCTCATTGGGCTAGTCTTGTTTGTCATTCCCTTTGTTCTGGTATTTCTTAAAGCATCTAAGGTCAACTCACATTCTATTCCAGTGCTCTACGCCATTCTGTTTAGCGCCAATTTTGAGTCTTGGCTCATTGGTAGTCTTAATCCCTTTACTATTTGCCTCATATCCATTTTGTGCGTGCTCGAGTTTGACTTGAGCCCGTATCAGATAGAAGAGGAAGCCAGTGAAAAAATCATTAATGCACCTGCTTATGGCTGATCATGTGGTATTCTTATACAGCGAGATGGCTGGGTACTTTCAGTCCTGTGTCAAAGCGCTTGCCAAGGCTGGAGTGCAAGTCACCGTTTTTCATTGGCCAGTAAATCCTGAGGCACCCTTTAAGTTTGATCAGATAGATGGTGTAGAGTTTAAAGATCGTTCTCAGTTTGACACCGCTGCACTGACCAAAGCAGTTCAAGCACTTCAGCCAAAAGCCATCGTAACCAGCGGGTGGATGGATAAGGGGTACACCAAAGTGGTGTCGTCATTCAAAAAGAGAATTCCCACTTTGCTGATCATAGACAACCACTGGACTGGCTCTTTGAAGCTAAAGACCCTCTGTGCCTTGTCTTCAGTAAAGGTGAGAGACAAGTTCACTCATTCCTGGGTCGCTGGCGAACCGCAGGCCGTCTACGCATATAAACTTGGTTTCAAGAACTCAGAAATACTCAAAGGCTTTTACTCAGCCGACATCGCCTTGTTTAACAGTTTCTATCCAAAGAAGAAGGAGTTGATAGGGCAGAGTTTCCCTAAAGTGTTTGTCTACGTGGGTAGATACGTCAGACACAAAGGCATTTTCGAGATGTGGGAGGCATTCTCAGAAGCCAATAAAGCTCATGGAGAAGAGTGGCAGTTATGGTGCCTAGGCACAGGAGATGAATATGAGAATAGGGTAGAGTCAGCGAACATTAAGCACTTTGGCTTTGTACAGCCTTCAGAAATGGAAGAGATAGTGTCAAAGGCTGGAGTATTTGTGCTCCCTAGCAAATTTGAGCCTTGGGGTGTTGTTGTGCATGAGTTTGCTGCTGCTGGTTTTCCGTTACTCCTGAGCAAGGCAGTAGGGGCCTCGTCTCATTTTCTTGAATCTGGCAAGAATGGGATGGAGTTTGACATTTCAGATCTAGATGCGTTTAAAGCATCCTTTTCATATTTCATGCGTCTTTCTAATGGTGAGTTATCACAAATGTCTGAGAGAAGCCACGATAGAGGGCAGTCCATTAGCCCCCAAAAGTGGGTGGACACATTGAGACCTTTGTTGTAACTTTGAGTATACAGCTAAAACACGGAAGATTTGAACACTATTTTAGTAACAGGAGGGGCGGGATTTATAGCCAGCGAAGTAGTAATAAGACTATGTCAAAACCCTGAAAATCATGTCATTGTAGTCGACAACTTGATTACAGGCAACACCAAAAAACTTCCTCTTGCCGCTTACGACAATCTCCATTTCATCAAATGTGATGTAAATAGCTACGAAGACATCGCGGGTGTGTTTTACGCCTACAACTTTGATTTTGTGTTTCACTATGCCGCCCTGGTTGGTGTGCAGCGTACATTAAGAAATCCTGTCAGAGTGCTTGATGACATTACAGGAATCAAGAATATCCTACGTTTATCCAAGAACTCGAAGGTTCAGCGAGTCTATTACAGTTCATCATCAGAGGTGTATGGTGAGCCGGTAGAGTTTCCTCAAAATGAAGAAACAACTCCGCTTAACTCAAAGCTACCTTATGCCATTGTAAAAAACATCGGGGAAGCTTCGCTTCGCTCGTATTACCAAGAGTTTGGTCTAGAATACACCATCTTCAGGTTCTTTAATACTTATGGCCCTAAACAAAGCCCTGATTTTGTCATCTCTAAGTTTATCAAGGCTGCCTTGAGTGATAATGACATTACGGTATATGGCGATGGGCTACAAACCAGAACATTCTGCTATGTAGATGACAATGTTGACGCCTGCTTGAAGACCTTTTATGATGACAGTTATGTCAATGATGTCCTTAATATCGGGTCTGACATTGAGGTAAACATTCTCGAATTGGCCGAGACTATAATCAGAATTACAAACTCTAACTCTAAGATTGTTCACTTGCCACCGCTCGAAGAGGGCGACATGACACGCAGGCTCCCTGACAATCAAAAGATGAGAGAACTTCTTCAAAGACCAATGATCACCCTAGAAGAAGGATTGAAAAACGTAATTTCGAAGCCGGAATTCATTCTGGCGTAAATGTGCGGTATCAATGGGATACTCGGTCTAGAGTCTCTCGACCGACCCCGAGAAATCATAGGAAAAATGAACGATGCGTTAGCCCACCGTGGGCCTGACGCAGACGGTATCTTCTTATCTGAAGATGTGGTGCTTGGTCACCGCAGACTATCTATCATTGACCTTTCTGACGCGTCTAATCAGCCTTTTAGAGAGCAGTCTGACAGATACACCATCGTCTATAATGGTGAGCTCTATAATTTCAAAGAAATCAAAGCCCGCTTATCTGACTACCCATTTCTCACCGACTGTGATACAGAAGTAGTGCTCGCAGCTTATATGAAGTGGGGAGCAGATTGTCTTCAATACTTCAACGGCATGTTTGCATTTGCCGTCTGGGATGAAGAAAAAAAGGAGCTGTTCATCGCACGAGATCGATTAGGCATCAAGCCGCTTTACTACAGCTACGCGGACTCAGCGCTCATTTTCTCTTCAGAGATGAGAGCCCTCATGTCCAGCGGATTGGTGAAGAAAAAGGTCAGAAAAGAGTCTGTGGTTGACTTCTTGAGGTATCAAACTGTGCACAGCCCACATACCATTCTTGAAGGAGTGAAAGTGCTTCCATCTGGACATTATTTCCGTGTGCAAGACAATGAACACGAAATCACACAGTACTGGGATGCTTCATGGAGCCGCACTGAGATGCCCTCTATGTCTCACGAGCAAGTCAAGAAGAAGACCAAAGAGCTTTTATATGAGAGTGTGGAAAGGCGCACTATTGCAGACGTTCCCTTTGGCGCATTTCTTTCTGGAGGTATTGATTCTAGTGCCATCGTGGGCTTAATGTCGCAGTCCATGGACACTCAGGTGAGCACGTTCTCAGTCACTTTCGCAGAAGAAGAGTTTTCTGAAGCCAAGTACGCCAGACAAATTGCCGAGAAGTTCAATACTGCGCACACAGAAATACAGCTCAGTCCTGAAGAATTTCTGAAAGACCTACCACATTCGCTCAAGAGTATGGATCACCCAAGCGGTGATGGACCTAATACTTATGTGATTTCAAAAGCCACAAAAGCGGCTGGCATTACCATGGCCCTTTCTGGGCTGGGTGGAGACGAGCTTTTTGCGGGCTATGAGCTGTTTAGAACATGTGCAGACCTCAACGAAAAACGCTGGCTAACCTCATTTCCAAAAGTGCTCAGAAGGGGAGTAGGACTTGGACTTAATACTCTAAAGCCGAGCATTCGTTCAAGAAAAATAAACGAGCTACTCAAACTAGATGCCACCACACTGGACTATGTCTATCCTATGATGAGACGTGTCTTGCTCGATCAAGAGATAGATAGCCTTATAAAAAATGGGTCAAAAATGAAGGACCCTGTGCGTCAATTGGCTGAAGAAATGGGGCCGAGCAATAAGAACCTTCCATTCCTAAGCCAGGTGTCGGTGCTTGAACTATCTACCTACATGCAGCATGTGCTGTTGAGGGATTCTGATCAGATGAGTATGGCTCATGCCTTAGAAGTGAGGGTGCCCTTTTTGGATCACAATCTTGTAGAATTTGCCTTGGCCATTGATGACTCGGTCAAGTATCCACATACTCCAAAAAAGCTTCTGACAGACGCCTTAGGTGAAATGCTGCCAGACAGCATCGTCAACCGTCCAAAGATGGGCTTCACCTTCCCTTGGGACTCATGGATGAGAAATGAGCTCTTTGACTTGTGCGACAAAGCCATTGACTCCTTGAAGCGCAGAGACCTGATGAGCGAGCAAGGAATTGATGAGCTCTGGAAAAAATTCTTAAACAGAGACCCGAATGTATCTTACTCGCGCATTTGGCCACTAGTCGTCTTAGAAACTTGGATGCAGAATAATGGAGTCGAAGCCTAAAGTTCTGATGTTTATAGATTGGTATGTCCCAGCCTTCAAAGCTGGTGGACCCATTAGGTCTTGCGCCAACATTGTTAGTCACCTGAGTGCTGACATAGACTTTCTAATCATCACTGGCGATAGAGATTATACCGAGTCCACCCCATTGTCAGGCATTGAACCCAACAAGTGGACCGCTGGGAGAGAAGGTGAGCAAGTGCTCTATCTTAGTCCAGGTAGGAGGGGCAAGAAGAATCTAGAACAGTACATAAGCCAAGTTCAGGTTGACTTGGTGTACATCAATGGTGTGTTTTCAAAAGAGTTTTCGATTAGACCTCTTGAGATTTTTTCAAAGAGAAAAGAGCCTGTAATCGTTGCTACTAGAGGAATGTTTCGCCCAAGCGCCCTGGCGATAAAGTCCTTGAAGAAAAAAGTATTCTTGGCCTATGTAAAAGCGAGAGGCCTATACCGCAACGTGTGTTTTCATGCCACTGATTCTGATGAAGAGTCAGACATTAAAGCTCTACTCGGTCAGGAAGTCAAAGTGATTAAAGCAGGCAATCTGCCTCGTAAAATTTCAGCCCAAACTGAAAAAGCGCGGGCCAAAAAGTCAGGCATCTTGCATCTTGTCTATGCCGCTAGAATTGCACCAGAAAAAAACCTACTTGAGCTTTTAGAAATTCTGGATTCTTTAAGTCTTAGAGAGAACGAGACGATAGTGCTTAAAATATTTGGCGCGCTATACAACGAAATCTACTGGAATTCTTGCCTGCAGGTCATTTCCCGCATCGATGAGCGGATTGATATAGATGTAACAGATGCTGTGCCGCCTGATGAGTTAATCTCAGTGCTTTCTGAAGCCGATGTAATGGTGCTTGCCACGCGAGGAGAGAACTTTGGCCACATCATATTAGAAAGCATGATGGAAGGAACCCCAGTTATTATTTCTGCGCACACGCCTTGGCAAGGTTTGGCCGAAAAGAATGCCGGAGTGGTTTGTACCCAAAGACAAGACTATCTTGATGCCCTCCGCACATTTCTCAATATGGACCAGTCAGCTTATTCGCATTGGTCCAAGGGGGCATATGCCACGGCATACAATTACTGTACTGACCAAAGTGTCATCAACATGAATAAAGACCTATTTTTAAAACATGTCTGAAACTGACCTTTCCACTTTTGATAATTCGGATTACCGTCCGGGAAGCATCATTGCGCGAGCCATCTGGTATCTAACGAACTTGCTTTTCATTCATAATAAGTGGTTTCCATTTATGGGGTTTAAGCGATTTATTCTTCGGCTCTTTGGATCTAAAGTTGGCAAGGGTGTAGTCATCAAGCCGGGAGTGAATATCAAGTACCCGTGGAAATTGAAGATTGGCGATCACACATGGATTGGCGAAGACGTCTGGATAGACAATCTCGGACAAGTAGACATTGCGGCTCATTGCTGTGTCTCTCAAGGAGCTCAGCTGCTCTGTGGTAATCACAATTACAAGAAGAGCACCTTTGACCTCATTGTCGGTGATATCAAACTAGAGAAAGGTGTATGGATAGGAGCCAAGTCCATTGTTACTGGCGGTGTGACTGTGCATTCGCATGCAGTGCTTTCGGTAAACTCTGTGGCTAGTCAAGATTTAGATGCCTACAGTATATATGTCGGTATTCCTGCGGCAAAAGTCAGAGAGCGTAAAATCCAATCTGAATGAAAATTAGCATCGTCACTGTCGGATTTAATTCTGCGAAGACCATTAAGCACACCATAGACTCTGTCTTGATGCAGACGCATGATGACGTGGAGTATATTATAGTTGATGGTGGTTCAACAGATGGCACCATGGACATTGTTGACTCATACGGTGATGCCATCTCAAAAAAGGTGTCAGAACCTGACAAAGGAATATATGACGCCATGAACAAAGGCTTGCGCATGGCCACAGGTGATGTCATTGGTATACTTAACTCTGATGATTTCTATGCTGACGCAGATGTATTGAGAGATGTATATCAACGCTTTGAAAGTGAAGACTCAGAATGTGTCTATGCCGATTTAGAATATGTAGATGCGGTTCATACAGACAAGGTAATCAGGTACTGGAAGTCTGGTAAGTGGACCCCAAGTTCTTTTCTCAACGGCTGGATGCCACCACACCCTACGTTTTTTGTAAAGCGTCAGGCCTATGAAGAGTATGGTAATTATGACACTGCGTTTAGATCTTCGGCAGACTATGAGCTAATGCTTAGATTCTTGCACAAGAACAAGTTGTCAGTGTCTTATCTGCCTCGTGTCATTGTGAAAATGAGAACAGGGGGACAGAGTAACGCAAGTGTTTCTAATAGAGTCTCAGCAAACAAAGAGGACCAAATGGCATGGAAAAAAAATGGCCTTAGTCCTCGCTTTTACACGATAGCACTAAAGCCAATTAGAAAAATTTCACAGTACTTCAGAAGAAGCAACTGATACGTATCGTTTAGAATTTAGCTCTCGCCTTTCTTCTTTTCTTGCGTCCCTTGAGCCATGCATGCTTAGACTTCGCATATCTGCTTCGCTCTTTAAGCACTCTACCCACAGTAAACTGAGAAGTTAGGAAGCCATCTCTATTAGACTCAACTCCTCGCGGATTCTTTTGAGTTCCAGAGTAATTTTCTGGATAGTGATAGTTGTAAATCATTGCAGGGTCACCAAACGTCTCTTGAATAACTTCTGGCGTAGTTTGATTAGCAAGGGCAGCCGCTAGATCAGAGTCAAGCTCGCTGTCTAAAGCATAAGTGCTACTAATATCATCTAAGTAGTCAGTTGCAGTAAGTCTGTATCCAAGCTCCCAACCAAATCTCCACTTCTTCTGGTGAGTGAAGTAAAGACCTATACCAACTGGAAAGGCTACAGTAAACTGTCCGTATTCTTTTTCTTGTCCTTCCGTTCTTAGTTCTCTTAAGTCGTACCAACCTTGCTCAAGGTCTTGAGTCGGATTTTGAAGAAAGCCTTGCGGGTTGTGCATGATACCAGCAACTCCTAAGAAACCATATAATCTGAAGTCAGGGTTGTAATATCCTTTACCTCCCACATCATTGTCAGAATAAAGAGTAAGCTCTCCTCTGAGTGAAAGCTCTTTGATGTTGTTTTTGAAATTCAAGTTACGTGCTCTACGCGGAGCATACTCTGTGTCTCTATCCCAACCAGAAACCTGTGCATAAGCAAAGCCACCAGTCACGGCAATAGTTCTCGTCATCTTGTATCTGACGTGCACACCAACCACATACTTGGTTTGATCTAACTTGACATCGTGTATGAAGTCTCTACGAGACTCATCAGTTCCACCAATGTCACCAAGATAGTTCGATGCACCCAAGGAAAGCCCCGCGTCCCATCGAAATTGTGCCGTGCCTTCGTTACTTAAAAAGGCAATAGCTATTAGTAAAAGGAGGATCCTTCTCATTTTGTGTTTAGTGTTAAGTATGGACAAATATATATTCGCGTGCTACCTAAACAAATGTATCCCCTTGATTCTTATCATGGTTAAAGGGTATATTGGATAATTTACGTTAGAGTGTTAATAAAGTTGCACTTTCTGGGCCTATAATTCCTAACTCATGAACTGACTTTTGACTCATGAAAAAAAATCAAGTCTGCGAATTGCTCAAAATTCAATATCCAATCATTCAGGCAGGCATGATTTGGTGTTCTGGATGGGAACTTGCAAGTGCCAGTTCTAATGAAGGAATTCTCGGAGTAATCGGGTCTGGGTCAATGTATCCAGATATACTTGATGAGCATATTCAAAAGTGCAAGGCCAATACAGCTAATCCCTTTGCAGTCAACATTCCGCTGTTGTATCCACAAGTTGAAGATCATCTTGACATTATCATAAAACACAAAGTGCCAGTAGTCATCAGTTCTGCTGGAAATCCTAGAACATACACCGAGCGATTAAAGTCTCATGGCATTAAAGTGCTGCACGTGGTCTCCAGTGCCAAGTTTGCTGACAAGGCCGCTGCCGCAGGAGTAGATGCTGTGATTGCCGAAGGGTTTGAGGCTGGCGGTCACAATGGAAGGGAAGAAACCACCACACTTTGTCTAATTCCTGAAGTCGCAGAAAGAATAAATATTCCGCTGGTCGCTGCCGGTGGTATCGGTTCAGGCCGTGCCATGTTAGCTGCAATGAACCTTGGTGCAGATGCTGTGCAAATTGGTTCTCGCTTTGTTGCTTCACAAGAAGCCTCCGCGCATCAGGCCTTTAAAGATGAAGTGGTGAAGGCCAAAGAGGGAGACACTCAGTTAACGCTTAAAGAGCTTACGCCTGTAAGGCTTCTAAAAAACGACTTTCATCAAAAAGTGGTAAACGCCTACGAGTCATGCCAGTCTGCGGAAGAACTCAAAGAGCTTCTCGGTAGAGGACGGGCCAAAAAGGGAATGTTTGAGGGAGACCTTGTAGAAGGAGAGCTAGAAATAGGACAAGTGTCTAGCCAGATTAACGAAGTAATGTCGGTCAAAGAAATTGTAGCTGAAATTCTTGAAGAGTTCAAGACTCAGTTAGCCATGCAACATTCGGCAGATCGTTTCGTATTCTGATTGATACGCTAAGTGCATCTGAATCGTTCATTAATAGATACTTTTGTTAAGTGAATAAGTCCTTCCTCCTTATAACAGCTATTTTGCTTTCCAGTGCGGTACTGGGGCAAGATTACGAGGCGCCAGTCCTTGACTGCGTGGAGGTAAATGGTGATGATGTAAACCTGATTTGGACGCCACCGGCTAACGTAAGTGGTGACTTTAACGGTTATGAGATATACACCTACACCGAACTCGGAAATTTCAGCACTCAAATCGCTACGTACGGAGGTATTGGCCAAATCACTCACGTGCATACCGGAACTTTAGCTGCTACAGAATCTATACAATACTTCATTTTGGCCACTTACGGCCCTTCGGGAAATCTTGGACGAGTGTCCAGTGACACCATATCAAGCATAGACCTTTCTTTGTTTATAGATAACGGTACTGCCGCGCTGCTCGAATGGAACTATCCATTTCCTAACGATTCTGTGCCAGGTGCAGGTGAATATGAAGTGCAGATGTTTTACCAAGGTGTGTGGAGCACTATCGGTACCACTGAGTTTGGTGACGAACAGTTTGAATACACGGTAGACGTATGTCATGGTTTTACCCCAGGCATCTTGCTCCGCTTTAGAGTGAGGTATCTGACAACTGCTTTTTGCGGAATATTGTCCAATGTCAGAGAGGGAATATTTCAGGACTTAAATCCACCGAGTGAACCAATTATAGAAACTGTCACGGTTGACACGACCAATAATAAGGCGGTCATCTGCTGGCTCCCAAGCCCAGAAGCAGATACTGGAGGCTACATCGTTCAGTCAGACGACTTTATCAATGTGACAAATATTAACGACCCTAACGATTCCATGTATCTAAACCCGGCTTCGTTAGCCGCTTCGTTTAGTGAGGGCTATGTGGTCATCGCGTATGACACGTGCATGACCAATTCTGGATTTAATACGGGCTCAGCCATAGACGCTACGCCCCAGTTTACATTGGTGCTCGACCTTGATTTTATCACCTGCCAGCAAGCCGTTGAGGTGACTTGGAACTCTTATTTGAACTGGCCAGTAGGGGTGAGCCATTATGAAGTGTACGGAGGCTTGTTTGGACAACCAATGATGCTTATTGATTCTGTAGGTCCGACTCAAAACTCAGCAATTCATGAAGGGGTAGAGCTTAACATGGACTATTGCTACATAGTCAAGGCCGTGCCTAATGATGGCCGTAAAGAGTCGCTCTCTTCTAAGAGTTGCATTTTCACGGACTATCCAGATGTGCCTAACTATACATACCTGGCCAACGTCTCAGTTACGGGGCCTGCTCAAATAGAGCTTAAGGCGATAGTGGACACCACTTCTGCAAGATCCAACTATGCGTTTCAAAAACTAGACAGGTTTGGCGAAGAGTTTGACACATTCGTAACAGTGCCTCTTGAGGCAGCTTTGGGCGCTGCACAAGGAGAGATTACTGTTTTTGATAATGACGTAGTTACAGATGATAAAATCTTTAGCTACAGACTCATCAGCCTAGACAGTTGTGGTATCGAGTTTGGAGTGTCTGACACGAGTAAAAACATCCTGCTCGAAATCTTCCCTGATGAAACCAACAGAACAAACACGCTGACATGGCAGGCCTATGAGAAGTGGGCAGGCAATATTAGTGAGTACCATATTTATAGAGAGCTTGATGGGGAGTTCCTTCCGTTTCCTTATGCCGTGGTAGATTCCACGAGAAATTACTTTGTAGATGATCTAAACTCAGACCTTGATTACATCTTGAGTAGCAATGTGTGCTATTATGTAGAGGCCATTTAGTCTTTCAATCACTATGATAGATACCAAGTGAGTCGCGCTAATATCGAG
>CAYSDH010000081.1:0-12708 GCA_964429805.1 uncultured Flavobacteriales bacterium
GGGTGCGATTCGGTTCTCGCGATCTAAGCGGATTTTAGCGGGCGGGCTTTCGCTTCTGTGACGTACTATTTCTTCCGAGGTCGTATGTCGCGACTGTAATTCAACGTGATTCGGTCAGTCTAGATTCAGTATGCGCTCCTTACTGCCTTTTTGGTAAGCAGCTCATTCCACTCAAACCCCAATCTATGTGCAATGGATTTGAGGTTGCTCCCTCGCTCTAGACCTGTTATGGCAAACGCGTCCGACCTTTTCTAGATACTATCAGTACTTGATTAACTTTCGTTGTTGGAGTGCAGCACTGTCCTGACCATAAAACTTCAATAGATACATACCACTTGCGTAAGGCGACAGATCAATCACAAGCTCTTTCGACTCCTTAGGCACATCATATCGGTCAAGAATTTTTCCTGCGAAATCGCACAGTTGTATTTCACTCAGTTGCTTATTGAAGCCAGTGATACTGACCACATCGCTCGTAGGATTGGGATATAAACGGTAAGCTGTATTTAAGTCTTGTTCGCTGATACTAACTGGATTCATGAAGATGCTCGCATCATAGGTAAGCGGATTGGGCTCCACATTTAGCGCACTGTCTACGGCAAGACTCATGAAATAATAAGTCTCTCCGAGTTCTCCCTCGAATAAGCCAGAAGTTGCTGTACTCTGCTCCTGCCAAAGCAACCACTCATTGCTTCCATCTGTATTGTAATAGATATTGTAATACAAGACATCATCATCGTCTGAATCCCACTGTATGGTTGCTGTATTCTGCCCTCCAACATAGTCTGTGATGGGCAATACTTGGCTCTCAGCTGGGACGATGTCATAGACATTGACCCATGTATTGGTCCTGATGGGGTCATTGAAATCAAAGAAAATATCAGCTGCATTACTCACGGTCGTGCCGCTTGCTATACCTTCTTGCAGACTGACACTGTATTGCACAAAGCCCATACCCTCAGGGGCGCTGATGTTGGGCGGAAGGAATCCATGATCGATGTTGGTAGTAGGATACAGGCTAAGCGTATCAATCGTCTGAAAGAGCCAAGTGGCCACACCCGTAATAGTGTCTAAATCGGTGGTGACTCTGAGAATGTTGGGCATAGCCGGTCTTAGATCATACTCCATCACATCGGCTTGCGGAGAGGCCGATCGGACATTGGCTCCCCAAGTCAAGAGTCCGAATTCAAATGTGGAGATGTCGACCTTACTCATGTCTAGGCTATCGACAATGAGCACTGTCTTTGCAGCGAGATCAGCCGAGTCGATATTCTCGAAGAAGACGGTGTATTGCCAATCTTCATAATTGACATAAGGCCCACCGAAGGTCTGCGAAGGCCCCATTTTTGAATTGGGGTCCAAGGATGACAGCGCCTCAAATCCTCCATCATCGTCACATTGCTCGCAATTGTCACAATCTGGGCATGGCAGAGCACCATCAGGCTCAGGACCCACACCAGGGTTCAAGTCAGGCTGAGGATCCAAGTTACCGCTCGGATCATCGTCTGGCTCTGGATCGTTACCGCCACCGCTGCCTCCTCCTTGCGTATCAGGGCATTCGGTATCCTCGGTATAAAATTCTGTAGTAGCAAATAGATCGGATACTTTATTGACGAATGCAACAAAGTCCTCATTGTCGAGACCCAAATCTGGACCTTCTGTACACAAGGCTAGCTCATATAAAATCTGAATCAAGACCAGTTTCATCGGGATTGCTTTGGTGTTTTCTAGCAGGAATAATTCACGCGTAAATTCTTGGGTGCTAGAGTATGCTGATTCAAAGCAGGACTCGTAATTAGTCATATTGAGCTCGATTCCAGCTTGCTCGAGGGCATGCTTCACAAGGTCCTCTCGGCAATTTTGAGGTGTGAGCGGAGCATCCAAAAGTCCACTTGGCCCAATGAGGTCAGTGGGATTGAAGGTAACCCGTTGTGAGGCTGTGCCTGTTGCTTCCATAGACTGCAATGCCGCTAAATTGCGGCATTGGCCAGGAGCCAGTGCATTGGCAAAGACACCGTGCACCTCTACATTACCCGTATTGAGACGGGTGTCGAAGAGCTCAGCCGTTGGTATACCAAGGTCAGAGACGTACTGCACTAAGTCAATAATACTCGGGTGTCCCTCAGGGTTGATGATCTGAGTCTGGTCAAATGTCATCTCATAGTTATCAGAGTTATGCACTATGAGCGGTGCACCCATCAAGGTGCTATTGCCAGTGTTTTTATAGGTGATGACATATAGCGATTGCCCACCGGCCAATAGTCTGCGATTAGCTGTGACATTGACACTTGCTGAAACAACACCGTCTTCTATAACCAAGGCTTCGTCTTCGAGTATGAGCGTGTCATCAGCTAAAATTACTCGGAGATCCATAAGGCCTGCAGATGTTGTCTCGGGATTGAATACGGCATTCAAGGTCTCACTGTTTATGAAAGAATATGACACAGCCGGCAGCGTCTCAAAAGATGAGAATAGCTCTACGCCTTGTGTCGAATTAAGGCCAGTACCTTTTATAGTCACCCCGACCGCTTGGCCTTGCACTAGAGTCGATGGGATCATCTCGGTGAGCAATGGCTGGGGTGGAAATGGAGAGAAATAGGTCCACATGTAGTTCCACCCTTGACTCGGCACTGGCGGCCATAAGGTGGGATCTTGAGTACCTGTTTGCCCTGTCAATCTCACAAAACCAGATTGATCGATAAGCCCTGCCGTGAACCTAACACCTAGAGTCTGATTAACCGGCACAATGTGATAAGGTGAACCACAGTCATTGAGCAGGGCACCTGCTATATTGAACGTGAGTGTACTGACAGGGTCGCTGAATGTGCCTCCAACGAGGATGTAGCGCTCAAATACCTCATCGACAATGATGTCGTAACACTCAAAGTCAATGGCTTCAAAAGGTACGACCAACTCACCACCTGTACCGAATGCGCCAAACAATTCACCATCCTCGACATCGAGTTTGAAGACGATAGGCAATTGCCCTGTTTGACTGACAGTAATAAGCAATTGCTCATCAATGGATATAGAACTGGCCATTCGACTTGGCGCGTTCGATAGCGTATACTGAGGAAAAGTAGCCGTGCCATTGTTACCAAAAAGTGGGTCCAACAGTCCGTTAGGTTCTACCTTGGTGACCTGTAATTCCAAGTTGAAATTGTAGTCCACCAAATAGCATGTGCCATCTGCAGCGATGGTCGATGACTGGATATCAAAAGATACGCGCGCTGGCAAGTCAACGATGGCAAATCCATTAGGCATATTGTAATTGGTATCGAGTGTTCCGTCCGCCAGCAGTCTAGTAGTGATGATGGCGCTCTGCGAGAAGGATATGGTGCTTGGCATAAAGGAGATGACCTGGATCTGACCTGTCGAAAGCACTTCGATTTTCTGCACATGGGCATCTCGATTTGTGAACCCAAAAGGGACAAAGACGATGCCGCCAGCACCAAAACTCGTATCGAGCTGGCCATCTTCATCAAGTCGCATCACATAGGGGATGGAATTTGAACCCTGTGTCATTCTACCCCCTATCAGCACGCGGTCATCGGCTTGTATGGTAGCGCATGTGACATTATGTTGATCAGCGAATGGACTCAAGAACTTGCCTACATCAGCAAATCCAGGATCAAGCAGACCATTGGCATAAACTCTAATGGCCGAGGCCCTTGAGCCTGACTGGCTAGTTCCGACCATGACCATGCGTTCGCCACTGGCCTCCAGTACCTCCACGACACGGTCATCACCAGAGACATGATATCCGTACTGATTATTGTAATTGCAGAATATGCCTTGACTCAATAGAGAAAGGCTGGATACGAAGCAGACTAAGAGAATGGGAATATGTCTTGTAGTAGTCATAATCGAGATGGTGATTTTATTGATGATGAAAGTATTTTACTCCGAGTATCATTTCATCACAGAATTCTGTTACTGTAATTCAGTTCTGAGATGACTCATCGCTTTACAAAACGATGAGTGATTGATTCCCTGTCAGTGTATAGACGCGCTAAGTACGTCCCATCAGACAGGTCATACACAGGAATAGCCTCTTGCGATTGGCCCTTGCCCCATTGCTTTGCCCAAAGGACTCTGCCTCCAAGATCCAAAATTTGGATTCTATTGACCGAGACATCCTTTTGACTTAGCTTAAGATTCAGCACGTCTTCTGCAGGGTTTGGATAGAGACTCAGATTCAAGAGTTCTGACAGCTCTATGACACTATTGACCAGATTGATTTCAAAATCAATAATCTCTGTACACCCCAGCCCATCAGTGACCATGACAGTATGTGCTCCTACACTTAGGTCACTTGCGCTGTTGCCAATTGTCCCAGTGTCCCACTCTATAGTGAAAGGCCCTGTGCCTCCAGTAATGTTGATACTGGCCTCTCCTCCTGTGCTCCCTGTGGCATCGATAGTCGTGATGTCTGCTGTGTAGTCAAAGTCAGCGACCACGTCAATTGTCTGTGTGGATGAGCACCCGTTTGAACTAGTCAGTGTCAAGGTATAGAGACCTTGACTGCTGATAGATGGAGATGCAGCAGTAGATGAGAATCCACCCGGGCCAGACCAGCTGATTGTGGCAGCAGGGTCATCACTTGTGAATGTTAATCCGATAGTCTGAGCCAGGCAATCGAGGACTTGGAAATCTGGTTGGTTGCTCGGTGCAATGGTATCATTGAGCACTTGCACCGATTGCTGACTTTGACAACCGTTGCCTGCTGTCACGGTGAGTATATATGTTCCAGCACTACTCACTGTAGGCGATGTCGATGTAGATGTAAATGCGCCAGGCCCGGTCCAGCTGTAGGTGACTCCAGCAGTAGTACTTGACCCTTGCAGCTGAGCTGTTCCGCTAGCACAGTCAATGGTGCCTCCGGTTGCGGTAATCTGCGGTAGGTCACTCGCACTGTTTACTTGTGCCGTTGCAGTCGCGGAGCATCCATTGCTTGCCGTAACTGTGAGCGTGTAGGTGCCCGCTTCTGTCGCTACTGGATTTTGGAATACCGAGCTAAAGCCATTTGGTCCAGACCACATGTAGGACACTCCGCTGGTGGTGCTGGTGCCCATCAAGTTGACTTGGCTCACAGTGCAATTAAGGGTGCCGCCACTGGCGCTAGCATTCGGTGCAGTTACATCTTCATTGATCGTAATCTGCACACTATTGACACAGCCATTTTCTCCAGTAAGAGTTAAGACATAGGTTCCTGGATAGCCAACGGTGATGTCTTCATCAGCGCCAATAAATCCTCCTGGGCCCGACCATGAGTAGGAATCAATCGCTGTACTGGCAGTTGCATTGAGTGTAGTATTGACTTGCGCACAAGTCAATACCGGATTTGTCGCTTCAATAGTCGCTTGAGGCAATGAGACATCATTAGAAACCACAGCATTGGCACTTGACGAACATCCATTGCTGGCTGTGACAGTCACAGTGTAGGTGCCCGCCACGCCTACAACAGTCGATGAACCACTAGCAGAAAAACCGCCTGGACCTGACCACTGGTAAGTCACTCCAGAGGTTGAACTACTGGCGGACAATGTGGTCGTACTAGAGTTGCAATCTATGGTTCCTCCGGTTGCAGTAACATCAGGTGCATCAGTATTGCTCGACACAGTGGCCGAGGAAGTGGCCGTGCAACCAGCTGAACTCGTCACCGTTACAATATAAACACCTGCTGCTGTGACTAAAGGGTTTTGCAAGGCGGAAGTATAACCACCTGGTCCAGACCAAGCGTATGTGGCCCCAGCGGCATTAGATGAAGCCATAAGTTGTACTGGGGTTCCACTGCAATCCAGTTGACCACCTGTGGCGGTCGCTGTGACATTGTTGGTGCCAAAGGTGACATTGACCGAGTCTCTATAGCAGCAGCCTGCCGATGTGGTCGCTGTCAGAAAATATAATCCTGATGTGCTCACAGTCGTACTGGAACTTGTGCTTCCATTGCTCCATTGATATGTTGCTCCAGACGGAATACCTATGGCTGACAGGCTTACCGAATTTTCACAAGTAAGTACATCTGGGCCGATATCAAAGGAGAACTGATCATTGACGTTGATGGTCCACACGCTTGTAGCGATGTTGCCACAAGCATCAGACACGGTGTAGGTATACTCGTGACGTGCAGGGCCTCCTCCTGGATCACAATCATTGATGAGCGAGTAGCTCATACTGATAGAAGACGTCAAGTCGCCTTGGCATAAGTCCGTAGCGCTGAGCAAAGGTTGGGCAGGCAGATCGGCACCACAAGAAATCGTCATGTCGGCAGGAATACCTGAAATGACAGGTGCCTGACTGTCCTCCATAATAACAGTGACCACAAAATCTTGGGAGACATTGAATGCCGCATCAGTACCAGAGAAGGTGTAGACATGCTGTGTGGCTCCACCGCATAAGGCAGTAATCACCGGAGGAGATGAGGAAGGGGTTGGTGGAAAGCAATTGTCAAGCAGGTCTGGCCGTGCAGCATTGGCAAGGTCGTTTGGATCATCTATACCACACTCACCAGTGACGGTCACATTAAGGTTGAAGGTGTCCCATTGTGGCGGAGTCTGATCAAGAACAGTGATGGTCTGCGAACAGGATTCGCTCGCACCTGAACTGTTGAAAGCCGTATAAGTAATCGTATTCTCTCCGACTGGTAAAGAGGGGTTGATGGTTTCTCCTCCTGTTGTCAGGTCTGCGACATTCGATCCACTAGCAAAATCTAATGAGTATCCATAGGAACTGATGGCCGTGCAAGACTCGGGAGATGGGCTTGTAAGTGCGACTTGAGCCATACAGTTATTGGGAGAAGTGGCTACCGTAATGTCTGAAGGGCAGCTAATACTGATTGTAGCGTTATTTTCAACTTGCGATTGATTGTTGCAAGGAAATGAATTGTTTGAAATGTTGACATTTCCTGTGCCAGCAAGCGCTATCAAAGGAGCTAACCAACAGCAGTCTGACAGCACATCGTTATCAGTAACTTCAACATAGCCTAAATCATTGAGCAGTCCAAAACCACTCACCTCTGTGAGCATGTCATTGTCATGCAAATCCAAATAGCTCAGGCTTTCGAGCACAGGAAAAGAACTGATAGATTCTAGAGCTCCCATTTCTACAATCTCTAAAGGGCCACAATTTTGTAGTGACGAAAAAGCTGGAAACTGATTCAGATTGGGAGCATAACCCAATTCTATTTCGGCAGCTTGGGTCAGAGAATTGAAATCTGGTATTGCCGTAAAGTCAGATAAGCCGATGCCGAGGTAGTCGACTTCTTGTAGACTTTCAAAACCAGAAAACACGCTTATCGAACCATTGCCTATTATCGTTATATCACCAGCAGTATTTAGGTTTGAGAAAGCCGAGAAAGAGGTCAACTGCGTATTGTCAAAAACTCCAATTTCAGAAACGAAGTTACTGTTCAGGCCATTGAAGCCCGATAATGACGAAAGCATGCTATTTCCCTCTATACTAATCTCATCTACAGTACCCAGTAAGTTGAAATCAGGCATGGATTGAATAGAGGTATTGTAGGCAACAATCAAATCAAAACTTACCGTCTGAAGTGCAGAAAATCCTGAAAAATTGGTCATTGAGGTATTTTCTGTGATGCCCATATTACCACCGACAAATGTTAATGAGTTAAAGCCATTCAGAGATTGAAGATTACTATTGAAGTACACAGCGAAATCTGCTCCTACGGTCGTTAGTTGCGGGAAAGAGGATATGGTGGTCAGGGACGGATTCAATCCAATATTCAAATTCTGATCGACAGAGCCGACTTCGTCAAAGGTGTCGATCACTCCCAGGAGTGGATTCTCACGTATGTCGATTGAGAGTGCCATTTCTAAATTGGGAAAAGCCGTCAGTTCAAATAGAGAGCCGTTGTCTTTTACTTCCAAGTCACCCACTTCTGTCAATGCTTCAAAACCACTGAAATCGACTAAAGCACTGTTGTCAATAATCTTGAGAGAGTTGCTTACTGTAGTCAAGGCGTCAAAGCCCAAGTCACCATCTATGTCACCATTGCGCTCAATGAAAAGACCGTTTAATTCTGTTACAGCATTGAGACCGCTCAAATCATTTAGACTAGGATTATCCCAGATGACAATGTTGTCAACAGCCGAATTGAGCGATGGCAAGTCTGGTATCGCGGTCATAGCGGGATTGAAAGAAAATTCGAGATAAGGCACAGAAGTCAGATTTGGAAAATCACCTTCATTGATTCCTGTGTTAGTCATGATGATATAGTTAGCCACAGTATTGAGCTCATCTAGTTTGGTGTCGCTGAGCATAGGATTGTTTTCCAAGACAATGGAGCCCGCGCTAGATAAATAAAAGCCAAAGTTGCCGAAACTAGTCAGCATGGGATTGTCGGCAAGCCGAAATTCGCCATTGATGATAGTTATCCCATCTAGCCCAACCAGATTGAGCAGGCTATTGCAATTGATTACCTGAACATCTCCAGTGACTAAGCCCCCTGGATCCTGCAAACCGCCAAAGTAAATGGGGTCAAGGTCGACTATGTTGTCTATGCCATCATTATCATCTTGGATGATGAGATTGCCGAATATGTTCTCGCAATTAAAGCCATTGACTTCGGATTGAGTTGTAAGTACAACGTCTCCTATGCACTGAGCTTTTGAATGCTGTGCTCCTAATATTAGAAGTATTGAGCTTAAGATTCGAATAGTATATCGCATGATTGTTTTATTTGAGGAAGTCCTGCTGTTTCTATGAAGTAAAATTGCTACGCAGGAAATAGGAGTGCATCACAGAATTCTGTAATACCTCGACTGTAGATCATGCCTACCTTTCGGTCTAATTTAACGCGGAGAACTTTCTTAGTTGTTTCCTTGTAATAGCTCGAATGAGCATGGAAAAGCAGAGCGACTGAAAGAATGCTCCAGCCACAACTGATCTCTATGAAGCAGATATATTCTCTTTTACTATGCGTCCTTTTAACCTTAAACACTTCCTATGGCCAGACCATAGCAAAGGACACACTTAGAGTAAAAGAACTCATCGACCTCTGCGACTCCATAGAATTTGCAGAGCCGCATAGGGCACTGGCACTCTACAAAGAGGCTTATGAGCTAAGTACAAACCAGGACTATCATTGGGGAGCTTTCAAGGCCACGCTGTTCTCGGGTTATATCCAAGCCAACCTTGGACAGTATGATTCGGCCCATTTCTATTACGACAGAGCCGACTTGCTGTGCGCGCAATCTGGAGACGAGGTTGACCAAGCCAATGTCCACCTGAATAGGGCAAACACATTTATGTTTGAAGGAGACTTGGACAAGTCCCTTGAGTATCATTATTCTGGAATTAAATTATTTGAAGATAGAGGAGACTCGTCAAGACTCATCGGTGCCTATGCCAACGCTGCTGCTGTATTTGGCGACATGGATGACTATGACAAGGAAATAGAGTATCTCGAAAAATCGTTAAGCGTCACACCAACCAATAATTGGTTGGACTTGTCCCTCACCTATGGAGATATCGGTGCGACTTACTTGCAAAAAGCTGACTACGAATTAGCTTATGAAAACTTAAGCAAGGCCGACAGCGCATCGAGGCAAATTGATAATGCCATGGTCGACTTTATGCTGCTCAGACATTGGGGAGATTATTACACCTTCACACATCAATATTCCAAGGCCATTTCCTATTGTGAAAGAACACTAGAGCTCTCTCGCACATATGGAAACAAGTTATATGAAGTAGACATATTGAGAGTCTTGGGGGATTGTCATTTGGAGCTTGGCAATCTTGAGCAGGCAAAGGAATACCTAGATGAAGGCCTTAGCTTGGCCGAAGAACAGGGCTCGGTCGAAATGTCAAAAAAAGTGCTCATTCTTCTATCAAGAGTGCATGAACAAATGGGCGACTATGAGCGCGCTCATTCCTACTTGAATCAACACATGCTCGTAAAGGACTCCATACTCAGTGAGCTGCACATCAAGAGCATCAACGAATTAGAAGTGAAGTACGAAGCTCAAAAAAAAGATGCGGAACTACTGAGTAGTTCACTTGAGTTGCAAAAATCAACTAACCGTACCCGACAGATAGGACTTGGTTTAGTCATTGTGTCTCTGCTCGCGCTATTCTCCTTTCTCTGGTATAGAATTCGCTTGAGAAACCAGAGTCAAGCCGCCCGATTAGAATTGGAGAAAGTCCTTATAGAGAGCACCGAAGAGGAGCGAGAACGCATCGCACGAGAATTGCATGACGGCACGGGCAGTTTGCTCACAGGCATAAAGCTGAGTCTTGAAGGAATCAGCAATGAGGTCGTTAATGAACCCATAAAAGAACGTCTCCAAAAGAGCATTACTCAAGTTCGCTCGGTAGCCAAGGAGGTGCGCAGGGTATCGCATGCCATGGCCCCATCAGCCATTGAACGACTGAAGTATGAAGATGTAATTGGCGATATGCTTCAAACGTACAGAGAGGTGGGCACCGCAGTAGTCGACTATGGATCATCAGGCAATCTCGAAGTGATGAACAAGACCGAGCGACTGATGATCTATCGCATCTTGCAAGAGTGTCTCAATAACAGTTTCAAGCACTCGGAAGCCACTGAGATCACCGTCTCTATATCTGTGACACAAGACAATGCTGAGTTGCTCTATCAAGACAATGGACAAGGCTATGACCGCGGACAAGCAACCAAAGGCATCGGGCTAGACAGCATTGACAAGCGGATAAAATACCTCAATGGAAATCGCACACTCGAGACCGAGCAAGGCAAGGGTGTGTTGTTAATTATTAATTTCCCACTAGGTAAACATGAGTAAGACACGCATCATACTGGCCGATGACCATCAAGTAGTCATCGATGGATTGGCATCACTGATTAAAGGGCTCCGCGGTTTTGAAGTGATGGCCATCGCTAAAAATGGTCATGAAGTACTCGACCTTCTCGCCCAGGAACATCCCGATATTTTGCTCATGGACATCAGCATGGATGAGATGGATGGGCTAGAAGCGATGGAGCACATCCAAAAGAATCATCCCGATTTAAAAGTCATCATACTGAGTACGCACTTGTCTGGTGCCTATGCGCGCACGTTACTCTCTAAGGGCGTCAAGGGCTATTTGCAAAAGGACTGCAGTCAAGAAGAGCTGAAACAGGCGCTTTGCGATGTGAGAGATGGAAGTCAATATCTCTCTAAGAATATCACCGAGGTGCTGGTGCAAGAGAGCGGTTCGATTGACGGTGGAGGTTCGGAAACACCAAAACCAAAAATCAGCAAGCGCGAACTCGAAGTACTTGAGCTCATCCACGAGGAGCATCCAACTAGAGTGATTGCCGAGATTCTTGACATTAGTTTTCATACGGTCGAGGCACATCGCAGGCACTTGCTGAATAAGTTTGGAGTGAAAAGCACTGTTGGCTTGATTCGTGAGGGTATGCGATTGGGCTTGTTGGAGTAGTAAGAGAATGCAGCAAAGTGCAATAAAGTTGGCTTCGATGCTAGACCCTTCCCCAATATTAAATCAACTCTAAAACAGGAGATTAGGTTATAGAATCTTCTTCGAGCTTTGCTTGGCCCATAGTCGACTGGGCGGATTCTTACGCGGTGGCTCAATACAACATTCGTCCACCACGATTATCACTTTGCAATTTTCAGTTCTGGGATTCGCATATCGCATCGTCACGTCACACTCGCGTCTCGCACACGCTGGTCACTTGTGCACAACGTGACCTAGAGTATGGAATGTGACAAAGGACAGCGGATCTTTCAACAGACCGCGTGTGCAGGGCTTTGCGCGCGTCATATTCTATCACTCGTTGTTATCTGCTTTATTTCATTTTACTTCTTCCGTCCAATGCTGAATCATACTTTCCGGAATACTGTCAAAAAGTGGTCGAATATGAATAAGGTTGTACTTCAATCCATTTTCATCTTTCAACAACTCGAAAGTACCATTTGGGAGTTGTGAGTATATCTCATATTCAGTTGAATCGATATGAGATTGATTTCGACCATAGAAAGACTTACTCAAATAGTCTATGCGTCCATTTCGCTTGAAGTCATAAAGTCCAAAGTCTGCGCCTGTTCGAAATCGCCCAAAACCAGCCGTACGATTAGTTTTCAGGTCGAATATGAG
This sequence comes from uncultured Flavobacteriales bacterium, assembly GCA_964429805.1. Taxonomy (GTDB): domain Bacteria; phylum Bacteroidota; class Bacteroidia; order Flavobacteriales_D; family JABDKJ01; genus CAYSDH01. The sequence goes on from CAYSDH010000081.1 coordinate 12,109, forward strand.
CTGATAATTGACACCACAACCAAGGCCGTTACACGGATTGCTGTTCAAAACGAATCCAAAAATTGAATCTTGCCCATAGACGTAGATTTGATTGACATAGTTGGCAAAATTCAAACTATCCGTGTCATACCCCCATACGTTATTGAGCGTTTTCATTTCTTTCGTTTCAACTATGTCATCGTTTACGGAAATTGAAACTCCTCTATCTGCTTCAGCCCACTTTATTTTAAACCCAAGCACATCAAATACTTCCTGACCTTCGTTGTTGATTATCACACTTGGCTGCAACTTATACTCATTGAGTTCTGACTGAATTAAGTTTTCAATTTTATCTGTCGATGTTCTGTTATCCAAATAATATCTAGGCTCAGACTGGGCAGTTTGTTCACTACACGAGAAACTCGAAAGAACCAAGAGAAGTAATATGATATTATTCAAAATCACGATTGCAGATAACGTATCTAAGGTATGCACTGTAGCTCGGAATAGGCATATCTTTTTGAATGCCAGTGTGCGGGATTTGTGGGGCTATAATGTATGACCTGTCTTAAGCTTGTACTTTATTACATTCAACACTATAAATCAAGAAAGAACAGAAGA
>CAYSDH010000082.1:0-12589 GCA_964429805.1 uncultured Flavobacteriales bacterium
CTGATTTGACTAACGACTCTGAGAAAAAAGCACTAGCAGATAGTATTGAGACTGCAGTAAGAAGAGGCGCAGACTTTGAGGCCTTGGTGACTAAGTACACTGATGACCCAGCATCTATTCCTAATGGTGGTGTATATGACTGGTTTTCAAGAGGTGAGATGGTTCCCGAGTTTGAGAACTTCTCTTTTGATGAGCGCATTGGAGCTATCGGTACTGTAAAGACGACCTATGGTTACCACGTAGTAGAGGTATTGGATAGAAGAAGTACACCCATGAAAAAGACTGTTGATTTGGTTAAGAACATTGTTCCTTCTTCAAAGACTTACAAGACGAGGTATCAAGAAGCAAACGCATTTGCGATAGACAATGACAGCCCAGAGCTATTTACTTCTAAGGCTGAAGAGCTTGGCTTGAAGACAAGAGCCATTAACGGAACGCTCTCAACATCTCAAGGGGTATCAGGAGTGCCTGACTCAAGAGAAGTGGTACAGTGGTCGTATGAAGCAGATCGTAAAATTGGTGATGTCTCTTCGCCAATAGAAGCGGGTGACAAGTTTATTGTTGCATTGATGACAGGATCGCGTGAAGACGGTATACCAGCTTATGAAGATGTCTTAGACGACATGAAAAATGAAGTAGCAAAAGAGAAGAAAGCAGAGATGTTTATCTCGGCCTTTGGCAAATATGCTAACTTAGACGAAGCTGCTGCTAATGCAGGTGTTGCCGTCCAATCTGGAAGTGGTCTAAGCATGAATGCAGTGACTGTGCCTGGTGGTGGTAGAGAACCTGGAATAGTAGGTACTGTCTTCTCTATGAATGAAGGTGACATCTCAACACCGCTCACTGGTGACTTTGGTGTCTATGTGGTGCAAATCAAGTCTAAGCAAGATAACACAGGCGAAGGAGTCGACTTGACAAGTAACCGTGCTTCGGTCATGAATCAGTACAGAAGCCAAGTTGGCGTGCTGATGAACAAAGCACTTAATGATGCCCGTGGAGTGAAGAACGACATAAGCCGAGTGTACTAATCAGTAGTACCTGATTAAAACAGAATATTGCAAACGCCTTGATTAGTTAATCAAGGCGTTTTCTTTTTAGATAGTCGCAACGCACTTTAGCTCGATGGCAATAGGCGTGGGCAGAGAACTAATCTCTACCGTAGTTCTGCAGGGCTGATTGTCTTTAAAGTACTCAGCATACAGTCTGTTGTATGTATGAAAATCTCGTTTCATGTTGACCAAAAAGACCGTGACGTCTACTAGATTATCCCAACTTGAGCCAGAGGACTCGAGTATGACTTTCACATTGTCAAAGACTGAGCGGCACTGAGCTTCAAAATCAAAGGCAAGAAAATTTCCATTTTTATCAAGCTCTAGACCAGGAACCTTAGAGTCAGTATTGTCAGAGCCAGCTACTCGCGGCCCTACACCTGACAGAAACAACAAGTCTCCTACTTTACGGGCATGAGGATAAGAGCCGACAGGTTTAGGTGCATTCGCAGCACGGATAGGATCGTTAGTCATGAGTTTAATTTTTCTGTTTTTTGAATTTCGGTTACTCCACCAGACACTATAAATTTCATCACCTCAGATGAGTTTACGTTAAGTAAAGTGACATTCTCTTGAGGCACGATAAAAAGGTTACCTGAGAAATTATAACTGTGCGGCAGATAGACTGCTATTTTCTCATCGCCTATACCCAGCGATGAAAGGTCTTCAGCCGTAATAAAACCAAGTTTCTCCATGCCCGACTCTTTGTTTGTCTTGACGAGCACAGGACGGTCAAACCTCTTTTTCTCTCCAACAAACGCGGACATCAAATCACGGATAGAGGAATAAATAGTCTTGACCAATGGTACGCTATCTATAAGGCGCGTGAAATAATTTTTAATGGGTTTGGCTAAGAAAGAAGACCCCATGATACCCACACCAGTGACCAACGCGATGACCAGGAGGATACCTAAGCCACGGTGGTTTATTGGAATCAAGTCGCCAAGCAGAACGGGAATAAGTCCATCAATCAGCAGAAAGAGACGATAGATGATGTAGACAGTTAATGCTAAGGGGACGGTGTACAACAGTCCTTTTAAAAAGTAACTGACCAGTTTAGATAAGACCTGTTTCACATCCATGGATTCAAAGGTATCTCAATTTTGGGTCGAGTTTGTTTTCAATCCGAGCTCTTGCTGTTTCTTTTTTGAAAAGGAGGAACAAACCAAATGATACGAATGATCAATCAACTCAAAAATCAACTTGTCTGACACGGACCCGTCAGTCGACACAGTGTTCCAATGTTTTTTATTCATATGATAGCCACCGATAATGCCTGGGTGCTCAGCGCGAAGTTCCAAGGCTCTGTCTGGGTCACACTTTAGATTGATAGACTCAAAGAGCTGAAGATCAGTTAAGGCAAACATTTTACCAGCCACCTTAAAGACCAGTACGTTATCATCAAAAGGAAGCCCTTCACTCGTCTGAGGCTTAGTTAAACAGTATTCGCGATACTCCTCTATGTTCATGTGACCATGTTATAAAGCACAGGCTTGCTCGGTGCAGCATCATTACCAAAAGGCGATATCATGATGTTTAACAAATACTCACCGTCCGTGATGCCGTCAGGCACATAAATCATTTCTGTAATGGTGGCATGCATTCTTGCCGTGTCACCCTCATACCAAAACGCCCTGTGCGCCTTCATTAAACCTCCGTCTGACTCTCGATCCACACTCGGCAGATCAATCAAGAGATGACGTATTCCTTTTTCGCGAATCATGGTCATCACCTCTGGGTCAACATACGGTGGATTGTCACCCGTATAGACACGCGTCAATTTTGACTTGTCATTTGGCGAGGTTCTGATGACTAAAGCGGCAACGTCTTCTTTAATTTCTAGCTTGCCAAATGAGGCAAGAGTTATCACTTCATCTCCTTTTTTTCTGTACTCGGATTGATCTTCGCTCAGCAATTCAGGAGTAACCGTATGTACCTGCGAGAGAACGATAAACTCACGCATAAACTCATCGACCTGATGTGCCTCTTTGGTCAAGTGACCGATGCACTCCGTGTGCGTACCATTCCCATGCGGGTTAAAGGAGATGTTTCGAGTATTGACACTACCGCCCTTTTCTACTGAGCCCACAAAACCATCCATTTCAACAGATGTCATAGCCGGGTACTCAGCATACCATGCCACCGGATTATTCTCTCCATGCCTCAATCTAATACTGATGGGCAGTGGGCGTCCGAGGTCTACTGAGACAGTTCTAAGACCAGTGTCAATGTTCGCTTTCATACGTGAATTTAATCAAGTCGAAATAAATCAGAGGCAATTCTGTCTGCAATGAGTAAGCCTCTCTCGTTTAAGCGCAGGCTGCCCTGCTCTATCTCAATCATATCATTATACTGACTTGTCAGGGCGCTGCCCTCAGCGAGAAGGTCTATACCATATAGATTTTTGATTCGCGCTAGGTTCACTCCCCATTTCGTTCTGAGGCCAGTCAGTATTTCTTCATTATACCGCTCCACTTCACTGAGCTTCTCTTCTTCAGTAATTGGGTTAGAATCTGTGACACCTTTCATATAGCGATGATTGTTGGCCACGTTCCACATTCTGCTTTCTCCATTAAACGAATGGGCAGATGGACCGATTCCCACATAGGTTTGCTTTGTCCAATAAGCAGAATTATGCCTTGATATTTTTCCCCTTCGAGCAAAATTAGAGACCTCATACTGCTCATAACCCGCATCACTTAATAGTCTTCGGAGCTTCAGAAATTGCTCTTCCATTTGCTCTTCTGGAGGCATAGAGAGGAGTCCTTTTTCCATGAGTCGACCGTAGGCCGTTCCTTTCTCAATGGTGAGGTTATACGCACTGATATGATCTACATCCAAAGCCAGAAATTGATCTACATTTTTTTCAAAGTCCTCGAGCTTCTGATTTGGGAGGCCATACATCATGTCGACACTAATGTTGTCAAAGCCCATTTTCTGCGCAAGAGACACACAGTCTCGCGACATGGAGGCGTCATGTGCTCTGTTCATGGACTTGAGGTCAGAGTCATTAAAAGACTGTATACCGATACTCAACCGATTTATGCCACAGTCTTTCCATACGCTGAGCTTCGCTTCGTCAATGTCATCTGGATTAGCCTCAAGGGTGATTTCGGCCTTTTCTGCAATGCCCACTTGCTCTTTAACCGCTTCTATAAGTTTTGTCAACTGAGTTGCTGAGAGTATGCTCGGAGTGCCGCCTCCAAAGTATACGGTCTCAAGCTGGTGTGCAGGCCAATCTCGCAAAGACATTTCCGTGCACATGGCCTCAGTCATGTCATCAACATACGAGGAGTCTGTCGAAAAGTGGAAGTCGCAATAGCTGCACTTCTGTTTACAAAAAGGAACATGTATGTATACTCCGGCCATGGATCAAAACTACGGATAGACCATGGTCTATGAGTGGCTTAGAGTTTGACTATTCTAAACTCTGTTCTACGATTCTGCTGGTGCTGGTCTTCAGGGCAACTAGAGTAATTGATTCCTTCACACTCACAGTCATTGACTAACTGTATCTCACCTTTACCTTCTCCGTATATACGACTAGGGTTGCTAATTCGAGCTTTGATATAGTCTGCTGTTGAGACTGCTCGGTTATTAGACAGTCGCTTATTATACTTCCTACTTGAGCGACAGTCAGTGTGAGAAGACAGCTCAATCTCAAGGTTGGGCATCTTGTTCATAATCTCCACTATGCGGTCTAGCTCTTGAGCAGCATCTGGGCGAATATCATATTTGTCTAAGTCAAAATAAATAGGGTTGATATCGAAGACATCTTTCATAACCAAATCGTTAGGCATGTCTTCTGGAATCATGTAAGCCAAGGATTTATACTGTCCTTTAGGGCTTAACTTTGGACTATAATCGTAATCTAGTTTTTTAAATCCATCTCGCTCGATAGTGATTGCATAATCTCGCTGCTCAAACTTTTTATCTGGATCAAAAGACTGCAAAAACTCACCCTCTTTGGGTGTATATACCACCATTGACTCTCCGGTCTGCTTATCGACTATTGTGATTTTCGCATCACTTATAGGCTCACCATTTGTAATATTAGCAACAGCTGTCAACACAGATAATCCTATCGGTTCGGCATCATACTTTTCTACTATTAGCCCAGCATCTTTGTACTGAATATTGCCTGCATAAACATCTATTTCATTATGGCTATGCTTGACATGCTTCGGACTGAGATTGAGCATGAGATCAGAGTACACCACTTCAAACTCTTCTTCTTCCAGATTCACTCTATTCGCACCTACGGAATAGCTGTCTTTACTTCCTACAACGTCATAATTACCATCAGGACTTACCTCGAAGACATATTCCCCATTTTCTCCGGTAGTGTATTCTTCCACTACCTCACCATCAATTTTCAGCCTTATGGTTGCGTTATCTAACTCATTGCCTAACTGATCGGTAATTTTCCCTAACAGCATTTTATTAAACTTCATCGGACTTGGCAGAGTAAACGAATAGATGTCATCATCTCCTTTTCCTCCCTCGCGATTAGAAGAAAAGTACCCCTTTGTACGATCATTATTCATAATGAATGCGAAATCATCTTTGCTACTGTTCACAGGCAGCTTTATGTTTTTGGCTCGGTAGACACCATTGTCTCTAAAGTCGATGTAAAATATGTCAAGACCTCCAGCACCTAGATGTCCATCACTAGCAAAGAATAAGACGCTGTCTTTTTGAATGAAAGGGAACATCTCATTCCCTTCTGTGTTAATCTGTACATCTAGTCGCTGGGCCTCTCCCCATGTTCCGTCACCGTTTCTATATGCCTTGTAGATATCTGCCCCGCCATAACCCCCAGGCATATCTGACACAAAGTACATAGTGTTACCGTCTTCAGTGAGCGAGGCATGTCCTACACTATACTCTTTGTCATTCCACGGTAAAGCCTCTGGTTTTGACCATTTCTCACCATTAAATTTAGTCTCGTACAGTTCAAGATTAACCTCGCCTTTACTACTTCTCCTTTTGTAGTTATTAGACGTATACACCATCACATCACCCGCACCATTAAAACTAGCTGGGCCTTCGTGAAATTTTTTGTTGAACTTCTTATGATGTCTTTTCGGATGGGTCAATGCAAAACTTGAGTCGCGATCTGCTACATACATATCTAAGAAAGCCAACTGATTCCAATTCCATCTTCTGACCACGGTCTCGACTCCGGTTCTTGACGATGCAAAGACTACTTTGTCTTTGTAAAAGGTCGCCCCAAAATCCTCATCTGGACTATTGATGTCTAGATTAGCTATTTCAAACTTGGCGTCTTCCGCTTGAATCTCTTCGTAGTACTCTGGCTGCTCGACTGTTTTTATACTTCTCGTGTCAGTAGACTTTTGCTCGTGATACACGGTCATCCACTTCACTGACTCCGGGTACTTTTTGTTCATCGCCAGTACTTGAGAGTAGTTGAACAAATCCTCTGGAAGTGTCTCTTCTGAATTCACAATATCAAAAAGGTACTCTTCGGCCTTGTTGGTGTTGTTCATCCGCAAGTAACTGAGTGCCAGATTTCTTTTTATGTCGGTGCTCTTATCTCCTATTTCTTCATAAAAAGAAATGGCTCGATCATAGGAATATTCATCAAAATAGCGGTCGGCCAATTCTCTCATCCGCTCAGGAGTCTGCGCCATCGAAGTGGCTTGAACAAGTATGGCGATTATGAGTAGATAAAACTTGGCTTTCATGACTTAATACTATTGGTTCAAAAGTAACGAGGAGATTTGATTTTCTTGCGGTGCTTAAAGATGAAGTCGTACCGAAGCATGACTTCATGGCTCCCTCCGTTGTATGTGAGAGTTGTATTTAAGAAGGACCAATCAAAGGAATATCCCATGTACAATTGCTCGTTTAAATTGAGCCCTAAAAGCAGTCCCATCGCGTCACCGCTGCGATACATTAGTCCTGCATTATACCGCTCACGGTAAATTAATGTACCCGTCAAATCTAATTCGATAGGTGCGCCTTCCGTCATCTTTACGAAGCTGGTAGGTTTTATCATTAAGTTATCATTGAGGTCTATCACTCCACCAATAATTAGAAAGTAGTGCCGCTGCTGATCTAAAAAAGATGCCCTATCACCGTTGACAGTATTGGCCGTAAAACGATTCTCTAACAGTGTCGGAGCTGACAGTCCTGCGTAGAATTTTTCTCTGTGGTAATAGAAACCAACTCCAAAATTGGGATTGGCATTCATCACTTCATTCTGCTGAAAAACGGCATCTGTCTGATCATCAATGAGTATGTCGCTAAACTGACCTCTCATATAATTGATTCCCGCTTTTAGTCCAATAGCGAGTGTTGATTTGCGATTCAGTTTTAAGCGATATGATGCGTCACCATAGACTGAAGTGCTTTTGATGGGGCCTAGTTTATCATTGACTATTGACAGACCAAGACCAATCTTATCATCAAGCGCTGGCCCATGAATAGTAAACGTTTGTGTCTCAGGTGCACCTGGAAAACTGACCCATTGAGATCGGTGAAGTGCTGTGAGCGTTAAGGCGTTTCTCGACCCGGCATATCCCGGATTAACGCCTAAGGTGTTATACATGTAGTGGGTAAACATGGCATCTTGCTGAGCCGTCACTGCACCCACTGCAATCACTGAGACTAGTATCAAGAAGTATCTTTTCATGATTCCCTTCATTTTTATCTTTTGATATACACCCATCCCTTGGTAGGCGGAGTAATACCGTCATTATACTCTATGATGTAGTAGTACGTACCGTCCGGAAGTTCATTGCCAATGGAAAGTCCAAAGACATTCTCCCCTCCCCAATCACTCTTATATGGCGCGGCTTCAAACACTTTGTTACCCCATCTATTGAAAATGACCAACGTGTGATTTGGGAAACGATCTAAGCCTCTCGCATTCCATACGTCATTCACACCATCATTATTAGGGGAGAATCCTTCAGGAAGAATCACAGAACACAAGTCCGTATCTAGATAATCCCAAAGACCATCTTCATCACAATCATCTGGCCCTATGCCGTTGCCGTCAAAATCCCATTCGTCTGCGGTAAGCTCACCATCATTATCATCATCAATGTCTATGAAGTCTGGCAAGCCATCTCCGTCAGTATCATCAGGACCAAAATTATCGCCATCTGGATCATTCTCATCTGCATCTGACACGGTGTCATCGTCAGAATCTTCATCAAGATAGTTTGGAATACCATCGCCATCACTGTCACGAGCAGGACCAACGAATCCACCAAACACGTTTGAGTCAGCATCTACGAGGTCTACGATACCATCTTCATCCAAGTCCACTCCATCTATGAATCCATCGTTATTGACATCTAAATCTCCAAATCCATTTTCATCGGTGTCAGAAATCCCATCACCGTCAGAGTCTATATCGAGATGGTCAGGCGCTCCGTCAGCATCACTGTCCGTGTAGTCAGAGCCACCTGGTCCACTAAAGAAATCATCATCCATAGGGTCAGGTATACCATCTTGATCAATGTCTGAGCCATCAGCTACACCGTCATTATCTATATCAAAGTCTCCGTTACCACTTTCAGTTATATCACTTACCCCGTCATTGTCAGAGTCTAGGTCTTGGTAATCTGGCACACCATCACCATCGGTGTCATACACAAGTGGATTTGTGCTACCACCATAGTCTGGGTCATCATCTACTGAATCAAGAATACCATCCTGATCTGAATCTACTCCATCTACAACCCCATCACCATCGGTATCAAGGTCAGCGAAACCGCCTTCATAGACATCTGGTATACCGTCATTATCTGCATCTAAGTCTTCATGGTTTGGCGTACCATCACCATCTGTGTCAAGCGGGTCAGTGAAGTCGCCACCAGTGTCGGCATCAATTTCATCAACCAAACCGTCACCATCCGAATCAATTCCGTCTCCAACAATACCGTCTCCATCTGGGTCATTACCGCCAGACTCTTCCACATCACTCAGTCCATCGTTATCAGAATCTAGGTCGGTGTAGTCAGGCTTACCATCGCCATCTGTATCTTGTGGATCAGTGTTTAGGCCGTCTCCTCCGTTATCTGTATCAAAGGCGTCATCAATTCCATCAAAGTCGCTATCAATACCAATTGGTCCGCCAGTACCAGACTCATCATAGTCTGCTATACCGTCATTGTCAGAGTCGCTGTCCAGATGATCTGGAGTACCGTCTCCATCAAAGTCATTCACCGTAGGATTGCAGAAATCAGTCGGTTCACTTTCTATACTATCAGGAATTCCATCGTTATCAGAATCGACATCTAAATAGTCTAACGTGCCGTCATCATCTGTATCGGCAGTGAGCGTCTCGTAGAAATCTGCTAAGCCATCACCGTCAGAATCAGCTGGCGTGATGTCTAAGATTACCCAAGCAGAATCACACAGCACCGGGCTGCCATCATCACATATTTGATAGAAAATACTGTCAAGTCCACAGAATGACAATTCTGGAATGAACTCAATGCTATCTCCATTTATAACAGTAGCTGTGTTACCTGCTCCAAATGGTCCGGAGAGAATAGTGGTGACAAATTCTGTGTCTTCAACATCCGTGTCATTTGTCTGCACATCAACAGTAACAAGTCCCACTACGTTTAACGTGTCATTGACAGCAATCGGGTTATCGTTAATGGAGTTGATATTGATGTATACCCAACTTGTGTCACAGCCTCCGAAGTCATCACACGCAACTATTTGCAGGGAGTCTAATCCAAACCAATTTTCATCAGGTGTGTACACAAAACAGCTATCACCATCGCCAACGGCAGTGACTGTGCCATTGAGCGGTCCATCGAAGAAACCAACTACATCTACTGGGTCGTTATCTACGTCATATAGTGTAAGACATGCTGTCAATGCGACATCCTCATCGCCATCAAAGTACAGACTGTCAGTCTGCATACCAGCCGAATCATGGATTTCTACAGGGTCATTTACAGGAGTGACATTAATAAATATCCATGCCGTATCACACAATATAGGAGGCCCAGTATCACAGACCATTATTTGTATAGAGTCTAAGCCATTAAAGTCTATTGCTGGCACATAAGTAAAACAAGTGTCACCTGCGAGCGGATCAATTGTTGACCCATTGCTCGGTTCAGTAATAACGGTTACATCCAATGGTTGGAATCCGTCAATATCAAACACATTGATGCACAACTCAAGATCAGTGTCTTCTGGTGTGATTGCATACAGTGTGTCAGCAGGCATGTCATTTTCATCCAGAATGACAGGCTCATCATTGATAAACGGCACACCAATGATGACTTCGACCGTATCAAATCCTCCAACCCCATCGCAGACCACCACTTGCATTGTATCTATTCCATTAAATTCTGGCACTGGCGTATACAAGAAGCATGTATCACCATCCATGGCTAGCGAACCACCGTCAATTTGACCATTATCAGGGCCATCAAAAATTTCGCAAATGTCTAGGTCGTCTCCATCTACATCATAGGCATCAATGCACACGATGAGGGGAGTGTCTTCTGGTGTCTCTTCTAACTGAACATCAATTGGCGTACCCATCGCGTCAGTTATTACTGGTGCATCATTCACTGGATCCACCTGTACAAGCACCGAGACGTCATCACAAAGACCAAAGTCATCACAAATTGTAATCTCCAATGTGTCCACTCCATTGAAGTCAAGCACAGGTGAGTACACCAAGCAAGTATCGTCAGGCGCAGTAGCAGTGAGCACTCCATTTGCAGCAGAAGATAGCGTGTAATCAATGTTTGCACCTACTCCACCTGGGTCAACAATTTCAAAGCAAATAGTCAACGGTGTATCTTCAAATGTGGTAATGCTAGGGCCTGAAATTGTGTCATTCATTTCAGGTTCTGTATTGGCCGAAATGATTTCTGGAGCGACATTACATGTCCCTGTGTTTTCGAGTGTCATGCTTACCACAGTCGTATCAGGGTCTGTACATGCACCTACTGCCGGCACGATGTATTCAAACGTATACATGCCTACTGGAAGAGACATTGGGTCAAACGTACCAAGGTGCCCACCACCAAGACTTGGCTCCCAAAATCCTGTCACATCTGGGCCTCCTGCTATGGAGTCAAACATGTTGAATACTGGGTCAACAGTACAGACAAAAATTGTCGCGTCCATACCTGAATACGGATCAGGACCATCATCAAGTGTGATGGTAAATGAGCAAGTCGTGAATAGTCCGTCTTCATCAGTCGCGGTCAACGTAATGACTTGTGAGCTTCCTTCACCTGTGATTGTTCCAGAATTTGGTGATTGAGTAATCAAGATATCGCTAGTCGCGGAGCAATTGTCTTCTGCCAATACAGAAGATGTGAAATCTTCTATCGTATAGCTACACGAATTACGAACGATAGTGGTGTCTGCTTGACAAGCCAAAATGGTCGGAACGGTATTGTCGTCAAGCGTTAAGGTAAAGTCACAAGATGTCGCATTATTGTTAGCATCAGTCACTGTAATCTCAATGAGTTGTGTTGTACCATCACCATTGAGAGGAGTGCCCGCTGGTGGGCTTTGAGTCACAATCAAATCAGCTACTGCTGTACAGTTGTCCGCCACAGTAGGTATGCCGGTGTAGTCTGGAACAACGTACTGACAGTTAGCATCCACGATGACGGTTTCATCAACTGGACAATTCGTGATGGAAGGAGGTGTATCATCTACTACGGTCACTGTGAAGTCACAAGTACTGGCGTTACCATCTTCATCAGTCACGATCATAGTCACTGTCTGCGAACCAGTTTGCGGAGTTCCTGGAGCCGGATTTTGTGTCACTAATAGGTCTGCGCTCGATGTGCAATTGTCATCTGCGACCACAAGTGAGATGTAATCAGGCATCAAGTAGCCACAACTCGCATCTGCACTTACATCTGCATTTGGTGGACAGGTAGTAATGTTCGGTGCTTGCTCATCATCAAGGGTGATGGTAAAGCTGCAAGAAGAAGTCAAACCATCTAAATCTGTAACATCAATGGTCACTAGTTGAGTTGTTCCGTCTCCTGAAAGTGGCGTGCCTGCCGCTGGAGTTTGGACAACAACTAAATCTGCTGTGGCTGTACAGTTGTCACTGATAGTAATTCCTGTCGTGAAGTCTTCCATTGAATAGTCACAGTTGCTGTCTACAATAACATCTTGATCTATTGGGCAGTTCGTCAGACTTGGAGCAGTATCGTCATCAAGAGTAATCGTGAAGTCACAACTTGTTGAGTTGCCGTTGGCGTCTTCGACTGTAATCGTGATTAACTGTGTGGTGCCATCGCCTGAAAGCACATCAGCTGCAGGTGGTGTTTGCGTCACAATTAAATCGGCCACTGCTGTACAGTTATCAGAGACTGTTGGCACTCCAGTATAATCAGGAATAACGAAGTCACAGTTATCATCAACAATAACAACTTGGTCCACTGGGCAATTTGTAATAGTCGGGTCTGTATCATCTACTACGGTCACTGTGAAGTCACAAGTACTAGCGTTACCATCTTCATCAGTCACGATCATAGTCACTGTCTGCGAACCAGTTTGCG
>CAYSDH010000083.1:0-12292 GCA_964429805.1 uncultured Flavobacteriales bacterium
TGCCATACAGGTTATCCGTTGTACACTATGATGATTAATGATTGACCACGATGTTATAGAATTCCAAAACGCTCCCAAATCTCTAGTTTGGGAAGGGGACTCTTTGGTTGATTGGGTGCATGGTGGAAACAAGTACCACCTTGATGGAAGATTTGAGCATTCAGGAATTGGCATTGGATACAAGTTTGACGCAGCCCAGGTTTCACCGAATGGAATGTATAAAGTGGTCTACGAAAGACTGGGAACAAAAGGACTTGTTCTTAAGGGTGCAGAAATCGTTCGCGAAATTGATAGGTCATACTACTGCGCTGAGGTTTATGAATATCCTCTTGCTATAGTCGAACTAACTACCGGCCGAACAGGTATCATACACTGTCCAAACAGTTATCGAACAATTGAGATTGAGGATATCGAGACAGGTGAAAAAGTTGGCTTTAATGAGAGCCGAGAGTCAATTGATTTCTTTCAATCAAGGTTCCAAGTCACTAGTAATGGAACCTACATTCTGAGTGCAGGATGGCATTGGCACCCGTTTGGAGATGTCAAGCTATATAATCTAACCGAGGGATTAGTGGATAGTTCAATATTTGACAGCAACGGATTCGAACTCCCGATTAATGGTGAGGTATGTTCTGCCCGTTTCATTTCAGAATCAAAGATGCTGGTTAGTCTAACCAATGAGCCTTCGCTGGACGATGAACAAGAAGAGGAGGTTGGCTTGCTTTCATCACTTCAGGTAGGAGTGATTGACTTGGACACCTTGAGACTTGAAAAGAAGGTGACCCTCAAGAGCGAAACGGGAGACCTTATTCCAATTGATGAAGACAAAGCTTGGTCACTGTTCGAATATCCGAAAATCATCGATTTAAATACAGGATTGACTCTCTGTGATTGCAAGCAGATTCAAACCGGCAAGCAAAACTCATCAATCATTCATTACCTTGATTTTGTACCTGTGTATGCATATGATCCTGCTAACAGAAGATTGGCAGTGAAAACGGATCAAGGAATTTCTGTGTTAACCTACTACGAATAGAAAAACAGTGTACAACATCATGTATATCATATGCCGCGCACAAAACCGCCCGCTCACCGCGCTATGCGCGGCTCCGCCTTTGTCACTTTCCATACTCTTTGTCCCGTTGTAGATAATACGAAATGGAACTAATACCAATAAATTGTAGAATTAGGAGCTGTAACCCTTCGTTGTTTAGAAGGCAGCTAGATTATTGGCTAGCTGTTTGAATGTCTATCAAGCTTAAGAAAATATAGGAAAAAGAAGAATGAATAAACTAAAACAATTTCTTTCGGAGAGTTTTCAAATCGGCATAGGCATCCTGTTGGCTAGTATTGGTTTGAAGGCATTTCTGCTTCCAAATGGTTTTTTGGACGGAGGAGTGACAGGGATTGCAATTCTTATCAGTCAGCTCTTAGAATCAAATGTTTCTATCGTTCTGATGATTGTCAGCTTTCCATTTTTATTAATCGGCTGGAAAACCTTAAACAAAACAATTGTTTTAAAATCCTTCCTATCAATTACAGCTTTAGCCATAATTATTCATTTCGAAAATTTCACCTCTGTTACTGACGATAAGCTACTTATCGCCATTTTTGGTGGTGTATTTCTAGGAGCTGGAATCGGAATAACGATCAAAAACGGGGCTGTTTTGGATGGTTCAGAAATTGTAGGAATATTTGTTAATAAAAGACTTGGAATAAGTATTGGAAAAGTTATTCTACTATTTAATATCATCCTATTTTCTGTTACCGCTTTACTGATATCGATAGAAGTTTCTATGTATTCAATATTAACTTTCCTTATTACCGCAAAAGTGATTGACTTAATGATTGAAGGCTTTGAGGATTATGTTGGACTTATGATTGTCTCTGAAAAATTAAATGAAATTGAATCGAGATTAGTGAATGAAATAGGTTTTGGCATTACAATCTATAAAGGGGCCAAAGGCTTTGGTCAAAGAGGACAAAAAGTACATCAAGAAATTATTCATACAGTAATTAACCGAATTGACATCAATAGAACGTATCGTATCATCGAACAAATAGATAAAAAAGCATTTATTATAGAATTTGATGTAAATAGTGTAAAAGGAGGGAATGTTAAAAAGTACCTGAGTAAAGAAAAATGAGAACTACTATCTCCAACAAAACCTATATGCAATACTGCGCAAAGCTAGACCGTTAGAGGCAATGTTGCTCGCGAGAATGGGAGTAGTGACCGAGAGTAGTCCAAACACACAAAACCACGCTTTGAAGCAGGCAGTAGACGTACTACGTGCCGAAATCCTTTCATTGACCATCAGCGATAATCGAGAACCACCGTGCGAACCAATCCCATTTTTGCCCCCGCACTTTGGCATTGTCCATAATCGATGAACAGGCAACACCAAGCAGATAAGCCTCGCTTCGCTGCGGCATACTTCGGCAAGCTCAGCACACCGCATCTGCTCTAAAACTCCTCCACAACCGGAGCTTCAATCGAGCATTAGAATCTCATTAGAACTTGAGTCGGCCCTAAGTTCCCCGCTACTTTCCTTTTACATTTGAGTCTTTAAGACTTAGTAAAATATAGTAAGATGACCATCTTAATTATCGAAGACGAGCAAGACATCGCGGCATTCTTGAAAAAAGGGCTGGAGGAAAACGGTCACACCGCTCAATTGGCCTTTGATGGTGAAATGGGGCTCCGCTTGGCGGCAAGTGCTCATTTCGATATCATCTTGTTGGACATCATTTTGCCAAAAATCAACGGACTTGAAGTGTGTAAGAAACTCCGTAATGAGTTACAGTTTACTAACCCAATACTTATGTTGACCGCGCTTGGAGCCACTGATGACATTGTCGATGGGCTCGATATTGGCGCTGATGACTACCTAGTGAAACCCGTTAAATTCAAGGAACTACTCGCCCGCCTAAATGCACTCGGTAGAAGGCAAAATCGGTCAGTCGGGACTGAGGTATTCGAAATAGGTGCCTTACAGCTCAATCATGGTAGTAAGGAGGTGAAATATGATGGTGAATCGGTCAACCTTACTGCAAAGGAGTTCAACCTATTGGCCTACCTGATGCGCAACAAAGGCAGGGTGCTCTCGCGGGTAGATATTCTTGAAAACGTCTGGGATATTAACTTCGATTTGGGCACCAACGTCATCGATGTATACATGAATTATTTGCGTAAAAAAATCGATAAGCGATTTGATGTCAAGTTATTGCACACCGTTGTCGGCATGGGATATGTAATCAAAGAGCCTGGGTCATGAAAATTAGAAAAAGGATTACCTACACGTTTACTATTCTATTTGGAGTGCTCATCCTAGGGCTCTGCTTGCTGGTTTACGTCATGTCCGTCTCTACGCAAGAGCAACTCTTCTTTAACCTGCTCGACAAGCGACTCAACATCACCGAACAGTTTTTTCTTGAGAGTGATTCGTTCAGCGAAGAAGTAAGAGACAAAGTCCGCGACAACTTCTTGAAAACCTTGCCTGAAGAAATTGAATATGTAGACACCCTTGCCAATTTTAGAGCACCCGAAAGTGTACTGAAACATTTGCCTGATGACTTTATGGGCAAAATCTCAGCGGAGTCTTCCCTGACATGGAATAGTGATAATTTGCAGGGCATAGCGCGCGTATATAACATTCAAGAGGTCGAGTATGTCGTATTGGTCATAGCATGTGATCGGAATGGTAAAGCCTACATAGCTAGGCTTCGCAACATACTTATCCTGAGCTTTTTAAGCACCGTCCTCATTACTTTTCTTCTAAGTAACTACTTCTCTCGCAGGGTATTGAAGCCAATAGCAGGCAAAATAAATAAAGCGAATGCAATCAGTGCGTCCAACTTAGATATGAGATTGACCGTGTACAATGAAAATGACGAGCTAGGCATGCTTGCGTTGTCATTTAATAAGCTACTGGATAGATTGCAAAAGGCATTTGAGCTTGAAAAGAATTTTGTGCGCTACGTCTCGCATGAGCTTAAAAATCCATTGGCTGTAATCCTAGGCGAGGCCGAAGTTACCTTGCTTAAAAAGAGGACTGATAGTGAGTATGTCGAAACAATTGAAAGAATAAAGAGGAAGGCAGAAAGGCTCAATATGTTAGTCAATCATTTTTTGGAGCTTTCAAAATTGGAGTCTTTTCAAGTTACTAAGCAGAAGGTGAGCCTAGATGAAACACTGCTTGACATTACATCTAATCTCACTCCATACTACGAGAAGGTGAAAATCGACTTCAGCATAAGTGAAGATGGTGATCCAGATGATTACATAGTTGAAGCAGATGGTCAGTTGATGTACAATGCGTTGTACAATTTAGTAGAGAATGCGTGCAAGTTTTCTCACAGTGGAGGACGGGTTACAATCAGTTTAGACAAGTCTAATAGTCGAACTATGGTTTCTATACGAGATGAAGGCATAGGTATCGAGGCTGAGCACTTAGCACACATTTACAAGCCGCTGTATCGTGGTGGAAATGCGCGTGAAATAGATGGGACTGGAATAGGACTTGCCCTTGTAGAGCGTATCATCTACTTGCATGGTGGAGAGATCAAGGTGGACTCACATCTTGGAAGAGGAACTACATTTATCGTGACACTCTGAAAGTTGATCGAAATGTCTCAAAACACACGCTTTTTTATTCACGGCACAATTTCTAATGTGATTTTAACATCAACCTAATTTCAGCTTAAGGCGGGGTACTTAGTTTTATAAAAAATTAAAATTATGACACCATTTAAGTCTCTAATCATACTCGCTTTCTCCTGCGCCATGGCTCAACTTCACGCCCAAAAGGAGATAACTGACTCGCTCCATATTTACCATTCTATAGAAGAAGCCCTTTCTGAGCCTGAGAAAGTGCAGACGCTAGAGGTCATACACCTACAAGATGGTGACAGATTGGAGTTACTCAGAAAGTTCCCCAACTTAACATCATTGAGTCTCATTGATTTTCAATCTGCTGAAGCCCCTGAGTCGATCTCAAAACTCAAGGGACTTAAAGAGCTAAAGTTTATCAATGACGATTTTCGCACGCTACCTGACTCTTACGAGAATCTGGTCAATCTCGAGCACCTTGAGTTCGTCTATGACACCCATCTAAACCTCCAGAATGCCATGAGGCTTGCAGGGAAACTTCCTGCACTCAAGGAGTTGAGAATAGAAGGTCTGCCTGGGCTCGTCATTTCTGATCAAATCGAGTTTCCTGCGCATCTGCGGATATTAAGCCTGAGGAATAACCACCTGAATCACCTTCCCCTAGGGATTGTTAATCTTAAAGATCTTGAAATTCTCGATGTGGGCAACAATGAGTTCTTAGATCTGCCTGAGTTCGTTGCAGACCTACCCAAGTTGAATACGATTTACCTAGATCAACAGCCTTTCTTAAAGTTCGATAGTACTATAGATGTTCTTCGAAAAAACCCGTCCCTCATGGAGGTGCATTTGGAAGGCAATCATTTGACCAGAGAGGCTATAAAGCCCTTAGGTATGGACGCTCGCTTCTCCATGCTGCTAGATGAAGATCACAAGGCAAAGTCACTCATGTATAGCCCACACATTAACGACAATTTACCCCCGATGCCTCATGAGTTTCACGCGCCTGAAAATGCCTCTTTTAAAATCCCACTAAAACGAAAAAAATAGAGCCACAGGCGCCATTTCTGTAGCACATATTGGCCGAGTAGAAATTCTAACCACATTCTAATTTCAGACTAATTTGGTTTTAAGATGAGTAAATGACATTTGAGTAAACAATAAGACAAGTGAATATGAAAAAGCAAAATGTAATAGCACTATTGATTGTGACAATCATGATGACTTCTTGTACGGTTATTCGACCTGGACAGGTAGGCGTAAAGCAAAAAGTAGGAAAGCTGTCTGATACCGTTTTGGATGAAGGGGCTCATTCTTACAATTTCTTCACAACCAAAATTGTGAGAGCCACTATACTGACTCAAAACTTAGAGTTGGACCTGAACCTACCCAGCAAAGAAGGGCTCAACGTGGGAGCAGAAATCTCCATCCTGTATAGAGTAGAGCGCGACAAGGTCCCATCACTTATAGAGTCTGTCGGCTTGGATTACGAGAGTATAATCCGAAGTGTCTTCCGATCTGCATCTGCAGACGTCTGTGCACAGTTTTTTGCCAAAGACATGCACTCGGGTATGCGCGGTGACATAGAGCTGGATATCAAGAATCACATGGCGCGCACCCTCACTGAAAAAGGGCTGATCATCGAAGCAGTTCTCATGAAGACCATCAAACTGCCGCCAGGACTATACAACTCGATAGAGAATAAGATGGAGGCTGAGCAAGACGCAATGAGAATGCAGTTCGTGTTACAACAAGAACGATCTGAAGCGGAACGTAAGATCATCGAAGCGGAAGGGACAAGAGACGCGCAGATCATACTCTCTGAAGGCCTTACCAGAGAGATATTACAACTCAAGAGTATTGAGGCCTTCTTAAAATTATCCGAATCAGATGGCTCCAAGGTCATCATAAGTGGAGCTGGAGAAATACCTCTTATGCTCGAAGACTAAATGCTTTGTAATAAATAACCGCCCTGCGTCAATAAGGACGCAGGGGTAAAAAACGATCATACATAAACAACAATTTAAAAATTAGGAAGATGAAAAAGCTAATAGGATATACATTAACGATTTGTGCAGTGCTTGTCTTTACCGCGTGCAGTCAAGGGAATAAACCCAATGCTGAGACTAAAGCCGTACCTGCCGCTGCATCAGAATCAGTGAGTGAAGAGAAGCCTATATCGGGACTCATGGAAGCAGTCTTGACCAAAGAGGAACAAGAGGCTTTGACTCCTAGCAAAGTCATAGAACTGCTCAAAGAGGGCAACACACGGTTCACACAAAATGATTTGACCGCACGTAATCACTCGCAGCAAGTGAGAAACAGCACATTGGCTCAGTACCCAAAGGCTATCGTTCTATCTTGTGTCGACAGCCGAGTGCCGGTAGAAGATGTGTTTGACAGAGGTATAGGCGACCTGTTTGTAGCGCGAGTGGCGGGTAACTTTGTGAACGAAGACATACTAGGTAGTATGGAGTTTGCCTGCAAAGTCTCTGGCTCTAAGTTAATCTTAGTCATGGGGCATGAGCATTGTGGCGCGGTCAAAGCAGCGATAGATGATGTGAAGCTGGGAAATATTACCCCAATGCTCGAAAAAATACGTCCTGCTGTTGATGTAGTGGAGTACGATGGGGAACGGAATTCAAAGAATCAGAATTTCGTACACATGGTATCGGAGAGTAATGTGAAGAATACGATAGAGCAGATCAGACTTAAAAGCCCAATCCTAAATGAGATGGAGGAGAACGGTGAGATAATGATTGTTGGCGCTCTCTACGATATGGACAATGGAAAAGTGAGTTTCATTAATTAAAATGTGACTACTTAGGAAGCGGTGATCGAATATGGATTTAAATACAGCCTCGAACAATCGAGGCTGTATTCATAGCAATGAATTGAAAATGATAGTATCGAACAGTAAAACATTATTGGAGGCCATAGAGCAGGCCAAGGCCTCTGGTTATACGGAAGAATTTATGTATCGTGACGATAGGCTGATAGACAGACAGAACGCTAAGTCCTACACCAAAGAGGAATGCCTGCTGGTGGAGTATTGTGTACACGAAGGCATGAGCGACCCCTCCGATCAGTCCATACTATTCTTGATCGAATGTGCCGATGGCACCAGCGGCTGCCTCAGTAGTTCTTACGGCATTTACGCTGACACGGACTTGGTGGAGTTCTGCCTGTCGCTGAGTAAAAAGTCGGAATAGAATGATACTACTGGCTCCTAATCAAATCAAAATTGACCCATCCATTCTGCTTGATATCGACTCCAAGTCGAAATCTATATACAGGGCGATTACCTTTTGTAAAAAGACATCTTCTAAAGCGCTGCTAGATAAGTTCATCAACAGTACCAATACCCTAGCAGAGTTGCTGTCCATCAAAAATGCGCAGATGGAGGCAGAAACTGAGGAGGAATTGATTTCGTACCAAAAGAGTTTGAACAAGACTATTCTATTTGTTGTCAACGAAATAAAGAATGATAGACCGCTGACCTCCCAAGTTCAACTCTTTCAGCTATTCAGGCTCATTTCACAAGAGGCGCACAGCCTACACCCCAATCAATACAGACGAACTTTAGTTCAAATTGGAGGGCATCTATGCCCCAACCCGGAGGATTTGAATGGTCTAGTAACACAGTTGTTCTTTAACCTTGCGAGCATTTCTCACCCACTACTCCAGGCAATTTATCTTCATCATGAATTGATAAGGATACACCCTTTCGTGGATGGAAATGGAAGGACTGTGCGGATTGCCAAAAACTGGATGCTCATGTATAACCTCTACCCGCCAATATTTGTAAAAGATGAAACCGAGAAAAAGGAATATATAAATACGCTTAGTGACAGCTTTAGTATCCTAGAGAAAAACAACGCGCTGTGGAATCATCAAACCGCTCTCTTCTTTAATCATGAGCTGAAAAGAGTCTCGCAAAGTATCGAGTATGTGCTGTCCGAGATCAGCAGCTCAAGCAATTAGATTTAGACATTGTAAAAAATGAAAAGGCGTTTCCTTGACTCACAAGAAGCCAGTTTTCTATACAGAAGACGTTAAAGATTAGAAATGGAAAAACCCTCTTTTAAAGAAGCATTCTGGTTTTGGCTCAAGCTCGGATTCATCAGTTTTGGTGGGCCAGCGGGCCAAATAGCCATCATGCATGAATTTCTAGTAGAAAAGAAAAAATGGATTTCCGAAAGTCGCTTTCTACATGCCCTGAACTATACGATGATACTGCCGCCAGGCCCTGAAGCGCAGCAATTGACGACATACACAGGCTGGTTGCTTCATGGAACTAGAGGCGGACTGGTAGCGGGGATTTTCTTCGTGCTTCCTTCCATGTTTATATTACTGGGCTTATCGGCCCTGTATGTCACCTATGGCAATATACCGTGGGTATATGCCATGTTTGAAGGACTCAAGCCTGCCGTGATGGCTATAGTTATACTGGCCCTCGTCAAAATCGGCAAAAAGTCGCTGCACACGGCATTTCATTTTATAGTCGCGGGTGCGGCATTTGTGTGCATGTACTTTTTTGACATTCCTTTTCCTTATGTTATCATCGGAGCTTTAACATTGGCATTTGTGGCGCGTAAGCTATTTCCGCAGCTATTTAAGCAGACAGCGGCAGCCCAAGAGCAACTGGCAAAAGATGAAGTAGACTACTTCATCAATCGAAGTCATTTTTTACCAGACGCAGGGTTCAAGACGGCTCGTGTTCTAAATCAGGTTGGCATTGCGGCATTACTCTGGTCTGTCCCAATCGGATTGTTCTATTTGCTTACGAGCGATTTTGCCTTTTGGAAGGAATTATCCTTGTTCTTCACCAAGGCGGCCTTTGTGACGTGTGGCGGGGCTTATGCCGTTCTGCCCTATGTGGCGCAGGTGAGTGTAGAGAAACTGCAATGGCTCACCGAGTTGCAAATGGTTGATGGCTTAGCTTTGGGAGAAACTACGCCTGGACCATTAGTCATGGTCCTTGTATTTGTCGGATTCATGGCGGGGTATAATCAATTCGGAGGCTCACTTCTCATGGGTTCTTTGGGGCTCTTCGCCACTACCTTTTTCACTTTTGTGCCCTGTTTCCTGTTCATTTTTGTGGGTGCGCCCATCATTGAGAAGACGCGAGAGAACCAACGTGTGAAGCAAGCATTGACGCTGGTTACCGCTGCCGTGGTGGGTGTGATTCTCAATCTTACAATCTATTTAGGTAAGGCTATCCTATTTCCTAATAAACTGGCTTTGAATCAGATTGACCTAGTCACCCTATCGTGGATTTTAGTCTCATTCATAGCCATGTATCGCTTTAAAGTAAATATGATGATATGGATAGGAGCTAGTGCTGTATTTGGACTGCTGCATTACTTGTTGATGTAGTAGGAACACTTTTGAAACAAAAAGCCTCATCACTGTGCCCAGTTTTTTAGACACTTCTCTCAGATAAAAAAAAAGATAGCATAACACACCACTATAATAGTATTACTATTATATTTGCACACAACACATACGAACAATATGAAAACTCCATTTATCTGCACGCTCATTCTCATGGCTATTGCCGTTTCATCTCCTGTGAACGCGCAGCTTGTTGACCAAGGTGGTATAAATGCTCCTCGCATTCAAGCTACTCAGATTATACAACAAGCTGACTATGTCATGCGATTTGGAGGCCATCAAGAAGCCATATTATCTTATACCAACGCGATTAACATGGATCCTGCCTATGCTGAGGCGTACATGAAACGAGCGCGTGCTTATCAACTTCTTGGGGAGACGCAATCTGCGATTAGAGATTACGACATGGCCAAACAGCTCAATCCATACTCAGAAGCGATGTTTGATAAACGTGCTGCGCTGCGAATGCTCGCCATGGACTTTAATGGTGCACTTGAAGACCAGAATCAGGCACTTGTACTCAACCCTGATGATGACAATATCCGCTCTCATAGACTGGATGTATTCATCGCTACGGGGCAGTACGATAAGGCGCTATTAGAGCTAGATACACTAATCGCCCACGGATTTGAGTTAGAGCATGAATACGAGAAGCAAGCACTAGTCCGATTCCAAAGTGGAGATCTATTGGGTGCTTATGAGAGTGTAGACAAAGCGCTTGAGGTCAATCCCTACTCATCGATTGCTCATGATGTCAAGGGACTCCTTTTGATGAAACAAGAGAAGTACGAAGAGGCGATAGCGTCTTTTGATGAGGCCGTGACCTTCAATTCCGAGTTTGCATTGGCCTATTATAATCGAGCAGTGGCACACAAACATCTGGGGCATTCGGATCTCGCGATGAAGGACTTGAACACGTCTATTGCCATCAGTAAAGACATACCACACGTGTATTTCGCTAGAGCGTTGGTCAAAAAGAATATGGGAGATTTAGATGGGGCAATCGAAGATTATAGCGCAGCACAGATGGGTGATAGCATTTATGCTCAAGCACTGTATAATCGCAGCTACAGTTATCAGATGATGGGCGATCAAGCTCGTGCTATGGCAGATGCGCAGACCATAGTATCCCTCAATGAGGATGACCCTGCATCTTGGAATTTGAAAGGAAATGTACATGTGCTATATGGAGAATATCACCAAGCTGTTGAAGCCTATGAAGAAGCAATAAGGAAGGATCCGCAATTTGCGCGGGCGTATCACAATCGGGGCTTGGCATATCACATGAGCTATCGTCCTATACAAGGTTGTGCTGATTTAGAGCGGGCAGTAGACCTTGGCTTCATTGAAAGTTCAAACCCTCATAAGTACTTCTGTGGTTTTTGAGGGCGATGCATTTCAAGAGTTTATACACCACACCTCAAATTGGGGCCGTAGTAGTCCCCGCATTAAGTCAGATATAAAACTATAAATATGATATTCTTAAGGATTGCCAGTAGCAGCGAGTCAGTGATAGAAAACATTGCAAAACATTTGCTCAAAGAACGAATGGTCATCGATGTCAACATCAAGCGTAACATTGAGCGATTAGTCTATACGGACTCACAATTTCATACATCGCACACGAGTCTGATGACTTGCAAGACTAAAGGGCTGCTATTCTCGAAGATTGACGACCATATACGCAACATATTTCCCGAAGAGAATTTGGAGATATATTCTTTACCAATAGTACATATGGACTGGGAAGATACACAACATTTAAAGGAGCACGTTCAAGAAACATGAGCAGAATGGTCCAATGAGTAAATGTTAGTTCGCATGCTTCAGACACATCACTGCTCCCTCATTCTTCGGGCCAGCGATAAGTCTTCGCTCCATCAGACCATTGGCCAACTCACTATTAAAAAAGGAATTGGTTTGCACTTGTCTTTCATTCATCATCTGGGTCTTGACGGTTGGTGTGGACGTGCTACGTGCCGAATATTGGAATAGACGAACTTTGTGTGCCAAACCTTGACGTGCTAGGTGTAAGAAAATTGGAGTAGATATTCGTGGTGAAACGTGTACACACATTGGATGAGAAAAATAGAAGCGGAACGAACGCATTATTTGACGAACTTGGTGGATGAAAAAAGCCTCTAACATTATGTATATCACAGAGCCGCGCAAAGCTCCCCGCTCAGGCCACTATCGCGGCCATCCGCAGAAGCTCCGTGCCATACATTTGTTCCGTTATACAACAAGAGATGTATGTGATACAGTCCCCGAAAAGTGTGTGAAGTC
>CAYSDH010000084.1:0-11524 GCA_964429805.1 uncultured Flavobacteriales bacterium
CTTTAATTCTCAACTTTGATTGCCGTCTAATTCATATACCGATTGACTACTGGTGGTCATTATTCTTATTCATTCCAGCGCTTTATTGTTCATCAAATATCGGACGCTACTAATTAAGATACATCACAGAAATCCGTGATGCGCGCTGGTCAGGACAGATTAGAATAATTTTAAATCACTAAGACTTTATTGAGTTTGCTCCGTAGTTCTTCATTTTTTCTGAAAAAAGACATGTCGTATCCAAATCGAGGGATAGTCTTTCTCGCTAAACCTTGCTGGAAATTTTTTGCACCCTTCGCTAAAAGAACAAAAAGGAATTTAGCTCCCAATCTGCATTCATTCAATCCATCTCAGTTTTTCTTACAATGACAGAGAGAATAAAGTCCTTGACTCTGATGGTGTGTTGGTGTTTGTGATAATCAATTGATATACAGTTTTTTAAGTGTGAGGTAATCACTTTTTTATTATTCATCCTTACCTAATAATAATCTTGTTTGTCTACTTTCGTGGCTTAAGCAAAAACTCTTGATTCTATGAAAATATTAAAGACCATTTTGTTCATCATCCTCATATTGGTGATCATTTTTATCATACTCGGTTTTATTGGCCCGAAGACATATGATGTAAATCGCACGGTGAGTATTGATGCACCTAGAGGTCTTGTCTGGAACGAAGCCGGAACACTTGGAGAGATGCAAGACTGGGGCCCTTGGAAAGAAGAAGACCCAACGATGGAGACTACAATTCACGGTACAGACGGTACAGTTGGTGCCTACTCAAGATGGGAGGGAGCAAGTGTCGGAGAACAGAAAATCACCAAAATAGTAGAAGATGAACTTTTGGAAACGGAGTTGAAGTTTATCGAGCCTGAAAGCAGAGCCGGTAAGGCTAATTCCTATCTGAAATTGGCAGATAACGCGTCTGGTGGCACGAATGTGACCTGGGGCATGAAAGGCGATAATAGTTTTATGGCCCGCGCCATGTCGATGATTGGTCTCGGAATGGATGCCTTTGTTGGACCTATGTATGAGAAAGGCCTTTTTAATCTTTCAAACATTGTGGCGGAATCAAAAAAGGAAATGGACGCTGGACAGGCGGCTAGTTCTAACTCTGCAATCAAGGTGTCAGAAGTGCAAAACGAGTCGCACACCTTTGTGGTGAAGCGTGCAGAAGTAAAGATGGAGAATATAGCAGGGTTCTATGCAGAGCATCTGCCTGCCATCATGATGGCAGTGGGCGCGGCAGGGCATGAGCCAGCAGGCATGCCATGCGGACTTTATTACTTCTGGGACGAAGCAAATGGCAAAACAGATATGTGCGCAGCTATACCTGTGAGCGACCCAAAGATTCAGATTGAAGGATATGAGACGGTGACACTGCCAGCAGGAAAATCTGTTCACGTAGCGCACTATGGAGACTATGATAAGACTGCGCCAGTTCACATGGCTATTGACAACTACATGAAGGCAAATGGTCTAGAGCAAGTAGGACCTGTCATGGAGGAGTATGCCAATGACCCGACAACGGTTAAGCCAGAAGAGGTTTTGACAAACGTGTACTACCCAGTAAAGTAATAGAACCTTAAACGTATGCAAAGCCTCACCGTATGGTGGGGCTTTTTTATTTCAGTCAGTTTTAGTTTGTTCTGCTTTTGTGCAATGAAGAATAGTGCGCAGAGAGTCAACGATTTCTCAAGGAAACGATTAATTTAGAGTGAACCAATTTCATCAAGCAATTGAGTCGACTAGAGTTTTAAAAGATTATTTATCTCAAGGTGATTAAGCCAATTCTCTTTGTGCTCGGTATATATTTGATCGTCAAGTTCGCTTATCATCTAGATTCCAACTCTCTTAGCGATTCTCTCATATGGGTATCACTCGCGCTTGGTGTAGCCGTCTTTTTACTTGTCTTAGCTGTGATACGACTCCTTTTTAAAAGAGAATGGAAAAAGATGTTTGAGAAATTGCCAGTATCGGTAACGCGAAATTTTAGAATAGTAAGAAGGTTATTTCATTTTCACCTTGACTGCTGGGGTAATATTATACCACACATTTACTGAATATTGGTTTGTTGGGTCAGTGCTCATATGTTCTGTTTTGATAATGAAAGTGCATGAAATAGTATTTTCAGAACGATTACTAATTGGTGACAGCCCAGCCTAAAGCGCTGTGTTGATTGTAACAATTTTAGAACTCAGTGAATCACACCTCAACGTATTATCATCTTGAAGAGTCAGATGACTTCTTTGTGCTCAATAATCGGGTAGAGGTGAGCTGGAAACAGATTCTACTATATCCTATTCCATTGGGTTTGTTGACTTGCGTGCTTAGTGGCGGTAGCCTATTAGTTGGCGCTGGATTTGCCTTAGTCTTTGGTTTTCTTTATTTGATATTTAGATACTCGGCATGGTTTGTTTATAAGGAATTGCGAATCAATAAGTCTAACGGTGAGGTGCTGTTGATTCAGAAAATACTTCAGAAAGATTTGTCTTCAACCCAACTCGATAAGACCTACTCAGTCGATGCCATAAAGTTTGAAAGACATGAGCGTAGTGGTCAGTTGAGATATATCTTACTCTATGTGACTCACCAAGATCACAGCGTCATGGTGGTAAAAAGCGAACGTGATCGTAATATTATTGAACAGCGCCTAAAACGACTAAAGGTTAGGTTGAATTAAGTTCATCTCTCAAATTCTATCATTTTTGCAAAGTCATTGAGCACACATGGTAGTCGCCTTCATCGGTATCTTGATTGAGGCATACTCCATCTCCATTTCTTCATAAGTCTCAGTCTTTAGCTCGCGATGGCTTAGGATCAAAACTATTTTTGAGACATGATAAAATATCAGATATCGACTCGCAAAGCGAATAGACAACTCATCTGCTTTGACATGAGTTTTGAAGTGAAGAAAGGAGAAGAGCTAGACTTACAATTGCCGACTTGGCGTCCTGGTCGATATGAGCTTGCTAACTATGCGGGCAATGTTCTCGATGTCAGCGCCCATGATGCACAAGGCAAGAAGTTAAAGCTGGAGAAGAAGTCAAGACATCTCTGGAGCTTCAAAGCAAAAGAAGCCGGTGTCTGCACCTTTAGTTACGAGTACTATGCCAATGAACTCAACGCGGGTTCCACCTTTCTGGACGAGACTCAGCTTTATGTTAATCCGGTTAACTGTATGTATTATCTACTAGGCAGAGAGGATGAGAAGTACACGCTAGACTTTGACATTCCAAAGGGATATAAAGTAGAAGGCATGGCGACTTACAGCAATAAGTCCATGAAGTTTTCAAATATGGACGAGTTGTTTGACAGTCCATTCTGCGCGTCTGATAGTATGAAAGTGCATCGCTTTAAAGATTCTGGAATAGAATTTACGGTGGCCATTCAAGGTAATGCCAAGCCGGATTGGAAAAAAATAGAAACTGATTTTAGAGCATTCACCAAGGTTCAGATGAAGGCCTTTGGATCCTGTCCTGTGTCTCGATATCTGTACCTCATTCAGGCGCCAGACATCAAACAGTATCATGGTGTAGAGCATCAGCAAGGAACCGTATTGGCGCTCGGTCCGGCCAATGAACTGATGCATGGCAAGGGCTATTATGATTTGTTGGCAGTGTCTTCTCATGAGTTGTATCACACTTGGAATGTGAAGTATATCAGGCCGCAAGAGATGTTTCCTTATGACTTCACTAAAGAGAATTACCACAAGGTGGGCTATATCATCGAAGGGGTGACGACATATCAAGGAGACTTGAAAATGTGGCAAGGAAAGGTCATTAGTGATGCAGAGTTTTATAAAGAGATTAACACGCACTTAGATCGTCACATGGCCAATGCCGGAAGATTTAATCTCTCTGTGCGCGACAGTTCTTTTGATACGTGGATAGATGGTTATGCCAAGGGTACACCGGGTAGAAAAGTGAGCATCTACACCGAAGGCGCACTGGTGGCTATGATTACAGACCTAGAGATTATTAAGCGGACAAAAGGAAAATACTCTTTAGATGAAGTGATGAAGCGACTGTATGTCCAGTTCGCCAAGAAAAGAGTTGGTTACGCTGAGCAAGATTACCTCGCATTGCTAGATGAAGTGGGAGGGAAGGGCACCTCAGCCATGGTCAAAAAACTCATTGACTCACCGGTGTCTTATGACAAGGTGCTGAAAAAATCATTGGCTCTAGCTGGGCTCAAGGTAAAAGAAGAGGCGGTCAGCATACTCGCTTCTTACTTTGGACTAAGCAGCAACTCGCTCGCTCAACCAGAAGTGACAGCTGTGCATCCAGATTCACAGGCCTATGCGCTTGGCATTAGAGCGGGGATGAGCATCATGGGTGTAGAAGGCCATGTACTCAGTGGTAATGTGGAGCAATGGCTCAGTCACTTCAAAGGACAAAAGAGCGTGGAGTTCTTGGTCAAAAAAGGAGACCGTTATGAGCGTATCAATCTTTCTCCTTCTAAAAAATTACTCTTTAGACAGCATAAAGTGCAGCACGGTCCTGGCAAAGAAAATGCCATTCATAAAAGATGGCGAAAAGCGGGTTCCTAATTCTTTAAAGGCGTGTAGTTTAATCCGACTGTGAAGCGCGTAATGTCCCAACTGTTGCGACCGTCAAGTGTGAGCCCCCAGCCCGCGAAAAAGCCAATGGTATTAAAACTTTGGTGATAGACTGTGCCGCCAAGTCGGCCGTAACTGATGCCTACCTCATTCATGTCGCTGACTATCACTGTTGATGAGAGTGAGTCTGCTTGATACGGGAATTTGTAGTCCGTGTCGTTTAAGGCTACTTGCCTGTCAAACCAAGCATCGGCATACCATTTATCTTTGATGAACCCCAATTTAAGTGAGCTACCAAAGGTGGAGTTGTTTTCTGCCAGGTTTAATCTGAGCGAAGTGTTGACGAATAAATTGTCATGAAAGTGCCACTGCACATTCCCAATTCCGATGGCTTGGGTCAGTTGCTGTCCGATGGCTTTTTGAATGTCAGTACGGTAAGATGAGGCGGGTAGACTTCCTCCTAAGCTGAAGTTAGCCTTTAACAGTTGATCACCAACAAGGCCGTCAAACAGACTTATTTTTAATAATAGACTAAGGTCTTGCAGCTCACCATTGACTAATGGAAGAGTGGTAATCAGGTTTAACTTTTCTCCAAGTCCGTATGATACGAACGTGCCAATGGTACTTGACGGAAACGAAATTTGCTGTGTGCTATCGGCCAAAAAGTATGATTTAGCTGTTTCGGAGTTTAGCGATAGCGCAATGTCTAATTGACCTTTTGGTTTCATAAATCCATCACTGGCCGATTGAGAAAAAAGACAGATTGGAAATAAAAAACCGAGTAGAACGAGTGATTGAAACCGTGTGAACCGCATCATAATTCAGTTAAAGCGATAACAGAAATTTCCACGTTTACATTTTTTGGAAGGCAACTTACCTCAACCGTTTCGCGCGCAGGAAAATCGCTGGTGAAGTAACTTCCGTAAACTTCGTTGATATCAGAAAACTGGCCCATGTCTGAAATAAAAATACTAGTCTTCACGACATGCTCCAGCGAGAGTTTCTCTTCTGCCAACACAGCCAAAATATTCTTCATCACTTGGTGTGTTTCTTCTTGTATGCTGCCCATTTTCATCTCTCCGCTCACGGGGTCAATGGCGATTTGTCCTGAAAGAAAGACCATGTTTCCTGCCCTAACAGCCTGATTGTAAGGTCCTATTGGTGCGGGTGCGTGTTCAGTTTTTATAATTTTCTTCATAGTCCATAAATGTAAGCAAGAGTGGGCAAACGACTACGATAAAATCGCCTAAAGCCCTTAATTTGTACTTCTCAAAATGAAGTTACTCATACTTGATAATTATGATTCGTTCACGTACAACTTGTACCACATGGTGCAGGGATATGGTGTTGATGTAGAGGTGCATCGCAACGATGAGATTTCTCTTGATGAAGTAGAACGATTTAGTCACATCATACTCTCACCTGGGCCTGGGCTTCCGAAAGATGCGGGCATCATGCCTCAGCTTGTAAAGCGATATGCAGCGCACAAAAAAATACTAGGAGTCTGTTTGGGTATGCAGTGCATTGCTGAGATCTTTGGTGCGACACTGCACAATCTTGATAAAGTAAAACACGGCATTCCATCACTGTGCAATGTCGATTCTGATGAAGACTTGTTTCAAGGAATCGTCAATCCAGTTCAGGTCGGACATTACCATTCGTGGGTGGTTGATGCAGAATCATTACCGCCAGAGCTGCTTCCGACTGCGACAAACGAAGAAGGCCTCTTGATGGCCTTGAGACATAAAACACTCAATGTAAGTGGAGTTCAGTTTCATCCAGAATCGGTATTAACACCTACTGGTCATTTGATGATTGCAAATTGGTTGGGGCTATCAATTGATCCATTATCTTCGAGCAAGATGTTAAGAGCACGTATAAATATTGCCATAGACGGCCACTCGGCATGCGGAAAAAGCACTGTGTCTAAGATGCTGTCCGATGAACTAGGCTATATCTACATTGACTCTGGCGCCATGTACAGAGCGGTCACACTCTATGCGCTAGAAAATGGGCTGGCTGAAGGAAAAGGTGTTGATGTAGATGGATTAGTCGGTGAGTTGCAAGAAATTGAGATTAGTCAAGTTAGAAACGAACAAGGTCAGATGAGGACAAACCTTAACGGCCATGACGTAGAAGACATGATCAGAACCATGCGCGTATCTCGATTGGTGAGCAAGGTGAGCGCCATATCAGAAGTGAGAGAGAAGTTGGTTGATGCTCAAAAGAAACTTGGAGTAGGAGGAGGCGTAATCATGGATGGTCGTGATATCGGTACGGTTGTTTTTCCAGACGCTGAACTCAAGGTGTTTTTGACTGCAAGTATAGAGCAGCGCACCAGAAGAAGGTGGACAGAGTTATTGGCCAGAGGTCTAGAAATGAGTCTCTCTGACGTGGCTGATAATCTGCAGGAACGAGACTTGATTGATTCTACGCGAGATGTAAGTCCGTTGACTCAGGCCGAAGATGCTATTCTGATTGACAATTCGACCATGACCTTGGAGCAGACCCTAGATCGCATCAAAGACCTCGCTTTCTCAGTGATGGCTTAGTTTCCTTTCTTTTTTGACGGCACGTAAGTGTAGACTATCTGCATGCCCGTGCTTGTTGTAGTCTCTTTTTTTGGTGGTGCTACTTTTTTAGCTTTTGGCAATCTGAAAGTCACGTTTATCGTTTTGTGAAATGTCAGTTTTACCTTCCGTTTCGAATCCACAAAAAATTCTAATAGACCAGCCACTCGTTCGGCCTCTTCGTCACAACCACTGCCAAGTTTTTTAATGGCCTTGGCCTTCTTCACTTTTCCATGCTTGTCTATATCGATTCTGACGCTGACCACTCCTTCGACTTTGCGCTCTAGCGCCTTTTTAGGGTATTTAATGTTCTTCTTAATGAACTGGGACATGGCCCTGTTACCTCCTTTGTAGGTCGGCTTCTTTAATAGTTTGTCTCCGTTGTCCATGTCTTTACTTTATGCTCAAATACCTCTTGCAGAATATCAATTCCCTTTTCACTCACCTGCTCCAATATAAATTGACTAGACAGTATAGGGTCTTCGTCAAACGTGATGGTGACTTTGTCTCCAGCCAAATGTACCTCATTGATCTCGTCAAGTGGCAAGTAAAAACGGGGCTTCACCTGATGTCTCACCGCTTGAAATCCGAAGTAGAAACCACACACGCCTACAAATATGGGCATGATGGAACGAGACAACCATGCATAATAGAATAGTCCGAGCATCATCAATGTAAGCAAGACCAGGTAGACCTGAGACTTCGTTGCCTTTTGATGCGCAGGCTTAATAAAGTCATGTCTGTTGCCTTTCAACTTTCTGACTTCGTCCCAGTTTCCGGTGGCTGTAAAGTAGATACACTCCTCATCGATATTGACATATCCAAAGGCGTATTCAAAATATAACTTGCGGGTAGTTTCGTTCATCTAAGGCACAAAAAAAGGGATTCCGTTTTGGAATCCCTTTTATGAAGTCTATAAGATTAATATCTTCTCTGGAAGCCTCCGCCTCCTGAGCGGCCTCCGCCACCACCTCGTGATTCGCGTTCTTCAGCGACTTTGACTACGATGTCTCGTCCTCTGATGTTCTTTCCGTTAAGTGCTTCGATTGCCTCCTTAGCGGCTGCATCGTCACCCATTTCAACGAATCCGAATCCTTTAGATCGTCCTGTGTCACGATCCATTACGACCTTAGCCGAATCAACATTACCGTACTCGGCAAACAGGTCATTAAGCTCTTCAGTGGTTACACCATAGTCAAGCCTTGCTACAAAAATATTCATGTAAAAAAATATAAAAACGAATGTCCGAGTCATTTCTCGTCCATCCTTATGATTAAAATTAACGCCCAATTTCAGACGTCACCAAGCCAGAGACCAAGAAACATGCCGTTATTAGACGCTTCAAAGATACACTTTTTGCCTCGTTATCAGGTATTTGCAGAATTTAGAATGGCTTTGAGTAAAAGAGGGTAACTTCGACTCATGAAGCAAACCAACATTCACATCGCATTATTCGCCCTAGCATTTGGATTTTTATTCTCATCCTGTGCAGGCTCTGCTCCAAAGGGAAGTGATGCGCCAAGTATCAAAGGAGAGCTAGTTAATGGCAGCAGTTTTGACTTGGCAGCGCTCAAAGGAAATTATGTGCTCGTTGATTTTTGGGCGAGCTGGTGTGGCCCGTGTCTAAGAGAAGCCCCGTCCATAGTGGCCTTGAATGAAAAGTATGCTGCCAAAAAATTTACTGATGCCAAAGGCTTTGAGTTGGTAAGTATAGCCGTAGAAAAAAAGGATGGTATGTGGCAGAAAGTAGTCGAGAAGTTTGGCTTTAACTGGACTAATCAGCTTGTTGAGATTAGCTCATTTGTGCGTACTTCATCATACGCATCAGCCTATGGTGTGACTGACATTCCTTCAAAATTTCTAATTGGTCCTGATGGAAACGTCCTTTTAGAAAAAGCCTCAATGGCTGAGATAGAGTCGTTTCTAGAGTCAAAAATCAAGTAATACCGATTACACGTACGAGAGTAATGAAGATTAGTTTTAGGTCAGTAGACAGACTTTTCTCTGTGATATACCTTTGATTGAGTGCCAATTTTGCGGGCATGATTTCATTGATGTACGTACGCTCTGGGTCATCGCTTTGAGCGAGTAATTCACTTTCTTTAAAATACTCCAGCGAGGCATAATCTGTCAGTCCCGGTCTAACACGCAGCACTTTTTTTTGTTCGTCTGTGTAGAGCTTTACATACTTCGGCACTTCAGGTCTCGGTCCGACTATACTCATTTCGCCTTTGAGTACGTTGATGAGTTGAGGAAATTCATCAAACTTTGTCTTCCTCAACACATAGCCGATTTTTGTGATGCGCGCATCACGATCACCAACGGTCAGCTGACCACTTTGCTCAGCATCTTGGCGCATACTGCGAAACTTCAGCAACTCAAATGGCTTACCAAGTAGACCGACTCTGCGCTGTTTGAAAAACACTCCGCCACGACTACCGACACTAATCACAAGAGCCACGATTAGACCCGGAACCAACAGCACTGTGATTCCAGCAAGAGATGAAACAATATCAAAAAGTCTCTTAATCAACTAAGCAATTCTTCGGTGGCACTTTTGACTGCAGAGATCACCTTCTCCACTTGCTCATCGGTCAATTGATAATAGACCGGTAATGAAATCACCCGCTGGTAATTGTCAAAAGCCACAGGGAAATCAGCGATGTCATAGCCCATATTTTTATAAGCCGTCAACATAGGCAGAGGCTGAAAATGCACATTGACCGACACACCTTGTGCACTGATTTTGTCGATAATCAGGTCGCGCACATTCTCATCGGCATTAGTCAATCTAAGCAAGTACAGATGCCAGGATGGGCAACGGTTTTCATCTTGAAAAGGAGGGAGGTGAAAACGGTCATCCTTGCCAAACGCCTCATTATAACGCACCACTATTTCCTTTCTTCTAGCCAGATTGGCTTCATATCGTTTTATCTCTACCAGGCCGAGTGAGGCATGGATGTCAGTCATGTTGCATTTGTAGCCAATCTCATGCACATCATAACGCCAACCTCCAGCTTTCGTTTTGGCCAGTGCATCTTTGCTTTGTCCATGAAGCGACATGGTGTTGAGCTTTTTATATATCGCTTCTAAGCTAAACGGATTAGGTAGATTAAAGGTCAGGGCTCCACCTTCTGCCGTGGTTAAGTTTTTAACTGCATGAAAAGAAAAAGCGGTGACATCAGCCAGTTTGCCAGACATTCGACCATTCGAACTGGCGCCAAAAGAGTGGGCAGCATCGGCAAAAATGATAATTCGTCCAAGCGTTTGCTGTGCTTTGCCAGCGGCTTGAAATTTCGCAACTATATCTTCTCTCATCACCAACGCCTGGAGTAACTGATAGTCACAGGGCAGGCCAGCAATGTCGACAGGCATAATCATTTTAGTGCGCTCCGTAATGGCGGCTTCTACCTTGTCAATATTGATGTTAAAGTCATGTGGATTGACATCGACCATCACTGCTTTAGCGCCAAGGTGTGTCACCACATTGGCCGTGGCCATGTACGTGTAGGCAGGTATAATTACCTCATCACCCGGACCGATACCGTACCAGCGCAAAAACATCTCTGCAGATGCCGTCCAACTATTAAAACAGATGCTGCGCTGAGTGCCACAGTATTTGCTGATTTCTTTCTCAAATGCCTTTGTTTTAGGTCCAGTGGTAATCCAGCCTGATTTGAGCGTGTCGACCACCTCGTCAATAGTCTCTTGGTCGATACGGGGAGGGGAGAATGGTATCATGGCATGAAGGTAAGTTCAAATAATGGATGAAAAAAAGGAGGGAAGCTCTTCTACTAATTTGCTTACTCTGGCGGCTAGAATGGCAAAACTGGACGAAAGAAACATGGACAAAGCTTGTCGTTGAGAAATGAAAAGGGAGCGAGAGTGATTCTAAACTAGACTATGGGGTACAAAAAAAGGCGGGAATAAAATTCCCGCCTTTCAAATTATTCTAACTCCAATCAATCACTGATCGAAGTATACAGGAAGTTCAACATCAGAAACAACCACTGCATTAGCGTTGTATAGACGCTCATCTCTCACTGTCGGTAGACGGACAGGTATAGATGTTGCTGCATTAGGATTGTCAGTCAAACTAGGGATTCCAGTTCTTCTCCAGTCAGAGTATGTCTCCACCTGAATGAAAAGAGCAATCCACTTTTGTGTCATGATTTTCTCCATGTTGATTGTAGCAGCAGTTTCTGAAGCCATTGCCAATTCAAACGCAACAGGGGCAGGAGCACCTGTCACAAGCAACACTGACTCAAGCACAGCATCATTATATGCTGTTGCAGCACCAAGTGCGTTACCTGATCTCATCTGCGCTTCAGCTTCAATAAACTTCTGCTCCACAAAAGTCACTAGTGGCAATGGAGCCGTCTCAGAAGCTCTGAGCG
>CAYSDH010000084.1:11534-12189 GCA_964429805.1 uncultured Flavobacteriales bacterium
ACATATGACGTAGTAAAGTCAGTGGTAACGTCAAAAGGAGTTCCGCTAAATCCACCAGCCTCGTCAAGCGCCAAGAAGAACGCCTCACGCGGGTCAGCATCAGCAGCTAATCTGTCAGTGAAAGTTTGGTTTACTCTGTAGTAACCACCTCTGTTGGCTTCAAAAGCAAACCACTGATTTTGACCAGTCGCTCCACCAGGGAAGTTCATGATGGCATCATCAGCAGAAGCAGAAAAACCGTTAGCAAGAGCGTTGATTGCATTCGTAGCCGAGCTTGAAGGGTTTACTTCACTCAGTCTGTTTGCGTATCTCGCTTTTACTACATAGGCCATTCTGATCCATGCCTCTGCATCACCTGCATAAAGAAGGTCATCAGAACCTGGGAAGAAGCTATTAGAAGTAACAGGTAGGCTTAAGTCAGCAATTGCAGCGTCAAGAAGATTTGGCAAGCCACTCTCCAAGATGTTTTGTTGCGTATCGTAAGCAGGACTGAAGTTGTTATCAATGTTAGCTAGTCCAGCCTCAGCATATGGAACATCACCCCACAAGTCAGTGGCGAGTCCAACGTTAAGCGCCATCAACACTCTGGCCATTCCTCTGTAGTGAGGATTCTCATCACCATATTCAGCGATGATTGTCTGACAGTCAGACACAG
>CAYSDH010000085.1:0-12115 GCA_964429805.1 uncultured Flavobacteriales bacterium
TATTGTCCTCCTCATCAATCACCATGTCTTCAACATTATCTTCATAAGGACCGCGAAGAGCAGACATCCAGATGAACTCTCCCTCATTGGTCCATTTGACTATGTATATGTCCCTTATGGCCTGACCCAATGAGACTAATTCTGAAGAAGGGTCGAAATCAGTTCCCCCATCACACATACCTGTAAATACCAAGTCTCCTTGTGAATCGATGTTCAATGCAATTAGCTTGTTGTAATGAGCACCAGAATCAAAGTAATAATGCCATCGATAATTACCTTGTGCATTAACACTGACGATAAAGAGGTTGGCACTAGCATCGAAGCTCAATGGTATAATAGTGTCTGTAGTCTGCAAATATGGCGGTGCCGAATTATTTACCCCTGAATCACCGAAGTAGCCAGCGAAATAAACATTCCCTTCGGCATCTTCGGTAATATCATTCAATTCCACCCAATTACCCACGAGCGTATTCACCCACTCTAAGCTTACATCTTGGCTCTTCAAATCAATTGAAATGAAAAGGAGACAAGATAAAATGGTGACAATACAGGTTCCTATTTTGGGTGGTTTTGGCATAGTTAAATATATGAAAATAGGTGACTTAATCTCACAACTCTAGGCTTTACATAAATTTAAGTATAGCCTTACTTTATCATTTCAACTACACTTTTATCATAGTAATCTTGCACAGCTATAAGCAGTCTTTGCACTGCACTTAAAAGACAAGTGTACAAAACCACCTAGAAGTTTTTTCAATCTATAATATCCAGTCTTACCTTCGAATTATCCTTGTTAAGCCAATACACTGCATTCTGATTCGCACTTTCGCCAAACTTCTCATTATCAAGCACAATTTCAACGCCATCTTCTGATTCAAAAAAACTTGCAACTGCTTGAAAGTAAAAATAAGCTGTGTCATCCCTCACAGATGAACCAGCAAACGTCATCATAGTCGGACTCCCGTCTTTCATTTCTGTATTCAATTGGTAGACTAACACGTATGAACTATCCTTTTGATATACATGCGGGAAAACTTTGAAACTATAATCTTCCAACATGCCAATAGGTTCAAGATTTGTGCAACTAAAAAAAATCGCAATCAAAAGTCCAATAATTCCATATTTCAATGTCGTATATACCACTGCGGGAATCCCAGATTTGCAGCAGCTGCGCTCCTGCGTATAAGAATACGTAGGATCTTTGCTCCGATTTTTATTCATAGCCCTTCTACTTTTGATAACAATGTACTAAAACGGTTTTCGTTAAGTAATCAAGTGGCTTTTCACTTACTATATGATGAACCTTGGCACCGGAGGGCAGCTTCTGCGCAGTGCAGTTTCTCGACTACGCCCTGTCGTTGAGAGGTGCTCAACTACTCAAAATGACGTGTTTCAAAATGACCGCAGTCTTATAATCTGCACTACTTTTGATTCGTGCGATTTTCAGATAACCAGATAAAAACGTTTCAGCGTCACTTTGACGAGCAACTCCTCAAAAATGGATATGCCCAGACTGAGCTGCGCTCCCTATTTGGACTGCTGCTCAATGCACGTCTATGCATAAAACCGCATGAGTTGGTCATGAATCCTGACCAGAGAATGTCTGAATCTGAATTGCTGACTATGATTGCCGATCTGAAGGCGCTCAAAAAAGGAATCCCCATTCAGCAACTGCTAGGAGAAACAGAATTTATGTCACGTGTATTCTCCATCAATGAG
Organism: uncultured Flavobacteriales bacterium; assembly: GCA_964429805.1. Classification (GTDB taxonomy): domain Bacteria; phylum Bacteroidota; class Bacteroidia; order Flavobacteriales_D; family JABDKJ01; genus CAYSDH01. Next base: position 1,720 of record CAYSDH010000085.1, read on the forward strand.
CACGTGCTTATACCTAGACAGGAAACCGAAGAACTGGTCGATTGGATTAGAAAAGACTGTGACATGGCCGGTCCGCAGATTGTAGATATTGGGACGGGCTCTGGATGTATCGCCACGAGTTTGAGTTTAGACATTGCTGATAGCACTGTGTATGGCATTGACGTCAGTCCAGCAGCTCTGAGTCTTGCTAAGAAGAATGCCAAGCAACTCGGGGCTACGGTACATTTTAGACAGCTAGATATCTTGGCAAACGACATTCCGTTTTCTGATCTAGATATTGTGGTGAGTAACCCTCCGTATGTGCTGCGTGAGGAAATGGATAAGATGGCCGACCGTGTGCTCAATCACGAACCACACCTCGCCCTCTTTGTGCCTGATGATGCGCCTCTGCTCTTTTACAGGGCCATTGCGGAGAAGGCGAAGAGCGCACTGAAGTCAGGCGCGAGACTGTACGTTGAGATTAACGAGCGATTTGGACTTCAAACTATTCAGCTGCTAGAGCACCTCGGATATGAGGATGTCATTCTGAAAAAAGACTTAAACGGAAAGGACAGAATGATTAGAGCGACACTTAATATTCCTCAGTACATTTGACCGTATCACGTTTATAATGGAAGCCGAGAAAGCCCAACAAAGAATAGGGAAGTTGACCAAAGAGATCAACGCCCACAATCATAGATACTATGTGCTGAGTCAACCCATCATTTCTGATGAGATGTATGACTTGATGCTCAAGGAATTGGAAGACTTGGAGCAGCGTTTTCCTGAATTTTCGAGCGACAACTCGCCTACAAAAAGAGTAGGTGGTGACATCACCAAGAACTTTGAAACGGTGCCCCACACCTACCCCATGCTCTCGCTCAGCAATAGCTACTCTAGAGAAGAAATAAAGGAATGGAGTGACCGAGCCCTCAAACTGCTGGATGCAGAAGTAGAGTATGTCTGCGAGCTAAAGTATGATGGAGTAGCGATAGGCATCACCTATAAAGACGGTGAGTTGTTTCGCGCACTCACTAGAGGAGACGGTACAAAAGGAGAAGACGTGACGGCCAATGTGCGCACCATCAGGTCTGTGCCGCTTACGCTGATTGGTCAAACGTATCCACGTGAATTTGAAATTCGCGGTGAGATCGTGCTGCCCAGAAAACGCTTTGAACGCATCAATGAAGAACGCATGGCCAATGGCGAAGCCCCGTATATGAATCCGCGAAACACAGCTTCTGGCACATTGAAGCAACAAGATTCTGCCAAGGTGAGCAAGCGCGGACTTGACGCTTATCTCTATGGAGTATACTCTGCCGAAGCGATTTCGGAAAACCACTTTTCACGGGTGATGGAAGCAGGGTCTTGGGGATTTAAAATCCCGAAGCCAGAACATCGCTACATCGAAAAGTGTGGCTCGATAGAAGGTGTGCTCAACTTTATAGAGTATTGGGATGATGAACGAAAGAATCTCCCTTTTGATATTGACGGTATCGTCATCAAAGTCAATAATGCTGCGCAGCAAGAAGAACTAGGATTCACCAGTAAATCTCCGCGATGGGCCATCGCCTTTAAGTTTAAAGCGGAGCAAGTATCCACTAGACTTGAGAAAATCAGCTATCAAGTGGGCCGCACAGGCTCCATCACTCCAGTGGCAAACCTCTCTCCCATTTTGCTGGCAGGTACGACTGTGAAGCGGGCCTCGCTGCATAATGCAGATCAAATAGAAAAGCTGGACATCAGAGAAGGAGACGAAGTGTATGTGGAGAAGGGAGGAGAAATCATACCCAAAGTAGTGGGCGTCAACCTGGCCAACCGACCTAGCGATAGCCGTCCGCATGTGTATGCTGTGCACTGTCCAGAATGTCAGCATCCGCTTGAGCGCTCTGAGGGAGAAGCCAATCATTTTTGCCCTAACATCAACGCGTGCCCACCACAGATAAAAGGCAAGATGGAACACTTCATTTCAAGACGTGCCATGGACATAGACGGCATTGGGCCAGAGACCATAGACCAACTCTACTCAGCCAACTTGGTCAAGAATATTGGAGACCTCTATACCCTCAACTTTGAAGACCTTATCGACCTAGACAGAATGGCCGAGAAGTCGGTAAACAATCTACTGGCGGGAGTCAAACAAAGTAAGTCTGTTCCTTTTGAGCGCGTGCTATTTGCGCTGGGAATACGCCATGTAGGCGAGACGGTTTCTAAAAAATTATGCAAGCACTTTGGCACGCTAGAAAAGTTGATGGCCGCTACAAAAGAGGAATTAGAACATGTAGATGAAATAGGTGCGGTGATTGCAGATAGCCTCATCTCCTACTTTGCAGACCAGGACAATCTGCTCTTGATTAATTCACTCAAATCATTTGGTCTTCAGCTCGAGACGGCAGAAAAAAATGAGAAGCAGTCTGATACCTTGTCTGGAAAGAGCTTTGTGGTCTCAGGAGTTTTCAGCAAATTCAGCCGAGATGAATTAAAAACGACCATCGAATCGCACGGAGGAAAAAACTCAGGCAGTATTTCTGGAAAAACGGACTACATAGTGGCCGGTGACAAAATGGGACCAAGTAAATTGGCCAAAGCGGAAAAGCTTGGAATACCCGTTATTTCAGAAGATGATTTTGTGGACATGATAGCAGTTAAATGAAATTTTTAGGCGGCATACGAAACTGGGGTGCGCTTCGGGCTCTTCGCAAGAGGAAGTCGGAGAAGCGTATGCGTCAGGTCGTCAATTTTCATCGTGCTCAGAAAGTCGGAATCATCTTTGAATCTACTGGCGAGCACTTCTTTGTGTTGGTCAAGCAGTATGTGCAGTACTTGAAAGAGACGCATGGAATTAGACAAGTCATGGCCATGGGTTATGTCGATGATGTAGAAGAGCCCTTTTATCATCGTCATCAGTTAAACTTTGACTACTTCACTAGAAAAGACTTGAACTGGTGGGGCATCCCGTCATGCGACCAGAGCACTAACTTTTGTGAGACAGAGTTTGACATCTTAATAGACTTCACTAAAAATGACTGTCTACCTCTGCGCTTTGTGATGCAGGACTCTAAGGCCAAATTTAAAGTAGGTCGCTCGTACGACACGCTGGTAGATTACGACCTGACTATACAAACTAAAGAAGATGCTACGTTTGATAAATATGCATCTCAAGTCAATCACTTTTTGACTAACATCAATCATCGCAATGAAAAACAACGGGTTTAAAGGATTAGGTGTGGCCATGGTCACTCCATTTAACGAAGACGGAAACCTCGATTTTGCAGGACTCCAAAAACTGACGGAACACCTTATTGAAGGTGGAGTAGATTACCTTGTAGTGCATGGTACCACTGGTGAGTCTCCAGTTTTAAGCAAAGAAGAAAAAAGGTCTAGCATGGACTTTATCTTGGAGGTGAATGCAGGTCGAGTACCTGTGGTGATTGGTATTGGTGGAAATGACACAAGAGCTATTGTAGAGCACATTGAGCAGTTTAATTTTGATGGAATAGACGGTATACTCTCCGTTAGCCCGGCCTATAACAAACCTACTCAAGAAGGTATCTACCAGCACTTTAAAGCCATATCAGAGTGCACAGACATGCCAATCATTCTGTATAATGTGCCAGGACGAACTTCGAGTAACATGACTGCTGAAACAACGCTGAGACTGGCCAAAGATTTTAGCAATGTAGTAGCCATTAAAGAAGCCAGTAATGACATTAATCAGATTGCAAAAATCATAGAAGGACGGCCTGATGGATTTTTAGTGCTCTCTGGAGATGACGGCATCACGCTGTCACTCATGGCAAGCGGAGCTGACGGACTAATCTCGGTAGCAGGTAATGCGTTTACCAAAGACATGTCAGCGCTCGTGCATGCAGGTGCTCGAGGCGACCAAGAGGCGGCACGCAAGATTCACTTCAAGCTGATAGAGCTTATAGAACTCTTATTTGTAGAAGGCAACCCTGCCGGAATAAAAGAGGTGTTGAAGTATCTCAATATTTGTCAAACACACTTGAGATTGCCACTTGTACCCGTCTCTAAGGCGACTAGCCAGTCCATCTACAAAGCCATAGCAGAAGCCGAACTGGTGCTATTAAAGAAATAATTAACGCCTGATTTTATCTACATTTAGGCATCAAAAAAGACAATATGACCTTTAGACATCTATCCATCCTTAGCCTTTCTCTTTTCCTTTTTTCATGCAGTCAACCTGCCAGTACTGAGACAAAAACGGAAGTAGAAAAAACAGTAGAAGAAAAAATAGAAACGATGAAGCCCAAAGTGGCCATCTCAAGGCTGCAAGCCAAAAACAACAGTGGCCTGAATGGAAAAGTGATTTTCACAGAAATGGATGGCAAGGTGAGAATGGAAGCTGCGTTTAGCGGTGTCTCTCAAGGAATTCATGCCATTCACATTCATGAAACTGGAGACTGCAGTTCTGAAGACGGAAAATCGGCAGGAGGACACTGGAACCCAACTGGTGAGGACCATGGTAAGTGGGGCGTGCCTCCTTTTCACAGAGGTGATATCGGCAATTTTGAAGCCGATAAAAACGGATTAGCGAAAATGACCATGCCATACACAGAGCTCTGGTGCGTAGGTTGTGGAGACGAGAAAAGAGACATCATCGGTAAGGCCATTATCATTCACGCGGGTGAAGATGATTGCAAATCTCAACCATCTGGTGCGGCAGGTGCACGTATCGCATGTGGTGAGATTTCTTTAAATTAATCTACCAGATTTCATACGGCTCAACAGGTGTAGCATGGCTTTAGCCGATTGAGGTAAGCAAATTTATACTAGCCCGATTCTCAATGAGAATCGGGCTTTTTTATATGAACTCGTTTCGTGACTTGCCGTTTTCCTAACTATGTGCTTGTTCACGTTTTTCAATTCACAAATTTGAGCTTCAATTTGAAAACCGACTTCGGTTTGCCTTTCATTCTTTTTTGCATTGCCCAAAAAAGAACCGAAAAACGCTAGAAAGAAAAACCCTTCCACCCGTCACTTTCCTTCTTGAGGCTCACGGACACTGCTGCACTTCTTTGCTCATCGGTTCCGAAAATTCTTCAGGTCAAGAATCTGGAGCGAAGGAAATTCTCTCCAACACGGGCCCGGCATTCTTTCAGGCCAGCGCACTTTTTATCCCAGCGAGATATCAAGAAACCGTTTTCAATATGGCCTCGAGAAAAAGTCCACTAATTGGGTTGAGAACTACATTATCCAGGGTTTTAGCACATATTGTCTGCACAAAACTACATTAGCCCGATTCTCAATGAGAATCGGGCTTTTTTTATGCGTGTGATGCGAATTCGTTTTCTTTGTGCCGATGAGAAAAATTAAGTTGATATGGGACATGCATGGACCAGACAGTGCACAGACCGCTGCTCACCATGCACGACATCTTGGAGAATTTGCGCTTAAGGAAGACATCAGTCAGTTTGGCTGCGATAGCGAATCGATTTCAGAGAGGCATCACATCGCTTTTCTCATTGTAGAAGAAAAAGACATGATTACCGTGCGTGATGCGCTGAGACCAGCCCGCGCCCAAGTTGCTGAATGACATGACTAAAACAATACTCGTTACCGGAGCCACATCAGGATTTGGGAAGGCCATTGCCATCAAATTTGCCGAGGCAGGAAACAGAATAATCATTACCGGAAGAAGAGAAGAAAGACTCAACAGTCTCAGCGCAAAACTGCGCGCAGAATACAAGGTTGACGTCACCTCACTCTGCTTTGACGTGCGTGACTTGAGCGCTACAGAATCCGCCATTTCCTCGTTGACTGAAGAATGGAAAAAAATAGATGTGCTAGTCAACAATGCCGGGCTGGCATCTGGTCTAGACTTTCTGCAAGACGGGGCCACCGAAGATTGGGACAAGATGATTGACACCAATGTAAAAGGGCTTCTATACGTTTCTAAGCAGATTATACCACTTATGATTGACCAAAAGCAGGGTCACATCATCAACATAGGCTCAACAGCTGGCAAAGAAGTGTATGCGCGCGGAAACGTTTACTGTGCCAGTAAACATGCTGTAGATGCTATCACCAAAGGCATGCGAATAGACCTGCTTGGCAAAGGGATAAAAGTAACGCAGATTGCGCCAGGTGCGGCAGAGACCGAGTTTTCTGAAGTCCGCTTTCACGGAGACACCGAAAGAGCCAAGGCCGCCTATGCTGGATACGAACCTATGAATGCTAAAGACATAGCCGAACTGACGTATTACGTCACTACCCTTCCGAAAAATTTGTGTGTTAATGATCTAGTTGTAACTTGCCTGAGCCAAGCAAATAGCTTTTATACCGAAAAACTATGACAACTATTCAACCACTCTTAGATGCACGAATCAATCAAAATCTTGCATGCCACTGCAGGACTTTTCATCGGTATAACTGGACTACTACAAGCAGTTTTACCTAAAGGCGGAAGACGACATAGAACAATTGGTAGACTCTATTTCTGGAGCTGGCCACTTGTGTTAATTACTGGTGCAATGATGGGCAGTCCGCTCATCACCCTTTTTGGAATCTTAGGTTTTTACATGGCTTTCACCGGCTTCAGGCTGGCTTCCAAAAGAAAAATCTGCAAGAAGTTTATTGATAAGCTGGTCATAATAGTATGCATCATTCTCGCATTGGTGACGCTGGGCTGGGGAATTAGCCTCATCATAGGAGGCGAATATTTTGGAGTGGTTGCCGCAGTCTTTGGCGTCATTTTTTCAATCACCACCATCTCTGACTACCTCGATTTTATAGCCGGCAAAAAAGTCAGAAAGCATAGTGGGCAGAAAAAACAATGGTATTTCGAGCACATCACCAGAATGTACGTCTCATACATTGCTGCGCTGACCGCATTCACGGTCATTCAAAAAATATTTACGAGCACCTATCTGAACTGGTTGCTTCCCACAGTAATAGGCACTCTCTTGATTATCATCTCTCAGCGTTTCTTTTCACAGAAGATGGAGAAGAAGGAAGTTGCACGAAAATCTTAGCTGCAGTTTTTCACGGTAGGCATAGGTAAAACGAACCATGAGCAAACAAATAGCCATTATTCACTTTGTAAATTTGAATACACGTATGAAGTTTAAATATCTCTCTTTCTGTTTTTTTCTATTCTCTTTCATGATGGCTTGTCAAGCCAATGATAAAGGGAGCTACACCATCAGCTCAAGCGATGGACTGGACATTACGCTGCAAGCCTACCTCACTGATGACTTGGAGGCACCGTTTATTCTTCTTTGCCATCAGGCGGGCTGGAGCAGAGGAGAGTACACCGAGATTGCTCCGCAACTCAATGAGATGGGGTATAACTGTATCGCCATGGATCAGCGCTCTGGCGGGGAAATCAATGGAGTGAAAAACGAAACGTATGAGCGTGCTGCGAAGAAAGGCCTGTCAACAAAATTTGTAGATGCGGTGCCAGACATAGAGACTGTGATGACCCACATCATAGAGCAGTATGAACAAGAGAATATCATCTTGTGGGGCAGCTCTTACAGCTCTTCAATCGTTTTGTATCTCGCTACGGTGCATCCAGACATAGTCCACTCTGTGTTGAGTTTTGCTCCTGGCGATTATTTTATGATAGACGACAAGCACTTTTCTGAATACGCTAAAAAAGTGACCGTTCCGGTATTTATGACTTCTGCTCGAAACGAAAAAGAGCAGTGTACTCCAATTTTTGAAGCGATACCAGGAGACCAGAAATCGTACTACTTACCTGAAGGAAAAGGTTACCACGGCTCACGCGCCCTTTGGAAAAAACATGAAGGGAATGAACTCTACTGGGAAGCCGTCATTCAGTTTCTGACCGCCCACGACTGAGGTATTTTGAAATCTGATGATTAAACCTCCAGGTGTTTAATATCGCGGAGACGGTGAGGCCAATCAACAATCCTAGCCACACGCCTATATAGCCCATGTCATATTTAAACGCTGCCAAGTAACTGAATGGCAAGGCAATGCAGAGGTAAGAAATGAAGGTAATCAAGGTAGGCACCTTTATGTCTTGCATCCCTCGCAACGCTCCTATGGCCACTACCTGTATACCATCAGAAAGCTGAAACAGGGCTGCAACAGAAAGCAATACTGCCGAAATCCCTATGACAGACTCGTCTGAGATGTAGAGTGTCGGAATCCAAAAACGCAAAAGCATAAAGAGTAAACCTGTCACTCCCATAAACAACACGGCCTGATATATTGCCGACCGACCAGACTTTTTCATAGATAGGTAGTCTGCCTGACCTAGACTCTTTCCTACACGAATGGTGGCCGCGGTTGAAAGCCCCATGCAAATCATAAACGTAGCGCTCACCACGTTGATAGTGACTTGATGAGCCGCTTGCTCGTCTGGTCCAATCACCCCCATCATTAAGGCGGCTCCGGCAAAAGCGCCAATCTCAAAAAGCATTTGAAAGGATGTAGGAAGGCCGATTGCCATCAGACTCTTTACGACTTTCCACGAATAACTATCAAGACGCATGGCCTTCACATGGTCCCAGATTCTGGTGCCCAGTGATGTGACTTTATTCCATTTCCAGAGGATTAGAATCAGAGAAAAAGTCATCACCGTGCGCGCTATAAACGTACCGATGGCCGCACCCTCAAGGCCCATGACTGGCGCACCGAAGTGACCAAAGATTAAGACATAATTGGCACAAATGTTTACCACATTGCCTATTAGCATAGCGATTACCGGAGGACGCGTCTCGCTCAACCCTTCAGACAACCCTCTAAACGAATAGAAAACCATGAACGGAATCAAACTGTACATGTTGATTCTCAAATATGGAATCGCCTCTTGCACCACCGTGGGGTCCTGACCCAGCAAATGAATGAACGGTAACGACCACTCCACGAGTACGATAGAAAAGATGGCCGCAAGTAGATTAATCAGCAGACTGTGCTTAAAACTCCGCGATACGGTAGCCGAATCTCCAGCACCGTCTGCTTCAGAAACTAGAGGCTGCAGCGCCATACCAATTCCTAAAATCGAAATAAAAAAAACGATGTACAGCGAGAGTGCCAGAGAAATGCCAGCCAAAGGAATCTTACCTAACACTCCGACCATCAGATTGTCAGCCACGTTTACAGAAATCTGCCCTAGTTGCCCCAGCATGATTGGCACAGCTAACTTTAAGTTAGCGCGAAAGTCTTGTCGATATGCTGATAGGAAGCTCAAAGCGGTCGAAGGTATGTATTGTAAGCAAGGCTATGTCATCTATTCAGTACATTAGAGCCATGTCTTGGAACAATCTGAAAGCGCAACACAAATTCTGGATATGGATTCCCATCCTCCTTATAGTGGGTTTTGTGTTAAATATTGACTTTGACCTGCACGTGAAGAATGTAATTGGGAATTTCTCTTCGGTGAAGATGGCTATTCTACTGTCTGTATTCCTTTTCTTCTCTGGTCTTGGCTATTTGATTCCGAAACTCAATGAGTACATGACCAAAACTCACTTAAAGCTCACTTTTATCGGTATGCTGATTTCACTTTTTTTCTTCATCTGGCTTGCTGTGATGTTTAACGGAGAAGAGTCTAGAGTACTTCAAGTCGCCAAAATTGAATCAGGAATGGATGGCAGATTAGTGCTTGGAATAATTGCAGGAATTATCGTGCAATCTTTTGGTGCACTGGCCTATATTCTCAACCTGATTACGGGTCTTTTTTTTAGTCAGCATTTTAAGTGACCACATGCTTGTTGGTAGTACATAATTCATGATGTAATTCTCTCTGCTTTTCGCAGTGCACACACCTTCTTTTTTCTGAACGATTAGATGGCAATTTTTTGATTCGATTTCGCTGTAAAATCAACTTGCTTTTAAGGCCCAAAAAGGCCGAAGTTAGGAGCAGAATAAATGGCCTTTTTCACGCTCAACCTTAAGCCTGAGTTGCGCATAACCACCCTCATTATCAAGCGCAATTGGAGGCTCATATTTTAGCCATCTAATTCTAATTTAGTCATAGGGTCGTGACGAATAAAGCCAATATATTGTTGGAATCTTACACGCGCACTTTCTGGACTTTAACAATGCCAAATGAGCAGCTCGATAACTAGGGCACGTAAATAGGCGCTCGTAAAACTCGCTTATCTTGAGAAGCGTGGCGAGTCATTTTGTCTGGATTAAGCTGGAGACATTCATTCAAATGCACATTGGAAAATGTGCCAAATACAAGACGAGTGTGTACTCATCAGTCACTTGACAGCCACACAGAACAGTCTTTCGTCTTTATCTTTAATTATTGTTAACCAGATATTTATATTTATTTAAATGAAGTTTTTGTTTAGATTACTAGAACGTGGTGATCACTTTGCCTTTTAGCAATCCCCAACCATGATTGCTCCTCTTGTGCGATGTGTCAATGTGACAGACAACGACCTCATTGGAATTACGAACACCGTTTCTACTC
>CAYSDH010000086.1:0-12096 GCA_964429805.1 uncultured Flavobacteriales bacterium
GCGCTAACGATTTAAATTATAACAATTAGGTGAGGCCAGAGATGTTTAAAAATAAATCCAAAATGGGCCGATGAGTATTGAACTTAAGCCAGATCCTTTTTTGTGATTATTCGATATGAAAGGAAACTGAATATGCCAACATAAAGTAACACGACCAGAAAGTCACAGAGCCCCACGTAGGTTTGTGTTTCCATAAGTGCATACTTAGAATAAGGAAACTTGATGCTGTTACCTACCGCTTTGACTGGAAGTAAGTCTGCCAGCCAAGGCAATTCAAACTTGAACGATATCAGAGCTCTTAACAGCGGTTCTATAATGAAGGTATAGAAAAGCATTATGACGATAGTCAATCCTGAGCGCTTGATTAGCAACGATGCAAAGAGTGCGAGCAATTGATACCCCACCAACTCAAAGAAATAGGCCACGAGAAAATGCATGTTTTTAGTAACGAAGTACACTGAGGTCACTTCAGAAAAAGCGAAGCCCATGCCAAGGCCAATCACCAATATAAGCAGCGTTACAAAAGCTGATGAGCCCAAAATGAATAGGACTTTTGAAGCTAAGAATTGTTTTCTGCTGAGTCCGTCAATGATGTTTTGCCGCACTGTACCGTAACGATACTCATTAGAGACCGATATGATAATAATGAAGGCCAGAAGGATGCTGAATATAGAATAGAAATAGGTCAAGTTCTGCCAGATATCGAGAAAGTCGAACAGCGGAAGATCATCCATTCCTCTTCCTTTTATCTCTGCCCCCATTTCGGTCATCTTTACCAATATCAAGCGGGCTGCAAGAGGCACCGACAAGAGGAAGAAAATAAAGAGTCCACCGAGCCACCAGAAATACCTTGAGTTTCTGAGCTTGTAGAGTTCTATGTTGAGCAGTCGCATCATGTCAAGATGTTATTTCCATGAATTGCTGCTCCAAGTTTTTCTTGATGGTCTGGAGGTGACTCACATAGACTCCTTTGTCTGCCAGATATCTAGAGACGGTCTGTGCTTCGGTCTCTTTGGCAAACTTTAACTCGGCTTTGTCTTTGAGCATGCGGTGCGAGATGTAGGCTGGAAAAGTCTGACATACACTCAAGAGTTCATCTACGTTTGCTGACCCTATTTCCATGATTACTTCTTCGCCAAAGTCTGCATCTACCCTACCCGTGTAGATTAACTTTCCTTTTTTCAAAATGGCAAAATCAGCACACACTTTTTGGACTTCATCAAGAAGGTGACTGGCCAGTATGATGGTCTTTCCAGATTGAGCAATTCGCGTTATTAGCGCACGTATTTCGGCTATACCTTTGGGGTCAAGACCATTTGTTGGTTCATCAAGTATGAGTACCTCTGGATCTGACAGCATGGCCGAAGCGATGGCTAGACGCTGTTTCATACCAAGCGAAAAAGTCTTAAACGGATAGTCTTTTCGATCAGCTAGTTCTACGAGTTTCAGTAGTTCCGGAATACGTTTTGGATCGGCATTTTTGATTAGGCAGGCCAGTTCCAAGTTTTTTTGAGCGGTAAATGAGGTATAGAAATTTGGCTTTTCGAGAATAGAACCAATACGCTGTCTGTGCGAATGTGAAGGCTCTTCGCCAAACCATTTGTAGCTGCCCGAACTTGGGGTGACCACATCGAGTATCATACCGAGTGTGGTTGACTTGCCACTTCCGTTAGGTCCGAGCAGGCCAAAGACTGAACCTTTTGCGATGCTCAGGTTTAAGTTGTCTACCGCTCTAATGGAGCCATAGTCCTTCTGCAAGGAAGATATTTCTAATACGCTACTCATCTAAAAATAAATCCTCCTGATAAATAATCCATCGCCTGGGTAAGATCAACGGACTCTATACTCTTTAAATACTTCATGTCCAGTGTGCCGACAGTCTCTATTAGAAAAGGGACTCCATTTGAGATGACACTAATAACAAATGACGGATGTTCTTGATTCGCATCGAGGTTAAACACTCTAAAACTCTTGTCACCTTTGGTGATACTCATGTACTCTTCATACCCTTCTGCGTTCAGCTGATTTTCAAAACCCACTATTGTTTTTTCAGTCGTGCCTTCGGCTGAGATGTCACCAATCATGATCACTTTAATATGATCTAGGTCTTTCACAAACTTGGCAAAGTTTGGGTCAGGAGATTGGAAAATGGCACGCAGCATACTTTGATAGACATAGGCCGTCATGCAACCATCTTGGTCACTGGCTTTTTCTATAGTCTCACTCTGTGCGCAGAGTGCGCCACAGCACATGTAAATGATGCTAACTAAGAGTAGTGCTTTCTTCATTTTTTCTCTCCTGCGTGTTCTAGTTGCTCAAAACCTTGTATGTCTATTTTCTTACTGAGATCTGAAATATCCTTGAGGTCAATCTCTCCGACTAGGCTCATCATCATCACGTTTTTTTCGCTAAACGAGACCAGCAGCAATTCAGAAATCATACCCTCTGATTCTGAAATAAAAAACTTGAGTTCATTCTCCGTGTTTTCAACTGTCATCAACTCCTCCATTTCCTTCTCAGGTTTTTTGAGGGCATCTAAGTACAGTGACTTCGGGTTTTCGACATCGTTACCTACGAGCATCTTCAGACCTTTGAGACGTGATATGGCCTCTACCACATGTTGCTCGTCAGGGTCATCCATGTCAAAGTTTGTGAAGAGGCTAAACATCTTACTCGACACTGTTATTCGTGTAAAGCGGTCATCTTCTTTGTAGGTCTCGTAGTACTTATCTATGGCATTGTTTTGTGCCATTACATGCCCACAACACATGACTGTGATGAGTGTCAGAAGTAAAGTTGTCTTCTTCATATCCGTTCTTATTTAATTCTTTTCTATTTCCGTCTGCGCTCTGTGAAACTCCCCTATTGACTCGGTTGCTTCCACGCCCTCATTCATACTCACTGACATCATCATCAGTGCCTTTTTAACTTCTCTATAGGCCACTTCGGGATCGTCAAACGTGTCTACAAATTCTGTTGAGGCCACTACCTCACCCTCTGTGCTTTCAGAACTATTCATGATACCATAGCCCACTCCTATCAGCAGCGCGATTCCTGCCGCGTACTTTACTACCGACCTCCACATGCTGAGACTTTGGCTACCGCCATCAACCTTGTCAAGCACCTTGCCATCAAAAGAGTCGTCAAGCGTGGTGTGCTGGCGCTCAGCCTCCATAAATCGCATGTAGTCGCTGAGCTCGCGGTGCTCTTCCTTTACCTCACCATAGAGCAAATACTCTTTGAGTAGCTGCTCTTCCTGCTCGCTGCACTCCGCTGCCCAAAACTTGTTGACCAGCTCATTTAGTTTATTTGACTCCATACGCATCTCTTTTAGTCAGTATCTCTCTGACAGTGCCTCTGGCTCTGTGCAGTAATACTTTGACATGATTCATTTCTATGTCTACTATTTCAGCAATCTCGTTATAGCTGTAGCCCTCTATATCTCTCAGGCTTATGACATCTCGCTGCTTAGGTGGTAAGTTGGCAATGATGCCTTTTATGCAGTTTTTAGTTTCTCTGGCCTGTGTCACTTCAAGCGGTGTCTCGGTGTCCGCTTGCAAGTCATACTGATCTACTATCTGTAAGAAGCTTCGCCCTTTTCGCTTTAGCTGATCGAGCGACTTATTCTTGACCAGTGTCATGCACCAAGCTTCGATGTTTCGTATCGAGGCTGGGCTGTCCACTTCTTCCCAAGTCTTGACCATCACGTCTTGCACCACATCAGCCGCTTCATCTTTGTTTTTCACATAAGAGAGTGCGAAGCGAAAGAGCTTATCGCGCAGGGGCATTATGGTCTCTTTAAATTGAGATACGGTCACTGTCTCAAAGATATGATCTTGACTCAGGCTATTCACTTTTTCTTAGAGTATCGTCACCTTTCTTTTGATAGAGAGGCCCGCTTTTCTAAACTCAATGACGTGCTGACCAGCAGACAGCTTATTGGCTTTTACTTCTAGTCTTCGCTGCGTGGTTTTTTGAGTCATTTTCACTGCACCATTCATGTCATAGATTGTCATGTCGGCATTGAGCAGCTCTTCTGGAAGCTCCACATTAATACTACCTCCGCGCTCTACCGGATTAGGATACACCTTCACTTCACTGAGTTTCTTGTCCTTGAGCTTCTTCATGTGAGAGAGTCCGTCACCTTGCAGTTTACTTCCCATTTCAGCAATCTGACGCAGGTCCATGTTACCAGTTAGTGAAAATATGATGAGATGCTTTTCGGCCGCTCCTACCATCACTACTTCTTTGACCACCCCCTTATTCTCGTCTATGAAAAAAGTAAAGTTGCCGTCTTTGTCATTGACGCTCATTAGCTCTTCGTAGCCACTAGTCATAGTGCCCAGTGCATTGTTGTACTTGGACTTTGCATCAACTATCTCTTCACCCACAATCATGTGAAAGGCGCTAATGCTGGATACAAATTCGACAAAATCTTTAAGGTCTTCATCTTCTGAGGCCTCATCATCAAGGTAGGCTGCGAGTTGAAACATCTTTCCGGTCACATCTATTTTGGTGAACTCATCTTGCGCCTTATAATGTGCAAAGTGCTTGTCTATCACATTATCTTGAGCGATGGCTGCGACAGAGAATAAAGCAAGGCAGAGAATTAAAATTGACTTCTTCATGGTATTTGATTTTAGTATAAAAAATAGTCTCGGTCCGGTTCCGATGCCGACATTAATATCGGCTGTCAAAAAGAGGACGAGCCAGCAGCCAATATGTTACGGGCTAAATCAAAAAAAGAGATGAACGGGCCTCAGGGCCTGTAAACGGTCGTCTGAGAATTTAGAAGTCGATGAGCAGGTCGTAGGATTTGACCCCAGTGTCAATCAGCACTCTGGGAGAACCAATCTTTTTGGTCATGTGCACGCCAGACTTCATTAAGTCACTCATACTAGACAAGCCGCTCAAGGACTCATCTTCTTCGAGCATAATAAAGAAACGCTGACCGCTTTCGGTCTCCACGTCCATGCCGCAGGTTTTTGCTTGGTAGGCTTTCCAATCGCATGTTGGAGCAACTGCCTTGATGGTCGCATCAATTTCATCATTGATGAGCACGGGCGCATAGTTGCCAGTTGGCGCAGATGAGCGTCCTATTAGGTACATGCTTAAAGGATACAATCCAAAGGCCAGTAAGAGTAATAATGGCGCAATGATATTTCCTTTGTGTTTTTCCATGGCGGCAAAAATAGCCGATTATCCCATTCTGTTGGCTGATTTTTAATACACAATACACTATGCTTGGAGAAGAGCCGTTTTCATATCTTCGAACTCAGCAAACATCATCAATGAGTGATCTGATAAATAGCCTCAAAGAGGCCCTTCAATTTTCCCCCGACAACGTGCCGCTTAAGCTCCAACTAGCCAACCTCTTGCTGGATGCCAAAGAGTATCTCGAATCTGAAAACCAGTACAAAGAAGTACTTGAAATGGACAAAGGAAACAGACGTGCTCGTGCAGGTTTAGCCAAGGCCGGATTTTTTCAAGGCAAGTATAGTACGGCTCTGGTTATACTCGAAGACCTCTTGGAGACTGACCGCTCTGATAAGAAGGTGCTGCTATTATATGCCAAAGCGCTATATAAAGACAATGCCATTGACAAAGCCATTGGTGCCTATAGAGAGGTGCTGAAGATTGACCCTGAGTTTAATGATGACGAACTAGATGGAGCGCTCCGCCAGTCCATTGGCCCGAGTCCTGAAGACGAAGGCCTGATAGATGATGACGGCATACGCGTCATCGAAAAGCCAGACATCAAGTTTGAGGATGTAGGCGGAATGCAAAAGGTGAAGGACGAGATAGCCCTCAAAATCATTCAGCCGATGAAGCACCCTGAGCTGTATGAAGCCTATGGAAAAAAGATTGGAGGAGGAATACTACTCTACGGCCCACCGGGCTGCGGAAAGACATACTTAGCGCGCGCCACAGCTGGCGAGATTAACTCTAAGTTTATGAGTATCGGCATCTCTGATGTGCTTGATATGTGGAT
This sequence comes from uncultured Flavobacteriales bacterium, assembly GCA_964429805.1. Classification (GTDB taxonomy): domain Bacteria; phylum Bacteroidota; class Bacteroidia; order Flavobacteriales_D; family JABDKJ01; genus CAYSDH01. The sequence goes on from CAYSDH010000086.1 coordinate 5,993, forward strand.
AGGCTCATCTGAAAAGAATCTGAACGGAATATTTGAAACCGCACGAAAGCATGCGCCATGTGTGCTCTTTTTTGACGAGGTAGATGCCTTAGGCGCAAGCCGCTCTGACATGCGTCAATCGGCAGGTCGACACTTGATTAATCAGTTTCTGTCTGAATTAGATGGTGTAGATACAGACAATGAAGGTCTGCTCGTGCTGGGCGCTACGAATACTCCTTGGCACCTAGACCCGGCTTTTCGCAGACCGGGAAGATTTGACCGAATCATATTCGTACAGCCCCCAGATCAGGAGAGCCGTGCGAGAATACTTGAGATTCTGCTTAAAGAAAAACCGATAGAGAAGATAGACTACATGAGCATAGCCAAGAAGACACCAGAGTTTAGCGGTGCCGACTTAAAGGCCGTGGTTGATTTATGTATAGAAGACAAACTCAGCGCGTCATTTTCTACTGGAGTGCCCTCTCCTATGAGCACAAAAGATCTGCTCAAAGCAGCTAAGCGTCACCGCGCCTCCACTAAAGAGTGGTTTAATTCTGCCAAAAACTACGCCCTCTATGCCAACGACTCTGGTCTCTATGACGACATTCTGGCCTACATGAATATCAAGCGATAACACAGGTGGACGACTTACCAGAAATTAGCAGAGCACAAGCCCTGCTCCAACAGCGCAGACCGCAACAGGCCATAGACCTGCTGAAACGAGTGCTCACTCATGAGCCATATAATCAGTATGCGTTGATGCTGATCTGCCATGCGTACATTGATATCAATGACTTCAAATCGGCAGAACTGAGTGTGGCTTCGCTGATCCAAGTTGCTCCAAATGCGGGCTACAGTCACTACCTGATGGGCAAGGTGCAGTTTCATTTAGATAAGAAAGATGTGGCGATGGAGCATGCACGCTCAGCCATCGCTTTTGAACCTGAAGATGCCGAGTATAGACACCTTGAAGGTCAAATTCACTTTTATAATAAAGACTGGACACAAGCCCTAGCCTCTGCAGACAAGGGACTATCGCTCGATGCGTCTAACTTAAACTGCCTAAATCTGAGGTCCAACTGCCTGATTAAGCTCAACCGAAAGGATGAGGCCAAATCAACCATGGACAAGGCCTTGGACCGTGATGCTGAAAACGCCTACACCCACGCCAGCACCGGATGGAATTTTCTTGAGGCCGGAGATCATGTAAAAGCACTTGAACACTTTACCCAATCTCTAAAACTGGATCCGCAAAACGAGTCTGCCAAAGTGGGAATGAAGGAGGCACTCAAGGCCAAAAAAATATTTTACCGTTACTTTTTGAAGTACTCGTTTTGGATGTCCAAGATGAAGTCAAGCACGCAGTGGATGCTTATACTTGGAGCGTATTTTGGTATTCAGGCTCTAGGAAGACTGGCCGACCAACACCCCGAAATTTCCGTATTTGTCGTTCCTGTGATTTTGGTCTACGTCATTTTTGCGCTGAGTACTTGGGTCATTGCTCCTATTGCCAATGTTTTTCTTAGAACTGATCCGCAAGGAAAGTTGGCGCTGACAGCGCAAGAGATTAGAGTGGGAAACTTCACTGCCCTCTCCTTGACACTGTTTTTTGCAGGACTATCTATCGCATTATGGGGCCTCTTCACAGGACATGAGCCTAATCCCCTCCACCCTCTTAGTCTTACTGATGGCGGTTATGTGCTGATGGGAGTTGGCTTTCTGATGCTGCTGCCGCTAGCCCAACTGCTAAAAGCAACTGACAGAAACAGGACTTTAATTCGCATCGCGTGTCTGATATTGTTGGGACTAGGAGTAGCCGCAATCGTCTTTGTATGGGGCGGCAATCCACTGCTTGGAGAAGGTACTATGCCTTTTCTATATGGCATGTTCATCTATCAGTTTGTCGGTAGCTATTTGGCCAGCAGAGGCTGAGAACTTTAACAGTTTTTTAGAAAATAGCCTAGAGCTAATTCCGATATTAGATGAAAATCGAGTTATGAAAATACTGAGTTCCATTCTTGCCCTGGCAATATGCATGAGCGCATTTGCTCAAGAAGTAGACATCACTGAGAGTCCTCAAATAACGGTGACTGGCAGCGGCACAGTCTACGCCACACCTGATGAGGCCTTGCTCAGTTTTTCGGTCATCAACTCTAATGACGACATACAAGTAGCGCGTCAAGAGAACCAAAAGATTAGCGCAGAAGTAATCACGTATTTGAAGCAGCAAGGGATTGCTGACAAACACATTCAGACGCAGTACATGCGTGTAGGAAAACGACACCGCAACAGTCATGCAGATGGAAACGGAAAGTATGAAGCCTCTCAGTCCATTAGTATTTGTATTGATGACCTGACAAGGTTTGAAGACATCATGGCTGGGCTCTTGGCCACGGGTGTAAACAACTTGGGCAGTCCAACTTTTAGAAGCACAGAACTTCAAAAACACAAAGACGAAGCCCGTAAAAAGGCTGTGGCGAGTGCGAAGAGAAAAGCCCAGTTACTCGCTACTGAATTAGGGCAGAGCATCGGTGACGCCATCATTATTCAAGAAGGCGCTGGTGGAGGAATAAATCGACAAGGAGCCTATGCAAACTTTGGTGATAGCGCGCCAAGCGGAGGTTCAGAAGCAGGGTTTGCCCCTGGTCAACTTGAAGTAAAGTCTAGCGTCACAGTGTCTTTCAGATTGTTTCAAAAATGACTATTGAATTGCGACCATGGCTGACAACTACCAGACGTATACTTCTATTGACAATCTTGATAACGCTCTCTGCATGCAGCGCATCAGGCGATAACGTTAAGATAAACGAAGTCTCACAAGACCTTGAGAATCTAGGGCCAGTCGATTTGCTCAGTAAAAACGCAGAGCCTTATCATAGTAAATTCTTGATACTCAATCACAAAGATGGCTCGACCAGTTTGCTGATTGATATGGAACTCTATGGTGGAAGTTACTTTATCTCTCCAAAGGCAAAAAGACCTTTTAAGGGAAAGTTTAATGTCAGTATTGATCAAGACTCTAGTCTGAGCTTAGGCGATCTGATTAGCGAAACTCCGCCCTCTACTGCCTTGTATGACCCTCACCCTTTTATAGATGGAGAGGTCAATTGGATTAATGTCAATACACGCTATGAGTATGCGCTTAACGTTAATCCTGACGAGGACTTTGAGGTCTCTGGTCGCTTGACATTTGTGATTGAACCTCGCTGTACTTTAGAGACTCTCGAGTTTGTGATTTCACAGCGTGATGGAGAGTTGAGTGTGGCGCGTGTGGGTGATTGATTGGGGTGTAGTCTGCACATTCTCGAGATTTCTCCGTGCGGCTTTTATTCACCTGCAGTCTTCACATTCAAGGGATTTCTCCGTGCGTCTTTTTATTCACCTGTAGTCTTCACATTGAAGGGATTTCTCCGTGCGGCTGTCGCCTTAGTCGAAATGACGGTTCCATATTGGAAAACGTCATTTCGAGCGGAACGAAGTACAGCCGAGAAATCTGGTTAACTTTAATGGAGAGGCCAATAAAAACCCAGCGCGATGGCAATTAACTTTCACCAAATATCTCCTCATTTGAAAACTTCAATTCAGGATTCATTTTCTTTATCAAGGCCAATTTCTTGTCTCGCGACCAGCGTTTAATTTGCTTTTCACGGTTAATCGCGTTCATCATTCCTAACACCTTTTCGAAGTAAACGCAGTAGTGCACATTATACTGTTTCACAAAACCAGCAGGATTGTCTTGATGAGTTCGGATGCGCTGTTTCAATTTACTGGTCACACCAACATAGAGTACCGTCCGGTTTTTATTCATGGTTATGTATACGTATCCGGTTTTGGGCATGCTTGAGGATACAGCTTTTTATTCACCTGTAGTCTTCACATTCACGGGATTTCTCCGTGCGACCTTTATTCACCTGCAGTTTTCACATTCTCGATATTTCTTCATGCGGCTGTCGATTCAGTAGACAAAACGGATTCAGCATGGAAGACTCCCGTTCGCATTTAGTTTCGAATTCTAAGTTTGAAATAAAAGGCAACCCGGGATTGTGAGATTGTGCGGAGAAAGAGGGAATCTAACCCTTGATACCTAATGGTACTAAGCGGAGACAGAACTAGAACCCACTCGGGCTATTTCTTGCGATGGACTTCGGGCGATTGCTTCGTACCGATGATGTCGACTACTCGAATCTCTTTCTTTTTTTCAATGTAAAGGATTTTATAATCTCTGACGATGATTCTGAGTGACTCCATTACCAGTTAGAAGCTTCTTTCTCCAAGTCATCCTGTGAGGTAAACTTGCCCGCAGCTATTTGTTTTTCAGCTTTGGCTAGTCGCTTATCATATGCTGCTTTTGTGAGCGGCTTTCCTTCTACGGTGTAACCGACTATCATCTCTTTTTCAAGCATCTTCTCTATCTTCTCAATTAGTGCCCCATTGGTCACTCCGAGTAGCTTCTGTACAAGGTTAAGCTTGGCAGCTTGTAGTTTTGTCTCTCCTGTTTTCATCGTTCTCAAAAATACTTAATCTATGCTTTTCTGTTTTGATTATCCCAACGGATGAAACTTTCCCATGTCTTTCATGAGTCCGTCCAGACCAGCTGGGCTTTATGGAGAGTATTCTAGAAGGCGTAGATTTAACACGGTGCGCCATTAGGAATTTCTTAATGCGGCTGTCGATTTAACTGCGGTCTTCACATTCAAGGGATTTCTCTGTGCGGCTGTCGCCTTAGTAGAAATGACGGTTCCAATATGGAAGACCGTCATTTCGAGCGGAACGAAGTACAGCCGAGAAATCTGGTTAACTTTAATGGAGAGGCCAATAAAAACCCAGCGCGATGGCAAGAAAACAGCTGCTTTCAGGCCCATTGAAGTCCGCAATTACCTATCTTGTATGGCCTAAGAAGAAGATGATGGCCAACCGATACATACTTCGTAAAAAAGTAAAAATTATTGATGCTGAGAGTGCTCTGTCTCTTTTAGATGAATTTATCAATGACTCCTTTAGAGGCCGGAGAACCAAAAAGAATGGTACGCGGATATCAAGAGGAACCATAATGAACTATACCTATCTCAGAAAAGCGCTGCACTCCTATGTAGATGAAGGAGGAGTTTTTCAAATCTATGTCTCTGAGCGACTGGCGCAGCGGGAAAAAGAACGGGCGAGTAGATTTAACAAGAAATTTTACTTCCAGTTTACAGAGTTCATGTATAAGACAAAAGGGTATTACGACAACTACGTGGGCCTCATTATTAAATGCTTGCGGAGCTTTTATAATTACTTAGAACTGGAACGCAATATCTCTGTGGGTAGTTTTCACCGCTCGTTTTATGTACCTATAGAGCAGATTCCAATTATTGCCCTTTCCCCTGAGCAATTGCGGTACATTATGCATGACCAAGATTTTATTAATCGGGTGGAGAAAGCAGGATTGACACATGTGAGAGATATATTCATTTTTGGCTGCACGGTAGCCTTAAGGGTGTCTGATTTGCTTGCTTTAAACAAAACTAACCTCGTCATAGAAAACGAGAGCTATTACATCATGGTCACTTCCAAAAAAACTCAGACCCGCACTAAAGTGAAGTTACCAAGCTATTGCATTGAGATTTTGAAGAAGTATAAGAGCAGAAAAAAGACTCTCCTCCCTCCCATCTCTGCGGCATATTTAAATACTTGCCTTAAAAAAATGGCCGCACTGATTGATGACAACAGAGAGATGGTCAAACTTCGCGAACGCAGAGGAAAACAAGTAGTGGTGTATAAAGACCCTGAGAAGAGAGCCCATTATACATTGGCTGATCATATTAGCACCCACACCATGAGACGAACGGGCATAACCACTATGCTGAGTCTGGGTATGCAAGAGCACGTGGTGCGAAAAATTTCTGGTCATGCGGCCAATAGCAAAGAGTTCTTCAAATATGTAGAACTTGCTCAAAGTTATATTGATAAACAGACGGAAGAGGTATTTGAGCGATTGAGTGCTTGATTCAACCACAATTAAATCATGAATTCATAAACTGATTTTGATTCCAAAAACAACTATATATTGACCTTTTGAAGTCTTCAAAATCACATATCTCATTGATTTCCAGCATTGATTATTATCCGTTCGGGATGGTGCAACC
>CAYSDH010000087.1:0-12013 GCA_964429805.1 uncultured Flavobacteriales bacterium
TCCAAGTGCATTTGCCTAGTCACATTGCTGATCACATTGCCGTAATTGTCTATGTGTATGATGTGGCCGCGTATCATGTCTGGATCAATCAGTGGCATGTAAGCCATCAGTTTGTTTTTCAGCTTGCTCTGGCGACCTATAACTTCTGGTGTGCCGCCTCTGGCAAGGTGGGCAGCTGCCACTGCAAACACATATTTTGTAGGAAAGGTGAGTAGGTCAGTGTCTTGCGGTACCGTGATTTCAAATACCTCCTCAGGCTCTTGGTCAAACAGGAAAGTGAAGAGGCCATTGTCAGCGCCAATAAAATAGTGTCCTTGATGTCTGACCAGCACGTGTGCCGTCAGTGCATCGGCTTCAGGCTGCACTCCTATAATATGGATACTGCCTTTTGGAAATTCGTGATAGACATTCTTAAGCACGAATGCCGCTCTAGCCAGGTCAAATTTTGGAATATCATGACTGATATCAACGATGGTCACGTCAGGAGTGTCAGTCATCAAGGTAGCCTTGACGGAAGCCACATAGTGGTCCTGCAAGCCCATATCAGTGCAGAGTGTGATGACCATTCCTTTTGGATTAATTGGACTAACGAAGTTAACTTGACTCAGAGGGCACTTTCTTGCTGTTGAAAAGTGTAATCAACAACTGACTGCTCATAACAGAACTTCTAATCATCTTTGAGGCACTATATACACAAGTGCTTGACGGAAAAAGAAATTAAAATAGAAGGGGTAGAGCCATTGTCCTTGCTCGGGGCGGGTAATGCCAAGTTGAGGTTGATTAAGAAGTACTTTCCAAAGTTGAAAGTAGTGGCTCGTGGTGATATAGTGAAGGTATATGGCACAGCGAAAGCCATCAATGCGTTTGCCTCTCGCTTTAGCGAACTCGTGCATCACCTCGAGAAGTATAACCGTATTACAGAAGGTGACATCATCAACATACTAGAAGGTAGCGATGAGCCAGGTGAGAAGACCACAGCTGGAGATGACATTATAGTGCATGGCGTAAAGGGGAAGAAGATAAAGGCCCGCACTCCAAATCACCGCAAAATGGTCAAGCTGTCTGAGAAGAAGGACATGCTCTTTGTCACAGGGCCAGCAGGTACTGGAAAGACTTACACGGCTGTAGCCATCGCAGTGCGCGCGCTGAAAGAAAAGCACGTGAGAAGACTCATTCTGACTCGTCCAGCAGTCGAAGCAGGGGAGAGCCTTGGGTTTTTACCTGGTGACATGAAGGACAAACTGGACCCATACATGCAACCCATTTATGATGCCTTGTATGACATGTTTGACGGCAAGAAGCTGAGTGAGATGTTGGAAAACAGAATCATCGAGATTGCGCCATTGGCCTTTATGAGAGGGCGCACCCTTGACGATGCCTTTGTCATTCTTGATGAGGCGCAGAATACGACCGAAGCGCAGATGAAAATGTTTTTGACCAGAATGGGAATGTCTGCCAAGTTCATTATCACGGGTGACCTGACACAGATAGACCTGCCACCTCGCACCTCATCTGGTTTTGTCACGGCACTTAAAAAACTTAAAAGTGTAGAGGGCATCGGACTCATAGAGATGGGGAATAAAGATGTCATCAGGCATGAGCTAGTCAAAAAAATTATCAATGCGTTTAACTAAGACCAAAATGGAAGCCCTGACCAGAACAGACTTCAGTTTTCCTGACCAACGCTCAGTGTATCATGGCAAGGTGAGAGATGTGTATGCCATTGGTGAAGATAAGTTGGTCATGGTGGCCTCTGATCGCATCTCGGCATTTGATGTGGTCTTGCCAAAGGGAATTCCATACAAGGGGCAAGTGCTCAATCAGATTGCTGGACATTTTTTAGACCTTACGGCAGACATAGTTCCTAATTGGAAAGAAAGTTCGCCAGACCCCAATGTGACCATTGGCCTGCGCTGCGATGCGTACAGGGTAGAAATGGTCATACGAGGATACCTCACAGGTCATGCATGGCGAGAGTATCGCGATGGAAAGCGCATGCTCTGCGGAGTGCCTCTGCCAGATGGATTGAAAGAGCATGACAAGTTTGACGAGCCAATAATCACACCCGCCACCAAGGCAGAAGAAGGGCATGACGAGGACATATCTCGAGAGGAGATAATCAGTAAGGGCATTATCCCAGAAGCCGAGTATATAGAATTAGAAAAGTATACAAGAGCCCTGTTTCAGCGAGGCACTGAGTTTGCCGCCAAGCAGGGATTGATTTTGGTTGATACCAAGTATGAATTTGGTCAGCGTGACGGAAAAATCTACCTGATTGACGAAATACACACACCTGACTCATCAAGGTATTTTTATGCTGAAGGCTATGCCAATCGACAAAAAAATGGAGATGAGCAGAAGCAATTGAGCAAAGAATTTGTGCGTCAATGGCTTATTGAGAATGGTTTTCAAGGCAAGGAAGGCCAGCAGATGCCAGTCATGAGCGATGAGTTTGTTGCGTCTGTGACTGATCGGTACATTGAGTTGTTTGAGCGTATAACTGGTCAGAAGTTTGATCGCGGTTCTGAACATTCCATTGCGCAAAGGATAGAGCGAAATGTCCTTGACTCTCTGAGCGACATGGCGTAAATTGGTTTAATAATTGCGTAGCAATTAAAAAACGAATGATATGTCTAAATCTCATTACTCTAAAAAGCACTTAGTTACCGCTCTTTTTGCTGTGTTTTCACTGTGCGTGGGCTGTGCCCAGCAAAATTTCAATTTTGTTGAGATGGGTGTTATGCCGCCAGAGGTAAACGAAAGCTCAGGGCTAGCGGTAGCCAGCGAAACCTCTTTTTGGACTCATAATGACAGAGGCGGAAAGGCTGAAATCTATGAGATTGACTTTAGAGGAGAGCTCGTACGCACTGTTGAGCTTAGAGGTGCGGGAAGTGTGGATTATGAAGACATGACCCAAGACAATGACGGTAACCTTTATCTCGGTGATTTTGGAAACAACAAAAAAGATCGTCTCAAAATGACGATTTACAAGATTGCAACAGCCAAGATTAAAGTAGAAGCAGTCAAAGGACAAGAGCCAGTCTTTTATATCGAGCCAGAGGCCATTGAGTTCATTCTGCCCTATGAGGACATGAATTCGGAATGCCACTATGATATAGAAGCCATGGTCTGGCATGATAACAAGCTCACCATGTTCTCTAAAGACCGGTGCGACAAAGTCAACAACTACATGCACATCTACTCTGTGCCTGATAGCCCAGGAAATCACACGGCCAACCGCGATGGAATATTTAACTGGGAAGACCGTGAGCGTGTCATCAAGATTACTTCTGCCGACCTAAGTTGGGACGGTGACAAGCTAGTACTGCTCTCTAAAGACGCGGTTCACATTTTCTTTGGGTACAAGAAAGACAGATGGTTTCAAGGCTCTTATAGGTATATACCAATGGAGAAGAGCAAAAAAGAGGCGGCCTGTCACCTCGGTGACTGTGATCTCTACATCACAGAAGAGAGTAAGAAAGATACTCCTGGTAAAATAATCAAGCTCAATATGTGCGGGGTAGAATATGATTGATACCCAGCACCATGAGACTTATCTTTTTCTTCACCTTCTTTGGGCTGTTACTTCCAGTTCCTGAAAAGAATATACCCTGGTCTGAGACTGAAAAGCTAAGCTGGTCGTCTTTTCGGGCAAAAGCTCCAAAACTTCACTTCGGAGAAGCACTTACCTCGTATCAGATAGGAGTGAATGTGGAGTTTACATCTAATAATAGGGTCGAGTATTTTGTCTTCTGTCATTTTGAAGAACATAAATCATGGGTTAAACCAGGCAACTCAGATAATGATTACCTGTTAAACCATGAGCAGCGACATTTTGATCTGGCCGAGTATCACGCGCGTACCTTACGAAAAGCTTTGCGTCAGCCCGTCAAGATGTCAGACATAGGAGCTCATATGAAGAAGATTCATGGGTCAGTGATGAAAGAATGTGCAGCAGCTCAAATCTTATATGATAAAGAGACGAACCACTCCATAGACCGCAAAGCTCAACTGCGCTGGAATGCGCATATAGACAGCACCCTTCAAGCAACAGAAGAGTATACAGACAGTCGATTCGAGGTAGAGTTGCTGTAACCGACTCAAGGGCAAAAAAACGGCCATCTCAATGAGACGGCCGTTTGTTAGTTTCTGTGCGGAGATTAATCTTCTTCTTCAGCTCCTTCTTCAGACTTCGCTGAAGACTTCTTCTTCGCTTTTGTAATCTTGATTTTAATCTCTTCCTTCTTTGAGTCCAGTGTCACAGAAATAGTGTCACCCTCGTCTAGGTTGCTGTTCACAATCTCTTCGGCAAGTGGATCTTCGATGTACTTCTGAATCGCTCTTCTCAACGGACGAGCACCAAACTTTCTGTCATAGCCTTTGTCAGCTATAAAGTCCTTGGCGTCATCATTCATCTTAATCTTGTAGCCCATCTCTTCGATACGTCCATAAAGCTTCGTCAGCTCAATGTCGATTATCTTGTGGATGTCTTCTCTCTCCAAGTTGTTGAAGAGTATGATGTCATCAATTCTGTTTAAGAACTCAGGAGCAAAGGTCTTCTTCAATGCCGATTGGATTACTCCTCTAGCGGCATCATTTGCACCTTCTTTCTTGGCATTCGTGCTAAATCCGACACCAGTACCAAAGTCAGCTAACTGACGTGCACCAATGTTTGAGGTCATAATCATGATCGTATTTCTAAAGTCGATTTTACGACCTAAGCTGTCCGTCAATTGACCATCGTCAAGCGCCTGAAGCAATAGATTAAATACATCTGGGTGAGCCTTTTCTATCTCATCAAGTAAGATGATAGAGTAGGGCTTTCTTCTCACTTTCTCTGTGAGCTGACCACCTTCTTCGTATCCGACATATCCCGGAGGCGCTCCGATAAGTCTTGACACGGCAAATTTCTCCATGTACTCACTCATGTCTATTCTGATGAGTGCTTCTTCAGTATCAAACATGTAGCGCGCGAGCACTTTCGCTAGTTGTGTCTTACCAACACCAGTAGGACCAAGGAAGATAAACGAGCCTATCGGCTTATTAGGGTCCTTCAGTCCAGCACGGTTACGCTGTATGGCTTTGACAATCTTCTTGACTGCTTCGCCTTGACCGATCACCTTGTCCATGATCTCTTCCTTCATTCTGGCAAGACGACCACTTTCCTTTTCGGCAATTTTGTTGACAGGTATGCCCGTCATCATCGAAACCACATCTTCTACGTCAGAAACGCTGACAGTCTCTCTGTGCGACTTTGCTTCCGCCTCCCAACGCTCTTTTGCCTCGTCAAGCTTTTCAGTAAACTGGCGCTCTTTGTCTCTCAACTTTGCCGCCTCTTCGTACTTCTGGCTGCGTACTACTTGGTTTTTCTCCTCTTTGACATCCTCTATGGACTTTTCGAGGTCAACTATTTCTTTTGGCACCTTGATGTTAGAGATGTGCACGCGCGAACCAACTTCATCTAGCGCATCAATGGCCTTGTCTGGCAAGTGACGCTCCGAGACATAGCGCGAAGTCAGCTTGACACAGGCCTCAATGGCATCTTCAGTATAGTTTACACCATGGTGGTCTTCGTACTTCTCTTTGATGTTGTTCAGTATCTCAATCGTCTCTTCGACTGAAGTAGGCTCAACAAGTACTTTTTGGAATCTACGCTCTAGCGCACCGTCCTTCTCGATGTACTGTCTGTACTCGTCAAGAGTGGTCGCACCGATGCATTGTATCTCACCTCTAGCCAAGGCCGGCTTAAACATGTTAGAGGCATCAAGAGACCCTGAGGCTCCACCTGCTCCAACTATGGTGTGTATTTCGTCAATAAACAAGATGACGTCTGGCGACTTCTCAAGTTCATTCATCACGGCTTTCATACGCTCTTCAAACTGACCACGGTACTTTGTACCAGCCACTAGTGAGGCAATGTCCAAAGCAACTACGCGTTTTCCGAAAAGCACACGAGACACTTTCTTCTGAACTATTCTGAGGGCTAGTCCTTCTGCAATGGCAGACTTACCAACTCCAGGTTCTCCAATAAGCACCGGATTGTTTTTCTTTCTACGACTGAGTATCTGAGATACCCGTTCGATTTCTTCTTGACGACCTACGATCGGGTCAAGTTTACCTTCTTCGGCAAGATCTGTGAGATCTCTACCAAAATTATCCAGAACAGGCGTCTTAGACTTTGAGTCACCAACTTTTCTGCTTGCTCCGCCACCTCCTGCGAGGTCTCCATCATCTTTCATGTCGTCATCATCATGATCACTCGGAAACTCAGCCCGAGGGGGCATGTGAGGAGCTTCGACCCGCTCATTGACTAAGTGGTAGTCGACTCCTTGTTTTAATAATTGCTGACTGGCCACGTTGTTCTCATCCTTCAGAATGGATAAGAGTAAGTGGTCCGTGCCAATCATGTTGCTCTTGTGAACCTTAGCCTCGAGATAGGTAATCTTCAGAATGCGCTCGGCCTGCTTTACCAGCGGTATGTTTTCAGCCGCTGAGATAGCTGCAGTCGTTGAGGACTGAATAGATGTCTCAAGAATCTGTCTGAGGTTAACCAGGTTGACATTGAGGTCTTCTAAAATCTTAATTGCCGAACCTTCGCCTTCTCTGATGAGTCCAAGCATAAAATGCTCTACTCCTATGAAGTTGTGGCCCAATCTGAGTGCCTCCTCTCGGCTGTAAGTAATCACGTCTTTGACGCGTGGTGAGAATTTTGCTTCCATAACTTCCTGTTTCTACGTGAACTGCCTTGATGGGGTTCGTTTTGTGCTTCTAATTTGCTTAAAAAAACTGGACCTGACAAACCTAGTTTCCCCCATTATATGGTATCTTGAGGCCCGATTCAAAAGTAGGATGACACCTTCTGACGGATGCTCTCAAAACTCGTATTTATCCACAGAATTTTGTGAAGAATTACGGGTACCTGAAATTCGTCTTCGAAGAGCCACAATCCTATTTTCGAAGCGCTTCTAATTAGAGGTTAAGAAGCAAGAATCATACAAGAATTTATCTAAGTCAAAATGGCAGAAGGAGAAAAAATCATTCCTGTTAATATAGAGGATGAAATGAAGAGTGCTTACATCGACTATTCTATGTCGGTGATTGTATCTAGAGCACTTCCAGACGTGCGAGATGGCCTCAAGCCGGTGCACCGCAGAGTACTATATGGTATGTTAGACTTAGGTCTATCTTCCTCAAGAGGGCACAAGAAGTCGGCTAGAATAGTCGGAGAGGTGCTCGGTAAGTACCACCCACACGGTGATACCTCAGTATATGACGCCATGGTGCGTATGGCTCAAGAGTGGTCATTGAGATACCCGCTGGTCAATGGTCAAGGTAACTTCGGTTCTATTGATGGTGACAGCCCTGCTGCCATGAGATATACCGAGGCAAAGCTCAGAAAGCTGGCCGAAGAGATACTCTCAGACCTCGATAAAGATACTGTCGACTTTACACCCAACTTTGACGACTCGCTCACAGAGCCGAGTGTCATGCCTACTCGTGTGCCTAACCTATTGGTTAACGGTGCTTCAGGTATTGCCGTGGGTATGGCGACCAATATGCCTCCGCACAACTTGACTGAGGTGGTTAACGGTATCATGGCCTACATTGATAACCGTGACATTGACATTGCTGGACTGATGGAGCACGTAAAGGCTCCTGATTTCCCAACAGGAGGTACCATCTATGGATATGATGGTGTCAAAGATGCCTTTGAGACGGGTAGAGGTCGTATCGTGATGCGAGCCAATGCACGTTTTGAAGAGAAGAAGAGTGGTCGTGAAATGATCATTATTGATGAGATTCCGTTCCAGGTCAACAAGGCGGATATGATCAAGAAAACGGCCGACCTCGTCAACGAGAAAAAGATTGAAGGAATCTCTGACATCAGAGACGAATCTGACCGTAAGGGAATGCGAATCGTATACGAGTTGAAGCGTGATGCGATACCTAACGTTGTGCTAAACAAACTGTTTAAGTATACTTCGCTACAGACCTCGTTTTCAGTCAATAACATTGCTCTGGTTAAGGGGCGTCCGATGCTTCTCAACCTGAAAGACATGATCCGTGAATTCGTGGATCACCGTCACGAGATTGTTGTCAGAAGAACGAAGTACGAGCTCAAAAAAGCAGAAGATCGTGCCCACATTTTGGAGGGACTTCTCATTGCGATTGATAACCTCGATGAGGTCATTAAATTGATTAGAGCGAGTGCCAATCCAGAAGAGGCTCGCGAGGGCTTGATGTCGAGCTTCAAACTGAGCGAAGTTCAGGCCAAGGCAATCTTGGACATGAGACTCCAGAAACTTACTGGACTTGAGCGAGATAAGATTCGTGAAGAGTTTGATGAGTTGATGAAGACTATCGCCCACTTAAAGTCGATTTTGGCTGATGAGGGCATGAGAATGGACATCATTAAAGAAGAGCTACTTGAGGTTAAGGAGAAGTACGGAGATGAAAGAAAGACTCAAATAGAGCACAGTGGTGCCGACTTGAGAATGGAAGACATGATTGCCGATGAGTCTGTGGTCATTACTATCTCTCACTTAGGCTACATGAAGCGTACGTCACTTCATGAGTACAGAACCCAGTCTAGAGGTGGTGTCGGCTCAAAAGCGAGCACAACAAGAGACGAGGACTTCTTAGAGCACTTATTTGTGGCAACTAACCACAACTACATGCTCATCTTCACCAGAAAGGGAAGGTGCTTCTGGATGCGAGTCTATGAGATACCTGAAGGCTCTAAGCAGAGCAAAGGAAGGGCGATACAGAACCTACTTAACATCGAGAAAGATGATAAGGTCATGGCTTATGTGAATGTGAAGGACCTCAAAGACGAGGAATACCTCAACAGCCATTTTGTCACGATGTGTACGAAGCGCGGTGTAATTAAGAAGACTACGCTTGAAGCATATAGTAGACCAAGAGCAAACGGTATACACGCCATTAAGGTGCGTGAAGGTGATGAGCTACTCGAAGCGAAACTGACTACAGGTAACTCTGAGGTAATGATGGCGCTTAAGTCAGGAAAAGCCATCAGATTCCCAGAAGAGAAGGTTAGACCTATGGGTAGAACAGCATCTGGTGTAAGAGGAATCACACTCGGACATGATAAAGACGAGGTGGTCGGAATGATTATCGTTGAAGGAGAAGATCCAAATGTGCTAGTGGTAGCCTCCAAAGGTTATGGAAAGCGCTCTTCTCTTGAAGACTACCGAGTGACTAACCGTGGTGGTAAAGGAGTCAAGACCATAAGCATTACCGAAAAGACTGGAGAGCTTATCTCCATCAAGCAGGTAACTGATGAGGATCAATTGATGATTATCAACAAGTCTGGTATCGCCATTCGTATGGAGGTAGAGGAGATGCGTGTGATGGGTAGAGCGACACAAGGTGTCAGACTCATCAACTTAAAAGGGAAAGACGAGATTGCTGCCGTAGCGAAAATCGCGCTGGAGCACTTGGAAAATGACCAAAACGCAAATCTGGAAGAATTAGAGGATGTGGAAAATGCCACTGCCGAGCATCAAGAAGGAGACACTCCTTCTGCCGAAGCAGAGACAAATGAAAGCCCAGACTCAGAAACTCCAGATGCTGAAGACAGCGAAGAGACAGGAGAAGAGTGATTTTGGCAGAGTAATTGCGTACTGGAATACAGAATAGGATTAATACAAACGAATAATGAACATTAAGATGAAGTTCAACAGAATAATAACTGTGATGGTGGTATCACTGATGACGACAGCTATGGTCGCTCAAAACTCAGCGGTCACCAATGCAAGTTTGAGCCTCAAGGATGCGACTGGGGCCATGGCCTCTGAAGATTATGAGGCAGCTGCCAAAGCACTGGCTGAGGCGGCAGGTTTTATAGAGCCAGCTACTACTCATGAAAAGACCATGGGCAAGGAGAAGACGTGGAGATATCGTGGAGATATCTATCAGCTCATTTCTAGAAACTTGGACAAAGAGGCATTTATGGCCATCGATGACAATCCAGTAGGAAAAGCGGCCCAGTCTTATCAGAAAGCGTTGGAGCTAGACACAAAGGGTTCTTATGAAAAAGAGAACAAGCAGGGTGTAGCGGTAATGCAAAACCTTGCCGTGAATGCGGGTATCAATATGTTTAACGAGTCGAAGTACGCGCAGGCATTTAACTTGTTTGAACAAGGAGCCTCGCTTGCAGAGGCACTTGGAGTTACTGATACGTTGGCACTATACAACGCGGCTCTTTCTGCTGACAGGGGAGAAGACCACGCCAATGCAGTGAAGTACTACAAGCGTGCTATTGATTTAGACTACGGAGGATCTCAGCTTTTTGTGCTCATGCGTGCTGTCTATGACAGAATGGGTGATGCGGAAGGTGCTAGTCAAGCATTGACTGCTGGACTCGAGAAGTTTCCGAGTGATCAAGGCTTGTTAATCGAGAAGGTCAATGAGCTCTTTGATGCCAATGACATGGCTGGTGCCGAGTCAGTATTAGAGAAGACGGTGGCCCAAGACCCTGAGAATGCCTTACTTCAATATAATGTAGGATTAGTGTATGACAACCTTGGTAAGCAAGAGCAAGCCAGAGAAGCATATCAAAAAGCGCTAGTTCTAGATCCAGGATATTTTGATTCTAACTACAGCATGGGTGCCTCATATTATAACGAGGCCGTAGGTATAGTTGGAAGTTGTAACGAGATTGCAGCAAACAAAATCAAGGAGTATGAAGCCTGCATGGCATCTGCTACACTGTTGTTTGACAAGGCTTTGCCTTTCTTGGAGACGGCTCACGAGACTGACCCAGCTGACAAGAGCACCATCGCTTCACTGATAGAGATATACAGTAGAACAAAGCAACTAGAAAAGGCCAGTGCACTAAGGTCTAAGCTAGGCGGCTGATTGCCAGAAAGTATTTGAAATGTAAGAGCCTCTTATCCTTGCGATAAGAGGCTTTTTTGTGGGCTAAATTTTAGAGCGGAGAATTTGACGCTTATTCAGTTCTATACGTTTTTCCAGAATGCAGATTCGTCAGGTAAGTAAGGTCATCAGAAATCTCTAGACGATGGAACTGTAGCTCGGGTATATCTCCTGAGTCAAATAAGGGGCGTGCGCGCAAGGTGTCTTGTTTTTCAGAGTACCGATAATACTCGCTGTGCAGCCTTTGGCTGTACATGCTATGCTGCGATTTGGTCAAAATGCCATTACAAAGACTGATACTCTCTTTGATTTCCCTTTCCACTTTCAGATATACTTCATCGGTGCATCTATTGAGTCCAGGATAGTACTCTTCAATGCGGTGTTTAGTTGGCGTAGAAACAGAATGCTCAACAAGAATTTTTGATCCAATGGTTTGAATGCCATTGCGCGAAGCCAGCTTACACTTCACCAAGTACGTAGAATCATCAGTAGGGTAGGCCAGAGTAGCTAGTTGGACATGGCCCCTTCCGCTCGGAACCACTTTAGAGTCCACGATAAGCGCATCTTTTTCTATGCTTTCACCCCAAAAGATTGTTGGTAGGCCCATGTTCCAAGCCACAAAGCAGAAGAAAGCCAGAAAAACCATGATGAAAAGCGAAGGGTTGAGGTTCATGGCCGAATTACTTTTCGCTTATCTACATGCTAGATTCTAAGAAATACTTTAAATCAAACAAACTGCCCAGACACCACCAATTCCTTGCCTTGGTGTGCATAAGAGTAAAAACCTTCACCTGATTTTCTGCCCAGTTTACCAGCGGTCACCATATTGACTAAAAGCGGACATGGCGCATATTTCGGATTGCCAAAGCCATCGTTGAGGACATGGAGTATGCTCAAGCACACATCGAGACCAATAAAGTCGGCCAGTTGCAGAGGGCCCATCGGGTGCGCCATGCCTAGTTTCATCACGGTGTCAATTTCTTCTACTCCTGCGACACTTTCATAAAGCGTATAGATGGCTTCATTAATCATCGGCATAAGTATCCTGTTGGCCACAAAGCCCGGGTAATCATTTACCTCCACAGGCACTTTGCCCAGTGAAGCTGATAAGTCC
>CAYSDH010000088.1:0-11992 GCA_964429805.1 uncultured Flavobacteriales bacterium
CCGCGAAGCAATATGGACTCATAAACGGATAAACCTCCATCTTAGGATCAAGACTCAACCACCTCTGCGCAACTTTTCTATCGCCATGCACAACTCTCAGAGTCGGCTCTTGTCGTTCCAGTATGTCCAGTCTGAGGCATCCCATTGGGTTTGCAAGTTACTCTTTCCCCAGCTTTTTTTTCATTTGAAAAAGGGTCTTCAGTTGAAAAAAAAAAGAGTGTACGCATGTGCAATGGGTCGAGCCTGAGTAAGATGAAGTGGCTTCGGCTTGTGTGCTGGCCTGTGTGGCCGCTTCATCTTACTCGGGCATCCAAGCGCGATCCTGACCAAGATCGAAGAGCCTCTATCCCTTGCGCGCGGGAGGTTGCTCCGTACTCCTGTGGGATGTCTGTCGATTCTGTTCTCAGTTGATTCTGTGGACTAAAGGAAGAAGAGCCTTCAGCTAAAAAAGGCTGGGCTAGATCGCGATGAGTGAGGCACGAACGGATCGCGGACTAGACCAAGCTTGCGAGCCGCCTGCGAGTAGAGCAAGGGTGGGACAGCCAAAGCCATGAGGAACGAAGGGCGAGCTGGCGCATATGTAGAAGGACAGCGAACGGAGACGGAGAGTAACGGAGTCGAGGCTCGATGGCCGCACTACACAAGGCTGACCGACTTATCCGCTAGAGCGGAGCGGAAGCAAATAAACCAACTCAGCCGCAGCCCGCAGCGACCCGCAGGTGAGCAAAAAGTGGCAGCGGGTAGACTGGTCCAGCTGCTGAACGCAGCGCAGCTTTAGCGAAGTGGAGAGAAGCGGCTGGCCAGGATAGACGAGCTGCGTGACAACTGACCGAGGAACGCATGGAAGGTGACAAGCTGCGAGGTACGAGCACCCGTTGGGCAGTGCAGCTCTCTGTTCATTCATTTGAAAAATAAACACGCGAGAACAGAGTGCTGTGCTGGCTTGGCGACTTGCATGCTGACGACCGAAGGCGGAACTCCGCTCTTCCTGTTCGTTCATTCTTTGGACTCAGTTGGTCTTTTGGTAGTACAGGAAGTCCAGCTCCTTGATTTTCTTGAAGTAGGTATCTGCACTGATCAAAGGGATGTCCATGTATATCGAACTAGCTGCTATGATACAGTCGGGTAACTTCATCTTGTGCGCTTTTCTCAGTTGGATTACTTCACTCTTGATTGCTGTGTTGATATCGATTACCGTGCAGTCCCCGATGAACTCTTCGATGATCTTCGTGTCCTTCTTTTTCAGGCCTTCATATCCTAAAAGCTCTAACTGAGTAACGAAGGATAGATACAAGTTCTTCCCCGCCAAAAGCGTGGCCAAGGTCTTATCGCCAGCCAATAGATACAGGACGATATTCGTGTCTACAAAGAGTTTATTACCACTCATCTCTCATCGTTCTCTGTAATTCCAGAGCATCTTCTTTCAAGGTCAGCACTCCGCAGTAACGCTTCGCATCGATTCCTTTTCCCTTCCTCTTTTTGAAGAGCTTAGCTAGGATCACGTCTATCGCTTTCCTGTCGCTCCCTTGTTGTATTACAGCTACCATTTCTCTGTTTTTGCAGACTCTAAAGATACGTCTCATTTCCTTGCTTTGTTGCCTTTTCATTTCACTGCAGCGGATGCTTCTGCTGGATTGCTGCTTTCAACTCCTCCATTCCTGACTGCTTGTATTGTTCTGTACTCATCGCTCTTCGATGCCCTGCGAACACTTGGACGATGCGCAGATCGTTTCCGGACTTGAGTAGATGAGCTATTACTGATTGTCTGATCTTGAGCGGTCGCATTCTCTCGCTGGGCTTCCTTCCTCGGTTGATCTGCCGACTGATCCCGTGGGGCTTTATTCTTGCTCCTTTCTCATTTAACAAGAGTGCTCTTTGCTCTGGATTCTTGCTCAGTTTCTTTCGTGTTGTTCGGATGTATCGGTGGAGCTGCATGATCTGGGAGGGTTTCAGGTCGAGTGTCCTGCCTCGGTTCTTTGTGTTGCCTTTGATGCGGATGGTGGCCGCTTCCAGATCCAGATCCTCCATGTCGAGCTGACTGATCTCGAGCACGGTCAGTGCCTGGTGGATCAACAGACTCAGGATGACTCTTTCTCTTTGTTGGCTTGCTCTCATTTTCTTGCTCGGCTTGTAGCTCTCTACGAACTTCTCTAGGGCCTCCATGCTGTACAAGCTCTGCACATCGATGCTGCGATCGACTTTATCCTGTAGGCTCATACTGGCACAAGGATGATCCTTTCTCACTCCGATCTCCAGCAGATATCGATAGTAGATCTTGATGCCGAACAGATGATTCTTCAAGGTCTTTGGATGCTTGCCATCCTTCCTCAGCTCTCCGATATAGTCGAGTACTTCCTTGTATCCGACTTTCTCCGCTCCGTGCTGCCGATCGATGAAGGTTCTGATGATGTACATGTAGCCTTGTATCGTGGTCGGACTGTAGTTCTTGCGTAGATATTCTTCGAGTGTCATCGCTTCATTCCTTTGATCAACTTCCTCCCGATCCGGGTATAGACCTCTGTACTTTCCAGTTGGCTGTGTCCTAAGAACTCCCTCACTTGCTCCACACTCACACCTCTCTCGATCAAGTGGGTCGCGATGCTGTGCCTGAGATTATGGATCGTGATTCTCTTGCTTTCTATCGCTTCATTTCCTGTCCTCATGATCATTGCTCTCAGTCTACCGTTGTAGGTATACTTCTTCATTCTCCCGCCTCTGCTGTTCAGCATGAAGGCCAGTTGGCCTTTTTTGTAGTCTCTTCCTTTTGTCAGATCCTCACGCTCTTTGTCGTAGTATTCACTCAGATCCTCGATCACTTTTCTGCTCATCGGTACAACTCTCCGCTTGCCGCCTTTTCCTCTTCTCACGATCAAGATCCCTTCTCTCAGTTTGATGTCTGCGATGTCGATGGCCACCAGCTCGCTCACTCTCAGTCCGCAGCCGTAGGCTAGACTCAGGATCGCTCTTTCTTCATGGTTCACGCTCTGATCATATAGCTCTCTGATCTCTTCTTGGCTCAAGACTTCTCTTGCTTCTCCTTCGTCTCTTTTGGGTGTCGGGAACTTCAAAGCGCTCATCGGATCGATCATGATCCTGCTTTCTGACTGCAGCATTTTGAAGTAGTGTTTTAAAGCTTGGATATGATGGTGCAGACTCTTCAAGCTCAGCGGCTCTCCTGTCTTTGTATTCGGCCTTTGCTCTAGATACTGATAGTGTCTTGTGATATGCTCAGGCCTCAGTTCTTCGACTTTCTCGACCCCTTCTGACTCTGCCCAGCTCAGGAACTCATGCAGGTGATTGTATTTCATTCCCGCTCCTTGATCACTATGCCCCAGCTTACGCAGATGATCCAGGTATCGATCAGCTTCTTTGCAGTACTGACGGCTCTTGGCTAACGCTATGATTCTTTTTCTCACCCCTTAACACTATTTCGGAACGCGGAACGCTAGCCGATGCTTTTGCTGATTATCAGCGATTTACATTTCATTTATGCGGCCTCTAGCGTTCCGTTTAGCGTTCCGCCTAGGTGGAACGCTAGGCCATTTTCGTCATAGCTGATCGAGTTGCTGATCCAGCTTGTCTTGGATCTTTGCTCTCAGTGCCTCCAGACTATCCCAGTACGCGATCCGATAGTGATAGCCTCGGTTGGCATGGCCTCCGACTGGATACACATATTCTAGATCCTGCAGTTGCCACATGTATGCGTGTTGTCTTGTCCTGCTCACCTTCAGCGCTTGCCTGACTTCTCTCCGTGTAAACTCATATTCTCGACCTCCTTTCTCATTCACGTACGCCTTTAACTTTTCATAGAAGTCTCTAAGAGATCCGTCCAGTTCATCCACTTTCAAGACGATGCTATCGAACAAGATTCTGCAGGCGATCCGTAGATCTTCCTTCTCTGCGATCAGCCTTCCTTGGCTGTCTCTCTTGCGTTGATATTGGTGGAGTATCGTTATCTGCTTGATGAAGCTCTGATAGAGCTGGTTGAGCCTTCTGATCTTCTGCGCTTCTGCGGGTAGCTTGACTTTATTGGCATATGGATTGACCACTTCGTATGGTTTAATCAGTCTCATGCAGTGTCGTAGGAAGCTGCTCACTTTCTGTTCCTGACTCGTGTCGATCGATCCGTCTGCTTTCAGGTTCTCGGCTTCTATTATTCTGCTCGTTTGCTCTTCCGACTCGTCCACTGCGATGATCAGGCAGCGGCTCATGTTGTCCTCGTATACTTCTCCTTTTGTGGTGGCCGATAGCGAAGCGATCGGGCCGTAGACCCGTTTCAGTGCTGCTCTGATATTCCCTTGCTCGTCCTTCACGCTCGTGCTGCTGTTCAACATTCCTCTGCTCTGCAACTCCCTAAAAGCCAAAAAAGCCTCTTCCTTGAGTCCGTCCAGATCCTCCATCACCAGCAGTTTGTTCTCCAGCTCGTGCTCTCCATAGTTGTAAAAACTGCTCTCGGTCACTCTGGTCAGCGGGATCATATCTTCTTCGGGCATCAGCTCGGATATCTTGCTGATCAGGTGCGTCTTTCCGCTTCCGCTCGTGCCTTGCACGAGTGCGTGTAGCGTGTCGCTCATCTTGTAAGTACTGGCGATCACGTACAGCAACAGCCGACTTTTTTCCTCTCCTATAACTCCCGCATTTCCGATCAGCTCACTGAGTTTGTGGAAGTAGTCTTTGCTCTTCAGTAGCTCGATGCACTTGGGCTGGGTGTCTTGTGGGACTTGGATTGTCTTTCGCTCTTCTCTTCTTTCTTCTGTTCTGTTGCTCTCCCGATACTGCTCTAATAATGTCGTCAACTTGCTCAGATCCTTCTCTATCGTGGCGGCATCTGCTCCGATCATCTCCGCTGCTTTCTTGGCTGCTCCTTCTGCCTGTTTGTGCTCGTAGAGTTCGATTCTTGTTCTGTAGTCTTCTGCTCCCTTCCATATTTTCAGGCTCACTTTCAGACTGTCGAGTCCTCCCGTTTTAAAGCCTTTGACCGAGTAGCTGGCCGCCTTGCCTTTGTAGCGGATGTCGCTTGGATTGCTCGTGTCTAGTTCACTTTTTCTTTCATCTGAGTGCGTTTGGGCTTGCTGTACTTCAACTCCCTGCGGGGCAACTTCCGAAGAAGAAAAAAGGAGTGTTCTGTTGTCGATCAGCTGGTGTAAGATTTCAGGTTCATGGCCGTCCAGTAGACTATTGATATCCTCACCCTCTGGAGTGTTTACTTTGCTGATTGTGATTCCCTGCAGTTCATCGCTCAAGATCGCTTTGTATTTCTCCGCTGCTTTGTTGCCTCCTTCGTCACCATCAAAAAACATTACCACTTCCTCCAGCTCTCTCAGATCAGAGATCGCTTTTCTGTGCTCGTCTGTGAGGCCATTCGTGCCGAACAGGCTCAAGACTTCACACTCCTTCATTAGCTCCTTTTGCATCAGCAGCGTTGCTGCGTCTACTATCGCCTCAGTCAAGATCAGCTTTCTCGTATCCGATTTCGGATAGCCTGGATAAAGTCCTTGCCGATCTCTCAGATAGAAGTGCTTGGACTTACTGCTGGTCGTACTTCGGAAGTACATACTGATCACCTTACCTTCTCTATTCTTGAGTGCGAACACGATGCCTCCCTTTCCGAACGGACTGTATGCTTTTCCTCCTGTGCGGCCGATCATTCCTTTGTCCAGCAGTAGGCCGACCCTCACGCAGCTCTCGATCAGTGCTTTCTCTTTTCTCGCTCCATGATGGAACTGTCCGCTATTGTAACCGACTTCTATCTGCTCATGATCCAGGTGACGACTCTGCAGATACTCTTGCGCTGGCTTGCTGTTGTGGACTCCGTTCTTGAAGTAGGTCATCATCTTGCTGAGCACGACCGATCGAGTGAGCTTCTTCATCGCTGTGGCCGTGCCACCCGTGTCACCTCCGATCAGCTCCTTTGCTTTCACGATTGCTCCGTGCTTGTCGATTCCCTCCTTATGCATGACGAAGTCAATCACGTCTAGACTCTTTCCGTGGGTCGGGCAGTTGCTACTAAAGCAATACGCAGTATGCGTCTTGTAGTAGACCTTCATGCTAGGAGTCTTGTCGGGATGGAAGGGGCAGCAGAGCTGCAGGTGCTTGTCGGGTTTCAGATTGTAGTGGCTGAGGACGGTCGCGAGTGTGAGCTGCTCCTTGATGTCTTGGATCTCCATTGTGGATATTTTCCTTTGTTTCTTTTCAGGAACAAAAGAACACCTAAAAGCAAATTGAGCAGACATATGTCCTGCACTCTTTTTCAACAATGAGGAACGTGTTACTGTTCACAAGGCTCTTATGCGGTATTTTTGCTATGGATATTTTCACCTATGAGCAAGAAAGACAAAGGAACAATGAGCCAGCGCATCACCTTGCTGCGCAAGCAGCTCGGGATGACACAGAACGACCTAGCGGATAAAGCAGGGGTGTCTAAGGCTCAGATGAGCCGATACATGACTAAGGACGCACAGCCATCAGCCAACGTGCTATCGAAGATGGCCACAGCTCTCGGAGTCTCGACAGACTTTCTCTTACACGGTGATGCCGATGCTAAGGCCAACGCCTCGCTTGCTCATGCTGAAGTCATCCAACAGTACAAAGAAGTAGATCAGCTGCCAGGCGATGAGCGCTCTACCGTGATACGAGTGGTGGCTGCGCTACTACGTGACTACAAGGCACGGCAGGCGTATGCTTCGTAAAGAAATAGGGGAAGTCAGTGCTACGTGACTAGTTCTTCAGGCGGGTTTCTGGAGTGTACAGAGAGTGTACCAGTTCTCCATCTTCGTAGTACTCGGTCTTAAGAGGGACTCCTCTATTGTACTCGATAAATACCCCATGTCTATTCCCTTCTTTGTATTCACCCTGGGAGATCATTATGGCGCTTGTCCCTTCTGATTGGACAGAATAACTGAGTTCTAGACCATGTTTCTTGCCGCCCTTATAATCCGTCTCACGCACAGTTCGGGGTTTACAGTGTCTCTTACGTATTTGATAGCTCAAGTCTGAGTACTTGCCGTCTTTAACACCATTCACGTACGTGGCGGTGATTATTGGGTGATTACACTTTCTGCTAACCCTAGAATTTGCATCTCTGCAAACTAAATAAACCCCATCAGGCAACGAGTCTTTCAATTGATGATAGTACACCCCCTCGACATTCAAGGGCTTGAAGTATGACTTGTCTGCCGTAGTGATTCTAAGCGTGTCTTGAGCACACGTTTGACCCGAACAAAAGACCAGTGCAATGGCTATTAAGACTATGCCTCTCAGTAGTGTCATAATCTTTATTTCACCTCGTTCACTCCTTGAATAATCTGCTGCTCAAGCCCCCTCTCGCTAGAAGAAGAGCCATCTATCAACAGGTGCCCTTTGGATTGTCTTTGAGTGTGTTCATCTTCATTGATGAAAAATGAATAGCCATCACCGCTTTCGTTCGGAGTAATAGAATAAGTGTTGCCGTCTACATCCACAGATTCACCAGAAAACAGAACTTCCATCATTTCTGGGGTAACCGCTCCACCAGATAGACTATTGATCATATCGGTGAACTTGTTGAACTCAGAGTTGTTTGTAATCAATCCGCCACCACCAGTCCTTGACCCATCTTGTCCTGCATTGCTGTCTCCGAAAGTGAAATCCCCTCCTCCTTCCGAAGGTAATACTACTGAAACTTCAACAACATCACCTTCAAGCGCTTGATAGAAAGCATAAGCTTCCGCGGCTTCACTTTTTGACAACCTGACCCCGTACTGATTCTTAGCACGTTTTCGCAGGTTATTGCTGCTAGTATAATACTCACCTGTTGAATAAACACCCCCATCGTCTGCAGGATCCCCGACCTTCAATATTGCCCCATACCTGTACGCTAATCGCGCCACAGCATCATCTGCCTTCTTATTGTGTGGTAAAATTTTCCTTCCATCTGGGTCGATATACATGATGGGATTGTTGGCCACGTATGCATATGGTGAGAGATTCGGGTAGTCGGCTGCCAACGGATCGGTACTTAAAAATCTCGCCAAATCAGCATCATAGAATCTAGCCCCTCGGTAGTCATAGCCTGTTTCGCTATCGCGCTCATGCTCGGTGCTCAAGAAACGTTCTACCTCTCCATTGGCATATTGCCTTAAGACTTTACCATATGGGTAATAGTCCACCGCTTGCTCTATGGACAGGCCATCTGGTCCGCATCCACCTGATGCTACTACTCTGGTGTTGCCTAAGTGGTCTTTGAGGTAAAAGTCAGGGCTTCCCCACAGCATCACATCTGAATTCGGCAAGCTGTTAATCTTGGCTTCTCGCCCAGTTCCGTTCACATAAAGCTCCCAGGTGTCGTTGTCATTCAATGCTGTTTTACGAATGCCCTGCATGGCCCCTGTGGCATCTGAGAAATAGTATTCTGTTTCCTGTACCTCATCATCATATGACAGCTGCTTGGCAAACCGTTGACCAGCGCTGGTGTAGAAGTAGTCCATGTTCACGCCTTCATCCACTCCGTAGTCGCTCGGATCCAGACTCAGGCTGGTCGGCATGTTCGCTTGGTCATACTGCACATGTAGCAAGCCTCTCTCTGCGTCAGTCATCATGTTGCCTTTGGCGTCATAGGTGAAGATTCTTTGGTCATCAGAGCTGTTCGAACTGACCTCTGCCAATAGATTATTGGCATCGGGGTAAGAATATGTCATGGCCTTCAAATCAGGAACTATAGTCCCGTCATCATCCATGGTCACATAGCGGTAGTTATTCAAGATATTTCCTATCACATCATAACTGAACTCTACGTCTCCTATCTGCTGCTCAATAGCTGTAGAAGGCAAGCCAGCAACATGGTCACCCACTATGGCATCTGCTGCTATGAGTCTATTTGCCTTGTCATAGGAATGGCCATAGAGAGTGGGTTGATTAAAATTTCCTGGATCAT
Source organism: uncultured Flavobacteriales bacterium (assembly GCA_964429805.1). Lineage (GTDB taxonomy): Bacteria > Bacteroidota > Bacteroidia > Flavobacteriales_D > JABDKJ01 > CAYSDH01. The sequence continues at coordinate 8,912 of CAYSDH010000088.1, forward strand.
TTATCAAATCTGCGAAATGGTAGCTATGTTTCAGTGCATTGATATTTCCATTATGACAGAAGGAAGCTTGTGGTGAAATCCCTTCAAACACGGGAAGCGCATCATCATAATAGAGTTCCTCCGTATACAGCGGTGAGCTAATCATGGTCAGTCGGTTTCTTATGTCATAGGATCTTGACTCAAGTATGGTTGCAGTGGCGTTGATATCCCCACAGTTGGAAGTCATCTGCCGCCCTGTAAGCAACCCAGTTGCATTATCATAGTCATAAGAGGCAATCCGAGAATAAGGCCCTGGATTAATCGGACTATCATCTGCATGAACTTCTTTCAAGCGTCCGAATCCATCAAAAATATTGGCGTAATAAGTAGTCACGTTGGCCCCATCGGCATTTTCATCTAAGGTAACTTTCTTGCGCAACAGGTTATCTTGTCTATCATATTCTTGATATTCTACCAACATACTATAGAGCTGACCGCCAGACTGAAGCCCCCGCTGGCGCGGATTTAGCAATGCGTAATCCGTGCAACGCTCTACAATATAACCCTTAAAATCCAAGTATTTATTGGGGTCTCCGACCCCTAACCAGTTAGTTAAAAATAGCAGTAATTCTTTTATGTTCCGGTAGCTCCTCTGCTTAGGGGTCAGAGCCACTTATTAAGCTTGAGACTCTGATACAAAAGGCAAGTTTGCACAGATTGCACTTTGCTACATTCGCCCGAGCAAGCGGAGATCCAACGACTGGCCAAGAAAGATCAGAACACGATTGTCAACGTGATCGATGCTTTCATCCGTGATACCAAGACCAAGAAGGCTTACGCTTTGTAAGTCGATCTTTCATTTCAAAACCGGATCACAGATCCTATATATTCAGTTACGCAGCATCACAGATGCTGCGAAGCGGGGTGCTATATCTTTGGGTACGCAGGATCACAGATCCAGCGAAGCGGGAGAACGTACTCTATGCTTCACCGAAAGTGATCAAGGCGTTCAACGATTTCTTAGACTATGCGCAGAGCCTCGATAAAATTGACAACCCTAGACCTGAGGTCGTCCTGTTCAAACTGGCCGACCTAATTGGTGCCATGCGCAAAGACCTCGGACTCTCCAACAAACGACTCGGCCAGAACCACAGAAAACTGCTCAGGAGCAGTATCACCGATATTGACAAGTTCTGACTCACTTTCGGACTGCAAGTCCGCGCTAGCTCATTCATTTACAAGTCCGAGCGAGCGGATCGCTTGCCTACCAGTTCTATAGCACATCGCACGGAACAGAGTTGCCGCGCTAGCTTTCTTATTCGAAAGTTGTTCCGCGCAAGCGGGTAAACTAAAGCAGCCTCCGAAGAACTGAGGACAGCTGATCTACATCTCTTCCCTTACCACATAGATTCATAATCATATTCGACAACACTACAACCGTTTTGTCTTTTGACAAAAAGTACTCCTTCGGTTCACCACTTAGCCCAGTGCAAATCATAGAGAACGTTCCGTATTGAGCCTCGAAAGTGTCTTGATTCGATTCAAAGCAAGTGCTTCTGCTGTAACCTAGAATTTGATGAAGTATAGTCGTGCTGTGAACCAAGATGCTATCTGGATTAGCATGAACAATATCATCACCATTCAACAAGGTGATTACGGGAATGGGCTTATCAATGTCCCCAATGTGCCGCAGCACAACCATCTCTGTTTCCTGGCAATAGGAAAAAACTGAACACAAAAGAACAAAGAGAACTACTACACTTTTCATCTATTTGGCTTCTTTAATACTTTCATTTTGAAAGCGTGAGGTTTTCGTCCTTACCCTTAACTTCCTCAATTTCACATCCCCCGCTGGCGCGGATTTAGCAATGCGTAATCCGTGCAACGCTCTACAATATAACCCTTAAAATCCAAGTATTTATTGGGGTCTCCGACCCCTAACCAGTTAGTTAAAAATAGCAGTAATTCTTTTATGTTCCGGTAGCTCCTCTGCTTAGGGGTCAGAGCCACTTATTAAGCTTGAGACTCTGATACAAAAGGCAAGTTTGCACAGATTGCACTTTGCTACATTCGCCCGAGCAAGCGGAGATCCAACGACTGGCCAAGAAAGATCAGAACACGATTGTCAACGTGATCGATGCTTTCATCCGTGATACCAAGACCAAGAAGGCTTACGCTTTGTAAGTCGATCTTTCATTTCAAAACCGGATCACAGATCCTATATATTCAGTTACGCAGCATCACAGATGCTGCGAAGCGGGGGTGCTATATCTTTGGGTACGCAGGATCACAGATCCAGCGAAGCGGGAATAAATTACTCGGACAAGATGTCCGAGATACCTTTTTGATGAAATAACACCGAACTGATGTCTTTGCTGCGTTGTTTTGTTTCTATACCATTCACGCTATAACTCCACAATAGAACTCTTGAATCATACGCCTCAATGAGTTCAAAGCTAAATGAAATAGAGTCATTGTCTTCGACCAGCAAAACGTCAAATACAAAGTTATCTGATCTAGATGAGCTAATTCCTTTGAAATAATTTTCAGGAGGGAATGTATCTTGTTCTGGATCTCCTATTTCAAAACTGAAGTATGATTTGTTTACAAAAAATGTTGCAACGTCATCCAAATCTGAACTCGCAGAATTACTCCAAATACCATACATCCACTTTGGAATTTCTACTTCATTTTCTTTCTCAAATCCATGGGTAGAACAGGAAGTGGCAAAGAGAATCAGCAAAATATTAAGAGCTTGACTTTGTAACATATCAATTGACTATTAAACTGTCACCAGCCTTTATTTCGTTAGCATTGGGAATAGAGTTTACAGACTGGAGGTTGCTCACTGTTGTCCCATATCGTTTCGCTATTTTTCCTAAAGTATCGCCTTTTTGAATGGTGTAGGAACTTTTGCCCGGCACTCTATAATACGCACGGGAAACGGCCACACCACTGCTTGTTTCGTAATAACCTGGTGCGGCAGGATGATTAGTTGACATCGCGAATCTTCCCATTTTTGCAGTGACTCCCGCTTCGCAGGAGCTTTTCTCCATCGCTTAAAAAAAAAAAAGAGCAGGGCGCCGGATTTTTATTAAATTG
>CAYSDH010000089.1:0-841 GCA_964429805.1 uncultured Flavobacteriales bacterium
CCCCGCGGCAACAGATGATTAACATGATGTACCTCGTGTTAACGGCTCTGTTGGCCATGAACGTTTCCAAGGAAATCTTGAATTCGTTTATTACAATTAACCAAGGACAAGAAACTACAAGGTTTGCATTTGAGGGAAAACTTCAACAGGCCTATGGAAATTTCGCTGCTCTTGCTCAAGAGAATCCTGAGAAATACGGAGAGCCAAATAAGAAGGCAAAGCGTATTCAGGACGCAGCAAATGGCCTGGTAAAGCACATCAATCAGATCAAGGCTAAATGTATCGCTGATACTGACGGCCTTCCTATGGATAGTGTGTGGCAGCCAAATTCTGGTCCTACTGGTAAACTTCTTTTGGGAGTGGAAGACATCTCATCTAAGGATAACTACGATGTGAATACCTATTTGATGATTGGTGAAGAACCTGCTAGTCCTTCTGAAGACGACTATGTCGATGAAGTAACTGGTGAGACATACAATTACCGAGCGGTTGTTTTGAAATCTCGAATGGAAGAATACGCTGCGGCCCTCAAGGCCGAGATTGGTGATGATGATCAAGGTAAGAAGCTGAAAAGTTCGATTGATGACTTGTTTAACTACGATGAAGTAGTGGATAGTAATAACGACACCACCTCTTGGGCGGTTCTGAATTTTTATCACGTGCCACTTGCAGCATCGACTTCAATCTTGTCGAAGCTCCAGGCTGATGTAAGAAACTCAGAGTCAGATGCGATTAACTACATGTTTGCTGACGTTGAGAAGTCTTCATTTAAGTTTACTGAGTTGGTGAGTGCGGTTATACCACAGTCAACTAATGTAACTACTGGTGCAAGCTTTGAGGC
>CAYSDH010000089.1:851-10959 GCA_964429805.1 uncultured Flavobacteriales bacterium
GCTTATGACGGACAAAATGCGCCTGAAATCTACTTAGGTAATCCGGGAGTAAAGTTTGACGAAGCTAAAGGTGATTTATCTGGTGGTTCTACCCTACTTGAAATGGATGGAACAATGGGTAAGGTAAAAATACCTGCAGGTGGACTTGGACAGCAGCAAAGAGAAGGTAAGATTGTGTTTAAACCAGTTGGTATGGAGCCTGTAATTACTCCTTTCAAATTGGATTATAATGTAGTTGCTCCTACCCTAGTTGTATCACCTACTAAGATGAACGTCTTCTACAAAGGAGTGGACAATCCTGTTTCAGTGGGTGTACCTGGTTTCTTAGATAAGGATATCAGGCCAAGTATCAGCAATGGTACAATCAGCCCTGGTGGTGAAGGTGGATATACTGTAAAAGTAACTTCAGGAAATGAAGCGAATATTACTGTTACTGCAACTCTTCCTGATGGAAGCACCAAACAGTTGGGTCCTGCTAAGTTTAGAGTGAAGTCTGTGCCCGATCCTGTTGCTCAGTTTGCAGGTAAAGGCTCTGATGATGTCTCTGTAAAGAAATCGCAGCTTACTGCAGCCGCTGGTTGTATTGCGAAAATGAAAGATTTTGATTTTGACTTGAAGTTCAAGGTTGTATCATTTGACATTTCTATGTCAATTGGTGGGCAGTTCATCACTCAAAAATCAAAGAGTAACAAAGTAACTAGTGATCAAAAAGCCATGCTGAAAAAAGCAAAAAAAGGACAGAAAGTATTTATCGAAGGTATCAAGGCAAAAGGCCCTGATGGAACGGTGAGAAACTTAGGTTCTTTGGCATTGAAGGTCACAGGCTGATTAAACACACTGATTATGAAAAGGTCCATTCTTATCGTTCTCATCGCATTGTTAAGTGTACCTGCCTCACAGGTAGTTGCACAAACAGTGCTTGACGGTGCGTATATCAAAGAGCATACGCGTACTAAAAAGGTAGTTCCCTATCCACACATCCGTGAAGCGGACGTGCTATGGGGAAAACGAATCTGGCAAGTCATTGATCTTCGAGAGAAGATTAACCTTCCACTCTACTACCCTGTTGATGAGATTAATGATAGAAAGAACCTTTTTGATGTGATTAAGCACGCCTTGCTTGTAGATGGTTCTATTACCGCTTACAGCACTGGACCGCTTGGAATTGATGATGAGTTTAAAGTGCCATTACTTTCTTCTGAGATTGAAGGAATGATGTCAACGATTGACACCTCTTATACCGAGGATCCTGATACAGGCGAAATGATTGAAGTAATTCAGCAAATCGACATTGAAGGGTCTAGTGTCAAAAAATTTAAAATCAAGGAAGACTGGTACTTTGATAGACAGCGCTCAGAGCGATATGTGCGTATCATCGGTATAGCGCCTATGGTTGAGATTACTGGAGATGATGGTGAGGTGAGAGGTACTAGAGACCTTTTCTGGCTATACTTTCCAGAGTGTCGATATGTGTTTGCTAACTGGGATATCTTCAACCGTCATAATGATGCAGAAAGAAGATCATTTGAAGACTTCTTTTGGAAGCGCCAGTTCAATAGCTATATCATCAAAGAAAGTAATGTCTATAACAGAAACATCTCTGAGTACACCTCAGGAATTGACCACCTGTTAGAGAATGAGCGAATTAAAAAGGAAATCTTTGAATTAGAGCATGACCTCTGGTCGTACTAATTGTAAAGGAACTTACTGAAAGCCGCCTCGTTAATTCGAGGCGGCTTTTTTTATGCTTTATCCACAAGTACATACCATACATTGATTATTCCCGTTCTCTTGTGTATCCCTCCCCCTCCATACCTCATTTACTGAGGAACTGACGCTATGCAAAGCGTTCAGTTATAGTGTTAATTGGTAATCCCTTCCTCATCCAATTCAACATGTTTTGATTAAAATTTTATTCCCTCCAGGAATATTTATTTAAGAACCAAAACACCTAGCTATGGCCGGAGGAAAACAAAAACCACGTCAAAAATTAATCAACATGATGTATCTCGTGTTGACCGCACTACTCGCATTGAATGTATCAAAGGAGATTCTTGATTCGTTCATCAACATCGATGAGCGACAACAATCTACGCGACTTTCAGTAGAAGAAAAATTGAGTATGCGCATGGACACTTTTCAGCTCAGGGCAATAGAAAAGCCTGTAAAATTTGCCGAGCCATACACCATGGCCAACAATCTGCACAACCAGGCAAACGACCTCATCACCTACATCAACAAGATAAAAGCTCTTTGCCTTTCTGAAACCGAAGGAAAGGCATTAGATGAAGTGTATGACGCTGAAGCCGACACGGTACTACATATCAAATACGTCAATAGAAAAGATAACTATGACGTAAATACGAATATCATGTACGGCTCAGGTGATATTGCGGCAACAGCACCTCGACCAGCTGATGATGCAAACTATCGCGCCACAGAACTCCGTGCAATGCTCGCCCAGTTTAGAGAGAATAGCTGTGCTCATATCAAAAATCAATCGCTGAAGTCATCTATTCAGTCCGTATTCAATTTTGAAGAAAAGATAGACTCGGAGGGAAATTCGCAGACGTGGGAACGGATGAACTTCTACCACGTACCTCTCGCAGCGACTCATTCTATCCTGTCTAAAATTCAGTCAGATATACGCAGCGCAGAGGAAGTCGCGATAAACTACTTGTACCAAGATGTAGAGGGAAACACCATGAAGTTTACCCAACTCAAAGAAGCTGTCATTCCAGTGTCTACTGATGTAAGCCAAGGAGGAAAATTTCAAGCCGAAGTTTTCTTGGCCGCATATGATGACACTAATCCACCAGAGATAAGACTCGGTAAGCCTGGTGTAAAATATGACCCAAGCACAGAAGAACTAGATGGTGAATTCGAACTGCTGGATGTCGACTCAAGTATGATTGGCAGCATAGACATTGATGCAGGAATGCTGGGGCAACAGCATAGAGAGGGGCTCATCATCTTCAAACCCGCAGGCCTGCCAGAAGTGAGAAAGAACTTTGAGCTAAACTATAATGTGTTGGCACCGACACTCATCGCCTCACCTACCAATATGAATGTCTTTTATAAAGGCGTAGATAACCCTCTCACCATAGGTGTGCCGGGCTTTCAAGCTGATGACATATCAGTGAGCATAGACAATGGGACTCTTACTAAAGTGGCCAACGGCAATTACAACGTCCGCGTCAGCAAAGGCTCGGAATCAAAAATCACAGCCTCCGTGCGACTACCTGATGGAGGTACTAAACAGGTTGGGCCAGTCAAGTTTAGGCTAAAATCTGTCCCTAAACCGATAGCCCGATTCGCAGGAAAAACATCCATGGACAACTCCGTAAAAAGAGGCGAGATACGAGCAGCACAAGGGCTTATGGTAGAAATGGTTCAATTTGATTTCCCCGTCAATTTTACTGTCCAATCATTTGATGTAGGAATGACATACAAAGGTCAATACATCGAGGAGTCTTCTAACAGAAATAGGATTTCAAGCAAGCAAAAGGAAATACTTGAAAAGCTGAAAACTGGTCAGAAGATTGACATCATGAACATTCGAGTAAAAGGGCCCAATGGAGAGTCGATTAAGTTAAACTCACTCACACTCAGAGTCGGCAAGTAAAACCACCAATTCTTATCCCTTCATGAATAAAAAAATGGAATCATGTCAAACGAAATAAAGAAGTGCTTTTGCACTATACTGCTTGTTCTTACCGCCTTTTCACAATCCATTGCCCAGCAGCCTACTCCCCATAATATCAGGGAAGCAGATGTGATGTGGAGCACTACCATCTGGAGAGAATTAGACCTTAAACAGAAAATAAATCAACCGCTGTACTATCCGCTCGAACCAGCTGACGGATACATGAGTCTTTTTGACGCGTTTCTGAACGAGATAGAGGAAGGTTACCTCACAGCCTACTCAACAGGGCCTCTGGGCGATCAAGACAACTTTTCTATACCACTCAGTCCCACCGAGGTTAAATCGATAATAATCTCCACTGACACCATCTTTACGGAAGACCCGGATACGGAAGAGATGATACCTCAAGTGCAGGAAAACGTGATTGAATCTTCTGACATAGCGCGCTATCGGATTAAGGAGGAATGGATATTTGATAAACAGCGTTCTCGCATGGTGCCTCGCATCATTGGAATAGCACCTATGGCTACTATTTATGGAGAAGATGGTGAAGTCCGTGGACTCAGAACATTGTTTTGGGTTCGGTTTGACCAAGCCAAATTCGGCCTACAGTTTTATCCAGTATTTATTAGGCACAACAACAATAAGGGCCTGAACTACTCAGACATATTTGCCAAGCGATTCTTTGATTCATACGTCACTAAAGAGAGTAACGTGCAGAATCGATTTGTCAACGAATACGCGAATGGCGTAGATGCATTGCTAGAAAGTGATCGGATAGAAGAAGGAATACGCACATTTGAAAGTGACCTTTGGGACCACTAGTGGTAACCTTAAGTCCGGGCCGAGCGTATAACCAGAAGTTTAACGTGAGAGAGATTTAGTGATGGAGAAAACAAAGCAACTTGCACAGTGGGGCGATTTTATTCTATTAATGGCCTTTTTTGTCTCGGCCCATATCGTCAACCGACTGATTGAGGTCATTTAGAAGGCTCGACTAGCCACTATACCCGTAGTACTTTAGGCGATTCTCTTTGGTTCGCCAGTCTTTGTCGACTTTGACATAGGTCTCTAAAAACACCTTTTTGCCTATGAAAGCCTCCATGTCTTTTCTGGCTTCGGTACCCACTTTTTTCAACTTCTGTCCTTGATGCCCGATGACGATTGATTTTTGAGAATCTCGTTCGACCATTATTTCCGCACGTATTCTGACCAGTTTACCTTCGTCTTTGTAAGACTCAATAATGACCTCACAGGCATAGGGAATCTCCTTTTCGTAGGTCAAAAAAATCTTTTCCCTGATTATTTCTGACATGAAGAATCGCATTGGTCTATCTGTCATTTCACCTTTGTCAAAATAAGGTGGCCCTTCCGGCAGCAACTCGATAATCTTGTCAAAGACCATCTCCAAGTTGAACTTGTGTAAAGCAGAAACTGGAGCCACAAGTGCATGAGGCACCATTTTTTTCCAATAATCTACCCTTGCTACCACGGTATCCTGATTCGTAAGGTCAATCTTATTAATCAAGATTAAGACAGGAATATGATCCATCTTCTTGATTGTCTCAAGAGTCGGAGCATGATTGGTTTCCTTCTCGTATATGTCAGTGACAAAGAGCAGGATGTCTGCATCCTTTAGCGCCACAGCCACAAACTTCATCATTTGCTCATGTAGTCTGTACGCTGGGTTGACCACTCCTGGAGTGTCTGAATAGACTATCTGGTAGTCTTCGTCATTGACTATGCCCAACACTCTGTGCCGCGTTGTTTGTGCCTTGGAGGTTATGATGGAGAGCCTCTCTCCCACCATCGCGTTCATGAGTGTCGATTTGCCCACATTAGGGCTTCCTATAATATTGACAAAACCAGATTTGTGAGCCATTAGTGCAAAGAAAGCAGAAATAACAGGGTGATTATCAACTTAGCTCATCTATAGTAATAATCAGCTTCCACTCTATTAGCTCGATAAACAAACGCTCTTGATGAGCTTATGAAGAGCTTAGGCCTGATTGAAATTTCCTCAAAAAGATTGGAAACAAAAAAAGGTCGTCCCGGCTCAGATGAGACGAAACGACCTTTAACCAACCAACCAAAAAATTTATCTACTCAACACAATGCGAGACGTACTAGTCTGTCCGTCTGCCATTGTCACGTTAATGAGGTATGTTCCTCGAGCTTCTCCACCAAGATCAACCTCGCTGATAGTGGTAGGCGACATGATCGTAGACATGATTACTCTACCGGTCATATCAGTGATTTCGTATTGAGTAATTTCTGCTGAGCTACTCAAAGTGAACAATCCATTTGTTGGATTAGGGAATACACTCAAATCAACTCCTGAGGCAGCAATTAACTTCGCTAATTCTGCATCAGTAATGCTGTCGTCTCCTTGACTTGTGCGTGCCTTAGCCTGCTCATATGTCTGTGCAATGTTGACGAACTCTTCTCCATAACAGTAAGTAAGTGAAAGCTCACCTAAGTTGTCAGCAAACTGACCAAGACGATCAGAAAAACCGATGTAAAGTCGACCACTCGCATCTTCTGGAAGCATCATACCATCTTGGTCTATCTGACCGAGGTAGCGGTCTACTCCGCTGTCAAAGGTTCCATTGTCATTGGCATCTAAAAAGCCAATCCATCTGAAGGCTAACACCTCTTCATCACCTGTACCTGACAGGTTAAACATGGCCGTAGTGTTTGAAGATGGAAGCGCACTCAGGTAATCTCCCCAGTCAGACCAGTTCGTATTATCTGCGTATCCTGGTCCAGCAAAGTCTGCATGAAAGTCAGAATCAATACCAATGAAGAATCGTCCTTGGATGTATACACCTTGCACGGTCTGTCCCGCTTCTTCTCCACTAACAGGCACTACTGCGTAGTTTGTATTCAATGGCTGTATCGCCACTTCATCTCCCGGAGACCATACGAGTTCAGTCATTTGCCATCCAGAAATCTGGCTATCAAATGTCTCTGTCACACACTCTTCATCCACACAAGATCCGTCATCAAAGCAGGCGTCTGGGTCAAAGTTGACTGAACTTGGATCAGTACATCCTCCACCATTTCTGACCACCACTATCGAGTTACTCAAACCTTCTTCGTCAGAAAGAGAACTAATATTTCCTCCAACATCGAGACCAGAAATCTCATTCATGTCGTAGTAAAGATGATAGATACTGCAATTGCCCGCTCCAGCTCCTTCAAGGTCAAATACAGGACCTTCTGCTAGCGCAAGTATTTCACCACCAGCATCAGTAATGATGTACGTCATGTCCGGACCTTGACCTCCACTTAGTGTGACGTTTATCGGGTCGGCTAAGCCATCTCCCGCACAAATCTCAGTCATGTCATCAGTAGAAATTATTCCAGCTTCCACCATCACAGCAGCTCCTCCAAACTCAACAGCTCCGATATCTCTGATGCCGATTACTGGATTGCCTCGCTGGTCATTAAACATGTCACCGGGCGCACCACCATCTACAGCAGGACTACCCGCCATCAAGTTGTGAGTAAAGGTTGGTCCACCATTGTCTTGCAGAATGTCAAGCATAGGGTCAACATTTATGAGGTCTGTCGCTACGGCAGCAAAACTCCCGTCATCAGAAGCAATGAGATTGTATCCTTCTGAAACAAACGCCCCGGAGACATCAGCCCCAGCTGACGCATTGTTTGAAGCAACTATGCTGTTCTTAATCGTTGTAGATGCAGAACTAAAAATTCCACCACCGTCTGCGGCAGCAAAGTTTTCTGCAACCGTCACAGCATCAATTGTCATGAAATCTAGATTGGTGATTCCGCCTCCATTACCGTCAGAGAAATTTCCTGAAATAGTGGAAGTCATGAGATTCATGGTTCCTGTTTCATTGTAGATCGCTCCACCAGTTTGAAACGCATAATTCTCAGCAAACGAAGTACTCATGATGTTTGTAATACCACCATTGTTAAACACTCCACCACCATCGGCTGCGAAGTTTAGGTCAATGGTACATGTACTGATTGTCATAGACGTTCCAGCTTGGTTCCAGATAGCACCACCTTCATTGGCCGCTTCATTGGCAAAGAAAATAGATGAAGAGATATCAATGATACCGCTCATTCCTGTGATGTGTATCGCTCCTCCATTACCTGGAGCAGCCGCTACTTCTAAACCGTTAACATCGTTGCTTACCAAGTCTGATCCGCTTAGCGTCAAGTCGCCATCGATTATCTCGATAGCACCTCCAGCGCGTGCCGCATAGTTGGCCAAAAATTGACAATCGTCAATAGTCACGTCTCCATCAGTACTCAGCAATCCACCACCTGAGCCAGATGCTCCAGAGGCAATGTTGTCTGCAATCATGACAGAATTGAGTTCCATGGTACCGCCATTGTTAAACAGTCCACCACCACCGTGGTTGGCATCCATTCCAATAGCCTCGTTGGCCATAATTGCTCCACCTGTCACGTTCATTGTGCCAGACCCATTCCAGAGTCCACCACCTTCGCGTGCAGCAAAGTTGCCACTCACACTACAGTCTGTAATAATTGCGCCACCACTAGCGGTGATGTGAAATCCACCACCGTTACCAGGAGCAGCAGATCCGTCAGGGCCTGCAATGTTGTTGTCAAGAATAACATTTGTAAGTGTAGTCATTGAGCCATCTGTCGCTTCAATTCCTCCACCAGCACGGTTGGCTGTATTGCCACTTATCTCGCTATCAGTCACTGTAAGTGTTCCTTGGTTTAAGATACCTCCACCAGAACCAGCAGTTCCTGTAGATGTATTACCAGTCACAGTTACGCCAGTGGCGTTTAAGATTCCTGCAACATTAAATAGTCCTGCACCACCGTGGTCAGCGTCATTACCAACTGCGACATTGTCCATAATGTCTGTACCATTAACGGTCATCGTTCCTGATCCATTCCAGAGTCCACCGCCCTCGGCACCAGCAAAGTTGCCATTGACACTTCCGTCTGTTATCATCGCGTTACCGCCTGCAGTAATGTGGAATCCACCTCCGTTACCAGGAGCAGCAAAACCGTCAGGTCCTGCAATATTGTTGTCCAAGGCCACATTCATGAGTGTAGTCATCGAGCCATCTGTGGCTTCGATTCCTCCACCTGCACGGTTGGCTGTATTAGAGATGATACCTCCTCCGTTGACAGTGAGGTCACCGCCAAGGTTAAGGATACCTCCACCTGAGCCTGAAACACCAGTAGCTGAGTTTCCTGATAAGTTTGAGGTGTTGACTATCATCACTCCTCCATTGTTGAAGAGTGCACCACCACCATGAATAGCATCATCACCATAAGCGATATTGTCAATCATACTTGCGTCAGTAATGGTCATGAGTCCACTACCATTCCAGAGTCCACCGCCTTCGCGAGCAGCCTCATTATCCCTGATTGTGCAGTTGTCTATCTCTGAGTCTCCAGGACCAGTGATATGAAGTGCACCTCCATTACCAGGTGCGGCCGTTGCCGGTGCAACACCTGTGTTGTTGTTCATCAATTCACTTGTGTTGATGACAATTCCAAGACCTACTCCTGAGTTGTCTTCAATCGCACCACCTGCACGATTTGCGCGGTTAAATGTGAACGAGCAGAGGTCTGCTTCGAGGTATCCTCCGGTGTCTACAAACACGGCTCCACCAGATCCAGAACTTCCATCAGCTATGTTGGAGTCAAACTGGCAATTAGTCGCAACCAAATCAGCTGCATCTAGATACACCGCACCACCATCCTCAGCTTGTCCGTTGATTAGACCAAGGTTGTTGAGTACAAATGAGGCAGAATTAGTGACGTAAAAATGTCGACTTGTATTCTGCGCATTGATAATTATATTTAAGTCACCGCTGTTACCAGTGATAGTGATGTTCTTGTCGATGATTATCTCATCTGTCAGAAGAACTTCTGACACGCCAGTGGCGAATGTCACTTCTCCACCATTTGGTGTGTCTGCTATTTCAACGCGTAGCGTTCCGTCAGTGCCATCATCAGCCCCGCTGGTGACAACTTGGGCGTTGAGCATGTTGACCAGCATTAGACATGCTGCGGCCAATATGGTCTGTTGTATTCTTGTTTTCATTTTGAATTTTATTTAATGTGTGTTCTCTGTCGATGAATGCTATCGTGCCACAGAGAAAGACACGCTCGCTGCTATGAGCGTTCAGATATCTTCATCAAGATTTTTCAATTAATTCTGCCGCCTCTTGAGCGAACTGGTCATCTTGATACGGATTGAGTTCCTGCGACTTTTTCATCAAGTCGAGCGCCAAGTCTTGTTGACCATTCTTGGCATGAATCAAACCGGCTATGGTAAGTAAATCATAAGATTCAGACGATGTACGCATGGCAAGTGCTAGGTGCTCTTCGGCTTTTTGCAGGTCTCCTTTTTTGTAGTAGACCTTGGCCAAAAGCTTATTGACTTCAATGTTTTGAGGACGTGCCTCATACTCGCTCAACGCACGTGCAAGAGCTCCG
>CAYSDH010000090.1:0-10829 GCA_964429805.1 uncultured Flavobacteriales bacterium
CCATCACTATCTCTGGGGCTTCGTCAGTAGATTATACATTGAATGCAGGAGATGTCATGCACATCACACCCACTGGCAACTATTCTGGTTCTGTCGATCTGATTGGCGGTTCATTGTACAATTGCTCGGACTTCACTCAGACTTTCTCCCTCTCGTTCACATCAAACGCTGGTCAAAGCTATTTTGAAAATCACGGAGACCTTGATCTCATTACCTACAGCGCGCTAAATGATGTTGAATACGTGAACTATGGAGATATTAATCTTCAATACGGGTTTTCGACTTTTGGAACAACTGACATCACTAACCATGGTCAGATCTCGTGTCAGAACAATATGTCAATCGGCATCTTTGATGTGGAGTTGACAAACCACGGAATGCTCACCACTTTGGCTGACTTCTCTCTTTCGTTCGATGGGATTTTTAACAACTCGGATGGTGGAGTTCTCAACTGCAGTTCGTTCATCGCCAATTCTCCTTCCTTCTGGTACAATGAGAATGCAGTGATCAATACGACTTTGGATTTCACCTCCAATGACAATGGGTTGAACAATAGTGCCTGTATCGATGTCGGAAGAGACTTCACAAACAACGATTTCATTTCAAGCGGGTCGTGCGGGACGATAACCGTTGAGCAAGTTTCTACCAACACAGGAACTCTAACTGGTCAATTGGCTATAGTCGACAATACACCGCCTCCCTCAACTCCTTACATTGACAGTAACACAGGATCTATTGGACCGGATGTGACATTTGTCAGCTGTGGATGTGGAACCGTTGCAGAAGACTGTAACAACGGAATAGATGATGATGGCGATGGACTGACTGATTGTTTCGATTGCGCTGATTGCGGTTCAGATTTGTCTTGCAATGATCAGGATTTTGACGGCTTAGGTGATTACTGTGACCTTGATGCAGATAACGATGGCATCCTCAATACTGATGAGGGCTATCAGGTCATTGGTATTCCAGTGGCTTCAACAATCAACTCAGCGACAGGAAGCTGGATCGATATGGGCATAAACATTACAGATGGTAACACCTATGTCTTCAATGCCTGGTCGTCTAGTCGTGGAACAATCACGGCCTCAGGAGGCCCGCATGATCGTCAAGAGCTAATGGTAACAGAATACGGATGGTATGTCACCGATCTAGACGGCAACAGATATGAGCCTTCAGGATTGTTTACTGCTGGTCCAGATGTTCCCCTAGATATTCCCGCTCTTAATCTTTCTGCAGCCGACTACTCTCATGAACTCACTTATTTGGGTTTAGTCGATGTGAATGCAAATGGGACCTTCGATGCTGGTATTGACAGATTGATCGATCCATTATTCCGAGTAGATGGTCAAATTGATTATAAGGCTGACGTTTCTGGGGATTTCTATGCCATCTACGCAGATGAATTTCCGGATGACAATGTAGGCGACTTGTCCATGTCGGTAACTGGTTACCTCGGTATTGATACAGATGCAGACGGAACTCAAGACCATCTCGATGCCGACTCCGACAACGATGGGTGTGGTGATGCACTTGAAGCCGGATTTACTGATGCGAATAGAGATGG
This sequence comes from uncultured Flavobacteriales bacterium, assembly GCA_964429805.1. Lineage (GTDB taxonomy): Bacteria > Bacteroidota > Bacteroidia > Flavobacteriales_D > JABDKJ01 > CAYSDH01. The sequence continues at coordinate 1,568 of CAYSDH010000090.1, forward strand.
GCTAGTTGATGGCACTGGATTCAATGCGGATGGCACAGTTGCTGGTTCTGACGGCTACATGGGAACCACTCCATTTGTGACTAATGCAGACCAGCAATCGGGATGTCCAGATAACGACAACGACTTGGTCAGCGATGAAAACGATCTCGATGACGACAATGATGGCATTTTCGATACCGAGGAGATTACCTGCACGTCATCATATATAGAGCAGGCGCACTGGTATCACGATGCAGGGACTGAGGGAACGCTGGTCGACCCATTGCACACAGCAACGGCCAGTCCTGAAGTCTGGGGTGCGGGACTCACGGCCTCTGTCGCTTCCAATCTGCTGACGGTCTCATCCATTGATGCAGCTACCTTAGCAGAATCAGTTGCCTTAGAGGAATATGTCGAGTACAGTTTGACCAGTCAGGACCCTGTACCTGATGACATGATATTCAACGTATTGGCCGACAACATATATACTCCCGGCTTTGAGTTTGCCATTTTCTTCTCTTCAGACGGCTTCTCAAGTCAACGACTGCTATACCAAACAGATACCCCAGTGACGTGGACTGGATGGCATGAAACGCACATTATGGATCAATACATCGCTTACAAATCTAATGCCACCTATTCCTTCCGGGTGCATTTTTATGCGGCAGATACCGGCCCGACAATGGACATTGTCTATGACGATTTCACGATTTATATGTGTTCGGGTCAATTCGATTCAGATGACGATGGTTCACTCAACCATGTGGACTTGGACTCTGATGGAGATACCTGCAATGATGTGAACGAGATGGACTTCACCGATGCCGATGGAGATGGGGTCGTAGATGGGAGTGGCATCAACACCGATGGCACTGTAGCTGGCACCGATGGCTATTTTGGGTATAATCCAAGAGTGGTGGATTTCAATATAGTCGGACCGACTTGTGATACCGATGGTGATGGAGTGAATCCGACCACGGACCTCGATGATGATAACGATGGAATTCTAGATGCAGCTGAAGTTACTGTGCTCGCCACCTCTTATCAACCACCGTGCAATCCCATAGTGCTTGACTTCACAGGCCCTCCTTTACTTGTCTCAGGAACAGCTGTGCAAGAAGGGGCAGTCTACAAGTACAACTCGGTCGCGACCGGTATAGACGCCAAAGTGACCATCATCGAGCATTTCGGTCAGACGGCTCCCACAATTGACGATGATGGAAGTGACCCGACTTATTTTAAACCACGGTCTTCCTTTGATCTTAGTGGTGATGGAAACCAGTCCTACACGGAATATCTCTTTGAATTTGTCAGCGGGGCAGGAGAGACACCAGTGGTTATTCCCGAGCTATTCGTCAATTTCAATGACATCGATGGGGGGACTGAATTCGGAGAGCAGAATTGGGTTCAATTTCCGACAAGCTATGTCGAGGACAGCCCAACAGATCTGACAACTGTGTTAGGAAATTGGGTGCTCGCGAACTCCGGAATAACAGAGTATAGTGGAGCTTCCAACATCAATCCTCAGGCCAATTTCTCCGCACGTTATATCAATCGCTCTGAATTGAGACTTAGGGTTGGGGTCGAAAATCGAATCACTGGAACTTCGATCAATACGCGTGCGCATAGTATCGAGTTTGCTTGTGTTTCAAATTTTCTCAATCCAACGACTTATTTGCTTGACTTCGATGAAGATGGTCACCCAAACTCTCTCGATCTCGATAGCGATAATGATGGGATTTATGATTGTACAGAATCCGAGAGCGGTGAGGCCCATACTGGAGGTGTTTTAAATGGAGGAGTTGATGCCTACGGCATTCCTCTTTCTGTTTCTGATGGGTCTGGAGGAGTGAACTATAGTTATGGAAATGCCGATGCCTCGGAAGGATTGAACGCCTTTGATACAGACTCTGATGGAGACGGATGCACCGATGTCATCGAAGCGGGGTTACCCGATGCCGATGGAGATGGTCAGCTCGGTGGCCTTGTGCCGCCAACTGTTGATGCGGATGGTAAAGTCACATCCGGTGGACTATAATATCTAATTGCCCTTTTCGATTTCACAAGCTTTGTGCAACTTAGCGGCACAAACTTTGACGATGTCCGATTCACCTTATGTAATTCAAAAAGACCTTTCTCCAGGCATTCGAGAGATTGAGTTTTTTCACCCTTCGCACAATTCCTTACCGAGTGAAATTCTCACTCAATTGGCCGACACCATCACTCAAGCCGGTGCTGATGATGCCGTGCGTGTCATTATACTCCGCAGTGGTGGTGACCGCACTTTTTGTGCTGGCGCCAGTTTCAACGAATTGATTTCAATCAACGATTTTGACACAGGAAAAAAATTCTTTTTGGGATTTGCCAATGTCATCAATGCCTGCCGAAAATGTCCCAAGCCCATTATCGGTCGGGTACAAGGAAAGGCAGTAGGCGGTGGAGTTGGATTGGCCAGTGCTGTAGACCACTGTTTTGCCACCAAATTTGCTTCTATCAAGTTGAGTGAATTAGCTGTAGGCATTGGCCCCTTTGTAGTAGGTCCAGCAGTGGAGCGCAAAGTAGGTTTGAGCGCCTATTCTCAAATGACCCTCAACGCCACCGAATTTTATTCTGCCCAATGGGCCAAAGAAAAAGGCATGTTCGCAGAGGTGTTTGAGTCAGCCGAAGAGATGGATGAAGCCATCATGCTACTCGCTCAAAAACTGGCCGATTCAAATCCTGAAGCCTTGGCTCTCCTCAAAGGGGTGTTCTGGCAAGAAGCTCAGCACTGGGATGACTTGCTTGATGAGCGTGCCGCTATGAGTGGCAAGTTGGTCTTGAGTGATTTCACAAAAAAGGCTCTAATGCGATTTGCTTGAGTCACAATCCCTTGCAAGCAGCTAATGCCAATCAGCCGCAGTTTGCAAATGAAAAGAGCGTGACTTATTTTTAAAGTCAAACGCCACCAATATCATGAAGAATGCCGCTTACCTATTACTAGCTTTTGTACTAAGTGCGTGCTATCAACGACCCATTACTTATCAGAGTCAAATGGTTGTACTGACAGACGTGGAGAAGCAAGGCGAATGGAGTGCAAGCGCAACTGGAGCATTGAGCCACATGGAGACTCAAGTTCAATTGGCCCTAATAGACAATGTTTTTATCACTGCCCAAGGCATGGGCGGCATCAGAGGATGGTCGTACTCATTTGGAGGCGGAGCATTAATTGAGGGTAAGAATGTAAAGGCTGTTGTTGGTGGAGGATATGGTAAAGGTGCAATAGTGCAGGAGCATAGACCACTATGTTTTTTCTCCAAAAATCCGATGTGTATGAGTTATGATTCTGACGTGCAGTTCACACGTCCGTATATCCAGTCGGAAGTTCACTTTGACTTGGATGAGAAAATCAATTTTGGCCTCCTGTATCGGCATAGCTTTACACACTTCAACCACTATAGGTTCGTTGAAAATGTGAGTGAAACAGAACCACAGCAAAGTATAGTTTTCGATTTGGAGCGCAACAATATCGATTATGGCGACATATCGCTTTTTATTGATGCAAAGCTCAGTTACAAGACAAAACTTCAAATAAGTGTGGGGTTAATTAATGAAAACTCAACATTCCAAGATCACTCCCCAATTCATCGAGATGTGTATGCCAATGTCATTCTTCGATTGGAAATGAATAGGAAAAAGACTCAAGAGAGCAATTAGGTTAAGTATCAATTTTTGTCTTCGGAAGTAATTCTATTTCCCGATCTTCACCGAGATTCTAAAACGCACACATGGCACTGCTTCACGAACTAAGAACTCAGGGAAATTGGCTCTTCAGATACAGAGGGACTCTTCCTATTTTAATTCTCATACCCGCATTACTGGTCTTTGCTAATGAAGTGGCCAAGGGTTGGCCCTTTGAGTTTGCATACTGGGAGCACGTCAAATATTTCGGACTGATTGTCTGTCTGCTTGGTTTAGGTATTAGAATACATGCTGTAGGCCATGCCGCAAAAAACACTTCTGGCCGCAACACCGCAGATGGCCAAGTAGCCGATGAGCTAAACAGCACGGGAATGTATAGCGTGGTGCGTCACCCGCTGTATTTGGGCAATTTTTTCATGTGGTTAGGGCCGGCAATTTGGACATTGAACCTCTGGTTTATTCTCTTTTTTATCGCAGCGTATTGGCTCTATTATGAGCGAATCATGTATGCCGAGGAGGCGTATTTGAGAGACAAGTTTGCAGACAAGTATGATGATTGGGCAAAAGTGCGTCCTGCCTTTATTCCAAAATCAAGTGGATTTGTAAAGGCCAAGTACCCCATGAATTGGAGAAAAATACTGCGTCAAGAGAAAAATGGATTTGCAGCCATCTTCATTGTTCTCGCGCTTTTTGAGGTGCTCGGCTCCGTTATCTTTCACAGAGGCTTGAGTCTAGAATGGAACTTTTGGACCATTGCCGCGGTCGTATCCATTGTCATCTATTTCATTCTGAAGTTCTTAAAGCGCAGTCCTATTTTAAGGGATAGATAGGCGACCGATTTCCACGTTTTTGGAGTTTTGAAACACCTCTAAAAGGCGCAATCAGCTAACTTTCAGCTGTTTGAAATAATCGCTTGTCTTTCGCATACAGCGATTTTCTGTCGGTACATTGACCTATCATTAGGTCATATCCTAAGCGATATTGAAGAATGAAGAGTTCTCTCAACGTGTTCATCATTGACAATCATGAGAGTATTTCGGCTCATCTAGAGCGAAGTATAAAATCGAGCTTTATGGGCTCTGGCAGTAGGGTCTACACTTACCGCTCGGTGTGGCATGCGCTCGAAAACAGTTATGTAACGCCAGCCATTGTCTTGCTAAATGATGAGCTTGGACAGGTAAATGGTATAGACTCCATTCCGCTGCTCAAACAGCGATTTGCAGAGGCCAAGGTCATCATCTTGTCTAAGTCACATGACATTAAAGAGTTCTCTCGCGCATTGGCCAATGGCGCTGACAAGTACATTCAGAAAAACCAATGGATGCTTGAGAAAGTCAATGCGATTATCAAGTCCTACATCGAGGAGCATGCGCTGGAGGAAAAAGGCTATTTGATAAAAATACTTGAAAAGACGCTGGGGATGGGTGCCGCCAATAGGCTTGCCATTATAGACGGTGACTCCAAGTTGCTGTTTTCATTGCACTACAGGTTAACCAAGACCTTAGACATGAGGGTAGACCCCTACACATCGCTTGATGATTTTTACACCAACTTCACACGCTTTCCTGATGTCATGGTTTTGTCAGACCGATTTGCAAATACTGAGGTCACCCAAGGAGATATTCTCAGACTCAAAACTCTGAAGCCAAGTATCCGTATTATCATGATGTCTACTGAAGTCTCTGATCCGTTGGTTGCCGAGCAGCTAATGAGTATCGGTCTTGATGGCTTTATACACAAGGACTCTAACAGTTTCGATCTCTTAGAAAAAATGATCTGCGTGTAGCGCATACGTCTTAATCACGTCTCAGTTTACCATTCTGCCCCAAGGGCAATTCTGTATATTCGTTTGGGTTAAACCAAAATGATTTATTTTGAATAGATGCGGGCGATTATTGTTGACGATGAGACGAAAGCGAGAGACACTCTCAAGGGCCTTTTAGAAATATTAGACGCTCAAGTCGAGATAGTTGGAGAAGCTGCTACGGTCAACGAAGGGGAGTCGCTACTCAGGCAAATCGAGGCTGATGTACTTTTTTTAGACATAGAATTGGCTGATGGTTCGGGCTTTGAGATTCTAAATCGCTTAGGTAAAATCAAGCCCAAAGTCGTCTTTACCACCGCTTACGATAATCATGCCGTTGAGGCCTTTCGAAAAAATGCGATAGACTATCTGCTTAAACCGATTAGTTTAGATGAGCTGTCAGAATCGCTAGACAAGGTGCGTGAGTTTACGGCAATACCGCAGCAGTCAGAGTCCATTATGTCGCTTGTCAATGAGCTCAAAGAGAAAATGACAAGTAGACGGATTGCCATCAATTCGAGCAACAAAATGTCCTTTGTGGAGGTCAACGATATCATATACTGCAAATCTGAATCTGCATACAGCACCGTGTTTATGATTGATGGTTCAAAGATTATGTCTACCAGCACATTGAAGAGTTTGGAGGCAGACTTTGTAGCTGACGGATTCTTCAGGGTTAATAATTCTTACTTAGTGAATCTCAGTAAGATTAAGACCTTCAATAAGACCGTGAATCATGGAGTGGTGATACTTGAAAATGGCGATTCTGTTGAGGTGTCTAGAAGAAAGAAAGCGGAATTGATGCGGCTCTTGAAACGCATTTGATTAGAAGGCGCCTTAAAAACGACCAGGTTTCCATCAAAACCGACCGATCTCTAAGAATTTGGACCATTTTTTCTACTTGGCGAGCCACCTCCCTAAATTTACTTACCGGATAGTTCCAGAACCAACCCGACTATCGTCACAAGTTGCTTTGAGCAATTGTACATTCCCGATTGGAGGGTTAAGAACTTCTGAGCTAACCGAAAGAGTTTAGTAGTTTGTCAAAATTGGTTGTTGCGTCATCACATGACTTGACGGCCTTTTTTGATTTTATGTCGCTGGGTAATTCAAGATTCCGGCAATCAGGCGGTACAGTTCTGCAGAGTGCGACTTCAATTCCTTCGGTCGTTCGAAAAAACTCTCTACCGACACGGCAAAAAACTCATGAATGTTATAGTACGCACTCTTTCTGAAAAAGGTCAAGTCGCCAGAAGCGTGCTGTTTAATCTCATACTCAGCCACATCTTTAAACTGACGCAAGAGTCTTTTGTCTAAGAAGTCATGCTCGTCATTTTCAATAATGTTTTCTACTTGCAGTGCATGAGCCATTTCATGAAAACCCAGATTAACTCCGTCTGCTGAAGTAGACGAGCCGCGCATGAAATTATCCCAAGACAGGACGATAAATCCGCGTGCGTTGACCTCACCTTGATGGTACTTTTTGGTGATGGTAGAGTAGTAGTTTGTATCGTAAATTAAGATGCGCCAAAAGTGATCTAAGTAGATGGACGGATGATGATACGTAAGCTGTATTGCTGTGCAAGCGATGCGCACCTTCATCTCATCAGTAACGACTTTGCCGCGCACGCGGTGAATGAACTCTTTGCTATCAATAAATCGTTGCAACCTTCGCTCAAAGTATCGTTGCTCTTTGCCCTTCAATTCACGATAAAATGATGAGTGCTTTATCCACGGACGGTATTTTTTCTGAAGACCGCGAAGTATGAAGTGCCTATTTAAAAAGTTGCGAATGTAAAGTGGGGAATTGAATGAGATAATGGAGTACACCAAGCGTATGGATGAATACAGCAGAAAGCCGACTAAGAGCAAGGCTAGGATAGAAGAAAGGTACATCTGCTGGTTTAAGCTGTGAAAATATGATTTCTGAAGGAGGTGAATTACATATAATTTTGTTTTGGGCTCTGAAGGTTAAGCGCTCCGAAGGGTATCCACCCTTCGGCAACAGAACCGAGGGCATTCGCCCGATAATCAGAAGCCGAATTTTTCATAATACAATCACATTTTAACGAATCACCGCGCCAATATGTGTTACAAATAATCCTCACAGAAAAATTAGAAGGGTTCTATTATTTGCTCATTTGAGCCATCCAAATCCATGATAATTAGATTTCTCTTGACTTGAATGTTATTATCATCAATTAAAGAGTCACTCTGCCGTATCCAGAGCATCTTATCCTGATTTGCATTGATAGAAGGTGAACGATATCGTATAGCCTCACAACTTTCAATTAGGAGTTCGTTCTCCGAGGAATCAATATCAAACTTAAAAATTCCCAAGTTATGAGAGTAGAATATCTCATTAGCGACAGATTGACAATTTGTTCCAATAGTTATTTCTTCTGAGCAGCCATTGTGCAACGAAAAATCATCATTGAAACTATGAATTGAATGAAGTGTCTCAGTACCGACATCGATAAGAACTAATTCTCCTAATTGCCCATCAATAATATAGTCTGGATGATTCCAAGTAGCTCCGAATGAAAACTCCACCTGCTCTAGCGTATCAACTAACTGACCAAATTCATCGATAATGACGGTGCTATTAATTGTATTGTCTCGAAAGGAAATCAAAGTAGCGTCAAAATTCCAATGTGGTGAATTACTATTCCCATTGAAGGTGAGTTGGATTAAATCACTGCCATCAGGCCTCATTTTGTAGACGTTGTTATCCGTTAGGTTGAACGTTAGCCAATCATTGACTCCCCACTCAATATCGTTGATTATTACCCCCGAGTACACTAATACTGATTCTTCTGTTGAAGAATCGTGTAAATAGAGTCCGAGAGCATTGTCCATATCCCCAGAAGTATAAAGCACTAGCTGGTTGTTCGATATCGGACTAAAGGATCCGTTTAGCAATAGCGGGCTTACTGCTTGAAATGAATAACCAAGGCCCGGATTAGGTGGAATTGGCAGACATGAGCATTCTTCTGCAGGTGACTCACAATCTTGCATGTCTCGTTTGCAAGAAAATAAACCTAAGCCTAAGAGTATGAAAAGCATCACCCGAATGCCTTTTATATAGCCGTCATCCATGTACTTTATATTACTCAAATTAATTTACTCTTTAAAGAAATGTCTCTGTGCCGAACTTAGTTCACCCGCTCCGAAGGGTATCCACCCTTCGGCAAGAGAACCGAGGGCATTCGCCCGATAATCAGAAGCCGAATTTTTCATAATACAATCACATTTTAACGAATCACCCCGCCCAACCTTCGCGATCCAGGCTTCTGTACTGTATGGCCTCGGCCAGGTGTTGAGTCTCTATTTTTTCGCAATGAGACAAGTCAGCAATGGTCCGTGAGACTTTCAAAATTCGATCATAGGCTCTGGCGCTTAGCCCTAATCTGTCCATTGCCACTTTGAGCATCTCTGTGCCTGCCTCATCAATCTCGCAATACCGATTGAGTTCTTTCTTACCCATGTGGGCATTGGCATGAATCTCTTTGTTTGATTCAAAACGCGCGGTCTGAAGTTTTCTGGCTTCAATGACTCGTTTGCGTATCGGTGTACTTTTTTCAGTCTCCGTCTTGGCTGATAATTCGGCAAAACTCACAGGGGTCACTTCTATATGGAGGTCTATCCTGTCTAGGAGCGGTCCAGAGATTCGGTTCAAGTATTTCTGCACTAGGCCGGGTGGGCAGACACAGTCTTTTTCTGGGTGATTGTAGTACCCGCATGGGCAGGGGTTCATGCTCGAGATCAGCATAAACGATGCGGGATAATCCACAGAAAACT
>CAYSDH010000091.1:0-10051 GCA_964429805.1 uncultured Flavobacteriales bacterium
CGCATGAGCTCTCACATGCAGCGTGTAGCTGAGGCTTATGATGGTGAGGAAAATTTTGCCCTGCGCTCCTTTTCTGTGATACCAGAAGAAGACACGCCTGAGGTGCTAAAAGCGTATGCAGACTCATACGGTGTAAATCATGAGCAGTGGCATCTGATCACAGGCGACAAGGCTGAGATATATAACCTGGCCCGTAAGTCTTACTTCACCTTAAAGAAGGCTGAAGTAGGGCAAGGTGATGGTGGGTCTAGTGACTTCATTCATACCAACAACTTTGTACTGGTAGATGGGAAAAAGAGAATACGCGGTTATTATGACGGAACCTCGGCAGAAGATATAGATCGCTTAATTGAGGATGTAGAAAATCTCCTCAATGAGAAAAAGAAGTTCAATCAGTAATGGTGATTGGAATGGCCGAACTAGAGCTGGGAGTTTGGAGATTTACAAAGTAAAGTCCTGCTGGAATATCGCTTCTATTAAGAAGAAACTGATGCGTCCCCTCTCCTTTCTTACTCTCTGTCTTTTGCTGCACCATTTTCCCTCTTGCATCATACACGCAGACAGTCACATCTCCCTCTGACTTCATAGTGTAACTGATAATTGAGTTTGTCACCATTGGGTTAGGAAAAGCAGTCAGCTCTATTTCTTTAGCATCAGCGCGTGGCCCCACTTCGACAGTTGTCCATTTTTGACTCGCACTACTCAACACTATTAAATCGCCATTCTTATCAAAAGTCAATCCTGTAGGATTTGACACATCAAAAATGTTCATCTCTGTCAGTTCATTGGCATCTGCATCAAACTTCAAGAGATTAGAAGGAATCCAAGCGGTGATGTACATGTTTCCTTCAGCGTCAATCAATATGCTTTCGAGGTTATTAAACTTGGTTTCCTTCAAGGTGCTCAGCTCACGTGTAGACAAGTCAACTGCCAGAATACTGGCCTCTCTCCCCCATGTCACAACCACTAGTCTGTCTGACACACGATCATAGGCTACTCCATTGGGCATTTTTGGAGTAATTGCTATTTCTTTATGACTCAAGTCTCCGTCAGAGTCAATACTAATCTCATAGATTTTTCTTTTGGTGAAATCAGTTGCGTAGAGTGTATTGAGCCCGTCAGAGGTAAGACCATTTAAGAACACAGCCCTTGTCAATACATACTCTCCTATTTTGGCATCATCTCTTAAATCATGAATATGAATGACGTTTTTGTGGCAGCTGTACAATTTGCCACCCACTATGGCTAAGCCATGGCTACCTGTTCCTACCGTACCAAAAGGCTTCATTTCACCATCCAGGTCCACTGAGACCATGCTACTTGTGGCCGTGTTAGACACGATGTATCGCTGTCCAGCAGCGTCAAACACAATAGACTCAGGCTGCTCAAGCAACTGACAAACAGCTGTTTGAACAAATACAAATAGTCCTATTGCGAGTAAAATCTTCTTCATCAATGGTTAGGGCAGGTGCCGTATAATAAAAGTAGCATTTGGGCTGGGATTTACAAACCAATGAGAGGTGAACTGCCCGTAAAAACATGCCATTGATTTCATTCCTTTTCACGCAATCTGGCCGACAAATGAAGACATAGCCCTATTTTCGGCCCATGAACTACCTGTCAGTCGAAAAAGTCTCAAAATCATTTGGAGTACGAAGCATCTATGAAGATCTCAGTTTCGGCATAGCCAAAGGAGAAAAAGTCGGACTGATAGCCAAAAACGGAACGGGTAAAAGCACGCTCTTGCGGGGACTAACCGGAGAAGACCCGCCTGACACCGGTGAGGTAATATATCGGAATGGGATAACGGTAAGACATCTTGCCCAAGAGCAAATATTTGACAAAGACAAATCGCTGCTAGACACACTTTTTGACGGTGACACGCCAGTGCTTGAGGCCATCAAAGAGTATGAGTTATGTATAGCTGAAGCGGCTGATGGAGAAAAACTTCAGCGCGCCATTGACAAGATGGACGAGCATCAAGCCTGGGACTATGAAGCACGTGCCAAAGAGATTCTGTACAAACTCCAGCTAAGTGACTTAGAGCAAAAAGTGGCCGTACTTTCTGGTGGACAACTCAAAAGACTCGGACTGGCCGTAGAACTCATCAATGACCCCGACCTACTCATATTAGACGAGCCAACCAACCATCTTGACATAGAAATGATTGAGTGGTTAGAGTCTTTTTTAATGAACTCAAACATGACCATACTCATGGTCACTCACGATAGGTTTTTCCTAGAGCGCATCTGTGATGTCATTCTCGAGTTAGAGGGAGGCGTGCTGTACAGACACAAAGGAAACTACTCCTACTATCTGCAAATGAAAGGAGAGCGTGAAGAGAACTTGACCGCGGTGACCATGAAGGCCAGAAGCGCCATGCGCAAAGAGCTGGACTGGATTAGGCGCCAACCTAAGGCGCGTGGCACCAAAGCCAAATACCGTGTCAATGCTTTTGAAGATTTGAAAAAAGTAGCCAGTACCAATCTCAATTCTACTGAGATGAAGCTGGAGATAAACATCACCCGCATGGGCTCTAAGGTGGTAGAGTTTCACAAGGTCTCAAAGGGCTATGAAGGCAAAAACCTAATCAATGATTTCTCATACGTGTTTAACCGTCAAGAGCGCGTGGGCATAGTCGGACCTAACGGCTGCGGAAAAAGTACTTTCCTCAATCTGCTGACAAAAAAAATTGATCCTGATAAAGGAAAAGTGGTGATTGGAGACACCGTAAAGTTTGGCTACTACACGCAGTCGGGCTTACAGTTTAAGAAAGGACAAAAAGTAATAGATGCGGTCAGAGAAATTTCTGACATGATACCACTCACCAAGGGTCAAAAACTTACTGCGGCTCAAATGTTAGAGCGCTTTCTATTTCCAAGAGATGTGCAGCATGACTTTATAGAAAAGCTCAGCGGTGGAGAAAAAAGAAGGCTTCACTTGCTGAAGGTTCTCATGGAAAATCCAAACTTTTTAATTCTCGATGAGCCGACCAATGACCTTGACATTTTTACGTTATCTGTGCTTGAAGAATACCTGCTGGACTTTCCTGGTGTGGTCGTCATCGTCTCGCATGATAGGCACTTTATGGACAAGTTGGTAGAGCACACGTTTACCTTTGAAGGCGATGGGTTGATTAGAGATTTTCCGGGTAATTATTCTGACTATCAAACCAAAAAGAAGCAGCAAGAGAAAGAGGCTAAAAAGCAGATAAAGCAGGTTGAGAAAAAGGTGGATGTGGCCAGCGATGAGAAAGTCAAACTCACCTATGCAGAGAAGATTGAATACGAGAAACTGGAAGGCGAGATAGCGACACTTGAAGAAAAAAAAGGAAGCATGTCAGAAAAGCTAACCACCTGCAATGACCATACTGAGCTGCTGGCACTGTCAAATGAAATTGGAGAAATCCAGCAGCGTATCGAAGAAAAAACAGAACGGTGGATTTACCTGGCAGAATATGTCAGTTAATAAATCGTTGCTATTTTGTCGATGAACAATTCAGCACAACACATGAAACATTTACTTATCGCTCTGCTCCTTCTGAGCTGTTATTCCTGCGCTTTTAACTGCACCAAAGGAGAAGGAGAAGTCATCACCAAAGAAATTGACCTTGACGTAATAAGCGGCATAGACATTAGCTCTTCTGCAGATGTCAATTTGAAATTTGACCTCAATCAAAAAGTAGAAATACGCGGTCAAGAAAACATGATTGCACTGCTCAACACCTCAGTAGATGACGGTCTATGGACGATTGATTTTTCTGAAAATGTGTGCTTTGACAAAGACTTCATCATAGACATTACGCTGCCCAAAATCGAGAAAATAGAGATTAACGGATCAGGTAATGTTAAGAGCTTGACTCCATTTCATGCAGAGCAATTTGACTTAGACATTAGAGGCTCTGGAGACGTAGAGTTAGATATTAACTCCGAAGAGCTCAACACCTCTATCAAAGGCAGCGGAGACATAGAGTTGCAAGGCTATGCCAATGAGCACAATATAGATGTGCACGGGTCAGGAAGTATTGATGCCAAAGACCTAAAAGTCAAAGTCTGTGATGTTGATATAGCCGGAAGTGGTAGCTGCAAGATAACTGTGACTGAAGAGCTTGAAGTGTCTATCAAAGGCAGTGGTGATGTCATCTACTATGGTAACCCAGAGGAAACCAAAATATCTGTCAACGGTTCAGGTGAGGCAATAAAGAAATGAAGAGACTCGCACTACTTGCCATCATAGCCATTCTGTTCTCATGTGCTGAAAACAAGAATGCCGACAGTAAAAAACAAGACTCACCTATAGTCAAAGAGCGCGTTAACGTACCACCCATCTCTGGACCTCTTGAGTTAGTCACTTTTGAAGAGCTGGACCTTGACCCAGGAAATGATAGTCTCTGGTATCATCTCGTCATTGACATACCTGGACAGCAGCACTTGGCCATTGCTCAAGCCACCGCAGAGACTAATCGGAATGGGATACGGATGCAGTTGTTGACCATGAATGCCGACTCTACGTTTAGTTGCAATGCCGAGTCTAGCCCAGGATATGACAGCTCAAAAATGTTTCCGACTTTTTACCAAAACAAAACTGGACAGCTCCTTATTCTGTGCGATACAGGAGAGCGGGACTCATGGGGACAAAAAATCTATCTGCTAGACAATGGACGTTTTTACGACATTGGATTTATAGATGCGGGCACTGTCCACTATACCGAAAACTCAGATTCAGGTGAGATGGAATTAAGCCCAAAGACTATAGCCAGCAACGTGAAAATTAGTCACGATTTTGATGGTATTCGCTTTGACTTTGACACAGAAGAGTTCATCTTGTTTGATGATGGACATGATAATCTAAACCAGCAAGTGAAGGGCAAAGACTGGCGATACACGTACTCTAATGATGGCCAGTGGACATTAACTTCGCTTAGCTCCCAAGCAGATAGTTAATCTCTAGCCGCACTGTTTTTCCACCCTCTTCGAGTTGAAAGAATGTCTCTTCATCATCAGGTGGGCCCATAAAGCCTTTGGCGTTATTAGAAAAACCGTAGCCCTCTGTTGGAATACCAATAAAGTTGGTATCTAATTCTACGTTGTCATTTTCGTCATGAAAATACTTTATCTGATAGGTGCCACGACTGAGCCCGCTAAAAGACAGGTGCACAGCCGCGCCAGATATGGCAGTCATCTCTTCACCAACCAGCTCTCCATCTTTAAATAACTGCAGTGCCAAGTGCCCCTTTTCGCTTCTCAGGCCAGACACTTCTACGTTGAGCGTCTCAACAGACTTGACGCTCGGAGTCTGAGCGCTAGCGTCAAGCAAGGCCAACAAGCAGATGAGTATGGAGAGAAAGTGTCTCATAGAGAATGCAAATATTCGAAAATCTTGTACTGACACAACAGGAAAATGAACAGAATATGCGCATTCTATCTTCATATATTTGGACAACTCATTAATCAGCGATGGAAGAAGATTTAAAATTCAATCAGAACGTAGATAAAATGAAGCTGCTCATTTCCAAAATGGAAAGGATGACAGCTACCATTCTCAAAGGAGGAGGACAAGCGAAGATTGACAAAGAGCATAAAAAAGGAAAAATGACCGCCCGCGAGCGGATAGACTATCTCCTTGACGACAAGAAAAAACGATTTGAAATCGGATTATTTGCTGGCCACGGCATGTATGAAGAGCATGGCGGCTGTCCGGCCGGAGGAGTAATAGCCGAAATAGGTTTTGTCTCTGGCGTGCAGTGCATGGTAGTGGCTAATGACGCCACGGTGAAGGCTGGTGCATGGTTTCCCATCACAGGTAAAAAGAACCTCAGAGCGCAGGAGATTGCCATGGAAAACAACTTGCCAATCATTTACTTGGTAGACAGTGCTGGAGTGTTCTTGCCTATGCAAGATGAGATATTTCCAGACAAAGAACATTTCGGGCGCATATTTCGAAACAATGCCATCATGAGTTCGCGCGGCATTCCACAAATTTCTGCCATCATGGGTAGCTGTGTGGCTGGTGGAGCTTACCTGCCCATCATGAGTGACGAGGCGTTGATAGTAGACAAGACTGGCACCATATTTTTAGCAGGATCGTACTTAGTCAAGGCCGCCATTGGCGAGGTGATTGACAATGAGACGCTTGGAGGAGCATCCACCCACTGTGAGATCTCAGGCGTGACGGACTACAAAGCCAAAGATGATAAAGAGGCTCTTGACACCATCAAAACCATGATGGATGCCATGGGCGATAAGTTTAGCAAAGCGGGCTTTGACAGAAAGGAAGCGCTAGCACCTAAATTTGGTGAAGAAGGCATACTGGGTGTCGTGCCAGAAGGACGTTCTGAACAATATCAGATGAGAGACCTCATCAAAAACTTGGTTGATGATTCTAAGTTTACCGAGTACAAAAAGAACTATGGCCAGTCCATATTGACTGGGTATGCGCGCATTGACGGATGGTCAGTCGGTATCGTGGCCAATCAGCGTACACTGATAAAGACGAAGACTGGTGAGATGAGATTTGGCGGAGTCATCTACTCAGACTCTGCAGATAAGGCGGCTCGCTTTATCATGAACTGTAATCAGAAAAACATACCGCTGGTCTTTCTGCAAGACGTCACTGGCTTTATGGTCGGGTCGAGATCAGAAAATGGAGGCATTATAAAAGACGGAGCCAAGATGGTCAATGCCATGGCCAACTCTGTGGTGCCCAAGTTTACGGTCATAGTCGGTAACTCGTACGGTGCTGGTAATTATGCCATGTGTGGCAAGGCTTATGACCCACGACTTATCGTAGGTTGGCCTACTGCTAATGTGGCGGTAATGAGCGGTGCAAGTGCTTCTAAAACCCTACTTCAGATAGAACTGGCAGCCAGAAAAAAGAGAAAGGAGACTATTAGCGAAGAGGAGAAAAAGGAATTGTTAGCCAACATTCAAAAGAAGTATGATGAGCAAACATCACCATACTACGCAGCCTCACGCATCTGGCTTGATGCCATCATTGACCCAAGAGAGACCAGAGATGTGCTGAGCCTTGGTATAGAGATGGCCAACAATGCGCCTGCAGAAAAGCCCTACAATGTTGGGGTTATACAGACTTGAATCAAGCCCTCTGGAAACACTAAATTCGCAGACTTAGAATTACTGATGTATAAATCAATTACTTCTCAGCATGCCCAGCTCATTGTGTTGGCGCTGCTACTCATTTTACTAGGCAGCTCATGCAAAAGCGAATGCGGTGAGCCAGATGTAGATGCCATTAACGGTATCTACCTTCAGTTTAATATGGATGGGTCTAGTAATGCCTTTACGGCCGCTGACTTAGACTCAGTGTATATAGTGCGTTACGGAGACCTAGTGCGCGACTCGTTTGACTTTCCTGTCGATACGCTTAATCTCTTTTTAGAAGAAAGTTTTGGCGATGATGGGCGACTAATCATCAACAAAGACAAGCCTGATTTTGATGGCTCTGGACCTCCTTACTTCACTGATTTTCAATATCTGATGCGTAGTTATGGCCAGACCTGGCAAGTTAGATTGCAAGACATTCATCTCGAAGGCATGTATACAGACGATGAGCAGTGTGACTATGTCAATCTGAGTAAGACCTATTGGCTAAATGATGACAGTGTAGATGTCACTGCGTCAACGGCCTATATTCTGATGAACAAAGATTAGAGTACCGAGTCATTGAGATACCCGATGACCTGTCCGGCCATTTCGTGAAAATATCTCTTCTGCCTGTAGGCGCTCACCCACTGCACGCCTTGAATGGCGTTAGTCAAAAACAACTCGTCAGCCACCAGCAAGTTTTGAGGTCTGAGAGAAGTCTCATACACTTTGATATCATGACGTAGCGCTGTGTTAATCACCTCCATACGCATGGTGCCGCCTACACAGCCATCTTCTAGTGGCGGAGTGTACAGCACTCTGTTACTCACCAAGAAAATGTTAGAATTGGCCGACTCAATAATGCAGTCCTTGTCATTGAGAATAAGGGCATTGTCCAGTTGATTTTCTCTAGCATAGAGACTCGCCATGATGTATATCTGACAATTGAGTGTTTTAAATCGAGACAAGGAGTTGATTTGCTTCGGTATCTCTTGAAACACGTTAATCTCCATGCCACGATCATTGAGCGAAAACTGATTAGAATCAATGGCTTCTGCCTCAATAAGGTAATCCATACCGACCTCTGCCTGCGGACTATAAAAACCCGGACTAGAGCGTGTCATAGTAATACGGGCCCTCCCTCCTTTCTCAATGCCATTGAGGCCAATGAGTTGGAGTAATTCTCGTTCTATTTTGCCCCAACTAAAGCTATCATCTGGCTTTATCTTCATGGCCAACAGGCCCTGCTTAAAGCGGTTGACGTGATTGTCTAAAAAACATGGCTTGCCGTTAATGATACGTATGCTCTCAAAGAGACCATCTCCATAATGAAAGCCCCTGTTGCCCACGGGTACTACCCCAGAGCCCAAGACATCTACTTTACCGTTATAAATGGCGTGTTGGGTTTCAACCATTGATATGTGAGAATTTGACACTCATCTGCTTTCCAAATGTAGAAGGCGGTGCAAATATATCGCTTTCCATCAGCCGCCTATTTTCTGAGTGATGTAGGCCTCTATCTGCTCCACACATAGGGGGCCAGACTCAGGCACCAAGACAAGTATGACTACCAGGCCAAACAGCGCACCATAAAAGTGTGCATCATGCGCGATGCCACTCCTCCCCCTTTTACTTTGCATGTGCTCATACCAGAGATACAGCAGACCAAAAAGAAAGGCAGGTATAAAGTCGTAAAACATGCTTACGGGCAGAATGATGATATAGACAAACAGCATGGCCGATGTCGCGCCAGAAGCGCCAAGCGCATTGTACTTCGGGTTATCTTGATGCTTGAAGTATGAGCGCAATGAGGCAAAGAAAATGGCCGCTACATAGATGACAATAAAGTAGACACTGCCATTAGAAGTGTTTTGCACCAGATAGGCCTCTACCGTCTGCCCAAACATGTATAAGACAAACATGTTGATGAGCAAGTGACCCAAGTCGGCATGTATAAACCCATTAGTAAACCAGCGGTGCCACTCCCTGCGGTGCTTGATGTCATAGGCGTTAAAGAGCATCTTACTTTTGAGTTGCGGCTGACTAGATGCGATCAAGTGCATGATGACAGTCACTGCGATAATGCCCAGCGTAATAGTAATAGTCATGGCCTAAAGGTATTGCAATCTGACAATGCCTCATTTTCAGATCTAAAAAAGCGCTTCTTGACTCAATTTAGTATTGATGATCACGCGAAAAACCTACCCTCCTGCGCGAAAAAAACAAACAAAACAGCCTGCGCAACAGCATACGAAAGCGGTCATATCAGAGAAATTAGCGTAATTTAATGGCGCCAATGCAACAAGTCAATTTTAAACATTTGTAAGTGCTTGTTGTCTTTTTTAGGCCTGATGCGCAATGTGTTGAGGTCTAATTAATTTTTACTCAAGCTGTGTGATATAAACGCTATTGCGTATATATGTATGTTATGCTCAATACAAAATCACAGAGGCTTAATCAATGGTTGCAATTCTGAATAGAATACAGTGGAGCGCGATTGGGGTAACTCTGGTGACTGTGTTTTTAATCTTTCTTTGGATTAGAGGGGAACGATACAAGAAATTATTGGTCAACTTCATGGTGCTGACCGTAGTTGCATGGGGATCCTATTTTTATCAAAAAACTAAGGCAATTAGTGCTGCCGAATCCTTCTTTCGGCCTATAGAGCTGGCATCGTATTATGGAAAAGGTGATTGCGTTCTGGAAATAGAAAAGAACTTCTCGTACTCAATAACCCAAAACTCGGAACAGATTAAAAAAGGAAAATGGGATATTTATGAGGATGAAACGAAAATTCTCCTTTTGGACGACCAGATATTTGGATTGAACGAACTGAAGTTGAAATAAAAAAGAGCATAACAACCTATGATAGACTATGGCCCCACAAATCCAGCACACAGGCAGTCAGAAAGATCTGCCTTTGCCAAGCCACAGTCCATATAGATTGA
>CAYSDH010000092.1:0-9919 GCA_964429805.1 uncultured Flavobacteriales bacterium
TGACAGTCTAATTTATTCAATTTTTAGATTGTCCTATTTTCGGGGAGGTTTACACTCTCATTAAAGTACTTTGTAAGAATCTGAAGTGTTTGCGCTCACTTAATCAACGATACGGAGACAAAACCACTGTATGGAGCGCGTATCTGGCTGCTGCTGCACTCTGCTCTTTGTTGTAAATTTGACACGGTGAACGTCCGTGGAGATAAAAAAGAAAAGCTGGTATCTATCTGTGTACCCACCTATAATGGAGCTACGTATCTGCACGAGACGCTGGCCTGCATCAAGGCGCAAGACTATGGCCACATAGAAGTCATTATTAGTGATGACCAAAGCAAGGATGACACTCTGAAAATTGCTACGCAGTATGCCCAAGAGTCAGATTTCCCTGTTCACATCCACAAGCATACGCCAGCAGGCATAGGCGCAAACTGGAACCACTGCATCAGCAAAGCACATGGCGCGTACATCAAGTTCCTCTTTCAAGACGACCTGATGACTGCAGACTGTGTGCGCAGAATGGTTGACACCTTTGACGCGCACCCTGATACTGGCATAGTCGCCAGCAAGCGCACTTTTCTGTACACCACTGAGAACAAAGAGCTCGTGGAGCGCATGTCGAAGTATGAGGATTTGCAAGAGGGCATGACCGAACAAGGTGGCTATCATGTGTTGAGCAACACACTCTTTGGCCAAGCCAACTTCATGAGCTCTCCGTACAATAAAGTCGGTGAACCAAGCGTGACCATGTTTCGCAAATCGCTGATCGACACAGTGGGTTTATACAGAGAAGATCTCGATCAAATACTGGATTACGAATTCTGCTACCGTGTGCTCAGAAATGCCACGATACGCGTAATCAAAGACAAACTCGTCACGTTCAGAATCCACGATACGCAGGCCTCGCAGGTCAATCAAAACAAGGCCATAAAAGACTACGAGCGCTGGGAACGCATGCTCTATGACGACTACAATCACTTGATACATCCTGAGCTCAAAGAAAAACTCTACCAGCGTTATCATCCATGGCCTGAGCTAAAGCGAAAGATTAAAGCCAAACTGACCAGGAGCTAAACATGAGTCCACGCGTCAGTGTCATAGTGCCTAATTACAATCACGCCTCTTTTTTAAAAGAGCGCATGGACAGCATCTTTAATCAGACGTACACCGATTTTGAAATCATTCTGCTTGATGACTGCAGCAGTGATGATAGCCCGCGTATGCTCAAGGAACTGGAGCATCATGAGCAAGTGAGCGCTGTGATACTCAATACTGAAAACAGCGGATCGACCTTCAGGCAATGGCGCAAAGGAATGGCGCAGGCCAAAGGAGAACTCATCTGGATAGCGGAAAGCGATGACTCCTGCACGGCAGACTTTTTGGCACAGGCTATTCAAGCATTTGATTCAGAACCAAAGACCGTGGTCTTTTACGCCCAAAGTCTAATGGTAGACAAAGACGGAGCGACTATCAGAGATAATAAAATCTGGACTGACGACCTGAGCGAAGCGCTTTGGGAGAGCGACTTTCAGTTGGATGGAAAGGAGTTTATCTCAGAGTACTTGATCCATAAAAATGTTATTCCCAATGCCAGCGCAGTGCTCTTTGACAAGTCGGTGGGCATGCCTTTTTTAGACGAAGTGCAGGAGTACAAAATGTGCGGTGACTGGCTGTTTTGGCTGCTGTTGTGCGCAGAGGGTACGGTGGCATACTCGGCTAAACGCATGAACCGTTTTCGCTCATTGGTGCAGTCTACTAGAAATCACACCAGCATGGGCAAGAAGCGCAGAAGACTGGACGAAGAAACGCGCTTACTCTCTGTGATAAGCAAAAAGGGATATGTCAAAGAAGCCCTCCTCGAAGCACGAGCTGAAGAAATGGTCAACAGATGGCTGCATATACACTCCAAACGCTCCGCACTTTCATCTCCGTTTTACGCCTTGTTAAATCATGATATCATAGCACTGAGTAAGGTAGAGTTAGCCAAAAGACTTTTGCACTGAGGCCCTTGGTTTCACACCTTTTGAGACAGTCTAAATTTTATGATAGTATCCCTCCTATTCGTACCTTCGTGGCCTAAGCCAAGTGGCACAGAGCAAACGGATACCGTGACCTTTGAACACAATCGGACTGAATAAAGAACAGCAGTGCGAGGGACGCTTATAATTTTTAACCCAAGTAGTACATGGATACCGAGTTACAAGAGAGAGTTTTAAAAATCATGAACACCGTTCTTGAAAACAAGTCGCTTGACAAATTGACTTCCTTAGAACCTGATATGCATCTGAAGAATAATGTCGGTTTTAATTCTCTTGACCTAGCGGAATTGACCGTTCGTATAGAAGCAGAATTTGATGTCGATATCTTTGAAGCGGGCATCGTCAACACCGTTGGTGAAGTGCTAGACAAACTGAAGGACTCGTAATGAGTATTTTTCTGAGTGATAGTGAACACGAAAGACTAGTTACTTGGGACTTTCTTATTGAGGACATCAAGGGTAGCACCTCGTATAACCCTTACTGCAAATCTGCAGAATACTATGAGGTGTTTAAGCACATCGTCTCTTCGATGCTGCTGGGCGAAGAAATCATTCTGTTAGATTCTGATTTTAGCGATGATGAGCTTTCTACGCTCACTGGACACACGGAATTCAGCAGCTTTGATAAGGCGATTGCCACAAATGTCTTTGGCGCTATCACCAGCAAAGAAGAGCTTATAAAAAAACTGAGCAATCCCTCCACAGATTGGAAAATCACGCTCTATACATCAGGCACCACCGGAGTGCCGAAGAAGGTGAGTCACGATTTCAAATCGATCACACGTTTTGTAAAAGTCTCTGAGCGAAACAGCAACAGCATTTGGGGATTTGCATACAACCCCACACACATGGCGGGCATTCAAGTATTTTTCCAAGCCCTGTTAAACGGAAATTCTATTATTCGCCTGTTTGGACTAGATACCGACAAGGTGCACAGCGAAATTGGAACGCATCAAATCAGCCACATATCTGCCACGCCTACTTTTTACAGACTGCTGATGCCATGTGCTAAGCATTTTGAAGCCGTGCAGCGCATTACCTCAGGTGGCGAAAAATTTAATGAGCAGACTTTTGAGAATCTCAAGTCCATATTTCCGAATGCGAAAATCACGAATGTCTATGCCTCAACTGAGGCGGGCTCCCTCTTCGCTTCTCAAGATGATGTGTTTAGTGTGCCCAGTCAATATGAAGACATGGTGCGCATAGAAGACAATGAGCTGTCCATCCATAGTAGCCTACTTGGTAATACGGGGTCAAGTGTTGCCGAGTGGTATAATACTGGAGACCTTGTTGAGGTGGTGGGCCAAGACCCTCTAAAATTTCGCTTTTTGAATCGTAAAAGTGAGATGATTAATGTAGGTGGATACAAGGTAAACCCGCATGAGGTAGAAGAAGCCATCATGTGCCTTGACGGTATAAAAAATGCCCGAGTCTATGCCAAGTCAAACTCTGTGCTTGGAAATCTAGTCTGCTGTGAAGTAGTGATTCATGACAGGGAAATCACTGAAGCGGCCATACGGACCTTTCTTCAAACTAAGATTCAAGAATTTAAAATCCCTAGATTCATTCGCTTTGTTGATGAACTCTCTACCACTCGAACCGGGAAAATAAAACGAAACTAGAATGAACATACTAATCACTGGTATTTCAAAAGGCTTAGGCCTAAAAATGACTCAGACTTTTTTGGCTAAGGGCTGGACTGTCTATGGACTCAGCAGAAGCAAGTCAGCAGGCTTAGACGCGTTGATGCAGGAGCATCCTGATAACCTGAAGTGGTTAGCCTATGACTTGACCAACAGTGACACAATCAGAAAAGACATTTTTAAAGAGTGGATTGGCTTTGATACTCCGATACACGGTTTCGTCAATAATGCGGCAATGGCCTATGATGACATTGTGACTAACGTCAACTTGGCCCCGCTCGAAAAAATGTATCATGTCAACGTGTTTTCGCCCATGATACTCACCAAGTTTGTGCTCAGACAGATGCTGCTTCACAATGTCAAAGGCAGTGTGGTACACCTGTCTTCAATAAGCGTGCATACTGGCTATAAAGGCTTGTCAATGTATGCGTCAACCAAAGGTGCGCTAGAGGCATTTTCTAAAAACACGGCTCGAGAGTGGGGCGAAAAAGGTATTCGTTCTAACTGCTTAGTTGCCGGGTTTATGGAAACCGAAATGAGTGCCACTCTGAGTGATGATCAGAAAAACAGAATATACAAACGCACATCAATGAAGCAAGCCGTAAACATTAATTCGGTCACAGATACCATCGGTTTCTTGCTGTCTGACGAGGCGAAGTCCATCACGGGACAAAACATTCATGTGGATAACGGAACCATATAAATCAACACTTGTAAAAGCGCTGACATGAAGTTCAACAACGAGAATGTAACGATTGGTAAGAATGTAACGATTGGCAAGAATGTGAAAATCGGGGATGACACGGTCATATATGACAATGTAGTGATCGGTGACGATACCATAATCTGCAACAACTGCATTATCGGTGAGCCTGTAAACGACTATTACAGCAGCGAGAACTACGAAAATCCGGCCACGCATATTGGTGCGAATTCCTTAATACGCAGCCACTGCATTATCTATGCCGACTCTACGTTTGGCGACAATCTCATGACCGGTCATCGTGTCACAGTGAGAGAGAAGACAAAGGCTGGCCACCATTGTATGTTTGGCTCATACTCAGATATACAGGGTCTCTGCACCATTGGTAACTACAACCGTTTTCATAGCTATGTCAACGTAGGTCAAGGAAGCGAGCTTGGAGATTATGTGTTTATATATCCATATGTGGTGTTAACTAATGATCCGACTCCACCCTCTCACACGCTAAGCGGAGTACAGATTGGAGATTTTAGTCAGATTACTACTGCAGCCATTTTATTGCCGGGTTGTGTGATTGGCAAACACTCCATGGTCGCTGCGAACTCCACGGCTGGTGGCACCTATCCAGATGATAGTTTTATCTCAGGCTCTCCTGCAAAACTGTGTGGCGTACTGAGCAAGATGCCGTTTTTTAACGAGCAGAATAAACGCTACTACCCGTGGGTAGACAACTTTAGCAAAGGAATGCCTTGGGCAGAAGAAGGTTTTCAAACCTGGGCTGAGAAAAAATCTGACAAGGAGTAAAGTACAGTCATGAAAAAGAAACTGTACTTCCATATCGGATGGCCCAAGACGGGAACTAGCTTTTTGCAATCCATCTTATTCGCTGCGGAGAATGAGGAATTTCTGCAGTCAAACTCCACACGGCCAATTAAAGGCATATTCAGTCATTCTTCTCTAGAAGAGCTTACTCAGATACGAAACTGCTCTGCCCAAGAAATAAGTGCAGCATTAAAATCAAAGACTGACCTCTACCCTAGCGCCAAGACTTTTGTGCTTTCGCAAGAGTCAATGGCTAGTCTGGAAAATGCAGATGTAGCAAAGCTAGGCACAGCTTTGGCTGACTATGACACAAAGATTATCATCTACCTCAGACGGCAAGACGGGATCTGTGAGTCGAGCTGGAAGCAGTGGTATATCAAATTGATGAGCTTTTCTGAGCGGCTTGAAGAATACAAGTCCGACCCTATACGCTATGCTGCCAAGCTAGAGACTTGGGAAAAGGCCTTTGGGCTGGAAAACATGATGGTCAGAACCTATGAGAAAGAGGTGCTGAAAAAAGGACTTGAAGATGACTTCTTTCCACTGATCGGTTTAGACCACTCGCAGATGCACATTCCTGCAGCATCTGTAAACACTGGCTTTGACAGAGACACGCTTGACATACTGTATCACAGCCGAGAAAACCTCAATGGGATACATGATAACCGTTTAAACAATGTGTTTTCGAAGTATCAAGGTGCGAAGAAGCAATTTCAAAAATATCAGTTGCTCTCCATGACTGAGCGCAAAGCCTTGCTTGAGCTACATCGAGAAGAGAACCGCGCTATTGCAAAAAAGTATCAAGGCCGTGACGAAGACTTGTTTTCTATGCATGTGCCTGATGAGGAAGACAGCAAATTTGACGGTATAGCCGCAGAAAAAGCAATTCCTTTTTTAACCAAGATTATACTTGACCAACAGGAAGAGATACAGCAATTAAATAGTAGAAAATCATCGACTGGCCCGATGGGTTATAAGCAAATACTTAAAGCCTTGTTGCGGAGGATTAAATCTTAAACCGTTACAAATTTGACAAAGATGGTGACGGATACTAGTGTAGATCTAATCAGTGTAGTAGTGCCTGCATATAACCATGAGGACTTTGTAGACCAATGCATTGACTCCTTGCTTAATCAGAGCTATCCGCGCATCGAGCTTATTATTCTCAATGACGGCTCTGCCGACAACACCGCGCAGCGAATAGAGCAGCGCAGAGCAGAGTGCGAGCAACGATTTGAGAAGTTCCTGTTTATAGATAAGACCAATTCTGGTGTAATCAGCACCATCAATCAAGGAATCTCACATACGAGTGGACGTTTTTTAGCCATCTGTGCCTCTGACGATGCATATACTGAGAATGCCTTTGACACTCTCCATTCCTTTTTGTCCAAAAATCCAGACTACGTGCTGGCCGTGGGTGATAATCACTTCTTTGACGAGCACGGCACAATCTGTTATTGGAATGAGCATAATCATGTGGTCTATGATAAAGCTGACGCGGCTTTTCTCAGTTTTGGAGACAAACTAAAGCAGGTGCGTAAAGAGATTGACTTTGACTCGCCCACATTTGGAGAGTACAGTACTTTCTTTAAGGGAAACTACGTGCCTAATGGCTACCTGTTTGATAGAGAAGTCTTTGCCGAGTCAATAGGCGGCTATGCTGAAAATGCACCTTTGGAAGATCTCTATCTGCATTTCCAACTCGCTAAGCACGGGAAGTATAAATACATCGACACACCGTTGTTCTACTATCGCAGACACAGCGGAAATTTTTCTGTCAATAGGCTAAAAATGGTCGAAATATCTTGGCAGACTTTTTTACTTGAAGAGGAATACGCGCTCAATAACGGACACAAGGCGGAGTATGAGAGATTCAAAAAAAGACACCTCGAGACATTACAATCTGTTCAGCCAGCACCTCCTTCCCTGCTCTCTTCATTAAAGCTGCGATTGAAAAAACTCCTCAAATAGCGGGTCCACTTATGGAGTCTGACTAAATGAACTCGAGTTATTCCTACGCTTCGTAAAAGCTTCTGATAGACGCTGCCACGTGCTTTGCTGACTCAATACTCATGGTCGGACCAATAGGCAGACTGAGTTCCTGATCATGAATACGCTCTGTGATGGGAAATGAAAATGAACTCCACTCCTCAAAAGCACCTTGTTTGTGTGGTGGTATTGGGTAATGAATGATAGTTTGTATGCCCTGATTGGCGAGGTATTTTTGAAGTTCGTCTCTGCGCTCAATTAAGATGGGATATAAGTGCCAGACGTTGCTCAGTCTGTTTACAGGCAACGTTGGCTTTACCACCTCTGCGGGTAGTTCTTTGTCGTAATACTCGGCAATTTTTCTACGCTGCTCATTGTCTTCATCTAAGACCCGCAGTTTGTGGCGTAAAAAAGCCGCATGAAGTTCATCGAGGCGACTATTAATACCAGAAAACTCATGCACATATTTCTTCTTGGAGCCATAGTTACAGTAAGCTCTAATCGTGTCGGCCAATTCTGCATCTGACGTAGTAACCGCGCCACCGTCTCCAAGTGCCCCCAGATTTTTGGCCGGGTAGAAGCTAAATGAAGCGGCATCTCCTACAGATCCTGCTTTGCCTACTTCGCCTACGGCTCCGTGGGCCTGAGCAGCATCTTCAATCAAGATAAGTTCATGCTCATCACACAAGGCTCTCAACTCTTTATCAGCACTCAACCTCCCGTACAAGTGCACCTGCATGACCACGTCAATGCCTTTATCAAGGTGCGGACGAAGACCTGCTGCCGTGATGTTATACTCTTCAGCATCTGGCTCGACTAACACAGGCACCATACCCGCTTTGTGTATCGCAATAATAGAAGCGATATAGGTGTTGGCAGGAACGGCCACTTTGGCGCCTTGCTTGAGTCGGCCCAGAATCTTGTATGACTCCAAAATAACGATGAGACCATCTAAACCACTTGCCACGCCCACACAGTGGTTGGCATTGCAATACGCTGCAAACTCTTGCTCAAACTTCTCTAGCTCAGGGCCACGCACATACCAACTTGTATCAATCGCCTCGCTGAGCGTCTGCTGAAACTGATCCGCAAAGCGTGCGTTAATTCCTTTAAGATCGAGAAATGGGATGTTCATCTTTGCTTTCATGTTTGTGCTTCACTCCGCCTATCAGATTGGATAATCTGTGCGATCAGCTTCACCGCTTTGATTTGAATTGTGTGAATTCTTGGTACTCACGAATGTAGTCTTCCGCCTCATACTTCATACTTGCCAATACGAGGCAGATGGCCCCAGAAGAGAAGTCAACCAGTTCGCGCCAAATCCCTGGTATGAGGTAAAGTCCTTTGTCAGGCCGATTGAGCGTCACACTTTTTTTATTGACTCCGTCATCGAGCACAACTGTAAAGCTCCCGCTAGCGGCCACTATTAGTTGCTGAAGCTCTTTATGCGCGTGCCCTCCTCTACTCTCTCCACTCGGTATATCATAGAGGTAGTATACACGCTCTGTGGCAAAGGGAATCTCTGCCTCATTGTTGATGGCCGTTATATTGCCTGCAGGATTATTCACTCGCGGTAAGTCGAGCAGCTCGATATCGTGGACTTGACTATCCTTGGCTGACTTCATTCATGAATTTTTGAAATTGATCAACATCATAGATGTAGTCGGACTTGTCGTAATGTGTTGAGCTTAGGGTAAGGCAGAGTGCGTTGGTAGAGAAATTCTCAAGATGCTTCCATGTCATGGCGGGCAAGTACAGGCCGTAATATGATCTATTAAGGCTAAATGTTTGATCGCCTTCCGCTGTTTTAACTACTACATCAAAACTACCAGAGAGGGCCACCAAGAGTTCTTCTGACTTGTGATAGGCGTGTCCTCCTCTAGTCTCACCACCGGGCACGTCATAGGTCCAAAACACGCGCTCAATGTTGAAGGGCAAATCAGCCATGTTTTCTATAAACGAGAGGTTACCTCTATCGTCCATGAGTTTGGGAATGTCTATGAGTCTGATTGCGCTCATCTTTTTCCTACTGAGTTAGACAGTTTGTTTTTTATGCGTGTTAGCAATCCTACTTGCACTGGCTCTACCTTCTCAAATGAGTAGCCTACCTCATTACAAACAGGGTCCTTATAAAAGTACTTGTTCAAGGTATGCAATTGATTTGCCGACAGTTCGTTTTTCCATTTTTCCAAAGAGTTAAGATCCACCTTTCGATCAAACTTCTCTTTGCTGTACCACTCATCAGCCCCTGCGACTAATGATGATGTCACGTTTTCCTTACTCGTGTCAAGCATGGCAGGCTCAAAGGCTATCTTCAGAAAATCGCATAGCCTTTTAATCTCCGATTCGGGAGACTTCACTAACTCTTCGTAGGTGAGCATGATACAGCGCGCTGGCTCTTTTTTATAAAAGTCATAACCCGCCTTCATGTACGCGCGAATTTGTTTTGAGTTGATGTCAAAGCCCTTCCCAAACCTGCTAGTTTTCCTGACCTCTGGTGTCATTTTAGAAATCACTTTTTCTAATGAAGCCACGACCGCTCGAGGGTCTCGCACTACGAAAATGAAGCGAGCCCCTTCATAGAGCTCGGCCATCTCATTAAAATCAAACACATTTTGGGGAGACTTCTCACTCAAGTATTTCTTCTCATGCTTGACCTTCGGTCGCATAAGGACATCATCAAGGACAGCGCGCATGGTACGGTCCAAATCTTGAGCAGGTAAATAC
>CAYSDH010000093.1:0-9400 GCA_964429805.1 uncultured Flavobacteriales bacterium
GAATTTGAGGTTTAAGTCGGATTCAAAAAGTGCGAGGGCCCGAAAGAAAACCGGGTCAGCGGTGGAGAGAATTTCCTTCGCGATAACTCTCTTGACCTGACTAACTAGGAAAACCTCCATGCGATGGAAGTGCAGAGCAGTAAGCGAACCTCAAGAAAGGAAGTGACGGGCGGAAGGATTTTTCTTTCTAGCGTTTTTTGATTCTTTTTTGGGCAATGCAAAAAAGAATGAAGGTGAACCGAAGTCGGATTTTAATCGAATCCCTAACTTGTAATCGAAAAACGAATCCATAACCAAGAAAATACGTGCTACAACAAGGAATATATCACAGACACGCGCAAAACCACCCGCTCACCGCGCTCCGCGCGGCTCCGCATTTGGCACATGCCATGCGTTTGTTCCGTTAACGCGCATCAAAAAAATGGGATTAGGATTTCATATTGGACAAGGAGGAATTGAGAACCTCGGAGATTTTATAGGTGATATGGAAATGGACGAACACTCCTGGCTTCAGAAGAATAGATTTTTGGTCGGTGTAAAAATAGGGCACTTGCCTGACCCTGTTGAGAGCCTACCATATGTTGACGATGTGACTTTGACACACGAACAGATTCTGAGGATTAAGGAAATATTTGACTCAAGAAAACGCGAAACGCAAACTAATCCTGGATTCAAGAGTGTGGCTGTAGAGAAAATGGATGTGATTTTAACTAAAGCGATTGCTCAGAAAAAAGGATTAAGTACTTGTGCAGACTAACAATGACCCGCTATTAACCTATGAGAGCATTGGCCCTAAGTATCCAACAAACTGGCAGTCAGAAAGATCTGCCTATGCCAAGCCACAGCCTATATCGATTGGCACATGAGCGTACATGGCTAAAAACATGAAATACCGATGCGCTTATCCCAGCATAGAACTGGATCAACCAAAGCAGGTGCCATCAAAGAATTGAAAATGCAACACGAATGAAAAGGGGTAGATTCATTCAAGTATAAATTTGACTTTACCTTTAAATTTTGCCACTCATGAGACTACTCTTTTTACTGCTACTATTCATCTGTATTTCATGCAATAAAGATAATCTCGCTAACTGTGATGGTCAGATTATAGATAACGGAGGTCTCAGCCAAAGCCAAGGTGCGGTGTCAATTTCTTGTGAAGTGGAGCCACACTTCTTAAACCTAGATTCGCTCTTTGAGTGTGATGTGCCTCTTGGCATAGACAGTATCTTTTCTACAAATTGGATTGCCCCGTGCACCATGACCGAAAATGCGGTGGACTCCGTCAACGCGCATATCAAACTAACGTACCTTAATAATCAACTAGAGATTGATCTGCTTGACGCATCACTGATAGGAGAGGAGACAGAGATGATAATTGCCGGAGACACGGTGCAAGCTGGCGTATACCCGTATTACGGTGCGTATCGCATTGAGCGCAATGGAGAAGCTATTGAAATCCTAATGCTCAATCGGTATATCGGAGGTTGTTTCCATGACGAGCTGATCTGGAGGCGGACTTTTTAAGTCATACAGCCATGTTGAACTATTGAAAGCCCAAATTATGTCCTGGTTTTTGAAGAAAACTCGAGGCTGCTTTACAAGGGCCTATGAATGAAAGCTTAAAACTGATGAATCTTCCAAATTGAGCGACAATTTTATTCCTTTGGATTGGTTTGTTGTAACAGTCTGTAAATGAGTTATTTGTAAAGATTGTTGGTTGTGAACAGTTAGCTGTAACATGTTGATAACCTCCTAACTATGTTACTAATCAAGTAATTATTTCATATATTTGACTCGATTTGACTGCAATAGTCGATTTTTTTGAAAGACCCTTGGATTAAATTTGAAACACTAACCTTGTAATCCTGTTTCTCAACAACTGTTCTTTTAGCTATTGAATGTTATAGAGAAAAGTGTTTCCAAGCTACACCCAAGAAATTTGCCTTTCATTAGGTTATCAAGTCTTTCTGTTTCATAGCCCGAAAAGCCCCCTACTAGGGGGTTTTTTGGTAATAAGACTTTTTAGTTGTCTCTGAAAAAGTCAATAACCGAACGATGCGTAAGGTGTACATCTGTATAGTAGAAGAGCATAATCTCATCATACTTAAAGCCTTTATTGGCCATGTTCATGGCGCCTTCTTGACATAAGCCTACACCATGACCAAAACCACGACCCACTACCTTTAACTCTTCGCCAACGTCTCTCACATTGAAAAAAGTAGACTGCAGCCGCCATTTATGTCTCAAGAGCTTTCGCTCAATGCCTAAGTCTGCCGACAAAAAGAACTCATCTCGTTCGGGCTGCACGTACGTATATGGATTCACAAGACCACTATTTGAGTTGACCGAAAACTGATCACTCAAGTAATTTTCCCAACTGCTTTTTAAAATTGTTGCCTCCCAGTGCGAGTGCTTGCCATCGAGGCAAAAAGTATCTCTCTTTCCTCTCAAATAGGGAAGGGCCTTGCTCCACACCTCTTCAGAATTGACGGTGTGTCCTCCGCAGTTTGAGTGAAATGATGCGGTGATTAGTTCTATCTCCGTATCAACCAGTACTTGGTCTTTAGTCTCTTTGGCCGCTTCTGGTATCAGGTCACTGTGGCGCGATACGCCATGAAAAACTTGGCAATGCACTTGGTCGCAGAGATTAAACCCTTCATGCTCATGCCTTCTGATATTACTCAGCGCATAGGTCCGAGAAATCACGGACTGCACTTTGTAAAACTCCAGACCTTGTTCTTTACCAGACTCTGACTCCACCACACCCGCGATGTATGAGTCGATATCAAAAAATGAATTGACAAGATGCAAAGACCCACTCGCAACAGTCACTGCTAACGAAGCAGAGTAGATGCTTTCCTTGCGCTCGGGTTTTAAGGACTTCATGTTAAAGTGAATGTCACCCGCCTTATTGACCAACTCGACTTTTGAGAAGTGTCCTATCGTTTTCTTTGCCGTGCTCAGTCTCACACGTCCTTTCTCAAGAGTAAAGTAGGTAGAGCTTTTAGAGGGCACAGTGTGCGTCACACCATCATCTACTTTCCACTCCATGTCAGACTCCGAATGAATCAGAAATCGCTGAGTCTTTTTACCATCTTTCCATATACCAATTTCCAGTTCTTGGCTCTGGGCAAAGACTGTAGCGCATAGCAATAGAAGAGTTGAGAGTAGCTTAGTCATCAAGTCAAAAATAAATGGGGAGGGCAGAGGGATTTGTCCGAGGTCACAGAGTTTTTAACATTCTCTCAGCCGCTTTCTTAGACGCTCCAGCACCTCCAAGTTGTACTTTGAGAGTATGCAGATTCTGTTCCATTCTTGAACGATACGCCTCATCACTTATTATTCTGTCTAATTCCTGCTTCAGATTTGCAGGGTTAAATTCTCCTTGAATGAGTTCTTTCACCACCTCTCTATCTAAAATGAGGTTGACCAAAGAGATGTACTTCAAGTCGACTACGCGCTTGGCAATCATGTATGATATGGGGCTGCCCTTGTAGCACACCACTTCGGGTACGCCAAATAATGCGGTCTCTAGCGTGGCCGTGCCTGAGGTCACCATGGCGCTGTCTGCCGCGTCAAGCAGGGCGTATGTCTGTCCTTCTACAGTGCGCACGGCTCGCCCGGCTATGATGTCAGAATATATTGAGTCATCTACAGCCGGAGCTTTTGCAATGATGAGTTCATGCTCCTTATAATGTGCTGTCATCTTAAGCATGATGGGTAGTTTCTTGGCTATTTCTTGTTTTCTGGAGCCAGGCAATACTGCCAATATTTTCTTGTCAGAATGAATAGCTGGACCATCAATAGACCGAAATCGTTCTATCTCGTCAAGCAAGGGGTGTCCTACAAATTCTGCCTCGATATCATAACGGGCATAAAATTCTTGCTCAAAAGGCAGAATGACATACATCTGGTCTACGTACTTTTTTATGTCGTAGACCCTATTTTTTTTCCATGCCCAAACCTGTGGTGAGATGTAGTAAAGCACTTTGATACCAAGTCCATGAATGTACTTGGCCATGCGCAAATTAAAACCGGGGTAGTCTATCAGAATGACGGCATCAGGCTGGTGATTTGAAATGTCACTTTTGCAGAGGTCAAAATTTCGTTTAATCGTTCTCAGATTCATGACCACTTCTGAAAAGCCCATGAATGCAAGCTCTCTGATGTGCTTCACAATCTCTGCGCCTTCACTCTCCATGCGGTCTCCTCCCCAGGCTCTGAAGGTGGCTTCAGGTTCTTGCGCTTTGATGGCCTTGATGAGATTTGCACCATGAAGGTCACCAGAAGCCTCACCGGCTATGACATAAAACTTCATTGGTAGTAGTAGACTATGGCAATGACAGTAAGCAGAATAACGATCATCATTCCCCGTGCTAGTGAGTCTCTCTTTTGCTTCATAAAAAAGTAAAAGATGATAATATTGACCAGCAATGACCCTGTGATTATCTGCGAACGAAACAGCTCCGTTTCTAGAAACATGTTTTTTATGAAATAGTTGAACTCGATTCCTTTCAACAGACACAGCACTTGTCCATAGATGAGGAAGCCGATGATGTTACCAGCTAGCCCGATTAAAATTCCGAGAAGAGTTTGTTTAATCTGCGTACTCATAAATCCCAGTTATTGAGGGTGGCAATTTCCTTGTGCGCGGTCATATCAAAGTGAACGGGAACTACGGAGACATAATTGTTGTTTAACGCCCATGTGTCCGTGTCTTCTCCTTTGTCCAGGTTTTCAAAGGCACCGCTAAGCCAATAATATGGCTTGCCCATGGGGTCGTCTCGCTTCACAAATTCATCTTCCCAGTGTCCTTTTCCTTGTCGACATATCTTGATACCTGCGAGTGATTCTGGTCGACCTTTGGGAATGTTCACGTTAAGGCAGGTGCCAGCAGGAATGCCTTGCTTTAGTGCTTCGCTGACCACTGTTTTTACGCTGTTCATGGCTCCTTCAAAATCAGCGGCAGCGTCATAGTCCAAGAGTGAAAAACCAATGCTCGGTACTCCTTCTAAAGCGCCTTCTACCGCAGCAGACATGGTGCCAGAATACAACACGTTAATAGAAAAATTAGCACCGTGGTTGATACCAGACACGATGAGGTCGGGCTTCTTTTTCAGAATGCCATATATGGCCAGCTTCACACAGTCTACAGGAGTGCCGCCACAAGTGTAAGCCTTGTGCGGGGCAAAATCTTGAGTTTCTTTAAGTCGCAAGGGAGCATTAAGCGTGATGGCGTGTCCCATGCCACTCTGAGGGTCTTCGGGCGATACGATGAGCAAGTCACCAAACTCGGCTACTGCCTCAATAAGACATTTGATTCCTTTTGCTCGGTAACTATCATCATTGGTGACCAATATTAATGGTCTTTGACTCTCACTCATGCCGCAAATCTAAGTACTGAGAAGCATAACCTAGAGCCATTTAGCTGCGTATAATGTACAGATGATGGTGAATAGACTATTGATGTGTATCCTTCTACTGACCTTTTCCTGCTATGGAGAAGGTCTGGCTGCTCAGGATTTCTATTCTTCGGCCAAAACTTTATTTGAAAGCAACCAGTTTGAGCCAGCACTAGATTTTTTGAGTCAAAAGGAAGGTCCGCTGACAGCCAGAGAATGGAAACTTAAGGGTGATTGTTACCATAAGCTCAAAGAATATGAAGAGGCCAACGAGTCATACACCGAGAGTCTCATCATGAATGAGGATGACGCGGAGTGCTTGGCTAGAAGAGGAGCAACATATTTGGAGATAGGCGAAATCGGATTTGCCATTTCTGATGTAAAAATGGCCATAAAGGTGATGCCTACTTGCGCAGAAGCTTATTTCAACATGGGTAACATCTGCTACGACCAAGGCGACAATAGCACCGCAAAAAAGAACTATCAAAAAGCCCTGGATTATAGACCTAACTATCCGGCTGCGATGTATATGCTCGGTGCGGCAAAAAGTAATTCGGGAGACCAAGCAGGAGCGACCATTGCCTTTGAGTCTGTCTTAGAAGATTTTCCAGAAGCCAAATATAATTTGGCCGTAGTGCATCTCGAAAACGAAGACTTTGCAAAAGCCATTAGCCTTTTTGACGAATTAGAAGCTCAAGGTTTTGATCAAGAGTCTGACATGTACTTCTTTAGAGCCGAGGCCTACTATTTGATTTCAGACAAAGAAAACGCCTGTGCAGATTATAAGACTGCAGGTGAGAAGGGTGACACAGAGTCTCAATCCTTCTACGAGTCATATTGTCAAAAAAATGGGCGTAAGGGCAAGAGCAAGAAGAGAGATTCGATGTTTATCTCGTTCTAAATCATTCCACGACCATCGGCTTACTGACCGAGACATCTCCTATCAGAATGTGTACCATGTAGATTCCCTTTGAAAGCGATTCATCGATACTCAGACGATGAGTCATTTCTGGAGACGTACTGCTGATTTTTTCTATCAGTAACTGCTCTCCAAGTGCATTGTACAGTTCAATACTGATTACAGATTCCTCATCGACATCTTGGAACGACAAGAATACTTCTTGACCATTATTCGGATTAGGGTAGAGGCTAAGACCAAATGGATTAGTCATCTTGTCAATCTCTCTGGCCAACTCGGGATGCAGAATGGCTTGATTTACATTTCGCAAATCATGAACCAATTCTGGGGCCAGAAGCTCTTCATTCTCACTAACCTGCGCCAGGCAGTTTGTGCCATACGAGCTATTAAATGCTAAGAAATCGTCTATGTTAATTAGACCATTACCATCCATGTCTTGGGGGCAGCCCGAACAGCTTGATCCATAGGCACTATTAAAGGCCAAAAAGTCATCAATGTCAACATCCATGTCGGCATCAGAATCGCCAGGACATTGCACGGGGCAGTACGCCAATGTGTCTGAGTCATCCCAACCAGAGCCGCCAGACAAAAGGGTGTCTCCAGCAAGAGTGCTCACAGCAAAAGAGCCATTACCATAGCCACAGCACATTCCGTCTCCGTAAGAATCGTAAATGATGAAATCAAAACACCCCGCTGGGATGCAAATGATTTCATCTGCTTGAGGGTATTCTCCATTTACTTGTTCAGTAACATAGGGGCCTCCACCGGCTACTTTTTCATCATTTTCATCATAAACCTCCCAGGTTGTTTCTGAGCCCCAACGATCTGTAATTATTTGAACCATCAACTCCTGATCAGCGAGCGAGAATTCTTGGTTTTTACTGTCATTAGGGTTGAATTCATCTGAGCCACCGTTAGGCGATGATGTGTATACGTCAAGCGTGTGCGCGCCACCACCAAGGTCTTCTTCTAGAGGAAGCAACACGACTTCAGATTGACCCACAGCCAAGTTTCCTGTCCAGCCTACGGCTGATGTAGGGTTGTTGTCAAAAGCATAGTTTATGTCCACCGCAGTGAGGTTGGCGTTACCAAAATTTTGAAGCAACACTTGTCCTTCTATTTCAGAGGAACATTCTGTACCAATAGGATAAATTATCTGCGCAATACCCGCATCGAGGTTGAGCGTAGAAAACAAATCTGACTTCCAGAGGCCACGGCCATAAGTTGCCGCGACAAGTGAGCTAGACAAGTAGTTTATTTCTAGCTCAGAGATGACGATACTCGGCATTCCGTTTCCGAAAGACTGCCACGTAGAGTAGGTGTCGTTTCTAAAAAACACTCCGACATCTGTACCACAATACACCGCGTCATTTGACCCTTTTTCATACACGATAGTATTGACTGGCACATTAGGCAGCCCGGCAGAGACATTGGTCCACGTGCCACCTGCATCTTCACTTTTCCAGACCTTATCTGCTGAAGAGAACCCAGAAAATGTCACCCACACTTTATTCTCATCCGTGTCGCTCACCGCTATGTAAGTGATGTATCTATTCGGAAGCCCGTTAGTGATTTCATTGAAAGTCGCGCCTCCATCTGTAGTCAAGAATATATCGTTGTCGACACTGCAGTAGACATAGTCAGGGTTTGACTCACAAGCCGCAATCTCATCTATGTTTGACCCAGTAGGTTCGAAAAGTCCATCCCAAGTGGCGCCTCCGTCAGTCGTTTTGTAGAGCGAGTCTTTTCCGACATAAAACACATCAGCATTTACAGGATCTTGAATGAATGGAGTCACCCAGTTTCCGCTAGAATTTACTCCAGTTCCATTTGAGCTTACCCATGTACTGTATCCTCCACCAGTAGAGCGTCTGATGTTACCATAATAGAGTTCACCATACTTCTCTGAGGCATCAGCATGACTGATAAGACACTCCATGCCATCTCCGCCAATTACCCTTGACCAGTTTGTGCCATTTTTCAGATTAGTGCCATTGTCTTGCCAACCGGTCATGACCAGATTGTTTTGAGTTTCAGACGTTCCGAGTCGGTATATCTGTGCGATCTCTAAGTTTGAACTCTTGTCAGAATATGAAGAACCACCATCATCAGTGTGAAATATTCCTCCATCACATCCTACATACAGTTCTCCGTTTATAAACTCTAAGGCATGCACATCAGCATGCACATACGGAGCACCCCCGCCTCCATACCAATGACCATTAAGCGACCAGCTTACTCCGCCATCAATACTCTTGTACACATTCACTCCGCCCGTATACACGATGTCAGCATCTGATGGGTCAACTGTAATAGACAAGTCATACCACGCTTGCCCACCTGAGTCACTTCCGTCAGTAGACCAGCCAAGCAGGTTAGGACTATTAGACTGTTCTGTAAATGTTAATCCAGCATCGGTAGATCGATACATTCCTGTAAATCCGGCACTATTATTTCCGACTAATACATACACATAGTCTGGTTGGTCAGCACTCACTCCGATGGCCATGCGGCTATCGCTCGAGGGTATACCATCTGATATTTGAGTAAAGCTTTCTCCACCATCATCACTTCTGTAGTAACTGGCACCAGAGGTATAGATCACACTCGGGTTGGCCGGGTTTATCTCAATATCTCTTAAGTTACCTGACAGTGTTTGGTACCAATTGGCACCAGCGTCAGTCGTTTTGTAAACACCATTTGAAGTGGCAGCAAGAATGACATTAGAGTCAGTCGGGTGCATCACCATTCTGCTTATTCTTCTCGTCTGATTATAGTTCCAGTTTAGTCCAGAGTCATTCCAGGTGGCACCTCCGTCTGTAGTTTTGAGCACACCAAGACTGTAGGTGTCACCGCCA
This sequence comes from uncultured Flavobacteriales bacterium, assembly GCA_964429805.1. Lineage (GTDB taxonomy): Bacteria > Bacteroidota > Bacteroidia > Flavobacteriales_D > JABDKJ01 > CAYSDH01. Next base: position 9,183 of record CAYSDH010000093.1, read on the forward strand.
TCTCCATCTCCAGTGGCGAGATACATTGTCTGAGTATTGTTTGGGTCAATGATAAGGTCGCTGGTTCCTATATGCTCGAGGTCATCGGTGATGGTCGTCCATGAGGCACCGTTATCAGTGCTTATCCATAGGCCTCCGGCTGGCGCGCAGACGTACAAATCACCGTTTGCCGGATTAGCTCGGACACTATTTACCCGTCCAGAACAACCGCCTGATGT
>CAYSDH010000094.1:0-2357 GCA_964429805.1 uncultured Flavobacteriales bacterium
CCGTAAATGCAGCAATGGGTGCGGGTGCCTGAATCTCAATAATCTGAATACTCTGATCAGAACACTGTCCATTATCAATGGTCAAAGACAGCTCGTAGTTGCCATACGTCTCATACGTATGTGAGGTAATAGAAGGGTCTGAACTGGTAAAGCCATCGCCCATGTCCCAATTATAGGCCGCAGAACCAGCCACACTAATATCAACAATATCTACAGTCGCGTTAGGGAATACCTGTATCACCGGGCTTGCCACAAACTCGGCATCTGGCAAAGGATACACGATTACTTGACTGCTAATGGAGTCTTTACAACCGAAGTAGGTTTCGGCTACGAGGGTGACATTAAACACCTCATCTGTAATGCCATAATTGTAAAATATGTGGTCAGGATTATCGACTACATCTGTGTTGCCATCACCGAAACTCCAATCGTAAGTAAGAGCACCTTCAGTATTGTTTTCAAATGACACCTCAAAAGGATGGCAACCCGCGTCTAGGTTGTCAAAGTCTACTTCGATGGGTGGTATTACCTGCACACTTGTGTGAGACTCTCCGCTACATCCGTAGATACTTGTTGCGGTTAGGGAAATGTCATACTCAATCAAATTTGTGGTTGAGTTGGTAAACACGTGAGAATGTAACTCATCTGGAGTAGTAGAGAAAGAGCCATTTCCGTAGTCCCAGAAAAAGCTATCTGCTCCTGTAGTGTTATTCGCAAATTCAATGTAAAGTGGGTAACACACAGAGGTTGAGTCTATACTCATATCTACCAGCGGCAAGCTGTGCACTGTGACCGTGTCGGTGTGCGTTGACACACAGTTGTATGACGAGGTGGCTTGCAGATTAACTTCAAATTCTTGATTTGCCCCAGTCGTATTGCTGTATGCATGAACAGGGTTTGTTTCTGACGACATGTCACCATCTCCAAACACCCATTCATATGATGCTGCGCCACTACTCTGATTGAAAAACGTGAACTCTTCACCGGCACACATGGCTTCAGCCGTCTGAAAAAAAGCATCAACCTCAGGATACACCACAATATTTCCTTCCGATTGGTGCACACAACCGTTATCAGTAGTGGCGGTCAACGTGACTGTGATGTCCAACTGGCCCGCACTTTGATTGACGTACGTATAGGGATGCGAATCGGCCAACGTGTCGCCAGTATCTCCATTTCCATAGTCCCACAGAAAGCTGTCTCCTCCCAACGAATTATTGTCAAAAGTCAAGTCTAATGGGCTACACCCACTAATCTCACTCATGCTAAATATTGAAATTGGCGCGTGAAAAACATCCATCTCCTGCGATGCCGTGTCCTTGCATCCATAAACAGAAGTAGCAATAAGCTGAGTGGTATACGTTGTGTCATACTGCTCGTAGTTATAAAACGTGTGACTTGGACTAGGCTGAATATCAACCAACCCGTCTCCAAATGACCAGTAATAAGTCACCGCTCCAGTGCTCAGATTTTGAAACTCTACATCTAATGGAGAACAGCCCTCAATGATGGAATTCATGGCCGCGACAGGCAGCGGATACACACTCACTGGCATGGATGCCGATGATGTACAACCGTCTACAGATGTGACATTAAGCTGGACATTAAAGTTTTCTGGCGATGTGCCAGAATTAATAAACGTGCTTGACACCGTCTCCGAATTGTCCCACAATGTATCTCCTGGACCAAAGATCCACTCGCTCTGATCGGCCAATACAGAATGATTGGTAAACTCCGTGATAAGCGGTGAACAGCCGCTGGAGATGTCAGCGGTCATTTGCGCTATGGGAGTTGGGTGAACAGCAATGCTGCTTTGTGACGTGTCGATACAACCAAAAGCATTAGAAGCAATAAGCTCAACGGTATAGTCCACCGAGTTTTGAGTATTGTTTTGATACACATACGTGGGTGTCGGGCCAGTGGCCGAGTTGCCATCTCCAAAATCCCATTCATAGGTCACTGCACCGTTAATGACTGGAAAAGAAACACTGAGTGGAGAGCATCCTGAGTATGAACTCAAGTCGAAACCGAAATCAGGTTCTGGATACGAGGTCACTGTCTGCGATACCGTATCGTGACAACCGCTAACGTTGAGCGCGACCAGTGTCACGTCAAAATTCTGAATGAAGTCTGTATTATTTTCGAAAAGGTGGCTCGGCTCAAATTCTGTGGATACTGGTGAACCATCACCAAAGTCCCATACATAGCCAACTGCGTTCATAGACGAGTTGAAGAAATTGGCCACATAAGGCGCGCATCCTGGAGATGCATCACTGGTAAAAGCGGCTAGTGACTGCGGATAAACCGTGATTGCTGAATATGTAGTATCAGTACAACCCGCCTCATTGAAGCCAACG
>CAYSDH010000094.1:2367-9387 GCA_964429805.1 uncultured Flavobacteriales bacterium
ATAACTTGATATGTCGTGTCTTGTGGACTAAGGTTGACGTAAGTATGTGAAGTGCTAGTATCTGCGCTGGCCGCTCCATCTCCAAAGAACCAGATATAGGTAGATGCTCCGCTAGAGGTATTTGTAAAGTCTACCTCCAAAGGACCACAACCACTTGTGACACTCGAGTTAAATGAAACCGCAGGCGGGGCTTCTACTGTCAGACTGATGGTTGTGTCATCTGTACAGTATGCAGTAGATACGCTTAGATTCACATCATACATTCCTCCTGTGGCGTAGGCATGTCCGGGTGATTGCGAGTTAGACACATTTGAGTCACCAAAGTCCCAAGTCCAGGTGGTAATAGGTTCTGTGGCGGCAGACGTAGACATATCTATAAACGTGGCACTATCGCCTAAGCACACTCCGTTTGTAGCAAAAGATGCTTCGGGCACGGTGTACACTTCAGCCACTTCAGTATCTGTGTCTGTGCAACCATTTGCTGAGGTAATGGTCAACGACAGTGTATATGAACCCGGTGCGGGATAGTCTTGATCTGGCGGATTTTCAAAGGTATAGGTGTTCCCATTACCCATGTCCCAGTCCCACTCTACTGCTCCTATTGATGAGTTGATAATTGAGGTGCTCAATGCCCCACAATCACTTGGATCAGTGAGGGTAAATGTTGCAGTTGGTCCGGGTAGTACATGTACATCAACCCAGGCAGTATCTGTGCATGAGGCTCCGGCTCCAGCAACCAATGCCACTAGGCCCACTGTATAATCTCCAGGTGCATTAAACGCATGGTCAATGGGACCACCGCCAACACCTTGCCAGCCGTTGCCATCTCCATAGTTTATCTGCCATGCGTTGGCCTCTGCCGATGAGTTGTTAAAAAATGTCACCATGTCACCCACACACACTGTATCGTCACTTGCTGATAAATCTGCCGTTGGTGGCGGAACAATCTCTATGGCAATAAATGCCGTATCCACTCCACAAAAATTACTGTCGAGCAACATCACTTCATAAGTGCCTAATGCTGGATAAGATATGGTGTGCGGAAAAGTCGGTGGCCACGGAGTCCAGTCTACAATAGAGTCGTAACCGAGCCCCCAGTAATCACCAAAATTCCAATACTCGTAGCGCTGAGCGATGTTTCCTTGCATGAAACAATTCATCTCAGAAGTGTTGGCATAATCTACTGTATTGTCTGGCCAGCAAAGCACGGCTGCTGATGGCGTGATGGCCGCATCATCATAATCCCAAATACGTATCGGATTAAAGGTGGCTTGACTCGGCCCACCTTGAATGGTGTTACAATAATTTTCAGCGGTAAGCGTGACTACGGTTTCGCAGTCAACGGTATTTTCTTGATAGGTGTGCGTGACTGTTTGCCCCCAGTTAGTGTGGTCATACACTTCATTTGGCGAGCCATCTCCAAAGTCCCAAGTGAAGATGGTGTTCTCTGAGACGTTTGTACTCGAGTTAATAAACTCCATCTCTTGTGGAGCGCAGGCTTGAGTCAATCCTCCTACAGGTATTTGTATAGAAGCACTTGTGGCTTCTTCCATCACCAAGACACCTTCTGTAACACAACCTGTGGACGTTTCTGTAAACGTGACTATAAACGTGTCTACTGTTGCCGCGTAAAAATGATCTATAAATGCAGGTGGAATAAGCGAAGCTCCATTCTCTATGGGCGAACCATCTCCCCAGTCTACGGTCCATGCACCCAGGTTATTTGGCGACTGCAAATTCAGTGTATAATCACCTCCGCTACAGCTATACCAGTATGGTTGCGCACTTGGGTTACCGTAAAAATCAAAGAGTTCGCACTGTGCTGCAGATGACAGCACTGCTATGTTAAATAGCGCAAAAGCAACTATGTTTTTCAATCTCCTCATTCTCTCCCCTCGCCTGTGTATACGGGAGGATTGAACAAGTAGATTCCTTTAAGGCAATCAATTAGACGAAATCTCTACTGGAACAGACGAATTCACATTCTGATGAATACAAAACACAAAAAAGCCCGAGTTTGATAGTCAAACTCGGGCTTCAATATCGCGGTCAGCAAATTAGACCTTCATCGCTGTCATTGGCGCTGCATTGAGAATCTCAGCACTCGCGCCTGACTCAAACTGCTTGAAATTACTGACAAACTTTTCTGCCAAGCTAGTCGCCTTCTTATCATAAGAGTCTTTGTCATCCCATGTATTACGAGGGTTAAGCAACTCCTCTGGCACATCAGGACAAGATGTCGGCATCTCTAATCCGAAGATTGGGTGCTTCACATAATCCACATTATCAAGCGCATTAGTCAAGGCGGCCGTTATCATAGCACGGGTGTAGCGCAGTTTGATTCTTGCACCTACACCATATTCTCCACCACTCCAACCGGTGTTAACTAGCCACACTTTTACTTGGCTCTCTTCCATTTTCTTACCGAGCATTTCTGCATATCGAGTCGGATGAAGCGGAAGGAATGGCGCTCCAAAACAAGCCGAAAAGGCTGTTTGAGGCTCGTTCACACCTGCTTCGGTACCGGCTACTTTGGCTGTGTAACCAGATATAAAGTGGTACATGGCCTGCCCCTTGTCAAGTCTAGAGATTGGAGGCAACACACCAAATGCATCGGCAGTTAAGAAGAATATGTTTTTTGGATCATGGCCATAAGAAGGCACCATGATATTGTCAATGTGGTGTATCGGATAACTGACCCGCGTATTCTGCGTGATTGAGATGTCCGAGTAATCAGGTTCTGTCGTTCCCTCTTTGTAACCAATGTTTTCCAGTAGCGCTCCCTTTTTGATTGCCTTATATATCTGAGGTTCGTTTTCCTCGCTAAGGTCTATTGTCTTGGCATAGCAGCCGCCTTCAAAATTAAAGACTGTATTTCCTGCCCAACCGTGCTCGTCATCTCCTATCAACTTTCTGTTAGGGTCAGAAGACAATGTTGTCTTACCTGTACCTGAGAGTCCAAAGAAAATAGCCGTATCTCCTGCTTCACCAACATTGGCAGAGCAGTGCATGGACAGCACGTTTTTCTGATGCGGCAGTACGAAGTTTAAGACCGAGAATATTCCTTTTTTGATTTCACCTGTGTATCCTGTGCCACCAATGAGAATCAACTTCTTAGAGAAATTGACAACAGCAAAGTTATGTTGTCTCGTGCCGTCAACCTCTGGGTCAGCCATGAAGCTAGGCACACAGATAATATTCCATTCTGGTGTAAATGAGTCAATCTCATCATCCTTCAATCTGAGGAACATGTTTTTGACAAATGAGCTCGACCATGGATATTCTGCCACCACACGCACATTCATGCGATAATCATCATGAGCACATGCGTAGGCATCTCTCACATAGACCTCTTTTCCCTCCAGATAAGCCGCCATCTTCTTGTGGAGCTGATCAAACTTATCCGCATCAAACTTGATGTTGATGTCGCCCCACCACACAGTTTCTCTTGTCAAATCATCTTCAACAATAAATCTGTCTTTTGGCGATCGTCCAGTAAATTCTCCTGTTTTTATGGCAATGGCACCCGTTGAAGTGAGCACACCTTGGTTCTTATCCAAGATGATTTGCTCTAAGGTTTCAGCGGGAAGATTCCAGTGTGACGTGGAAATGGAGCTTAGACCTAGTGAATCGAGATTAGCAGAAGGACCTTTACGACCGAATTCTTGCATAGTTTCTGCTTTGAGTAAGGACACAAATGTATGTATTAAAGGAGGGAGGACAAGGAATTTTAGAGCCTAGAATTAAACTAAATCTGACCACTTTTAAGGAGGATTCCGACTATAATGCTGATTTACAGAACATTACATAAAGTGCCTGAAATGCGCGGCAGGACAATATGTTACATTTGGGCAATGTTTCTAAAAAAAGTCGGTAAGAGGCTGTTTATAGCTGCTGCGCTGTTCATGCTGTTTATAGTGGTTCTTTTCACTGTGCGCTTCAAGTTTTCGATGAATATAGAAGCGGCAATCATGGCCTCTGTGTTCCTGCTGCTGGCTTATATATTGTATCTGTACATCGAGTATCTCAAACAGCCCAAAACCAAAGTCACGGTGGTTACTAAAGTCAAGTTGACTTCTCCTCCTGCCCTACTCAAGTCGGTGATGACATACAAATTGAAAATAGAAAGTGAGCATCACATTGAAGATCGTGGTAAAGAAAGACGCGTAAAAATGGATCAGGTAATGTTGTCCTTTAACTCAAAAGACCATCCGAACATCTATGAGCACTGCCTGATGATTGTCTCTAGACATACCGAGTCGTTTATGTCGCGTGCTGAAGAAAAGTATCCAGATGCGAAGGTAGAAAGCGCTCCACTGCTCTTGCCAGAAGAGCTCAAGAAAAAGAGATTGTAGTGCGCCTAAGTCTGACGGTCGGAGCTATCTGCGCTTACCGCCTTTGAGCTCATTTTGCCACTTTTCTAGTTTATCCCATTCCCCACGCTGGCAGAGGACACTTTGTTCTGGCCACGTTCCTGGGTCATGAATAGTGTATGCAGGACCTGCCGCATCCAAAATCTTCTGCAGATATGAGACTCTCGCTTCGGCTAGTTGAGCGAACGTCCAGATGCCCCCATTATTGAGGTGCTCTTGAATCTTTGGCCCAACACCTTCTATCTTCTTGAGGTCATCAATCACATCAGGTTTAGGACCTGCAACAAACTCTTGCTTCGAGGAGGCTTCTTCTTCCTTACTCGCAAGACTTCCAGACACAAAACCCAGCAGAGAGTCACTGCTCTCTTCCTCCTGCTCCACTTCTTGTATTTCTTGTTTGACGCTCAGTTGAGTCGCCTTGTATTCTTCAAAATCAGCCTCTAGTTTTTTGTACTTCCTATTGCAATCATCGAGGCTGCTGCGAAATCGGTTTCGCTCAGTCGTCATTTGCTGCACACTTGATTTACTTGTTGCTAACGACTTCTCATTTTCTTCTAAATCACCAGCCATTTTGAGCTTGGCACTGTTTAGGGCGTCAACTTCTGCATGAAGTTTTTTTGTTCGGGCTAAACCTACCGCCCAGCGTATGAGATACCCTAAGATACCGGCAACGAGAAGCATTATTGCTATCTCCCACGTGGCGTCTAATAAGCCTGGGCCTCCATGGTCAACTACTGGCGATTCCTCAAACATGATTTTTAAATTTTCAGTTTAGCTTAATCTCTGTTCTTCTGTTTTTTTCCTTGCCTGCCTCTGTCTCATTAGACTCAACAGGCTGTGTCTCCCCTGCACTTGAGGCTTTAATTTTTGACACCGGAACACCACGAGACACCAGTTCAGCTTTGATAGACATGGCTCTTTCCATACCTAATTTCTCATTGTACGCCTCACTCCCTTTGTCGTCAGTATGGCCTATAATATCTACCGTACGCTCGCTTTTTCTCAACTCCAACGCCAAGTCATCAAGATAGGTGATGATGTTCTGATTACTAATTTTTTGGTCCGACTTGTAAGGGAAATATATCAGCGCACCGCCCAGAGTAGCTTGCACGTTTTCATTTCGAGTCACCCATTTAAACAGCGCTCCATCAAACTGTCCATTCTTCTCATCAATATCATCTTTGAGGTGAGCAGCTAACTCGATGAAGACATCCACAGAATCACTTAAGAGGTCTTTGACTTTTGCCGCTCTGGCTAGCCCCATGTTGTCAAAACCAGTGGGCGCTGACTCGTCTGACCAATATGGCCCCGATATGATAAGCGCTTGTCCTTCTTTGGCTTCCGCCAGCACAGAATCTCTAAACTGAGACCATCGATTGTCTATGACGGCATCTGCCGTGTTTGTTTTAAAACTGAGTGCGCCATATTTCGGAGCCGATGCAGACTGCACTTCAGAAGAGGCATCTGAAAAGAAGACACAGTGGCCTTTTATACCACAGGTATACCACTGCCATGATATGACAGACCATATTAAAAACAGGCCGATGCAGAGTAACGTGCGTCCCATTACGGAGGTCTTGATTGATTAGCTATAATTGGCTTTTCGCGCCTTGCGCCTAAAATTATTAAAATTCAGATAGGCTCTGGTATACAGCGCTTTAACTATGGAGAAATAGCCGTAGTCCGTTAATAAATCTGATTTTTAGGGTTGATCATCAAGACCGAGCACCCCTATTCCTTGCTCGAAAACAACATCAACCGGAATACCCGCTTTGCTCAAGCGATCTAGATCAGACTGAAGCTCAGGTCCTACTTTTCCTTTTTCAGCCATCAGCTTCTTTACTCCTTCTAAATCACCGTCTCCTTGCAACTGCAAAATGACTGCACTAAGCGAAGTCATGGCCTTCTTCATGTTCTCCATATCCACTGAGTAGGTGCCCGTCTCTTCATTTCTGGTGAATGCCCCCATCTCTTGGAAATAATTGAAGCGCAACATATTTGCCTGACCATGCGCACTTGAGGCGCCAAACCTGACTGACCGAAATATTCCAGCCAAAAAGGTGACATAATTATCCATCAGCTCACCGTCAGGAATTTCATTTTTACCAAACAGTTCTGTGACCATATATAATCCTAAGATATCCGCCTTTCCTTCTTCCAATGGCGAGTAAGTGTCTTTGAGTGCCTCGCGCACTGTGCCTTTGCCGTTAATTGTGTTTTTAATCCCCAAACCATGTGCCACTTCATGAAACATGGTGTTGCCAAAAAAGGCATCAAAAGTGATGTGCTTGCGCTGAGCTGGGTCGATAAGCTCATCAGCAATAAGTACCAAAATCTTGTCGTACTTGGCTCTCATCGCATTCTTTAGTTGCGATCTGCGCGTGCCTTTACTGGTCTGAATCTCTTCGTCATTTGGCAGATTAACAGCGATAGTTTTTGAGCCGCTATTGCAGTCTCCAGCATAATAGACCACGTCATAAGCATTGAGTTGCGAGTCTCTACCTGGTGACTCCATTTTGTATTTCGCCTCAACGGGCAGTCCTTCTTGCAGACTAGGAAGAAATGCCACATACCGCTCTAGTCGCTTACTCCAAGCCATGTCTTTGACTAGTACATACGCTTCATGAGCGGCTTTGTACCCAAATAG
>CAYSDH010000095.1:0-7275 GCA_964429805.1 uncultured Flavobacteriales bacterium
CAACCAACGTAATTTCGATTACAGATGGTCAGATTTTCTTGGAGTCTAACTTGTTCCTCTCTGGTGTGAGACCAGCCATTAACGTGGGTATCTCAGTATCACGAGTTGGAGGTTCGGCTCAGATTAAGTCCATGAAAAAGATTTCTGGTACGCTAAAGCTCGACCAGGCGCAGTACAGAGAGCTAGAAGCATTCGCTAAGTTTGGTTCAGATCTCGATGCAGCAACGCAAGGTGTACTTGACAAGGGAGCCCGTAACGTGGAGATCCTGAAGCAAGGACTTAACTCACCAATGCGTGTAGAGCAGCAAGCGGCCATCATTTTCTGCGGAACCAATGGTCTTCTTAAAGATGTTCCTGTCAAAGAGATTGGAACGTTTGAAACAGAATTCCTTTCGTACTTGGAAAACAAGCACAAGGATGTGCTTGACGGCCTGGGGTCTGGTAAGCTAGATGACAACATCAAGTCTACCTTGACGTCAGCAGCAGAAGAATTGACAGCCAAATACAGAAGCTAGTACATTGGCTAATCTTAAAGAAATACGGAATAGAATCACCTCAGTCTCTTCGACTCAGCAGATTACCTCAGCCATGAAAATGGTGTCGGCTGCAAAACTCCGAAGAGCGCAGGACGCGATTACTCAGATGAGACCTTATGCTGTTAAGCTGCAGGAGATATTGAGTAACGTTAGTGCCAGCCTTGATGCAAGTGAGAATACATTTGCTGCCGAGCGTGAGGTGAAGAGTGTGTTAATAGTAGCAGTCACTTCTAATAGAGGGTTGGCAGGTGCATTTAACACCAATATCTTCAAGGCAATCACTCCATTGTTGGCCCAGCATGACGACAAGAAGGTCAAAGTGCTTTCTATCGGTAAAAAAGCTGCGGACTATTATTCCAAAAGAGGCTATAGCGTCAATGAGGAATTTCCAAATGCGGGTGCAGCCATGTTTGACGACCTTTCATTTGCCAATGTGTCTGCCGTTGCTCAGAAAGTAATGGACCAGTACATCAATGAGGACTATGATAAAGTCTATGTAGTCTATAACTCATTTAAGAATGCTGCGGTTCAGCAAGTACAAGTAGCACAGTTTCTACCTGTCCTTCCTCCAGAGACTAGTGATGAGGATACGTCTAGCGTAGATTATATCTATGAGCCTAGTAAAGCCGAGATAGTGAAAGACTTGATTCCAAAGTCTTTGAAAACTCAATTTTACAAGGGCGTACTTGATTCTCATGCCGGTGAGCACGGTGCACGGATGACTGCCATGCACAAGGCGACTGATAATGCAGGCGAAATGTTGAAGGAGTTGAAGTTGACATACAACAAAGCTCGTCAAGCAGCCATTACTGCTGAGATACTTGAAATCGTGGGTGGAGCAGAGGCGCTCAACAACTGATTTCAAACACACAAGACTTTAAACCCTCATCTCAACAGATGGGGGTTTTTTATGCAATCTAGATAGGACTGATTATTGCTTTAAAAAAGGCGTTATTTGAACGAACGCATGTCTATTCACATCGACAATCCATTCTCGCGCCAAGCGAGTAATAAGCTGACACTGATTGGTCTATTGCTGATTGGACTCTGTCTTACTTCTCTATTTCTTTTCTCAAAGAAGATTGATCTTGGCTATTCCGCCAGTCAGATACAGGGTGTAATCAAAGATTCTCAGGCCTTGATGGATGAGGAGCTCAGCGTACTTTCCGGCTTACCAGATGACGAGATGGGGCCTTACATGGAAAGTAGAAGGGAGTTCTACGAGTTAAACGGTCTTAGTTTTTTCGCTCGAACTCAATCTGGATTACTCGCATGGAGCACGAATGCAGTGCCTGAGGTAGACCTTCTGGCTGATTTCTCTCAATCTGGGCCGTGTATTTTGCTTCGCAACGGGTATTATCTGATTCAGGAAAAAGAGAGCGCTCAGCGGGTCTGTCACGGCCTCTTTCTAATCAAAAACGAGTACAACTATGAGAACCGATATCTGGTCAATAACTACCCCGCATACTTTGACCTAGATGCTGCACCTGAAATAACCTTTTTGCCAAATGACAAAAGCAAGTCAGTGCTCAGTGCCGATGGCCAAGAGATTTTTCATCTGACGACTTCTGTACGAAAAAGTACCATGGGTTCACTTGTTATATGGGTGCTGACCATGTTTATTGGTCTTTACGTGCTCTTAAGGGGACTGTTTGCACTCACCTTTGACCGTTATTCGTCATTCATAGGCTTATTAGGCTTAGTGGTCGGAATACTCTTGGTCAGGGCCTTGACGCTGTTTGCCCCTCACTTGTCCATGTTAGAATCGCTCCCTGGATTCTCACCAGAGATATACGCTTCATCTACATTGTTCCCCTCTATAAATGATTTTCTACTCAACTCATTTTTACTCTTTCTCTGTGCGTACTTTTCTTTTCTCTGGTCGAAAACCATAGCGAAAACTAAAGTCTCAGTTTGGGTCTCTTTCATAGCCCTGTGCCTCTATTTTGTTTACGGTCATTGGGTCAATGAGCTCTTTATAACGCTTATCAAAGACTCCATTCTCAATTTCAACATTTCCAATTTTTTTGACCTCAACGGATTTAGTATGATTGGAATAGTCTCATTGGGATTCTTATTGCTTTCGGTCTTCTATCTGGCGCGTGTCATTGCACGGTTCTTTTTTGAAGAAGACAAAACCAAGATGCGAAAAAAGTGGATTCTAATCTTCATGATGGGATGCATCTTAGTGGTGGTGCTTGATTTTAAAGGAGTTGTAGATATGGTTCTCGTGCTCTGGGCCTGGGTGCTGTTGGTTTTGGCCTTGCTCTTTAAGTATCCCGTGCGCAGAAAAAATGTGTTTACGCATGTCATTTTGGGTCTGGTGGTCATCACTTTCTATTCGGCCTATATGTTTGAAAAGTATGTGTCCATTAAAGACAGAAACAATCTTGAAGTGTTGGCTGGGCGCATCCTAGATGGCACCGACTCCGATGCCGAGTACAGATTTCTTGAGTTTCAAAAAGACTTGGCCTCAGATAGTCTGATTTGGGCTAAAAAAGATATCCAAGACTATAGCGAAGATGAGCTCCAAGAACAACTCTCTCGAAAGTACTTCAAAGGATTCTGGACCAAGTATGACATAACAGTGTCTGTGTTTGATTCAGAAGGCAATCAGCTTTCGCGCCCTAATGAATCAGTGGCGCGCACTGAAAAGCAAATGGATGATGCCGTATATGCCTGGGAAGGCAAGGGGAACTTGAGCGGTTTGACCAAGACCATCGAGTCTGAGAATAATGTGAATTACATCCTCAGAATGAATGTCGGAGACAACATAGGTCGTGTGTTCATCGAACTGGCTTTACGCATTATTCCAGAAGAACTTGGTTTTCCTGAGCTACTCCTCGAGCGAGAAGATATGTTTGACGAAGAGCTGTCAGAATACTCTATTGCCCAATACAAAGGGACAAAGCTACTTGCCCAACACGGAGATTATGACTACAAAACCGAAAGAGATTTTGACAAAATGGAAATGGGGTCTGACCGAGCCTATTTCAATGAAAACGGCTTTACTCATTACCCATTTAGGAGAAGTCAAGAAACCTATGTGATTAGTGGCGAGTCCAAAAGCTCTATGGGGCATGTAACCACCTTTACCTATCTCTTTACCATGTTTGGTTTCATGATGCTGATAGGAGTCATGATTGAGCGACTGATTGTTGGACGAACTACGATGGTTATCAATCTTCAAAACAAGATTCAGATGCTCATTATCGGCATCGTTATCGCTTCGCTATTCATCTTTGGTTTTGGAGCATATTACTACATCATCTCTCAAAATCAAGAGAAGAATGAAAACCTGCTCAGTGAAAAAGTGGAGTCCGTATTGATTGAGTTGAGCCATAAACTCGAAAAGGAGCAGGCGATTAACGACAAGGATAAACTGGAGTTATACCTCGATAAATTTTCTAAAGTCTTCTTTACAGACATTAACCTCTTTGACCTAGAGGGCAGACTCATGGCTTCATCCAGACCGCAGCTATTTAACAAAGGTGTTATTTCTACTCAAATGGAGCCTCAGGCGTTTATCATGCTTTCAAGAGAGCGCGAGAGTAAGTACATACATCAAGAGAATATTGGTAAGCTAAATTACTTGTCCGCTTATGTACCATTTAGAAATAGTCAGAATGAGATTTTGGCTTATCTGAACTTGCCGTATTTCGCTAAGCAGAGCGAATTGGAAAATGAACTATCAGCCTTTGTAGTGGCGGTGGTAAACATCTTAGTTGTTTTATTTGCTTTATCGACCATCATCGCCCTTATATTCTCAAACTGGATTACACGGCCATTGAAGATTTTGCAAGAGAACTTGGCGTCTATCAGGCTAGACCGCACTAATCGTCCCATACAGTATTCCGGTACCGATGAGATAGCCAGTCTGGTTAAAGAGTATAATGCCAAGGTCAAGGAACTTGAAGAGAATGCCGAGGTGCTTGCAAAAAGCGAACGAGAGAGCGCATGGAGAGAGATGGCTAAGCAAGTGGCGCATGAGATTAAAAATCCGCTCACACCGATGAAGCTGAGTATACAGTATTTGCAACGGTCTTGGGAAGATGGCTCTGAGGACTGGGACTCAAAATTTAAACGGTCTACGAATACACTTATCGAACAGATTGATACCCTGTCAGGAATCGCAACAGCCTTTTCAGATTTTGCCCAAATGCCGACTCCTGCTACTGAAAAGTTTGGCTTGATAGGCCTGCTAGAGCAGGCAGTAGAACTCTTTGCTGGTCATCCAGATATGAGTGTGACATTTACAAGTGAAGTGAGTAGAGATGAGCTTATCGTAGCCGACAAAGGTCAGCTCACTCGGCTATTTAATAATCTGCTCAAAAACGCCATTCAGAGCATTCCTGATGACCAAGAGGGCAAAGTCACTGTCGAGTTGATGGTCAAGGGTTTCAACTACATTATTGAAGTCAAGGACAACGGGGTGGGCATTCCAGCGGAGATGACAGATAAAATATTCGTTCCAAATTTCACCACCAAAACCACCGGCACTGGACTGGGGCTAGCTATGTGTAAGAATATTGTTGAAAGTGCAGGAGGAGAAATATGGTTCAAATCTAAGATGGACGTTGGCACATCGTTTTTCGTAAGCCTACCCAAAAAGTAGCGGGATTAGCTCTTATTTGTAAGCAGAATATCTAGCAACGCCTTTGCCTTCAGCATACTTTCCTCATACTCTAGCTCAGGGTCAGATTTAGAAGTAATCGCACCACCTGCGCCAATAGATCCTTTTTTACTCACGTGGTCATACAGGAAACTTCTGATGACCACGTTAAACTGAAAATCGTCATCAGGGCTAAAGTATCCAACGGCTCCAGAGTATAGTCCCCTTTGAAATTCCTCGTGTTTGTCAATCAACTCCATGGCACTCACTTTTGGGGCTCCGGTCATGCTGCCCATTGGAAAACAGCTTTTGATTATATCAACAGGGTCAACGTCTGGACCCACTTGCGATACCACCGTACTTATCATCTGATGCACAGTTTCAAACGAGTAGACTTTGCACAGTTCACGCACCTTCACACTCGCTGCTTCGGCCGTTTTTGACATGTCGTTTCTTACCAAATCGGTAATCATGATATTCTCAGCTCTTTCTTTTAGGTCATTAGCGAGTTCTTCAGCTAATGCCTTGTCATTGAGAGGGTTCTTGTCTCTTTTTCTTGTGCCCTTAATGGGTTTTGATAGCACTTCAGAGCCTTCTTTTTTTAAGAAGAGCTCTGGGCTGGCGCTAATCAAGTGCTTGTCTCCCATGTTCAAAAGGCAAGAATAAGGAGCCAAAGTCAAAGCGTTAAGGGAATTGTAGTAATCTAGAGGTGACAGTTCAAGGTTACAAAGCTTGATTTCTTGACAGAGGTTTGCCTCGTAAATATCACCTAGCTGGATGTGCTGTTTTAAAGACTTGATTCGCTTGATATAGTCCGATTTTTCTTCAAAGTGCACATCTGGTTTGTTGACACGTAATTCCGCAGGCCGGTCCCCCAGAGCCTTCATGAATAGTGCGGCCTCGTCTCTTGATTCTGAATTAATAGAAAACAGCGTAGTGACCAGATTATCCTTACGCTTGAGAACGGCTTTTGGTGAAAAGAACCAGATTCTGTCAGTTGGGATATATGAGACGTTTGCAGAATGGAGCGTTTCTAGCTCATTTTTAAGCTCATAAGACAAGTATCCAGCCACATAGGGGTGCTTTTTCCTGAAGTCGCTTAAGGCATCAAAATTTGATTTGTAAGAACTAGTATCTAAAAGTGCATGCGCCCCGTAAAACAAGTAGTCAGGGCCTTGGCCATTAGAGCCTAGGTAGAGAAACTTTTCTTTGTATTCCTTAGTTGCCACACTTCAAAACTACTTTTTCCCTTTGTGTTATGGCTTTTTGTTTGTGTGAAAAGGCAACTAAATATGCTTTTGTGAGTCTATTTATAGAAGGGTATTTTTTCATTTGAAGGAAATTTTCATTAAGTTTGAGTCAAACGTCTTAAGCCTTTCACTGACCAAATGCCTTTTGTGGGCGTCATTGACAAGATGAATTACCAAATATTACACGCGATGAGACACATCTTTACGTTACTTTTTTGCCTCTCAACTTTACTAACAGTTGCTCAGGAACGTCTACTTTTTAATGGAGCTGGAATAGTGATGGGTACCCCAGATCCAACTCTTGCTGGTGACAACGTCTACATTGTTATCGGAAACCCTAATAGTAATGGTATTGCACTCAGCGCATTGTCTGGAGGGATAGTCTCAGAAAACGAAAATCACATCGTTAAATGGATGACGGGTGATTCGTATTCATCTATTGGAACGGGAATTAACGCTGCATGGTATGTTCCTTTCTTGAGCTTGACTGACGGAGGTTTTCCGGAGTCAGTGGCCACTCGTATAAATAGTATCTCTGGTGGTTCTGCCGATGGGTATATCAATTTCTCTTCGTATGCCACTCCAGCTTCTGATAACCAGCCGTTGCCAAGTGGTGTTACGCACATTAATCATTTTTTGAATGGTAGTGATAACTCAGCCAACGTAGTCAACAGATGGTGGTGTGTAGATGCGGGCTCTTACTCAACGAAGCCTGACGTTACCTTGTCATTCCAGTATGCTGATTCAGAATTAGACGGTATCGCAGAAGGAGAGCTCCTAATGCAACGATTTAATCCGACAACAAGTTTTTGGTTGGATTTTTCTTCTTTCGGAACTACTGCTAACCAAGCAGCCAATGCCATAGGTTCTCTAAATG
>CAYSDH010000095.1:7285-9361 GCA_964429805.1 uncultured Flavobacteriales bacterium
ACCCACTTCCAATTGAGCTTATTTACTTCAATGCAGTATGTGCCGAAAACGGACGTGTACTCCTATCATGGTCTACGGCATCTGAGCAAGACAACAAAGATTTTGTGCTTGAGAGATCCGAAGATGGTATCTTCTGGGAAGAGTTTGACGTAGTTGCCGGTGCTGGTAACAGTAGTACTCAGTTGAAGTATGAAGTGTATGACAACAATCCTTTTTCTGGAATAACATATTACCGTCTGACTCAAGTTGACTTTGATGGTTCAAGCGAGTCTTTTGACCCTACAGCAAGTGATTGTGATGGTGTTGGATTTGAGTTGGTGTCTGCATTTGAGGCTAACGGACGAGTCATCTTAGACGTGAGCTCTGGAATTGATGACAATTTTGATATCACCATATACGATCTTCAAGGTAAGGTGGTCTCTGCAGTGGCTAATCAGTCAGTGTACATGGGGCTTACTCGTATTGAGCTAGACAAAGGTTCAACTGCTGCTGGTGTATACACTATCAAGCTGCAGAGCGATAACAACATGGCGACTCGAAAAATCTTTATGAATTAACCTTTGACAACCTAACTCTTGTAAAAGGATGTCCCTCTTGCCAATGGTTAGAGGGATTTTTTTGCCCCTAATTTTATAGTCTGCTCACCAAGAGATTGGCCCAGAATTTCTGTCCCTCAAATAGTCATTTGCTCGGCTAAAAGGCTTGGACCCAAAGAAACCCCGATGAGCTGAGAAAGGGGAGGGATGAGGTGATATAATCACTGAATTAGCCTCTCGGTCTATGACAAATCCTTTTTTCTGGGCATAGCTTCCCCAAAGCATATATACCACACCTTTTTTTTCGGCATTTAAAGCGCTAATAACGGCATCAGTAAACTCTTCCCAGCCTTTTCCTTGATGAGAGCCTGGGCTCTTAGCACGCACTGTTAAAGTAGCGTTGAGCATAAGTACTCCTTGCTCTGCCCATCTGCTTAGGTCACCAGACTCTGGTGTCCTTATTCCCAAGTCCATTTCTAATTCCTTAAAGATGTTGCGCAGGGAGGGAGGATGCTTGATACCGGGATTGACTGAAAAACAAAGTCCATTGGCTTGACCCTCTCCATGATATGGGTCTTGACCAAGTATGACCACTTTTACTTTATCAAAAGGACAAAAATCAAAGGCTGAAAAAATCTTAGACGGAGCCGGATACATTTCTCCGCTCCTAAACTCTTCTTTGACAAATGATGTGAGCTGCTGGAAGTAGTCTTTTTCAAACTCTCCGTGCAATCGTTGCTTCCAAGAAGCCTCGATGTTTACTTGTGCTTCAGTATTAGTCGCATTCACAAGAGCTGGTGCCTTTATAGTCTACGAGCCACACACTGGAGTCTGCCACAGCAAAACGCATAGTCACGGACTTATTTAGATATTCTCCCTCCAATTGAAACTCCTTTGGTTCTTCCTTCTTCTTGCTATTTGCAAAATCTACATCTAACTCAGAGGCAATAGATGTGATAGAGTCCCACTTTAAACCAGCGCATTTTAACAAGCAGGCAGATTGTGTGGTGGGCGTATAATACGATTCTGAAATTCGGGCTTTCACTCGGTTGGCAGGCATCCAAGAAGAAAACAGATTGAGCTTCCCATTAAAAAACATGTACACAAGCACCAAGCCAATCACGAATCCGATGCCGAACCTACTTAATCGTTGTAGAAAGTTCATATTAGAAAGCAGCTATAAGCAGTTCGATGTCTTTATAAGGCAGGTCAAAAGTCTCACCCAGCAGCGGATTGGTCAATTTTCCATGAAACATGTACGCACCTCTTCTGAAACCGGGGTCGATTCTGAGCAAACTTTTGCATCCTCCTGCATCGGCCATGTTTATGATGATAGGGGCAAATATGTTGCTGAGTGCATAAGAAGCGGTTCGCGAAACTCTAGACGCAATATTGGGCACACAGTAATGAATCACATCATGAATTTGATAAGTCGGATGGTCGTGGTCGGTAGATTTTGATGTTTCGAAGCAACCACCTCGATCTATACTCACATCAACTACGACTGCTCCTGGCCTCATGTCCATCACCATTTTCACAG
>CAYSDH010000096.1:0-9061 GCA_964429805.1 uncultured Flavobacteriales bacterium
GAAGTACCCAGCAGCAGGGTAATCGTCAAAAACCGGAGAACTATTTTCCAAGGCAGGATCTGGAATGGTGGCTACGAATACCATTCCGAAGTCGTCTGCGGTTGCGAGGTTTGTAGTTTCTCCTACTCGGCAACATCTCTCCCAAACAAGGTAGTATCCATTTGCTCTGTCTGGCAACTCTACGTCAATCTCGTAAACACCAATCTCTAAACAGAGGTCTGGCGTGAAGCACTCGTCTCCTAGAGTTGGTTGAGTAACATTTCCTAATGTCATGTTAAAAGACAAGTCAGTGAGCGGGGCGTTTGTTCCCTCTTCAAATACAGACACGGTGACATCGTCATCAAAATCTGCAAGACCATTGAAGCAGTCTCTGTAGACAGTCATGGTCACGTGAAAAGTATTCTCAGAAACGTGAACTACTGACATGTCACCCCCCAAAATGTGGGAAGCAGAGAGGTCAGTGATACTCAAAGAGAACAGGGCTAGAGCAATAAGTTTGAGATTCTTCAATGTTGAGGTTTTTATAAAAATTGGTTGACTAAAGTACAATTTGTCAATGGTTTTGAGAAGTACGGTGATTATCGCTTTTTACCGTCATTGGAATGCTGATAATGAGCTGTTTAGCGCTTTTGGAGGCTGTTTGAGTCAGCCATAAAGAATAAATTAAGTTCAATTACACATACTTTCGCGGCATGATCGAGATGATCGATGAGCGTTGCAGCATAGAAGAGACGGATGAGAAATTGTCCATTGTCATTGAAGGTACCATGGAGAGAAAGCATGAAACCATGCTCTTTGCCTGGCTCATACTCTGGCTCATTCTTGGCGTGGTGGCTTTCAGAGAATTAATCTATGGCGGAGTCAGTGCCAATGGAGAGGCCTATTCTCCAGCTATTTTTCTGGCCATTAAGATTTACTTGGTCTTTTGGACTTATTTCCTCTTTAAGATAGGACGCGCATTTCTCTGGAGTCGCGGGGGGAAAGAGCTTATCTTACTAAAGGACAACACCTTATTTGTGAAAAAGGCCATCTACGGTTATGGTCGTTCTAGAGAATTTCCGATTGAGAATATCTCCACACCGGAGATTTTAGCAAAGACAGATATGTCATTTCAAGACCAGATGGAGTCTTCGTTTTGGGTAGTAGGAGGGGAGAAAATCTTGTTTGATAGTTTTGGAAAGCGATTTGGCTTTGGCAGAAAAATCAATGATGGGCTGGCCAAGACCATTCTAAAAAGAGTCAACAAGCGCTTAAAGATGATTAAAAAAGCCGCTGATTCAGTCGAGGCTGAAAGCGATTGATTTTAAACGGCTCATTTTTCCAAACTTATTGTCATCAGTTAAGGTCATTTCTTTAGCAAGTGGACTTGATAGGACATCATCTAGTTTTCTGACACGACCTATGGGCACTTTTTGAGAGAGGCAGGCTTTTTCAAACGACTCGGCATCTAACTGAGCGATGCGTTGCTGAAGAGCAGCGAGTAATTCTTCTCTATGACTTACGCGTTTATGATTTGTGCTATACTGCTCTGCAGTGGTCAGATCTTCAGAGTTTAAGAGTGTGCAGAGTTTGACGAACTGCTGGTCTGTGCCAATGGCGAGTATAAATGTGACTTGGTCATTCGTTTCGACTAGCTCTCCATAAGGCGCAATATTTGGGTGCAACGTACCAAGTGGTGATGCCACATGTCCTTCCATGAGATAATTACTCGCTTGATTAATCAGCGAGGCCAAAGCCGTTTCTTCAAGCGAGCAAGTGATGTTGCTTCCTTTTCCTGTGCGTTCTTTTTTGAGCAAGGCCATCAGTATGGCTTCTTTGACTTGGTGTGCGGTCAGCACGTCAATCATGGCCACGGGCATCTTTGCTAGTTCTCCTTTAGTAGATCCTGTCATGCTTAAAAATCCGGTCTCGGCTTGCAGCACTGCATCAAAAGCGGTCTTGTTAGGAGAGGATTTAAATCCAGTGATTGATGCGTAGATTAGTCCAGGTGACTTTGATCTGAGACTCGGCTCATCCAAGCCAAACTTTGCGGCACTCTCTGCTTTTAAATTATTGATGACAACATCTGCACCGTGTATCAACGCAATGACTTCATTGAGCTGAATAGAGTCATTAAAGTTCTTAAAAATGTGGCGCTTGCCATAGTTGATACTCGCGAAATAAGCGGAGTTTCTTGAAGCAGAATCTTCACTGGGTAGTTTCCACTGTCGAGTCATGTCGCCTTGGGTCGAAGAGTTTTCTACCTTAATTACTTCGGCCCCAAGCTCTGCGAAAAACATTCCCACGGCTGGACCAGCCAGCACACTGGCCAGCTCTACGACTTTGAGACCTACGAAAAAACTGTTCATTTTAACTCAACTACATCCCCAAGTTTGGGAATGCTGATTTTTTTAAATCCGGCTTCTGTGAGTTCTTTAGCCATCACTTCTTGTCGTGCTATTACTCCATGCACTAAGAAAATCTCTTTGAGCTTTTCTCTGCTCTGATTGTCTAAAAACTCGACCATTTCAGTTTGGTCTCCATGTGCGGAGAAAGAGTGCATGCGTCTGATCTGAGCTTTGACTTTTTTCTCTTCTCCAAACACTCTAATTTTTTCAGCACCCTTTGAGAGCTGCGCACCGATGGTGCCTTCGGCACAGTACCTGACAATTAGAATGGTGTTGCGCGGATTTTCAATCGTGTTGTTAATGTGATGCACTATTCGGCCTGCGGTTATCATACCTGATGCAGAAATAATGACGCAAGGCTTTTTGAGATCATTGATTTTTTTTGAGTCATCTGCTTTGCGCACATAATTCAATTTGTTGAATCCGAAAGGGTCTGGATCGTTGACGAGATAGTTAAGTATCTGTGTGTCATAGCACTCTGGGTGTGTTTTAAAAATATCAGTTGCATTGATGGCCAGCGGGCTGTCTACAAAGACGGGTATAGAAGGAAGTTTGCCCTCGTTGGCCAGTTGGTCCATCATGTAAACTAGTTCTTGGGTACGTCCGACACTAAATGCTGGGATGACTAATTTTCCTTTATTCTGCACGCAGCACTCCTCAATAATTTTTAAGAGTTCTTCTCGCTCAGCTGGTTTAGCCAAGTGATTTTTACCACCATAAGTTGACTCACAAAGCATGTAGTCCACATGTGGCATTGGTTCTGGGTCGCGGAGTATAGGTCTGTCCGGTCTACCGATGTCTCCTGTAAAACCTACGGTGGCCGTCTCGTTATTCTCTCTTTTGACTTTTAGGGTCACAGACGCACTGCCCAAAATGTGGCCTGAGTCTCTGAGTAACACCTTGGTGCCATCAGCAAAATCAAACCACTCGCCATAGCCTATACTGACAAATTGGTTCATGCACTTCTCTACATCTTTGACCGTGTAAAGTGGTTCGTGGCGCTTCTTAGATTTTTTCTTTTTCGCTCGTTTGTTTTTGTACTCGGCATCTTTTTCTTGGATAAACGCACTGTCAAGTAACATGATTGTAGCCAAGTCTCTTGTTGCGTATGTACAGAGAATAGGACCTTCAAAACCGTCCTTAACAAGTTTTGGAATACGGCCGCAATGATCAATGTGTGCATGAGACAGAACCATATAGTCGAGCTGTTTTGGGTCAAATCTAAACGACTCGTTGAAGTTCTCTAACTCATCGGCATGACCTTGATATAGTCCGCAGTCAAGCAGTATTTGCTTTCCAGAATCTAATGTCAGCAAGTGACTACTTCCAGTTACTGCACGTGCCGCGCCACAAAATTTGATGTTCATTTTTTATTTCTCTTTATACAAATAAAGCGATACGCATCCATTAGTAATTCATTCTCAAGAATTGATTTCAACACCCATCTATGCTCAATAAAAAAGGGGCTCCACGCATGAAGCCCCCTAAAAAATAAAGTTAATGTGGTTCTTATCTCACCACAAATTTGGCAATCTTTCCAGCCTTGGCATTCCATAGTCGGGCAAGGTATGTTCCTTTAGCTGCACCGTTCATGTCTAACTCATAGCGATATTGACCATTAACGGGAGTCACCCAATTCTCGATAATTTTCTTTCCTTGAATATCGATAATTGAAATCAGCAGCTGCTCATTAAATACATCAGAATCAAACTGAATAGAGTAGGTGCCATTTTCCATGTCTATCACTTGCAGGTTTTCATATCCTAAAATCTGTTCGTCTAGACCAACAGGGCTTAGTGATGCCGTGTAGTCTTCAGTTTCACCAAAGTCAGTATCGTCACAGGCTTCATCAGGAACAGCCTGGTTCCAGTTAGCCTTCATTCTCATGAGGTGGTCTCCTAGGGTGGCACCAGCTGGAACAGTTAGCGTCATGGTCTCTGTGTATGAGCCAGGACCTTCGCCCGGAGCTATCTGATAATCATTAACAACTATCTCGTCTGTTGTGAATGTGAAATCATCGTTGAAGTCAATCCACACTTTGATAAATTGACTACCGTAACCAGTGGACACCGTAAGGTCATGATCTGCACCAGTGTTAAGTTGAGCACTCATACTTGTGAAATCACTGTATCCATTTGCTCCACAGTCTGACGGGTTCATGAGCGTAGTGATTACTACTTCTTGAAAACCATCTCCAAATGAGCAATCAATGTCCGGCTGACAGAATTCTTTTTCAACCGTTACACTAGTAGCATCATTACTTGTATCACTGTCTCCTGCGAGTGAGGTAGTGGCACTGATAACGTATTCTCCTAAAACTGATAGATCAGCAGTAGTTGTAAATGTGTACGTCATTACATCATCGCCAGCCAAGGGGCCTGGCACTACTTCTGTGATTTGGGCTCCGCCATCTATAGAGTACGATACATCAAAGTTACTTTGAGAAGCACCACCGAAGTTTTGAATGGTAACAATAACACTTTCCGTGGCACTTAAGTCAGTGCCAGTAATTGGAGCCGTAATGGCCGTTACGCCAATGTCATCTGGATGTAAGTTGGTGACTTGCACACTCACGGTGTCATTAGTCAAGTTCTCATCACTACCAAGCGAAACTGCAGCAGTAATAGTATAAGTCTGACCAACAGTAGAGAAGTCAGCCGTTTGCGTAAAGACATAAGGAGCATTAGCACCGCTTGCTACAGGACCAGCCACCGTTTCATTTACCCATGGACCACCATCTACTTGGTAGCTTACTGGAATGTTAGACTGCTCTTCGATTCCATAGTTACGTACTGTGATTCCTATGATTTCGTCTGAAGACAACACAGCGTTAACTGGATTGTCAATACTTAGCGCACCCATGTCATTCGCTAAGTCTGGTGCGAGTTTAAACACACCTACCACATTGTCTCTTCCCGGATTAAAGTATTCGGCTATGTGCCAAAAACTTTTCCCATCAGCAGGATCAAGAGTCATGTGCACGTAATCTGCGACTCGCGTGCTGCTACTTTCATTAGACCCCTGCGCGATGAGTGTTTCATCAACTGTCATGACATTCAATGGGTCAGCATTAAATCGCCCTGTATAATGTATGGCAATGTTATCTTCAGTACTCACAGTTGTGTATGCTAGACCAATATTTCCATTGTCATCCATTGCCATACTTCCACTAAATGCGTGTCTTCCTGACACAGGCGAGATATATGTTCCTTCTTGATAGATAGACCACGGCATGCCTTCTGCATCTTGTCTAAGTTCAAACCATCGAATACCCGCAAGCTCACCTCCAGAGCCATCAGTGTCAACTACAAAGTTGAATAAGGCAGAATTATAACCTGGAAACTTTCGCCATTGAGCTTGGTTCATGATAGTCGCCTGAAGGGCGTCAACATCTGGGCCAGTTGCTTGCTCTAGATTTGCGAATGACCCACCGTCAAAGACTGAAGTAAAGTCAGAGGTCATTATTTCGGTTGGACCAGTGATGGTACTTGAAGCCACGTTGGCCCAATCTACAGCAATGTTCCAAAGTTTCACATGGTCATCAGCTACTCCAGCCCACGCATCATCCTGAAGATAGACTACCGTGTGGTCGCCAGACGGAGTGTCACCAGCTGTCCAGTTTAGACCATGTGGACTGTAAAATCCACCCGTTGCGATACCAGGTAATGGAAAACCAACATACTGCGCAGGCGCACCGTCAAGCATTTTTTCACGCTCTACGGCCCACACACGGTCTCCGTTTGCTCCATTATTCACATTGGCTGTGATGTAGTATGCGTCATGCCAGATTGAAAATTTGGTGTAGTCAGGAAATGCACCAGTCTCAAATTGATTGAGGTAGAGGTACCATCCGTCATTCACAGGGTCCGGACCTTCACAGATGGCCATTTCAAATCCGTTTGGACTACTGTCAAACTCTGTAATAATAAAGCGGTCAGCCTCATGGTCATAAAGTATAATTGGGTCTCCAGTGGCATTTCCAGTCAGTACAGTGGCCAAAGAGGCTTCTGCCACAAGTGGGTTGCCATCTTTGTCAAAAATTCTGAAGCCTGTATTCCAGGCAGCTAAATAGTGATTAGGACCTACAGCTCCGGTCGGGTCAGTAGGAGTGATGTTTGAGTTTTGATCTGCATCAAACACCAAGGTAGGCGTACGTCCCTGATATTTACTGGCAGAACGCTGCGACTGAATCAACGGGTCATTTCCTTTTGGATATCCCTTACCTGGAATAGCCTTATTTGCGCCTCGGTGCTTAAGATTCACCTCGGTCGGTTTGTCAGGATTAACAGAAGGAATAAATGTTCCGTTTGCTATTTGATCAGCTAAACTCGGAACATACTTGACGGTTGTAATGATTCCGTTAGAACTAGGGTGCGACTGTTTTGCTTCTTGTGCAACAAGGCTCGCACAGGCCATGATGCTTATGAGGATAAAAATTTTTCTCATCTAAAAATTGAGATTTTGTGAATTTGATAATAACAACGCTACGAAACTATCGAATTAGGATGCTGAATCACTGACTTGTGATAAGTCGTTGAAAAAAAACGATAATCATTATTGTATCCTCTTCTCGCTTTTTTTGAATGATAATGGAGTGATTTTTAAATTATAACGGGTCGCTGGCACAACTTCTTGTTGTTTTTAACATGTTCATTAGCAGTCTGGTAACAGCATTTTGGTAAATACGCTTTTCCCCTTTGGAGTGAAAGAATTGGCGTTTTCGTGAGTAGGTAATTACGCGAGCTAGCTGTACCTTCAGTATAACCTTAAACCCATAATCATGAGAAAACTCATACTACTCTTTACTATTTTACTGGGACTCAACCTTCAAGCTCAAACTGATACGACCTGTGTATCCGTGCTGATGACAGTAAATACTGTTGCGTTTGGAAGCGAAGTAGATTGGTCAATTTCTGACGTCAATGGAAGTGTTGTTTTTGACAACACGACTATCTATTCGAGTAACTCAAGCTACACTTACGCTCCGTGCCTTGAAGACGGATGTTACTTCATGAACATGTCTGACACTTATGGTGATGGATGGAATGGTGGAACCTACACATTAGACATAAATGGTCAAATAATTACCGGAGGTATTAGTTTTGGTCATTATGGAACTGACGTGTTTTCTGTTGGCGGCACTAATTGTGATTCTGTTTTTGTCTCAGGATGCACCGACCCAAATGCTGATAATTGGAATCCATCAGCGCAAGTAGATGACGGATCATGTACATATGATAATTTTTACGGATGTATGGATTCTTTGGCACTCAATTACGAGCCTTTAGCGACCATACCGAGTCAATGTTTTTATTCAGATAGTCTTTGTCTAAGTAACTTGGTGTTTTCAGGCATGAGTGGAGGTTTTAATGGGGGAGATCCTTATGCTACATTTTTCATCAATGGCTACAATTTCTCAAATGATTACTACATAGACTTCGGAGATGGCAGTGGTCAAACATTATCAGGTACTCAAGGCTCATTTTCTCATACATATGCTCAAAATGGAACGTATGAGGTGTGCGTGACTGTCTCAAATGACTTCTGCGTGAATACTACTTGTGATACGATAGATGTCGTATTGCCAGTTTATGGATGTACAGAAAGCACAGCTCTAAATTATGATTCGTTGGCTACCGTAAATGACTGGAGTTGTATTTATCCGCCACTTTGCGACTCCACGCAAGTGCAAACAGATTTTTATGTTTGTATATTCCAAAATGGATGGAATGTCGGTTTCCAGGTGACTTCAGATGCTGGAGATACTATTTATTCTCAAATGGGTTTTGACAATTACGCTGTTGAGAATTTCGATTTATGTCTTGAAGAGGGCGTCTGTTACACGGCCGAAATGTTTAACCTAGACACTAGCGACACAGGATGGTATAACGGCTATTGGTGGGCAAACGTAGATGGTGTAGAAATCATAGAAGAATCGCTAGACGATGATCTTGGCTACGAGTCGGTGTTGTTCTCTATTGATGGTACATGTGGAGAGGTATACGGTTGTACAGACAGTACAGCAGCAAACTACAATGCCTTGGCTACTATTGATGATGGCTCGTGTTACTACCCTGTACTCAACGACCTTTGTGCTGATGCAACTCCATTGACAGAAGGGACAATTGCCATTAATAATATTGGCGCGTACAATAACGAGAACATCTGGGGCGAATGCTGGAACTGGGGAAGTGGAGAAGGTGAGCAAACGAGTATCTGGTACTCCTTTACTACTCCAGACTATCCTGCTCACATTGTGTTGGAATCTTCTGGAGACGGAAGCTTCTCGCTCACTGATACACAGTTTGGGCTATTTGAAACTTGTGGTGGAGACATGGTAGATTGTGACGGTAACAGTGGAGACGGCATGTTTGCCATGCTCGAGTATGACTGTGGCGAACTACTAGAAAACACGACCTACATACTCATGATTGATGGTTGGAGTGGTGATGAAGGAACAGCTTTGTTGACTTACTCCACTGATACTATTTGCGGAGGTCAAGATGTGTTTGGATGTACGGATCCTTCTGCATTCAATTTCAATCCTCAAGCGACCATAGATGATGGCTCTTGTTACTAAGGACCAGACAGCACTTGTACTGCACTATTTGCATGGAGCTTTGGTAGTAATGTTCCTGGACTCTACTACTTCTATGGAGATGATAACGTAGAAC
>CAYSDH010000097.1:0-5015 GCA_964429805.1 uncultured Flavobacteriales bacterium
TGATGCCATACAGCGGCATTGATGATGCCATTCAATTGGCCAAGATGGGTAAGGGCTCATTGGTCTGCTCCATCACCACAGTTGATGACATCATCGCACGAGATTTTGTGCGTGGAGCGGCCAGCTATCACGGACGCATTTTGGTGCTCAACAGACATTCTGCAAAACAGAGCACCGGCCACGGATCACCACTGCCCACGCTCACACACGGAGGGCCAGGCCGCGCAGGCGGTGGGGAAGAAATGGGCGGCATGCGCGGTGTCAAACACTACATGCAGCGTTGCGCTATTCAAGGATCGCCCACTACGCTCACTGCAGTGACGGGCGTGTATCAGGCCAATGCCGACTACACCCCAGCTGACAAACATCCTTTTTCGTATCACTTTGAAGACATAGAAGCGGGCATGAGTCTGCTCACGCACAAGCGCACGATCACCGATACAGACATTATCAATTTCGCCAATCTGACTTGGGACCATTTTTATGCCCACACAGACATCACGAGTTTAGAGGGAAGTATTTTCGAGCAGCGCACGGCCCACGGTTACTTCTTGTTGGCTGCTGCGGCAGGGCTATTCGTTTATCCCAATAAGGGCCCTGTCTTGGCCAATTATGGATTGGAAGAGTGTCGCTTTACTCGTCCCGTATACCACAACGACACGGTCTATGTGCGCCTGACTTGCAAAGAGAAAAAAGAGCGCGATGCCAAGGGAAGAGAGCATCCGAGTGGCATCGTGAAATGGTTTGTCGAGATGTTTGATATCGATGACGAGTTGGTGGCAGTGGCGACTATTTTGACCATGGTCGCGAAAAAGAGTCCATTCATGGAGGTCGATAAAGCGAGTATCTCCAAAGGACTTTCAAAGTTGACAATCGACTCAAAGCCCTTATGGGGAGAGTTGACTCCCATCGCACTCATCGATCATCTGATGGATGCCTATGACCTCGCGATGGACTCGGCAACAAAGAAGGTCACTACACCAGAGAAGTATCTGGAGAAGTACACCGAGTCACTGTACAACCATACGCCATTTCCAAAAGGGAGCGATGCGCCTTATGGTAAATGGGATGGAAATTTGCGGCATGACATCTTGGAAAAAGCAAAGCAAGCACTGTTGGCCAAACACGATGAGTACGAGTTATTCTTCAAAGAAAATCCCGAGTTCACGTCTGTACATCCAGTCTTTGGGCGTTTGACAAAATATGAATGGGACCTCGTTGCTCGCAAGCATTACACGCATCATTTCAAGCAGTTCGGCCTTCTTGATTGACTTTTGCTAGTAGACAGGAATATTATCTTAATTGTCGCCAGTCCCTTTAAAAAAGCGCTAACAACAGGCGCCATGTAGATGAGTGTGTCTGCAACATTCTTCTGTCTGCACTCGCATACATTTGGTGTCTCTCGTCTGGCAATTTTTTACAATATGCGAGCGATAGATTGAGCTGTTGATCGAACTATCTGGAAATACGTGCATTGTGCGCAACTATGTTGTCCGCTTGACGTCCTTTTTGGTCTGAGCTTTCACAGTGCGTCTTCGCACTACTTTATCTTCAGCAATTTGGGGCACAATGCCCGCCAACTTCTCCGACTATCACGATTAGCGGCACATCGTCTAACAGTTACACTTTAAATGACGGAGACGTGATGCGCAATATGACAACGGGAATCTATTCGGGTTCTGTGACTCTTAATGGAGTGTCACTTTACAAGTGCTCTGATGCTGACGGATGTTCTGGCGTTATCGAAGCTGACTTTTCAGATGCAGATGGTCAACTAGGAGGGCTTGTTCCTTCATCAGTTGACTCAAATGGAAAGGTGAACTCAGGTGAACTTTGAGTCAATCGGTATTGGTTCAATTTGGTCTATCTACCATGCAGTCAAGCATTCAATATTGACGATAAAGGGAGTTATAACGTTGAATAACAGTACAATAGATTAATATTCTCAACTTGTCAGTTGGAATGCAAATCAAAGTCATTTTCATATCGAAATTCATGTAACGCGAGCTGGACTTTTTTCGTACAATTGATGTGACGTCTACCAAAATTCAACGGACCATATCGCAGATTCGGAATCTGCGATTTCTAGCACTCTTGCTGATTTACTTATGTGGAGTTGGCAACACTTTGATGGCCGTAACCTACTCAGTAACCAATACTTCAAATGCTGGAAGTGGCTCACTCAGAGAAGCCATCGATAATGCAAACCTGTCCCCAGGCTTGGACAGTATTTCGTTTGCCATTCTTGGATCAGGACCTCATGTAATCTCTTTGATTTCAAGACTTCCAGATATCACATCACCAGTAACAATTGACGGCTATACTCAGGCAGGTACGATTGAAAGCGTCAGTTATTCTGGACAAAATGCTGAGCTTCAAATTGGTATTGACGGAGGGAGTGGAGGTTTCCCTGGATTAGTCTTAGGGCCGGGCAGTGGCGGCTCAACTATTCGAGGCCTATGGATGCATAGCTTCAACAGTGCCGCTATAATTCTGCAAGCGGGAAGCGATGGTAATAGTATCAGAGGAAATTATTTGGGAGTCACTCGTAACGGAACAGCCTTACTCGGAGATGGTAGCGGTATTGAGATATATTCTGCATCAAATAGTTTGGGTGGAAGCTCACCAGCAGATAGAAGTATTATTTCGGGAAATGTTGGAGGAGCGGGAATTCTGGTTTCAGGATCAGCTGCCCACGATAACTTGATACGCACAAACTTCATTGGCCTCGGGTCAAACGGAACATCTGTTTTAGGTGGGATTGATGTTGGAGTGCGATTTGAAGCGGGTACACACGACAACACTATTGGTGCAGAAGGTAACCTTCTACCCAATTACATTTCTGGCTGCAACGGTGCTGGAATCGAAGTGCTTGGCTCGGCCACGACCAGAATTGATATCAGGGCCAATTGCATCTCCAATTGTATTGGTCTTGCTATCGACCTCAATGGTGATGGGCAGTCGCCCAATGATGTTGGCGATGGTGATAGTGGCCCCAATAGCATGTTGAACTATCCAGTGATCGTGCAGGCAAGAAATGACGAGACGGGGACCTGCTATGCTCAAGTGTATTTTGAAGGCATTCCAAATGAATATTACCGTATCGATTGGTATGCCGTAAGCGTGGCTCATGGTTCTGCTCATGGTGATGCTGGACGCTGGCTGGGTCGGTCTGGGATTACTACAGATGGCTCGGGGGTGATAGATAGCGATGTGACTTTTGGCCGGGGTATAGAGTTACCCGCAGGAACATTTATTACTTGTACTATAAGTGCTTCTGGCAATACGTCAGAGTTAGCGGCAAACGTGAGCGCTCCATTGGCACAGCTTGAAGTAACTAACGACAACGACTTGGTCAATGGTGACACTTCCTCTGTAATCAATCTTATCCTAGCGCCAGGCGCAGACGGTATTTCGCTGCGGGAGGCCATTCTGGCTGCAAACAATAACTCTACCTCTTGGGGAAGCGATCATGTCGTGTTCGATATTCCCGGAGCAGCGCCACACATCATTAGACCTACCTCTCCTTTGCCACCTATCAGAACTCAGATTTTTATAGAAGGAGGAACTGAACCAGATTATATCTATGGAGAGCCAGCAATTGTTATTGATGGGAGCCTAGCAGGAGCAGGGGCTTCTGGATTAGAGATCGATTACCAATATTGCACAATTATGGACTTGTCGATAGTGAATTTTGCAGGTCACGGAGTAAACGGAATCTCTAGTTATGGTAATCTCAAAAAGATGTTCATCGGCCTTATGCCAGATGGAGTAACTCTAGCTCCTAACGGAGGTTATGGTGTAAGAATAGATGATGCACACAGCTGGGAGATAGGGTCGGTTCATGATTTTCCGCTGCTGATTGCTGGCAACGCGCTGAGCGGTATACGGATTAGCGGAAATTCTTTCCATCACGAGATCATCAATTGCCACATAGGTACCGATAAGGATGCCCTTATCGATTTTAGTGGACAGGCAAACGGGATAGTTTTAGTTGATGGGGTCAATGATGTCCTCATAGGTAGCGGAACGGTGCAGGGAAGGAATGTCATCAGTGGCAATGATGGACATGGCATTTTAATCGGTACTGATTGTCATGCCATACGTGTAGTGGGAAATTACATCGGTACTGACCAGACCGGTAACTCATCACTGGGCAATAGCCAAGATGGACTGCGTATAAGCAATGCGTACAACAACATTATTGGGGGTGAACTCTTGGGAGAAGGCAACGTCTTGGCTGGTAATCTGGATGATGGTATAGAAATAAATGGAGCCTTGGCAATAGGGAATAGAGTGATGGGCAATCACATAGGTATTGGTGCAGATGGCGCAACAGATCTTGGCAATGGAGACGATGGAGTCGCCATTAGAGGAGGAGCGAATGCAAACGTAGTAGGAGGTGCAGCCTCAGGGGCTAAAAACATCATTTCTTTCAATAATGACGAAGGGATTTTGATTGACGCATCATCGACCAATGCCGTATGGGGAAATACAATCGGATCTGATATCACAGGACTGCTGGATTGTGGCAACACCAGTAATGGAATCTTTGTATACAATTCACCTGACAATACTATTGGTGGGCTTGGACCGAACGAAGGAAATCTGGTTTCGGGAAACGACAAGAATGGAATCCACCTCGCGCAATCCTTGTCAACAGGAAATCAGATTGTCGGCAATTATGTTGGTGTCGATGTTTCGGGTAATGCCGCGCTCCAAAATGGAGACGATGGAGTCAGCATTGACTATGCCTCCTCTAATAGTGTTCTAAACAATGTAATTGGAGCTAACGTAGATGACGGTGTCGATGTGTCCTATGCTACAGCTATGAACAACGTCATTCAGGGTAACTTCATAGGGGTCGGTGCCGATGGAGTGACTGATCTCGGCAACCTTGATCATGGAATCACCATCGAAGGCGGAGCCAGCAATACAATTGTTGGGGGAACGCTGGTTTCTCAACGCAACGTCATCTCATTCAACGATGAGCATGGTCTCGTTTTAAGTTCTGG
>CAYSDH010000097.1:5025-8769 GCA_964429805.1 uncultured Flavobacteriales bacterium
ATAGCTCCGGTCTTGTCGATTGCGGAAATCTCGAGAGTGGTATACGTATTTTCAATTCTTCTTCCAACACAATCGGTGGTGAGAACGTAGGAGAAGGAAACCTGATTTCGGGTAACACCAAAAATGGCCTATTCGTAGAGGGTCTGTCGAGCACGGGCAATATTATTTCAGGCAATATTATAGGACTGAGCGTTTCAGGACTTCCGCTGGGTAATAGTGGTAACGGTATCTCCATGACCGATTGCTCAGACAACCTCATCGGCTCCAAGAATTCTGAATCGCGAAATGTGATCTCGGACAATAATCACGGAATACTATTGAGCCTGACCTCAGGCATCGAGGTGATCGGTAATTATGTCGGTACGGATCCGACTGGTCTGATCGACCGAGGAAATACCCACGTGGGTGTATATCTTTCAAATGCATCCGGGTCGAATTTGATCGGCTTGGATGATGATTTCACGGCAGCAGACATCGATCACTTCAGAAATGTCATCTCTGGAAATGGAAATGCAGGAGTATACATCTCCAGTTCATCTGATCAAATAGTAGCTGGAAACTATATTGGAACCGATGCAACGGGATCTGACCCGATACCCAATGACAATTACGGAATCGAGATCATAGGGACCAGCTCAGGGGTCACAATCGGAACCGATGCCGATGGACTACAGGATGCGCTGGAAGGAAACCTGATTTCAGGAAATGGTTCTGGTATGAGGTTGATCTCAGGGGTTTCGGCAACTGGAATCAAGATAGCTGGCAATCTAGTAGGAACAGACCACACAGGGAATGCCCCACTTGAAAACGACAATTTTGGAATAGAAGTACGCTTCGGTTTTGATGGCCTCGTCATCGGAACCAACGGAGACAATGTTAGAGACGCCATCGAGGGAAATGTCATCAGCTCCAACGGTACAGTTGGAGTCAGTTTGAATAATGCCCACAACATCACTGTTGCAGGAAATAGCATCGGAGTAGGATTGGACAATTCGACATCACTCGGCAATCAGCATGAGAACATATTCATCACTGGGACATCATCTGACAATGTGATCGGTTACGACCCGAGCATGGCAAATGATGATGCCAATATTGTGGGCAACAAGATCATGCATGGCGAACGAACGGCCATCACCATTTCTGGAAGTGCAGCGGTACGCAACCGAATCAGTCGAAATGCTATGGGCGACAATGCTTCCTTGGGAATAGACTTGAATGATGATCTGGTCACTTCAAACGATGATGGTGATGTCGATACAGGTGTGAACGAATTGATGAATTTTCCAGTCATCGAAGAAGCCATACTATTGACTACGGGCGTGCAAATTACCGGCTTTGTTCCTACTGCTGCTGAGATAGAATTTTATGTTGCAGATGCCGGCCCCAATCCAAGTACGCACTCCTATGCCGAGAGTTTTGGAGAAGGAGAACGCTACATCTTAACTCTTGTTGAAGGTTCCGCTGACGATGCAGATAGCTCGACTGACACCTACTCGGACGATGGCACTGGAGCAGGAGTAAGTCGGACAGAAAATCGATTTGAATTTGACATCGACACCACAGGTCTTGGTCTTAAGTGGGGTACACGGATCACAGCCATCTCGATTGACGCCAATGGCAATACCTCAGAATTCAGTGCAGTAGTCGCACTAATTGCGCCTGAAATATGCGACAACGGACTGGATGATGATGGCGATGGGCTTGTCGATTGTCAGGACCCAGATTGCTCAGCATTCGACAATGATGCTGATGGCGTATGTGATGATCTTGATCTAGATGATGATAACGATGGGCTGTTCGATACAGTAGAGACTGATTGTTCTGATTTTCTTCCCATGAACTCTGGGATGTCTACAAATTGTTGTCAGATTAGTTCATTTAATTTCTGGCCAAAGGACGGAGTTCATTGGACATTAAATGCTGATGCCATAGGGTCTAACCCCGGTTTTTTTGGATCTAATATTCCTAGATGGGGGGGTATTGAAGATTTGTATGATGCAGCTATTCTGCCTGATGGGAAATACTTTGAAATGGGGATGAGAAACTCGGACCTAATGATAGGTGAAGTCATTGAATTAGAAATGATACCCAACGCAACAGTTGATGCAGCCGCGTTTATAATAGCGGGGCTCGATAATATGGATGGAGTTAGGGTGCAAGCGTACTTGGGTTCAGTTGCTCTGACAGTAGACGTTAGTGATATAAGTTGTGGAACAGGTTTGGTCAGTACTTCAGGTGGTTATCTATATACCACCAATACTAGTGGAGGGCATCTTGATAATGCCGTTCAAATATCTATACTAGAGCCAGTAGATAGGATCGTTGTTCGTACAGCCAAAGCGGACGGCAGCGCAGACTTATCCAGTATTTCTATTTACGGGTTTTCCACCTGTGGTGCTTTAGATCCTGACGGTGATGGTATCCCTAATCACTTGGATATTGACTCCGATGGTGATGGTTGCACCGATGTTCTCGAAGCAGGCTTTACTGATGATGACTTCGATGGCGAACTT
Source organism: uncultured Flavobacteriales bacterium (assembly GCA_964429805.1). Classification (GTDB taxonomy): domain Bacteria; phylum Bacteroidota; class Bacteroidia; order Flavobacteriales_D; family JABDKJ01; genus CAYSDH01. The sequence goes on from CAYSDH010000097.1 coordinate 7,542, forward strand.
GGAGCTTCTCCAGTAACAGTCGACTCAGATGGACTTGTCACCTCTGGAAGTGATGGCTATGCAGGTACTTCATCTTACGTGCTAGATGCAGCTTTGCAATCCGGGTGCCCAGATGCTGATGACGACTTCATCAGCAATGGCAATGACCTAGATGATGACAATGACGGACTCCTAGATGAAACCGAATTCAATTGTGGTTCTGCGTCCTTGAGTTTCAACGCGACATGGACACAGAGCAATGCTGCCAATGATGCAGTGCAGATTCAAAGCCCAACAGTGGTTGCGTCAACCCTACCCCTTAGTATAGGCTCAGGTTCTAACGGTGTCAGCACCAATAGTAGGATTGAATTTGCATCACTAGATTCCAAGACTTTTGCAGAAGCTCGACTTACTGAAGATTACATAGAATATGGTTTCACTACTCAAGCGGCAATCAATTCGGTAGTCTTAGGAGAAGTAGCTCAAAACAAAGCCCCTGCTTTCTCAGGAGCCGACCCGACCGAGTACGGCTACTATGTCGGGATTGTGATTTCAGATGACAACTTTGCCACGCAGCAGACGCTTGAGTATGGCTATTATGTGGACGAGACATTACCCGCGGGTTGGGACCATGACTTCATGCTAGGAGATAATGAAGATTTCCAGTTTGAACCTTCTACTACCTATAAGTTCAGAGTATACCTTTTCAATAAAACGAGTGTCGGACCAGCAAGATTCGATGATTTTGCATTCTTAACCTATCACTGCGGGTATTCTTTGGACCCAGATTCAGATAATATATATAGTCATCAAGATTCAGACGCAGATGGAGATTCGTGTAACGATGTCATCGAAGCAGGATTTCCCGATGCCGATGGCGATGGTCAACTCGGAGGTCTTGTGCCGCCAAGTGTCGACACAGAAGGCAAGGTCACTTCTGGAGGTCTTTGATACCAACAAAGCGTAACCTCACCCTCTTTTTTTTCGTAGAAATGGAGGAGCATTTTGTCGGATCTGACCATTGGACATGATGCACTTAGACCATGTATAGCAATCGAATGAATATCCATGAATATGGCCTTTACGGCTATACTCTAACAGTAGGTTTTGTCAGAACCACTGCCCTGTTGTTGTTCTTGGTCTGCCTTCTATTTTCTCAAAGAGCCTTTGCCCAGTGCCCGCCAACTTCTCCAACCATCACTATCTCTGGGGCTTCGTCAGTAGATTATACATTGAATGCAGGAGATGT
>CAYSDH010000098.1:0-3868 GCA_964429805.1 uncultured Flavobacteriales bacterium
CTTCTACATCGTCAAATATTCCTGATGAGTACTTGATAAGCCCATTAGACATCAACTCTGAATTAAGCGGACTGATATTAAATATTCTACTCGCTTGCACTGGCTTGCTGTATACACCAACCTGAACCGTGTAAAACAGCCCTTCGAGCACTTCTACTTGCGATGCTGGGGCCGCATCAGGCACAGAGGTGTAGTATGACGCCAATTCATCTGGAGTCGGGTCTTCGTCAAGTACAGATGGCACCGTAGGAGTTGCTGTTTCAACTGGCTCAGACACTGTTTCAGTGCTTGGTAAAATAACTTGACCGTCATTTGAATCAAACCCTGGGCTAGACTCTGTCGCGCTTATGTCCACAGTTTCTTCGCTTACATCATCACTTGGACTTGATGTACTTGTCTCTCTCGCAGGCTGACTCGCACTTGTGCTTGTTGACGCAGAGTTGTCTGTCGCAGTGCTAGTCGTTGTCGCATTATTTGACGCGGAGTTGTTAGCGGCCGTATCATTTGATGTCCCTTCTGAGTTTCTATCGTTGATGGCCATTGCATCAGCTTCTCTGAGTGAGATTCGCTCACCGTCTAAGAATGCCACAACAAAGGCATCGCTATATCCAAACTGACGTATTTGACCTTTGGCGCGTGAGGCAGAGCTCACATTGTCAAACAAACCGACCGTGTATCGCGTAATGCCAGACTCTAATCTCTTACCAATGATTGGTGCAAACCCTGTAAACAAGTCTTGAGGAATAGGGTTTCTATATGCCCCTACCTGCACTTGGTATACTAGCCCATCAGGAAGACCGACATTAATTGGAATTGGGTTTGAGCTCGTGTATGTTGGCACAGTACGGTCTATCATAAACCTGTCCTCTTCCAGCTTCTTAGGTATGATGTAGATTTCGTTAACCACCGTAGGGCTTGTCACTACTGGGCTTGCTTCTTCTACCTCATTCGCCACGGCCACTTCATCACTTACAGTATTATCTGTCGGCTGAGTAATGGTTACTGCTCCTGCATTATCTCTTGCTGACTCAAGATCTACATTTACTTGCGCGATGTCATCATTAAGTGTTCTTATGTTGTCATTTCCTTGCTTGATGTATGAATCAAGCACCTGAATTTCGGCAACCAATTTTCCTTTTTCTGCGTCAGAACCTCCGACATTGATGACCTCAGCCAGTGCAGTTTTTCTCTTCTTACGCACTGCCATGTAATCTTTAACCTGGTCTAGTGTCTTTGACTTCTCATCCATCAAGCCTTCCCATTTAATCATGTTGATGGCCACCTCTTCTTTAGTCGCATCATCCATTTCAGCAGTTGATGGGTCGTCCATTTGATTGACATACTCGACTATCGCTGATTGACTAGGTCTATTGGCTTCGTAATCTGTCTTTTCTATTGGAGTGATGTCATCCAAAGACATTTCCATAACCAACTCTGGGTAGGTATTTTGAACCTCTGCAGAGGTCATGGTTCTGAGCACTTCTACATCCTCTACGTTTTCTATTACCGGAGAATTAGCGACCTCAGTCACTGGCTCCACATCAACAGGAGTTGTAGTCGCATCATTAGACGCCAACGAAGGTGTTGGCTCAATTACTTCAAACTCTGTCTCTACGTCATCAAGAATGGCAACCTGGTCTATAATGATAGCTTCAGAATACGTGTAGTTCTCATCCGTGCCTCCATTATCAATATGTTTATAGATAGAAAGCGCTTCGCTCAGCTGGTCAATGGCCGTAATTTCCATCGCTACAGCCTTCTTGAGCATTCCGTTTTTAATATCAGCATTCTTACCTCTAGACTGCATTCTAAATTGCTCAGCGCCTTTCATGTAAATAACTGCTGACTCTTGGAATTTGCGTGCTTTCTCTGAAAGGGCCGACTCCGTGTTTTGGTTCTTCGCTGCTAGTATGTCTGTGTAGTGTTTGAACTCTAGCTCATTCGTCTTTTCTAAGCTTTGGCCAATCTTCAGCTCCATGGCTTCCAAGTCTTGCGCAGAATTACCGGCCTTAATCTGCTCTACCTGCATGATGTCACTCTTCAGCGTAGGATAAGCGATATTTGCTTTAAGTGACCTAAACTTGGCTTTTCTGAGCCCCTCTTCTTCAAGTACGAGTGTGTAATCTAAGTCCCACTCTTCAGCTCCTTCCACTTCGATAGGCTGAATGTCAAAGTCAGCTGGAATAGTTTCTGAGAGGTCGGCCGTTTCTTCAACTGCTGTATCTGTGTTTTCTTGCACAGACTCAGTAGTTGTCAACTCATCACTGGCAGAAGACGAATCGCTAGCTGCGCTCCCTTCAATCTCTTCACCACTCATCTTGGCTATCAATCCAGTGAGGTGCTCCATGTCACCAGACTTTACATAAGCCGCTTCGACTGGTGGTGTTCCGCCTCCAATCTCAATCTCCTTGTTGCCTTTAATCTCAACAAGTGACTTGAGCGTCTTTTCATCTAGGTCGGCAATTCGCTTCTCCTTTTCAGATTCTGATCCAGATATATCAATAATTTCAACCTTATCGGCTATGTGCTTAGGCTTGTATCGTGCTATTTCGAAATCACGCTCGGTGATTGCCCCGTTAGACTTGTTTCGCAATGCGAGACGGTCTTGGGCCATTTCTACTTCCTTGATTTCAATAATTTGATCAAGTGTGGCAATGTCGCTGGCCAACTTACCCGAACGGTCCACATTTGTCGAAGACATCAGCTCCGTTTGCTTTTGATCCTTGAGAGACTCGACTATCCCTTTATACTTTCCATTTACCTCTATACGGTCGCTGAGTATGGCCGACTCCGTACCTTCCTGCTTGTCAATGTCTGCAAGTGTGGAGTAGCTTTTTTCAGTCAACTCATCAAGCTGCACGGCATTAGACAACCTCATCACATTCGACTTTGAGGTGTTTACTTTGGTGTTAGTCACCACATTTAAGTCCTTTTCCACTGCTCGTTTCACATACGAGTCAGCGGCCATGCGCGCTTTTAAATCCTCACTAAGGTTTACTTCGACCTCGCGCACTTCATTACTTGAAAGTGCTCCAGTTAATTGGGCTATCTCATCTCTCGAAGGCACTGTGTTGGCATCAACAGATTCTGCAGTTGACTGAGCCTCTGAACCTAAATTTTCTGTTTCAATCGACTCTTCTGTAGTGCTCTGATTTGAGTCCGTTAACTGGCCAGTGGGATCATTTGTCGCTACTTCATCTGCAGACAATGTCTCAGCAGTGTCATTCACATCATTTGCTGCGTTTCCAACATTATCTGCAGCACTTGAAAGCGTCTCACTCTCTTCAGTCTCGTTGACCGCTAAGGACTGCACCGCAGAAGATGTCAGCTCTCTATTTTCTTCTTCGAGCGAGTCAATAAGGTTTTGCAGCCTTGTCACGTTTCTGTCAATAGTCTCCATGGTTTCCTGATCGGCATTCCAACGCTCAGACTCCATGTGGCTAATTCGCTGATTGGCCTTGGCTATAATTTCATTGTTCAATGCCACTTTGTCTTGAGACTTGGCAACTGCATCTGCGCTTGAAGAATTAATGTCATCTCGTCTAGACGCATAGTTCTCATTAAGTTCTCTCAGCAAATCATTTAGGCTCAGGCTTTGGTAATCAGTTTTGGTAGAGCGCTCTTGGGCTTCACGATTCAAGGCCGCATAGTACGCCTCATCTTCGGCTATCTGCTCCGCTGACTCCGCAGTATCGGTGATGGTGTTTTCAGTCTCTTGTGCTGAAGAGCTAACCGTCTCAGCCGATTCATCAATTGTCTCGTCAACATCAGCTACAGTGTCATTTACAATGTTTTCTGCTGCCTCAACTGTCTCGTCCGCAATTAGTTCATCAGTGACGTCAAGCTCCGCTGTTTCTTCAACTACATT
>CAYSDH010000098.1:3878-8729 GCA_964429805.1 uncultured Flavobacteriales bacterium
GGTTTTTTTAATGTCTCATCTGTTTCATCAATTGTCTCTTCAAGATCAGTGGTCGTGTTACCTATTGCCACTTCTGTCTCGTCCGAGCTTAGTTCTTCAGTAACGTCAACTTCCGTTGTCTCTTCAACAATATCATTTACGGTCTCATCAACTGTATCGCTGACAGTCTCTTCAACAGTATCGTTAGCTCTATCTACTTCACTTGTCGTTGTGTCAACAACCTCATCAAGGTCTGTAGTCGATTCTGCTGTCTCAGGTTCAGTGGTTGCCGTAGACTCAGCATCTGCTACTGTATCACTGTCGCTATATTCAAACGCAGCAATGTCACGTGGCACACCAGCCAATGTCATCTCTTGCACGTAGACTTCTTTCAGGTCTGGTCTTTTGACAAAAATCTCTTGCACATCCTTACGCGTAACAGCAATGTTCGTGTTGACTTGCGCAACTTCTTTAAGCGTCATGTCAATCTCACTTGTAATAATCTTGTCTACTGGTCTGAGCGGAATAGACGCTATTTTCTCATCAAGACTACCCATTCTAACACCTTCAAGCATGCTGACTGAGCGATTAGAGAATTCGCTTTCCTGCTGCACTGTCTCCAACTTGACAAACGATCGTTCTATCTGTCCTTGGTAGTCTTCTATCTCATTAGTAATGTCAACTATCTCTGTCTCTAATAAGGCCCTTTGCTTTTTGTTTTTTGTCTTCTCTAACTGGGTCCTGCGTGTTAGTAAGGTGCCTTGAAGTTCTTTTTCAGATTCTCTGAGTCCGTCTGAGAACTTTAATGTGCGCTCAGCTTCTTTCTTGCGATCTATAGCCTGGTTAGACACAAAGTCTAAGGCATCGTCATAATTTGAGTCTTGCTCCTCTTGCTTGATTTTGGTCAATGCTGCAATAATCTCTGACTGATTACCGGAATTCATCACTTCTTTGACTTCAATATTTCGCTCGTTTAAGTCGGACAGTCGGCTTTGCTTGTTCTTACGGTCTTGCTCAATGTCATCTAACAAGCTCAAGGCCACGTTAGACTCATCTTTAAAGTAGTTAGACTGCTCTTTGAGCGAAGATGTGTAGACTAGTAGGTCGTCTTTCGCACTTTGATCGGCCTGGCTGTCAACCTGGTTGAAGCTCTTGGCGGCTTTATCAGATAGCTCTTTAGACTTCTTTCTGTTCAAATCTGCGTAGGCCAGCGCCTTTTGTGCATCTACTTCGTTGTCTGCAATGCTCTTGGTGAGTTCATTCACTTGCTGTTCTGACAAGGCTAAGACTTCATCTATAGTCGTGCCTTCTGGGAAACCTGCGCCCTGCACTGCTCGCTGCAAGTCCACTTCTTCTCCAGCAACAAGTGGCTCATCTGCTTCAGAATTGATATCTAGCTCGGCCTTTTCTTTAAGCAGTCTCTGTGCAAGAGCGATGATGTCTTCATCAACCGGCTCGTCAAATAAGTTTTTGATGACCAGCTTCTCTTGACCACCAACTTCGACCAGTGACATTTCCTGCTTGAATGCCTTCATACCGTTAGTCATCGGTAAGTCAACCATTCCTGTATGTGTCAACTCGCTGTCTTTGGCTTCAACAAAAAACTTGTACTTCCCGCTTTTAGGAAGGTCTATCAGGTACTCTCCAGTGGACTTGCTGGTGTTGTATGAAGCAATCTCTTTGTTGTTAGTCGCATCTACTACTTTGATGGTCGCTTCTTTACTAGAGCCTATCTCGTTCTCAAAGTCACCCTTAATAATGGCTAAGTTCATGGCAGAAGCCTTCACTTTAACTCGGTACACGTGCAGTCGCCCATCTTCGCTCGAACGTGCCGAGGCAAAATTGGCCAATTGTCCATCTGAATCAACCATGTAGAATATGTCGTCATCTGGACTTGAAATGGCGAAGTCCAGATTCTCTGGTTTTCCGAAGGCACCGGTGTTGGCATCTTTGACTGCTCTAAACACATCATAGCCACCCATACTATTATGACCCTTAGACGAGAAGTACAATGTCACCCCGTCAGAGTGCATAAATGGATAGTCCTCGTCATACTCAGAGTTAATGGACCCTGCTAGTTTTTTAGGGTTTGAGAACTTTCCAGAAGATTGGCGTGTGGCCGAGTAGATATCGAGGCTTTTACCTGATGACCCGTAACTTGAAAAGAGTATCTCTGTGCCATTGTCAGGGAAATGAATCAGCGGTCGATGCCCCTTCTTCTTATCCACGGCTGAAAGGAGTTCATCTGGCACTGTGATTACTTTTCCTCCGATACCGTCCATGTCATACGAACGGAAGAAATCGCTCACTGAGCTTTCAGACTTATCTATCACCGAGATGTCTTTAATCTTGGAGAGCAGGGTTTGGCCATTTTCAGCCATAGACACTAGTCGAGCACCATCGTTAAACTCTTCTTTGAGTTTCGAATCTGCTAGGCTGTCAAATTTGCGGTATGCGCCTATGGCATCTTGAAACTGGTAGTTGAGATGATAGGCTCTACCCAAGAAGTAATGTGCAAGCGGATTTCCGCCTCCACCTTTAACAGAAAACTTTAAGTGCTTGATAGACTCTTCTACATCTTCATCACTGGACAATAGACAAGCTCCGTACTTGAAGTTATAGTCTCTATTGGTGGGCGCAATACTGAGTAATTGCCTGAATTTGGGCAAAGCTTCGCTCACTTTTCTATCCTCAAAGAGTTTATTACCCTCCTTGAGCAAATCCTTCTCTACCTTGGATTGACCAAAGGTTGAGACGGAAAAAAGCAACAACGCCAGACTGGCGAGTATGAGTCGTGTGTGTTTCAAGTTTTAATTCAGTGTGTCAAAAGTACATTTATCAAAAGGAAATCCATTAATCAAAACTGTCTAGAAATCTATTCACTTTTGTCTTACTTCCTAACATATATGAGTACGGGCCTTCTTTCTTGGTTCCCTGAGACTTACGGTCGCCATCTTTGGTACTCATTATAATTTCATTGAAGTCAGGATTAGATGAGTATGCCTGCATCACAGTCTTCGAGTACGTGAAGTAATACCAGGTGTCTTCATCCAATTGGAGGTATATATGAAGCACATCTCCTCCCCTCTTTTTCTGAATCTGAATCTTACCCGCCAGATTCGCAAAAATTTCCTTTTTGCCAATATTGGCAATACCTATAGGGCCTTCTGAGTCAAAAGAAGAGTTCTCCTCATTCCAGGTGAACTGTACATCAGTGAAGACAAACATCTTCTCCAGGTCCGCAGGTACCTTTTTAACCGTTCCTGACAGGGTAAGCTCTGAGATAATCTTATCACTTTGCTTCAAGCCCACCAATTCCTTCAGACCTTGCTCAAATACTGAGTTATCAAGGGTTAGCGGTTTTAAGTCTGGGAAAGTGACAATGTCTTCTGTCATCTTTTTTAAGGCATCGTTACTAAAGTGAAAGTCTACCGGCATCATGGCCTTGAAGGTGTACTTACCACTTGCAGTATTGTATGAGAAGTTACCTATAGGGTCTACTTTTACTTGACCGAGGTCTTGACCAAAGGTGTATCGACCGTCTCCACGCACTTGGCAGGTCTTTACATTCATGGCAATCATGTTTCCTGGAAGTGCTCTCTCTCTCAATTTTTCGGGGCTACCAACAATGTACTCTTCACTCTTCTTATCAAATGTAAGTACACCTGAACTGCTCATTAGTTCAAGATCTCTATCGCCTTGTATGGCACTCAAGAAAGTGGTGTAGAGGTCTAAGTCTTCGTTTTGCAGAAATAACCCTATACCTACAGGCATTCCGATGTCATCAGTCAAGGACGAATCGACAGGAATAAAGACTTCATTTGGATCTACTTCGGCATCAAAGTTCATCCAATTTTTATCTAGGTCACAATCATGGAACACACGTGTTCTACCGTTAAACCTCAGGTTCTGAGAATTGGCAAACAGCGAGACATCTCCACTATACTGAAATGCAGGGCTCAAAGAGAAGTCTTCTGTCTCTGAGATCTTACCTCTGGCATTTGTTTGATATGAACTGTCTACCCATATTTTGGTAAATGAGAGCAATTGCTCATTACTATTCTCATCTATGTACGTGTAATCTCCAGTACCACTATAATCGTTGGCCGACTTTATCTGCAAGTTGGCGTTGCGAATGGTGTGATACTCGGTCACAAAGTTGGTCGTTACCACAGCCTGTTCAAGAGGGTCCATCTTCGCACGTTTTCTGATTACAACACTCCCACTGTCTGGTGCTAGGCGCGAATCTGCCACTTTGATGTACTCTATCTGCTGACAGGTAATTACACTTTCATCTAAATCATAGACGGCCATTGGCGCCATAAAGTTCAGCGAGTCTTGGGTCTTGTTGGTCGACCAGAAGTTTGACTTAGCGAGGTCAAGATCGGTATCAATTACAAAGTCGTTTGATACTTGTCCGTCATACTCCAAGGCCAAATCGTTTTTGTCCATGAACCAGACAAACTTGTCCATGTAACAGACATACTCATTTGCCGGAAACTCCACGAATGAGGCTTCTCCATTAGACTTAAATTCTCCCTTTCGTGCTTTGAAATCCACATGGGCATTGATGTCTTCTGTTTTAAAGGCAAAGCCACTTTCTGTGGTACTAGACAACCTGAAATCAGCAGTGTCGGCCAGAATTTCATAATCAGTGTACGTAAATAGCTTGGACTCCAGCTGGCCTCCATTTAAGTCCATGAGTCCTTTACCCTCCATGCCTTTAGGCCTTAAGTCAAGTCGACCCTCCATAGTCGCTTGCCCATTAAAACATGAGATTGGCTCTTTCACAGACTGAGCAAAGAGTACTTGGTCGCCTGGTATGAATGTGATGTCCACCTCTTCGGCATTCACTTCAGGCACAGTTACACC
>CAYSDH010000099.1:0-617 GCA_964429805.1 uncultured Flavobacteriales bacterium
GTCTAGAATGATGATGCACGATTCAAGTGTGCTTTATTCAAGTATTGACGACAAGGATGAAAAGAATAAGGTCACCCATCACTTGATGACATTATTAGAAACCGTCTTTGGGAAAGAAAACTATTTAGAGAATATAATTTGGACAAAAAACACCCAACATAATGACTCTAAGACTTTCTCGCATAATCACGAGTATTTGTTGGCCTTTGCCAAGGACAAAACCGGAGCGCAGAAGGAATCAGATCTCTTCAGGGCTGAGAAGCCAGGATTTTCAGAAGTTCAGGCATTGATTCAAAAATTAAATCCAAAGTACCCTACAATAAGGGAAGCGGAAGATTCCATTCGAGAATTATTTACCCAACACAAATTAAAGTTTAAGAAAGAGTCCATTGATTCCGGGTTGGAATGGAATGAAGAGACGAAAAAGCTTGACCCATGGAAGGGTATCATGATGTACAAGTTTGCTGAATATCGAGATGATAATCACAATCTAATTTCTGAAACCAATGCCAAAGCATCGAATGCTACTCTTCTGGCTTTTATGGATGACAACGCATCTTGGCCAAATTCATCGTCCCTAACTAGAGCTCATAAAGACGTGAACAATTCGGAATTCA
>CAYSDH010000099.1:627-8522 GCA_964429805.1 uncultured Flavobacteriales bacterium
CGCACCAATTCATCCTGTAACGAAATTACCTACAAAAGTGCCAAAACGAGGATGGCTTTGGAGAGAAAAAAAAGCGGGGAATGACTCCATCTCTTTTGAGCTAATGCTGGAAAAGGATTTGATATATTTTAGAAAGGACGAAGATTCTGTACCTAGATTGAAAAAATTCCTTTTTCAAACAAATTCAGATGTGGCTAAATCGGTTATTCCCGACTATTCCGATGGAGAAAAGCAGCTAGCCTCGATACAAGGAGAGCGAGGAACATTTCCAAATCCCAAACCAACAACACTTCTCAAAAAGATAGTTGGCCTTTCTACAACGAGCTCATCTGATTTAGTTATGGATTATTTCGCTGGATCTGGGAGTTCTATTGAAGCAGTAGTTCAGCAGAATCGTTTTGACCAATTACAACGGAAGTATTTAGGAGTGGAAATGGGAGAGCACTTTGATAAAACACTCCTTCCCCGCATCCAAAAAGTAATCTACTCCAAAGACTGGAAGAACGGCAAGCCAGTTAGTAGAGAAGGCAGCAGCCATTCCTTCAAGTACCTGCGCCTAGAGGGCTATGAAGACACGCTCAACAACTTGCAGCTGAGTCGCAGCAGCGGGCAGGCCAGCCTGCTGGAGAGTGAGGAGTTCAGCGAGCAGTACATGCTACACTATATGCTCGATGTAGAGAGCCGTGAGAGCCTGCTCAGCACCGAGGCATTTGCTAAGCCTTTTGGTTACACTATCAAAGTCACCGAGCACAACGAGCTGCGCGATCAAGAGGTGGATCTGGTAGAGACGTTTAATTATCTCATTGGTCTAGTGGTCGAGGGTATGCAGCTCATCACTTATAAGAAAAGTGAAACCGTAGTGGTGACGGGACGCAACCTACAAGACGAGAAGATTCTCATCATCTGGCGCGACACCGCTGAGATGGACAACAAAGCGCTCAACGACTTCTTCCGCAAGCAGGCCTTCAGCACCCGCGACTCCGAGTTTGACCGTATCTATGTCAATGGCGACAATCACCTGGAGAACATACGCACAGAAGAAGAGCACTGGAAGGTGAAGCTGATCGAAGAGGAGTTCATGAAGCGGATGTTTGATGTGAGGGATGTGTGAGGTTGATGAGATAATTGGATGTGTGAGATAATCAGATAGTGTGTCTCAGGATGCTTGAATAAGCTATAACACACTGTATTACTGATACTTAAAACTGTGCTTTAAATAAGGTAATAATTATTACCTTAAGTTTTTTGACTGATAAAATGACCCTTAGAGCATCCTACATCCTTTTCAAAGCAAAATTCATATTCACGACCTCATATCACCATATTTTACTCACACGAAAAGAAATCTAACATGCAGTATAACTGATACTTACATGGGATACAGAATTAACTTAATAATTATTAACTTAGACCCATGAGTTGGGACTTCTACGGTCGAAATGTTGAGCTGGAACAGTTGAAGGTGATTCTACAACGGGAGCGCTGGGCCTTTGTGAAGATTTCTGGTCGGAGACGGATAGGCAAGACCACCTTGATCCAGCACGCCATAGAGCACATCAAGGGTCGTAAGGTATTCTATGTACAGATACCGGACTCCGATGCGCCCGGAGTGCTGGACGCGCTCCATGAATACATGGACACCTTTGAGCTGCCACATGAGCGGCCGGTGACACTGGTCGGTTTTGCCAAACTCATTGAGCAATTGGCCCGCGAAGGCTACGTGGTGGCCTTGGACGAATTTCAGTACTTCCACCGCAAGGTGCTCTCTGCGTTCACCTCCCACCTGCAGAGCATCATCGATAGACTGAGCAGTGATGCCGGTAATGTAAAAGGCTGTTTACTCGTACTCGGCTCCATCCATACCGAGATGAATGCCTTGCTCAATGACAAAGATGCGCCACTATTCAATCGTCTCACCGATGAGTTCGCACTTGACCATCTCGACATCGCATCGGTAAGACAGATACTCACGCAACATAAAGCCGAGGGGCCAGAGTCATTGCTCTTCTATTGGAATTTATTTGAAGGAGTCCCCAAATTCTATCGCGATTGCTATGAGCAAAAACTATTTGGGCAGAGCCGACAGGACGTAATACATCGCCTATTTTTCGAGAGTTCTTCTCCGCTTAGAAACGAAGCCGAAAACTGGTTTTTGCATGAACTACGCGGTAGGTACGACCACCTCTTGAAGTACATCGCCCAGCACCCCGGCTGCACCAGTGGCGACATCATGGCCCACCTCAATCGCCTGGAGCCGAGTAAATATCACCAAGCTGGCAATTACCTCAAGATCCTTATCGAAAAGTATGGTATGGTCGAAAAGAAGCAGCCCATATTCTCAAAGCCGACAGCCCGCAACAGCCGATATTATATCTCAGACAATTTCTTGCGTACCTGGTTGCAGTCTATCAAGACCAGTGCTTCAAGCGTACGATTCCGAGAACTAGGATCCTTGCTGACCGATATGCTCTCCAAGTTGGATATCACTGAAGGTCATGGATTGGAGTCATTGACAAAGACCTTATATGAAGAACGATCGCGCAAAGGCCTTCCTGGTTTTGACTTAACCCATGCAATTGAAGGTTTTTGGGATAAGGCCGGGACAGAGATCGATTTGGTCGCTATCAATAAAGAAGAACAGATCATACGGTTCGGAACCTGCAAACGGAGCAATCAAAAGCTGGACGGCAGGCACCTTGCAGATTATAAACAGCATGTTGATCGCTTCCTCATTGCATTTCCAGGCTACGCAGATTGGACTGTAGAGTATACAGCCATTACGGTGAGACATGACGACCCCTCGCGCGCTATCTGTGAAGAATACGGCTACCTGGCAGAAGACCTGATAAGCCTCACCGATGGCTTGAATAAATAAAGAGAAGGACTTGGCAAAAAGAAAAAGCAATACCACCATCAAACTCGGCAAAGCACTCGTGCTCAACCGTTGGGTACTACATCAATTCGGAGCTAATGCACTAGAGAGCCTATCTGATGAGGACATGAAGCGTAGTGTGCACGAAGGCATGGATGAGGATAACCGTAGTCGCTTCCATCACTACCTCCTCAATAGGCAATACACTTTCAATACGGTCACCAAAGATGACCTGATACGTTGGGATCAGAATATCGTGAGCCACACGCTGAGTATTTCAGCAAAACGGGACTCCCCTATCCATTGGAAATACTTTCAGTATATCAGCCTGCTCTTCACAGAATTGTATTTGGAGCGTTACTTCCATGATAAAGATGCGCTCTTGGATTCGCTCAATGAGTTTGCTGATGTCTGGAATGACTTGTTGGATGAGACTGTTCCGAACACCTCTGGCTTTGTATGCGAACCATTCTCACTCAGTGAGATCAATAAGATCGCCTACTGGAATGCTACTGGAAGTGGAAAGACACTGTTGATGCATGTCAACATCCTTCAATACGAGCACTATGTAGATCGCTTCGGGCAGAAGAAAGGACTCAACAAAATCTTACTCGTCACGCCCAATGAAGGACTTAGCGAGCAGCATCTGCAAGAATTTGCACAGAGTGACATCCCAGCGGAGAGCTTTAGCAAACGTGCCGGATCTGCATTCAGCGGAGAGATGGTCGAAGTAATCGAGATCAGCAAACTAGCAGAAGAGAGTGGCGACAAAACTGTCGCTGTAGAGGCTTTCGAGACAAACAACCTGGTACTCATCGATGAAGGCCATCGTGGAGTCGCAGGAGAACAATGGAAAGACAGAAGAGATAAGCTGAGCGAAGAGGGATTCGCTTTTGAGTACAGTGCTACGTTCGGACAAGCAGTCAGTGCAGCATCGGGAAAGAAGAAAACAGAATTGACCCAGGAGTATTCCAAGAGCATACTCATGGACTACAGCTACAGATACTTCCACGAGGATGGGTATGGGAAAGACTACCGCATACTCAACCTGCCTGAAGATGACCATGGGGAGCAAAAACGAAAATATCTGACAGGATCTCTACTCGCTTTTTATCAGCAGAAGAAGGCATTTAAAGAACATGCCAATTGGGCAAGTACGTATCAAGTCCACGATCCGCTTTGGGTATTTGTGGGTGGTAGTGTCAACGCTGTGCGCACTGTCAAGGGCAAACAGACTTCCGATGTACTTGAGATCTTGAGCTTCTTCAAAGAATTCATTTCAGATGCGAGGAAGAGCAAGCAACTCATTCAGGAAATCATCGATGGCAAGGATGGTCTATTGGATCAAAGCGGAAAGAGCGTATTCACTGGTTTTTACAATTACTTGAACAAGTCTTCACAGAGCGCGAAAGATATCTATTCGGATATCTTGATGAGCGTTTTCAATAGTCCCATCAGCGGTGCCGATGTCTATGTAGATCGCTTGAAAGGTCAGGATGGTGAGTTGGGGCTAAGAGTCGGAAATGCCAACTACTTCGGTGTGGTGAACGTTGGCGATGAAAAGAAGCTCTGGGATCTTTGTCAAGCCAATGATATTTCGGGCCAGGACAAAGATTTTTCGGAATCCTTATTCCGTGGCTTGAATGAAAAAGGGAGTAAGGTCAATCTCTTGATCGGCTCCAAGAAATTCACCGAAGGCTGGAGCAGCTGGCGCGTGAGCAGCATGGGCCTCATGAACATCGGTCGGAGCGAAGGATCACAAGTAATCCAACTCTTTGGTCGTGGAGTGCGATTGAAGGGTTATGAGATGAGCCTGAAACGAAGTCAACGATTGGATCAAGACCAACGACCAGATAGCAAGCTTCCGAAGGACTTGCCAGTCTTAGAAACATTGAACGTCTTCGGAATCAAAGCCGACTACATGGCCCACTTCAAGCAATTTCTCAAAGAAGAAGGATTAGCGCCCAAGGATGGCCAATTCATCACGGTCGATGTTCCGACCATGCTCAGTGCAGAATTCAAGACTGCCAAACTGAAGGTGCTCCAATTGAAGGAAGATGTAGACTTCAAGAAAGATCAACTTATCCCTTTGCTATATGACAAGGGAATTGGGAAGGGTTCAGTAAAACTGGAATGGTATTCCAAGTTACAACAGCTGGTGAGTGCTGGAAGTGTAGCAGATGTTGATGTAAGCTACAACAAGCCGCTATCGTCAAAACACCTCGCCTTCATCAATTGGGACGAAGTTTATTTCGCATTGCAACAGCACAAGAACGAACGAAGCTGGAACAACCTCGGCATATCTGGAGATGCATT
This sequence comes from uncultured Flavobacteriales bacterium, assembly GCA_964429805.1. Classification (GTDB taxonomy): domain Bacteria; phylum Bacteroidota; class Bacteroidia; order Flavobacteriales_D; family JABDKJ01; genus CAYSDH01. The sequence continues at coordinate 5,816 of CAYSDH010000099.1, forward strand.
GAAGGACATCATGTCCCACCATGATTGGTATGAGTTACAGATCCCCGATTCTGAATTGGCTTTCGACTCCTATGAGCGCACTCGCGAATGGCAACAGATATGCATAGCTCTTCTCAAAGGGTATGCCGACCGCTATTACAATTGGAAGAAGGCAGGCTATCTCAGTGAATTCATGGAGAGCATTGAACTCACCAAGGATCATCCCAATTTCGAGGATTTCTATCAAGTTGAAATAGAAGAATCTCGTCAAGACATTATCGACAAGCTCAACAAGGCGAAAAAGTTCTTCGCAGATAATCCAAAGAGCGAAGACAAGAAGGAGCTAGTTAAAGGACTCACGGTCTTCCAATTTCTGAAGCACCTATATCAACCCTTAATCTATGTCGATTCGACTACCTATCGAGACATTATCAAAGTAAGTCCGGTGGCGCTCAATAAAGGTGAGTTTGACTTTGTGAATCACCTAAAACACTTCTGTGAGAGCGAGAAGGAATTCTTTGAGGACAAACAACTATATCTGTTAAGAAACAAGAGCCGCAAGGGCATCGGTTTCTTCGAAGCACACGGATTCTACCCTGACTTCATTTTATGGGTAGTCGCAGGAGACCATCAATACATCACTTTCATCGATCCAAAAGGGTTGAGACAGATTCAAGGAATCGAAGATCCAAAGATCAAATTTCATGAGACGATTAAGGAAAAGATAGAGGAACAAATCAAGAAGGAAGATGAGAACATCACCTTGAATTCCTTCATCATTTCAAATACTCCATATCAGGAACTAAGACACTGGAAAGGTCAGGATAAGATGGTCGACTTGAACAAACATCATGTGTATTTCATGTCAGAACAGCGGGATAGTTATGTGCGCTTGATATTGGATAAAATTGTAGCGGAATGACATTGAATGAAGTCATAGAGAAGCTATTGAAGGAGTCTAAAAGTGGGCTGAGAAAATAAAAGAGTGTTCAAACTTTCATGAATACCAGAGAGCAATGCAGGTTGATTTCTGATCTCTTTTTTCTTTTAGCCAGGCACATTCCCCAGCAAAGATGGGCAAAGAGCCTTACCATCCAACAAAGCCGAACGATTTTTTGCTTCCCGCTATTAAAAAAGGGAACTGCACTCTCCTACTCTATTGTCAGCTCCCCTTCTGCTGCGTAAGAGCTGCTGGCTTCACCAGCTATTTTGCTTGAATAAGCAAAATACCGCTCTCCCTTGCCCTAAGCTGCATAGACATAACGCAATCCATTATGAGACACATTCGTGTCCGTCATAATATGACGTTATGTTAAGTAGCTGGCAAAGTTCAGATTTCCACCAAACTTTATTCGCTTAAGCGCACTTACGTGTAATCTTTGGGGTGATGTCACATTCGACAGGCTCAGTGCAGCGCTTTAGGGGTATTCATCAAGTTGGCATACCTGAAGTTCTTGTATCAATCAATTACGAATGCCGCAACAAGTAGGGAAATACAGCAATAAGTTGTATTAATTATACATCAGCAAACCATGGCTAAGCATAATCAAATACGCACTAGAATACTCGCACTGCTCGGATTATGGTTCATGTTTCTGCCACTTGTCTCTCAAGTCACTTATGTAGACATCATACCCGATGTCGTTCTCAATAATGCTCCTGGAAGCAGCTTCGTCCTCAGCAATCCTTTTGGTGGCGAAGACATTGATGTAGAGAATGACGGTCTGTTCCGATTCACCGGTAATACAATTCAACCTGCCGTCAAGGTAATGCCCAGTGGAGACAACATTAATTTATTGAATTGCGCAGAGGTAATTGATGATAGCGGCTTCTGGTGGTTTTTTGGAGAGTCCTATTTAATTGAATCTGGAGAATATTATGTAGGCCTTCGCTTTGTAGATCTAGCAAGCGAATCGCACTTTGCCTGGATACGATTCAGTTATGATGCCAACTCTGAAGTGCTAACCTTACAAGACTATGCCTTTGAAGAATCTGCGAATACCACTATTCAACCTTGCGACTCTGGTAACGGTGTTCTAATAGAAATCTGTGGCAACCAAATTGATGACGACCTAGATGGCGATGTTGATTTTCTAGACCCAGATTGCCCTTGTGGATCTGACTTCTTACAGACGGAATTGATTGTCAATCCTAACTTAGAAGCTTTGGAGTGTTTACCTTCTAATTATAGTGCCCTGAATACTTGCCCAATCGGTTATCAAGCTTTTGGAGGTGGAACACCAGACTATTATAGAGTCGGTAGTTTCTATCCTGATGTACTTCCAGCACCGCATAGCGGATTTGCAATTGCGGGTTTCCTATGGCACACATTTATTAATCCAGGTGGCAACCCTGCTGAATTAGAAATTCATGAACCATTTCTGATTGAAACTGTAGCGCCATTGACTGGCAATACAGCGTATTCGTTCTCGTTCTACACTGCTCAAATGCAAAGTCAAGCTGACCTTGTCCCATGTGGTACTTTACCAGATCCAAGTACCTCCATTTTGCCAGTCACCGACCCCATAACTTTTGCTCTTTATGGCCATACAGGCACTCCGAGCATTCCGTGCACGATTGATTATTGCCTTATGGATTGTGACCCTACTTGGATAGAGCTTGGTTCGGTTCAATTCAATTATCAAGAAGACTGGCAGCAATACAGCATACAATTCACCACACCTCCTACAGAAATTACGACCATTGCTTTTGCTACACCCTGTGACAT
>CAYSDH010000100.1:0-8498 GCA_964429805.1 uncultured Flavobacteriales bacterium
CTATTCCGCCTGGCAGTATGAGATTTATGTCGTCAATTGCTGAAGCCCCCTTTAAGGCAGAATTGACGCTCAAGGTGTATGAGGTATAAATTTTGGTGTGCTCAGAATTCCAAAAAGATTCGCTCGATACAACTTCTGCTTCGACAACGGCAGAGGCACTTGAAAATCTTGAGTCTAGGGGGCTGTGATTAATAGCACAGCACTGGGCCAAGGCCTGATTTTGGCCAAAAAGCAATGTGAGTAAAAGGAGAAAAAAAGAAAGGCACTTGAAAGTTGGAGAGCTCATGTTCATAGCTTTTTGATTTGAGAAAGAGAGAAGTTACCATCTTCCCTTCCTCCCAAAAATACATAACAAAGCTTGAGCATGCTTGGTCTTTTCGACCAGTCTAATCTTAAAGAAGACTAAGAAACTAGGTCAACGAGTTGCGCGGTTCGCGCTGAGTAACCGTATTCGTTGTCATACCAGCCTATTATTTTAACCATGTTGCCATTCACTCTGGTCAACTGACTATCAAATATGCATGAATGAGGATTGCCAATGATATCAACTGATACCAATGGATCTTCAGAGTATTCTAATACCTTTTTGTACTTGCCCTTCGCTCCTTTTGCGAATGCCGCATTTATTTCTTTGACAGTGGCCTTTTTAGAAAGCTGCACAACTAAATCAGTCAATGATCCGTCTGGTGTCGGAACTCGTGCAGCTAAGCCGTCTAGTTTTCCTTCCAATTCTGGAAGCACTTTGGCCAAGGTACTGGCCGCACCAGTAGTTGTTGGTATAATAGATTGTGCTGCAGCTCTCGCTCTGCGCAAGTCAGCGTGTGGCGCATCTTGTATCCTCTGGTCTGCGGTGTATGCGTGTACCGTGGTCAAAAAACCAACTTCTATGCCCCAGTTATCATTTAAGATCTTGGCCATGGGTGCCAGACAATTTGTTGTGCATGATGCATTAGAGATAATCTTCTCTTTTCCTGTCAGCTCTTTTTCATTTACTCCAATAACTACGGTCTTGATGTCATCAGACTTGCCGGGGGCGCTAAGAATGACCTTCTTGGCTCCTGCCTTTATGTGCTTACCAGCTGACTCAGTCGTTCTAAACCTTCCTGTCGCCTCGACAACCACGTCTATCTTAAGTTTTTTCCAAGGCAACTTAGCAGGGTCTGGTTCTGCATAGAGGTGAAAACGATCACCATCTACTGTAATAGAATCTTTGCCGTGGCTTACTTTCTTGCCGTATCGACCGTGGTTGGAGTCAAACTTGAGAAGGTGTGTTAAAGTCGCAGCATCTGTTAGGTCATTGACGGCTACTACATCAATGTTTTTGTTTTTGCGAAGTAGTCTGTAGGTGATGCGCCCGATTCTCCCGAATCCGTTAATGGCAACTCTTGTCTTAGCCATAGTGATTAAAGAATTTCTTTAATGATACGTTCGATAGAATATCCTTCGGCTTCAGCCTTGTAATTACGCACTAGTCTGTGTCTCAACACTCCTACTGCAATGGCCTGCACGTCTTCAATGTCTGGAGAGTACTTACCGTTCATAGCGGCATAAGTCTTCGCTCCGATTACTAAATACTGACTTGCTCTAGGGCCTGCACCCCATGAGACATATTTGTTAATCAAGTCTGAGGCTTTTGGACTGTTAGGTCTTGTTCTAGCAACTAGACTTACGGCATATTCCACCACATTGTCTGTCACAGGCATTTTCTTTAACAGCGACTGAAAGAACAATATCTCTTCTTGGCTGATTACCTGACTGACCGAAGACTTGTTACCTGCCGTAGTGTTTTTAACCACTTCAAGCTCTTCTTCGTAGGTAGGATAATCCACCCAAATGTTATACATGAATCTGTCAAGCTGCGCTTCTGGCAGCGGGTATGTTCCTTCTTGCTCAATTGGGTTTTGTGTAGCCAAGACAAAGAATGGCTTGTCCAATTCGTAACGATGTCCGGCAGCGGTCACAGATTTCTCCTGCATGGCCTCGAGCAATGCCGACTGCGTTTTAGGTGGCGTTCTGTTAATCTCATCAGCCAAGATTACGTTTGCAAAAATGGGTCCTTTAACAAATTTGAAATCTCTGTTTTCGCCAAGTATTTCACTTCCTACAATGTCTGAGGGCATGAGGTCTGGCGTAAACTGGATTCTTTTAAATGAAAGACCCAGGGCGTCAGAAATGGTTTGAATCAGCAATGTTTTGGCCAATCCGGGAACTCCGACTAGGAGCGCGTGTCCGTTACTAAAGATGGAGTTAATCAGCAACTGAATGACTTCTTGCTGGCCGATTATCACTTTGCTGATTTCTCTGTTGAGTTGCTTTTGCTTCTCAACGAAGATGTCCATTGCTTCGGCATCTGATCTATTCTTCAAATCTGTCATGGTAGTCTTTAGGCGTATTTTTCAGTGGCGTGAATGTAGAGCTTATTGGACTTTGAACCAATTGTAGCGCATCTTACAGGTGTCACGTTCTTCATCTATATGAATGTAGGTTCGCTCGATGTTGCTTTTCGTCCATTTCTGAACGGTCTCATCACTCAAGCTCGCTTTTGTCATTTCCTGAAACATCTGATAGTCATCCACCAAGTTTGCTCGGTGCGCTTCGGTGCGGCTGTCGAGCTTTACTATTCTGTAGGCTTGGTCTAATGCCTGGTTTCTCTGAATTACTGGGTCAGAGCGCTCTCCTACTTGCAGTTTGTCAATCACCAAAAATAACTGCGGATCTATCTCATCCATATCAAACTTGGTTGACCCAGTTTGCGGATTAATTAGTCTTCCATTATTAAAACGAGTTCCTTCATCTTCAGAATAAATACTGGCCGCTTTTGAAAATGACAGCGTATCCATCGCTATTAAATTGGAGATACTGTCGAGCAAACCTTTAGATCTCTGCATATCATCTGGAGTCAACTTGGGTCTCATTAGTATGTGTCTGGCGCAGTACTCATCACCATTTCTTCTCATTAGCTGCAGAATGTGGTAACCAAAGTCAGTTTCAAAAACTTTTGACACCTCGCCTTCTTTCATGTTGAGCGCTGTACGCTCAAACTCTGGCACCATCACGCCTCTACCAACACAACCAAGTTCACCACCTTTCACAGCACTGCCATTATCTATGGAGTTGATGATGGCTTCTGTAGCAAAGTCTTTCTCACCTGTAATTACACCTTCTCTTATCCTGTTCAACTTGTCTTTGACTAGCTTGATTGCTTGTCTAGATGGGCTTGGTTTGATTAGAATTTGTGAGACTTCCACTTGAGCACCAATCAACTGCAGGCTATCTTTTGGGATACTTGAATAAAATTCTTGCACGTCATCTGGAGTCACACGCACATTGGCGGTCATCTGGCCTTGCATGGCTTGAGCTCTTAATTGATCTTCGAGCACATCATGAAAATCTGCACGAATTTCTGCCTCGCTTTTGCCATAAAACTCTTCCAGCTTATCCATACCGTTAAGCTGCTGGGCAAACATTTGAATTCTGCGATCAAGCTCTCCTTGAATTTGCGCCTCTGAGACTTCTACACTATCCACCTTCGCACGGTGAAGCAGCAAATGCTCAAACAACAGGCTCTCCATCACTTGACACTCGAGCTCTGGGCCTCTTTCAAATCCTTGCTGGACAAACTGCTCTTTCTGTGCTTCAACATCAGAGTGAAGTATAATCTCGTCACCAACTACAGCGACTATTTCGTCTATAATCTGCTCTTGAGCTTGAGCATTGAGCGTTATAAAAATTACTAGAAGGGATAAAATGAATCTCATTCGTTTGTCAATATTTCAATTTTATTCTTGTTGATTGCCTCTGAGAAAAGCGAGTTACGCATGTCTTCAAGTAGCGTGATTTTGCGCTCGTTTATAATAGTGTTTCGTATTCTTTTCTCTACCAGCTCAAAAGGTGAAACGTTGTCTTTCAGCTTATATTCTTCAATTTTCAAGAGATAACGCTTACCGCTTTGAACAAAGTCAATGAATGAATTACTCCTTAAAAATTCTTCAGAATCTTCAATCGGCAAAGGCACCTCTTCTACAAGATCGTTAAGGTACACCCATTCGTTTGAGCGGCTGATAAATTTCTTGGCATTTTCTGCACAGAATAGCCTGACCTCAAGCGAGTCTTTATCGTTGTATCGCTTAAACTTTTTGAGGAAATCATTGAGCGGAGTTTCTGAGTCAAAGAGTGCGTATCTGACTCTCACCACATAGTCTTTAAGCACAAAATTGGCCGAGTTGGTTTCGTAAAAAGACCTCAAGTCAGTGTCTGTGACTACGGTGTCTAGATTTTGCTTCACAAGTTGATTTTCATATTCGAAAATCATCAACTCGTTAAGGTAGTTCTGTAACTTGGACTCAAATCGCTTATCGTCATCTCTGAGGTTAAATCGCGCTTTTTCTAAGACGACTTGTTCTCTCACCCAACTGTTGATATACACTTTGGCCCTACGTGAGCTGTCTTCTCGCGACACGGTGGCAGGAATAAATGTGCCCAGTTCGTCAGCATAGAGGTACGCATCGCCCACGCGCGCCAGATAGGCTCTCTCTGGCTCAGAAGTGCATGAGCCAAGGCACAATAGCATTAATGCACAGCTAAAAATTAGTTGTGCATTAGAGCAGAATATTGTGTTGCGGCAGACTAGTTTCAACGGATACTATGAAGAACTTCCTTGTTTAAATCCACGGTGTACTTGGCGCGAAGTTCTGAAATCCACTCTTTTTCCAGCTGATTTTGATAGGCAGCTGTGACCAGACCTTTGATTCGGTCAAATGGCTTTACCTCTGGCGCAAGCACCTCCTTGACGTTCATAAATACGTGTTGACCATTGATCATGTGCGTATCGCTGATACCTGCTTTGAAAGGGATTAATTTGGTGATTTCTTCGTCATTTTTCTCATGCGCGCCAGAAATAATAGTCAGGTTAAGTTGAGAACCAACATTGACTGAAGAATTAATCTGGTCACTTGTCATACCACGCTCCACCATTTGTCTGACTCGCGCAGCAGTTTCTGCATTTTTTGAAGCATACACGCTTCCCTTTACACGCTCATCATACTTGAACTCTTCAGAGTGCTTATCATAGTAGTTCTTCAAGCCCACGGTATCTTCAATGGCCATAGACCACACTTTTTTATCCGTTAACTCGAAGAGTAGGATTCCGTCTCTATATTCTTGCATCAGCGCCTTAAACTCCGGGTACTTCTGCTCTAGACGAGCGTCTTCATAGGCGGTGATAGACTTCTCTTTAAAGATGTCGTACTTCTCATTGACGTACTTCGTCACATCTTTTTCTTGAGTTCGCCCTTGGTTGTCTCTCATGAACTTGATGAAGTCACTCTGACGAAACTTTTTCTTTCCAATGGCAAACATTGGCTTCTTGTACTTTGAGATATCACCTGGTCTCCAGTTACCGATAAAGACTGTGGAGTCGACCAAGGCAGTGACTTTAGTCAAGTGCTTACTATTTTCTTTAAAGCCATAGTCCTTTTTCACTCGCTCTATAAACGACTTCTTTGACATCTGGGCTCTAGAGTCTTTGGTGATTCTGTTTTGAAGCTCTTTTTTCTTCTCGTCATAAGTTGGTACTGGCTTTTTCTCGAGTCTCTTGATTATGTGCCAGCCATATTGCGTCTGTATTGGCGCTGAGTAGTCACCATCATTAGCCAGACTGAAGGCCGCGTCTTCAAACTCCATCACCATTTTACCTGTCCCAAACCATGGTAGCTCTCCACCTTTGGCCTTGGTTGACTTGTCTTCAGAAAATTGCAAGACGAGTTTTTCCCAATTAGTTCCATCTTTCAGCTCTTGATGAATCTGTCTGATTTTCTCTTGTGCTTCACTTCTCTTGTCTTCTGACATAGTCTCAGAACTCTTGAGCATGATGTGTGCCGATTTAATCTCACCTCTGGCCGCTCGTCTGTCATGCACCTTTAAGATGTGATAGCCAAATCTGGTGCGCACGATGTCAGACACCTCGCCCACTTTGGTGTTGTATGCCGCAGACTCAAATGGGTAAACCATTTGCAAAGAAGTAAAGTAGCCAAGCATCCCTTCATTGCTCTTGGCAGAAGGGTCATCAGACATCTCTTTGGCTGCTGTGCCAAATTCTCTTCTACCCTGCTCTACGTCTGCTTTTAGTTTTTGAATTCTCTTGTAAGCCGCCAAGGTATCTGCTGGCAGGTCACCAGGCGCTGCTTTAATCAATATGTGGCTGGCCTTAATCTCTTCTGTCAGACGATCGTAAGCCTCTTTGACCAACTGCTCTGTCAATTCACTATCAATCAAGTATGGTCTGGCTAATTGCTGACGGTAGCCGTTAAGCTCGTTGATGAACTTAGAAGCGGTATCCATTTTGAGGCTTTCGGCCTCTTTCACTTTTAACTTAAAGTTGACAAAGAGCTCTGAGTATTCGTCTAGTGCCTCTGGAGTGACATCTGCATCTCTATTGTTCTTCTTGTATATCGCTTCAAACTCCGATTTGCTGATGGCATCACCATTGATCGTCATGATCGTAGGAGAGTTTTGCGATTGGAGGTTCGACATGGCTAGCGTGACGAACAAAGCAAGCATAGTGGCTCTAATATTCATTTCGATTTTAAATTCGATTGGTAAGACATTCACAATTTCATAGCTGATCGAGACTTCAACCTTCAAAAACTGGTCCAAGGCCCGAAAAGGCCTGCAAATTTAAGAAAAAAGCCTATCTGAAACTGTAATTTGGGGCCTCTCTAGTGACCGACACATCGTGTGGATGGCTTTCTTTTACACCAGCGCTGGTAATCCTAACAAATTTGGCCTCTTTTAAGCCTAAGACATTGGCGGCACCACAATAGCCCATTCCAGCTCTTAGACCACCAGTCATTTGGTATAACACCTCTCTCAAACTCCCTTTAAAAGGCACTCTTCCAGATATTCCTTCCGGAACAAATTTGCTCACGTCATGCGTGTCTTCTTGAAAATATCTGTCTTTTGAGCCTTTTTGCATGGCCTCGATAGACCCCATGCCTCGGTATGACTTGAATTTTCTGCCTTCGTAGATGATTGTCTCACCCGGAGATTCAGAAACACCGGCTAATAAAGAACCAATCATGATGCAATCTGCACCAGCAGCAAGCGCCTTGACAAGGTCGCCTGAGTATCGCACTCCACCGTCTGCAATCATAGGTATGCCGGTTCCTTCGAGCGCGCGTGCCACTTCAAACACAGCAGTTAACTGAGGAACACCTACACCAGCAATGACTCGAGTAGTACAAATAGACCCTGGACCGATACCGACTTTGACTGCGTCTGCACCTGCTTCAACCAGAAACTTGGCAGCATCATAACTCGCTATATTTCCGACAACTACGTCTACTTTACTATACTGTGCCTTTACCTTCTTTAAGACATCTACCACACCTTTAGTATGGCCATGAGCCGTGTCTATAATCAGAGCATCTACTCCGGCTCTTACCAAGGCTGAGGCTCGGTCAAGAGAGTCGTGTGTCACCCCAATGGCAGCTGCGACACGCAAACGACCAAGACTGTCTTTACACGAGTTGGGATGCTCTTTAACTTTAATAATGTCTCGATACGTGATGAGGCCAATCAACTTGCCATTCTCATCAACTACAGGAAGTTTTTCAATCTTATGCACTTGAAGGATTTCTTCTGCTTTGGCCAAATTGATGTTTTCACTAGCCGTAATTAGATTTTCTGATGTCATGACCTCTTCGACAGGCTTTGACATCTCCTTTTCAAATCTCAAGTCTCTATTTGTGACAATACCGACTAGCAGGCCTGCATCATCCACAACTGGGATTCCTCCAATTTTATTTTCGGCCATCAAGGCTAAAGCATCACCCACGAGCGCTCCGCGCTGCACGATGACCGGATCTTGTATCATTCCACTTTCAGAACGCTTCACCTTTCTGACTTCTGTGGCCTGAGCATCAATACTCATGTTTTTGTGAATCACTCCTATTCCACCTTCTTGAGCAATGGCGATAGCCAATCCACTTTCGGTCACCGTATCCATAGCGGCTGACACCAAAGGTGTATTGAGCTTGATATTTCGAGAGAAATATGAGGAAATGTCTACCTCGTGAGGTAAGACTTCTGAGTATGCTGGAATGAGTAGGACGTCATCGTAAGTGAGACCTTCACTTACTATTCTGTTGTCGACTGCCATGTATTATAATGCTAATAATTATTGGCAGTCAAAATTAAGCTAAAAAAGGATGCAAGTCATTCTTCATCAAAGAGGAAAACTGAAAGATATCCTCTTCGGGTATGCTCGCGACCGTCTCCACTAAAGAATCTGATTAAGTAGACATAAACTCCTTCTTGCGCATAACCACTGCCATCTCTACCATCCCAGCCATCATTGATGTCTTCTGAGTGAAACATGACTCGGCCCCAACGGTCGTAAATATCTAAGGCATATTGCCCCCGTTCGAAGTAGCCACCCACAGGCCTGAACACTGGGTTCACACCATCGCCACGGACCTGTGAAGTTGAAAGCATAGTGA
>CAYSDH010000101.1:0-8470 GCA_964429805.1 uncultured Flavobacteriales bacterium
CTTGACAATTGCGAAGATGAGTAAATGCTATCAACACCTCCTGCACAATACCAACTGCATCCTTTAAGAAAAACAAGCTCACCTATTGGCTCATCAGTACTTGAGTAGTCTTCATAGTCGAAATAGAGACTATCACCCTCCACAATTGCATTCAGGGTATCTTGAGCAATGGAAGACACTGTTCCAAAGAAACACAGAACTATTAGAAGACTTCTCATTTTTCAGCTTCGGCTATGGCACGCTTCGTAAATATAAACCCAATAGGCTTAAACTTCTATCAGATTTAATCAAAAACAACCAAGCTCACTAAAACAAAGACTATCCACACCTCAAAAAAAACCAAAACGTGCCCACAAAATGAGCTAATCAGTTCACTACCTCAACACAGTCACGTGCCCTACTTTCTCTATCACTTCTCCGTCTTTGACGGCTTTGATGCGCCACTGGTAGTAGTTGTCAGGAACAAAGAACTCATTGGCGAGATGATTGCCACCCCAGCCTTGTGAAGGCTCATCAGTCTTAAACACCACAGCTCCCCAGCGGTCAAAAATAGTCATCTCATAGAGCTGTGGGTCAAAAGTCAAGACGGGCTTGAACGAGTCATTCAGCTTATTTTGATCTGCCGTAAATGCTGACGGAGTATAGATCACTTTAGACTCCCTGACAAATACTGAACGGCAAAAGGAACCGACACAGCCATTCTGCCCAATGGCCTCAAGACACACAAAATAACTGGACTCAAATGGCGGAAAATCCACCTGCGGATTCTCTTCCGAGAAGTTCCCGATGCCCGGAATATTCCACGAATACTGCACTGCCCCTTCTGTCTCGTTCACAAACTCGCCCTGCGGCTCGAGCGTAGTGATGGGATGATGCGCAAGTGTAAAAGATGTGATTGGCGCCTCAAGAACATTTTTGGCGGCCAAATCAGTATGAGACGACTCGCAGCCAAAAGCATTGCTCAATGTCAGCGTCACATCAAAGATACCTGTGTCTGAGTAAGTGTAAAGCGGATCATTGCTGATACTCGTGCTTCCATCTCCAAAATCCCAATTGATGAGATTAAATCCAAGTCCTGCACTCGTGTTTTCAAACTGCGTGGTGATGTGGCCACAGGCCGTTGTTTCATCCATTAAAAATGTGACTGTAGGCAGTTCATAGACCGTCACTGTCACCAGCGCTTGATCAGGATATGGGCATGGTGTGCCGTCAAACTGGGTGTCAACGATGTAAGTATACACTCCCTCTCCATGCAGCGCTGGGTCAAAAGGATTGACAAATGCTGCGCCCAGTGGATCTTCCCAATACCCATTGGTATCTGGAAAGCCTTCAATCTTGGTAAAAAGGTCAACAGGACTATCGTCTCCGCATAACTCTACTGTGACATCATCTCCGGCATTACACTGAGCCACGGTCTGCAGCGCAGCTGCGCAAAATGCAAGTAACATAAACAAGGTTTTCATCTTCATAGCTTGGTTTTTACTGAACTAAATCTGACTGAGGTGCCCGCGTAACTAGAAACCTTCTATCTCAGCAATTCTGACTTAATACAGATGAGCACCTGAAGCCCCTATACTAGTTTGAAGAAATTTTTGAGTCTACTCCCATTCTGCTCGAAAAAAGCGGAAGGCCAACATACACCAACCTGCAATGAGCAGCAGACCACCTAATGGTGTGATGGGGCCAAGCCACGTCATCTCTCCTTCTGCACCATACACTGACCGTGTAGAGAGTAGGTAAATAGACACCGAGAAGAACACCATGCCGATTATCAGGACATTCAGCGCTCTTCGTATATCTACTTTTTTCTGACCCGCAAGTGCCACTAATGCGAGTATGGCGATGGAGTGATATACCTGATACCTCACTCCTACTTGAAAAGACTCGAGCGACTGTACCGGCAAGTGAGCCTTGAGTGCATGCGCGGCCAATGCACCGAGACTGACAGACAGCGCCATAGATAGGCAAGCAAAAAGGATGTGATTCTTGTACATGAAAAAAGCCGATACCCTGTTGGATATCGGCTTGTGAAATTAGCGTTTAACTAAACCTTCACATATTCTGTTCGAACTTTTCCATTTCAGCTTCGAATATCTTTCTGAACTTCTCATAGTCATAATCTACTTTGAGTCGCTCGTCTTTGCTCAGTCGCTCATTGTAGTCAGCAACGATGTCATCTCCTGACAACTCAAGCGCGATGTAGTACTTGTAACGCCCCGTGGCATTGACAATTACTGGCTGAGAGCAAATCACTTTCACACCCGAGAGATTTTGTTTTACCACCTCTCTGGTCAGGCCTTCAAAGCGCTCTTCAATCTCTTCTTTATTATTAAACTCGCGTGAGTTTACGTAGTTGTCTACCACTCCTTCTATGGTAGTTTGAAGAGAACTGGCTAAGTCATAACGCGCATTGGCCATGGCTTTTTTTCGAGCGGCCGCCTGGTCGCTGCTTTCGCCAAGGGCATTGGCTCTAAAATTCTTTTTGTCTGAAAAGAACTCAGGTCCGGCACAGTATTCCTTTATCGCAGTTTCTCCAGAAGGCGGATCTTCTTTGAGTGCGAGCTTCTTCTTTTTGCTGCAGCTTGTTCCTAGGACGAGCACTGTGCACATCATGGTCAAGATGACTGACTGACGTATGTTGAATATAGTTTTCATAATCGTTCTTTTTTGTACTAGGTTAATTTTCAGAAACTGTGCCAAACTCAAAATAGCCCGCCAATTAAGGCCTCCAGAAAGCTTTTGTCAAACTTCTGCTTGAGCTTTTTGAGTGAAACGAGCTCGGCATTTTCCATATCCCGATGCACTCCTTTAACTTCATTAATCACGAACTTGGAGCGCACCTCGTTTAGCTCATTGTCTTTCAATGTGATGATGGCTTTGGTGTATGCCACCTGCTGTCCCATGCTGAGTCCAGCATCTCTGGTGGTTGCCATCACAAGTATTTCAAATCGGTTTTTTCCATTTCCATCAGCCCGAATTCCTACGTCTGCCAACTGATTAACAATACTCGCTTCTAACTCACGATTCTGCCTTAGCAAGTCCCCTTCCCTGCCTTGTATCACAGCCAAAGAGATGCTTGGAAACTTGGTGCTCACCATTACCCTGTGCTCTATGGGCTTTAGAAGCTCATCTAAAAAATCAAAAGACCTAGACCTTCGCTTTTCGCGCTCTGCAAAAAAGGGATCTATGATGACAAGTAACTCGCTGGTCTGCGATAAGGATGGCTTGAGCGTAAACTGAAACTTACTCCCTTCAAACTTTTGAGTTTCATCCTCATGCTTGAGCAACACAGGTATAGGTTGAAGCACCGTATCACCATACTTTAACTCTCCGTGAACCTGCCTGACAAACCCATTTGTCTCATCAAGAACAATAGTCGAGAGCGGCATGCCGATATCTAAATCGGCCCGTAGTCTGGACAGCAAGTCAATGGCTTTTAAACCAAGGTTGTCAAAGTTTGGAGAAGAGTTAACCTCTCCCCAGCAGTGCTCTAAGGCAGTCAAAGACTCAATAGAATGATGAGCCGCCATCACCGCATCTGCGCGCTCAAAGGCCTTGAGTGCTTGACTTAAGTGACCGTCTGCCAGCTCGATGGCCAAGCGCTTACGTTCGGCCACAATCTCTGCATACCTGGCTTTGTTGAGCTTATAATACACCCAGTACTCGTCTTTAGTCTCATAGGCGTCATAGGCTTCAAAACCCTCTAAGTCCAGTTTGGTATTTAAGAACACGACTTCAGAAAAACGCTCGTCAAACCTGTCGTCATGCTCTAAGGTGTAGAGCACAGACTGTGCATCAACGCTCACTTCAATCTCAGAAGCCAAGTCAGCCAATGCGCTTCGCTTAGCCAATAAGGCGTGGTCCGAAGAGCTTTTTCTTGACTTACCTATACCTATATAATACAGCGAAGAAATCGGCTTGGACTCGACCCACATCGGAGCCGGAGAAACCTGTGCAGTTTCCTGCATCAAGGTTCTCTTGCTTCCACATGCCAGAAGCATGAGCGCTATGATAGGTAAATACTTCATGATTAGTCCAATTCACTGTTAATAGTCTTTGCCATTGATCTGGCCGTATTGCCAAATAGTTTGTCTGCCAAGTCTGCACTTGACCCTAACTCTCTCCGAGCAGAAAGCAGACCTCTTAGTCTATTTCTGTTTGAATAGTTGAGGTCCACACGTCCGTCACTGCGGGCCGGAAAGAGCTTTGAGTGATCTCCGTTAAACACCGCGAAGTGCACTTGGTCCATCTCCTCTCTGTGTATAATGTCAGCAGTCAGAATCTCAGCCGTCTCTACATCAACTAATTTGAAATGAAAGGAAAGCGACACACTATTTCTGTCTTCATACTCGATGTACTCTACAGGCTTGTACTTCGTCACCGTGCGTTTTGTACCATCTTCATTGGATAACGTTACCGTGTAGCTCACAAATCCTTGTCGCTTTATGCGCTGCAGATTACCTAGCTCTACGTGATGCCCCACCACCTCTGCGGTGAGAATAGTTGTGGCCCCTACCAAGTTACCTGCCTCTATGGCAGAATGCTCGCTGACAGAACCTGACAGATTAAAATTTTGCTCTTGTATAACTTGATCAAGATTATCACGCTCCACAATTCGCAAAAACGGATTGTCCATCTTGACCAATGCTTCGAGTGCATAGGCCTGCATTCTGTCTGTCGCGATGGCCGCCCCTGACATATTCTCCAACGGCAGCAGAGCCACTGTAGTCTGCCCGAGCTCAAGACATACCGACACATACTCGGCCGCATCTTTATAGTCGCCTTTTCTGGCACAGGTTAAAAAACCATAATACGCAGTGCGGTAATCGCCACGGTCAAACTGGTTCATGGCAGTTCTGTAGATAGGCTCACACTGGGCGCCCTCCATTAAGTCACGGGCATCCTCATAGTTGGCATCAATATCTAAGATGCGCCCAAACATATCTTCCGCTTCAGTAAAACGGTCCTCTTGCATGTGAG
This sequence comes from uncultured Flavobacteriales bacterium, assembly GCA_964429805.1. Classification (GTDB taxonomy): domain Bacteria; phylum Bacteroidota; class Bacteroidia; order Flavobacteriales_D; family JABDKJ01; genus CAYSDH01. The sequence goes on from CAYSDH010000101.1 coordinate 4,981, forward strand.
TCAACGCATCGGCATACATCGCAGAGAGATGAGTCTCTTTGGCCTCTTCATAGCCAGTGGTGTAATGGCCAGGAATGGTCAACTCAACCTTATACTTTCTCAATTCACTCTGAAATCGAGTAACAGTGCGAAAGTCATGCACGGCCTGCGCATAATCTTTGAGCATCAGATGACGGTTAAAGTCATCAAGCTTCATGTCAAACACTCGCTGACCAATCTCTTGCAGCTTGACCCGCGCGTCTGTGTTTTTATACTTTTTCTGTAGCGACCTCTCTAGGCTATTTACGGCATCTTCATAGAGCCCCGCTTCCTCATACTTGAGAGCATCCTTATAGAGAGATTTTGAAGTGGTGCATGACATGGCCAGAAATAGCAAGGCTGCCATTAAGCTGATATGTGGTATGAATCTTTTCATAAGTTGAGGTTTGAACACAGGGTAATTCAAGAGCTATGCCAAAGTATCATAAGCCGCTATAGGCCCTTTAATTACTGAGTGTTTCGCTCAAACCAAAATCGCCCGTTTAAAACCAGAGAGCCAGTCGCTAGAGTCAGTTCGTTTAGAATGACGAAGAGGGTGACACAGATAGATCATCAGAATCAAGTTGAATAAGATGACGAGTTACCTACATGTTCTATGGCTTTCTTAGCAAACAGGTTCAGAGAAAAGTATCGTCATGTCACCAAAAGATAGTGTTGCACAAATATGGTAGCACTGACCATTAATCCCTGTATTTAGGGCAGAATCAGTCAATATTGTTCGGTCAGTTTTCATTATTCTGAATTATCAAAAACCAAATGGAAGACATGCCGTTTTTTGCTGCGCAGGTGTATGTACGTCCTTCGGAAATTGAAATCACCAAGACATACTACGTGTACAAAGCGCCAGAACAGTAGTGTTAATAGGCAGTAGCGCGCGCAGACCGCTTCTCAATTCTAGACTTCCCCAAATCAACATTGGCCTGAAACCACTTAACTACGTGACATAATTAGGGATTATACACTTCTGAACTCCATCCTTTTTAAGCCAGAAATCGGCTAACAACGCAGCTTTGCGCCATTTATTTCATTTATGGTAAAAGTCACTATAATGCGGCCTAAATTGGTTCACCAGTTTGACAGTATAATGTTATCGGGTTAGCGCGTTCATTCCCCAGTAGCCATTTGTCTAGTAAGTTTGGGTGATTTGACCATGTATTTGATGACTCTCAAAAAGCCATCTCCTGAGTAATTTCGATTGTTGAATCGGAAGTTGAATTCATTGAGGTAACGAGTCAGATGCTTAATCGATACGCCTAGATGGATAGTTCTGAGCCAGTTCTTTAAATTGAAGATATACCAATGCAAGTCAACGAAGTTGGACAGATTGGAAGAGAGCAATCGGATATGGATTCTTTCTCCTACCGCTTTTTTATAGGCGCCCCAGCCATCTGTTGTGATGACCGCTTCTGAGTCGACCATCTCGTCAATGGCATCTGACAACTCTTCAGAGGAGTAGTCGTCTATCACTTCTGCTGATGCATTTTTGATTGTTGGCTTGTCCCCATGCTCTGGATAGTCAACTTCTAGTGCGACTACTACCTTGCCTTTTTTGCCGTGACTGCGACCAGGCTTACCCTTTTCAGCGCCACCTATCGCTGTTTCATCGACCTCTACACTTGTCAGTAATTCAACTCTACCTTTTGTCGTCATTGCCTCTTGTACTTTGCGCTTGAAGTGCCATGTAGTGTTTTGATGTACGGCATGTTGACGGGACATGTCTAAGGCGGAAAGACCCTTTTTCAAAGTCGTGATCTGATGGAGCATCAGGAACGCCTTATGTAATGGGAATTTTATCTCATGGAATAATGTGTGGGCTGTGGATGACTCATCATATTTGCACTTCTGACATTTTCTGTAGTGCCATTTTCGCCCTTTGACACTCACATCATGTCCGCACTTTTTACACGCATAGCCCGCACTCCACTTGAGTGAATATAGATGTTCATAGCATTGCTCGTTGGTTCCAAAATCTCGGAGGAAACTGTGTATGTCGTTGTATTCTTCGTTCTTTTTCATAACTGATGTATCTTGTTCATCAGCAAAGGAAAATGGGCACTACTCAACCTATTTACGTAGTCAGGGGAAAGTCCGCGCCAACCCGATTCTATTAAAAATCTAACCGAAAACTAAAATCAAAATGGATGGCTTAAGTGCCATTTCATTTTGATTTTTTTTTGATCGAACGTCAGGCACTCGGAGCGCATTGAGATCATTGGCGAGGCAAGTCAACACAACACCCATTTTGACTTTCATTCACATCTTAATTTCAATCCTTAACCAACGGATAACTGTACATTGCCAGCTCAGAAAAAACTGAGCTGCTAAACATGTCTTACTCCCTCGCCAACAAGCGTATCTTCATCTCTGGCGCCAGCGCTGGCATTGGAGCCGAATTGGCCAGACAATGTGCTCAACAAGCTTGTCATTTATTCATTGCAGGAAGACGCACTGACCGTCTAGAAGCACTCGCTGCCGAACTACAGTCTGATACAGTGCAGGTGGAAGTGGTACAACTCGACCTGAGTGATGAATCGAGTATAACGGCAGCCGCCAATCAAGTTACCCGGTCTAACAAAGGCCTTGACATTCTGATTAACAATGCAGGAATATCTCAGCGTGGCACCACCATAGAAACAACCATGGAGGTGGTAGACAGAATCATGGAAGTGAATTTTCGTGGCACGGTTCATTTGACTCAGGCTCTGCTGCCAGCTTTGCAGTCTATACCCGAATCAAAAATTGCAGTCGTGTCATCTATTGTTGGTCTTTTTGGGTTTCCATTGCGCGGAGCCTATGCCGCGTCTAAACATGCGCTGCAGGGTTATTTTGAGACCATGCAGCTCGAAGGTGACCACCCACGAGTGACTATTATCAGTCCTGGGCCTGTGCGCACAGACATCTCACTTTCTGCGCTCGGTCCTGACGGAAAGCCGCATAATAGCATGGACTCCACTCAACTCAAAGGCGTCAGTGTAGAGAAAGCTGCGCGAAAAACATTGCGCGGAATCCGAAAAGGAAAGAGACGCGTATATATCGGCAAAGGAGAATTGGCGTTAATCTATGTGCACCGATGGGCTCCGTGGGCATTTCACTTCTTAATCAAGAATACTCAAAGACCATGAGCAAGTCTGACGTTTATGTGAACGGAATTCAGCAAGTAGGAATCGGCTGTGCGGATGCGCCTGAGACCTTCGCGTGGTATAACAGACACTTAGGATTCGACATCAAAGTGTTTGAAGACCAGGCCACTGCGGCACTGATGACGAATTATACTGGTAACCAAGCGCATGACCGACACGCCTACTTGGCCATGAATATGCGCGGTGGCGGTGGACTAGAAATCTGGCAATTTACCTCCCGCACTCCAGTGCCCGCTGAGGATGAGTTGAGGCTCGGAGACTTGGGCATTAATTACACAAAAGTGCGTTCGTCAAATTGCACAGTGTCACGT
>CAYSDH010000102.1:0-2322 GCA_964429805.1 uncultured Flavobacteriales bacterium
GGGTAGAGGTAATGAGCGAGATAATAGGGGTGAGGTCTCGCAACACCTCTCTCACAACTTCTGGATTAGGTTCTACATATATGATATCATTGGCCTGCACCACCATGTATCCTTCTTCCATCGTTTCAATTGTGGAGAGGTCAAGTTGGTATACCTTCTTCTCTGTGCCCATGTCTCTGATGACCTTGATCTTAGACGCATTACCTCTGTTGGCTATACCGCCAGCACGTGCCAATACTTCTATAACAGTCATGTTATTATCAATCTGAATCACTCTCGATGTACCTCCATCACCTGGCGATACGATTACCCTGTTATTATTTACAGAAAGCTGAATGAACGGTTTGATGTAAAACTCAGCATACTTTTCTTCGAGCATTATTTCTGCTTCTCTGATTGTGTAGCCGGCAATATTTACTCGACCAAGTGTGGGCAGTTTCACCATTCCATCAGACTCTACCAAGTATGTGACACCAAACTGTCTGATGGCCTGCTGACTGTTTTGACCATTTGCTTGGTCTCCCGTCAAGTCAACTAATTTGTATCCATCATTGGTAAGTAGTCTAAACTCAAGACGATCATTTGGTGATACGGTATACTCCAGGCTGTCAACATTAGGCACGTCATCAAAATTGTAATCTACTGGAGACTTGAACATTAAGTCCTTGTTTACGGTGCAACTTCCGAGTAAACTAGCAACAAGGAGTAGGAAAAAGAATCTTTTCATCAAGTGGGTGCGAATTAGCAGTAAAAATATAAAAATAAAAGGCCTGATTACAAAATCGACTCATAGACATCTACCATGTCTTTTACAAGGCGGGTATAGTGAAAACGCTCTTTCACAAAGTCCCAGCCACCTTTGCCAAGCGTGTTTCTGAGTGATGAGTCGTCAAGCAGGTTTATCAGATTGCGATTAAAGGCATCTTGATTCCCTGCTGGACTAAGAAGGGCTGTCTTTCCATTTTGCACGATGTCTTCTATTCCACCCACGTTGGTACTGACTATTGGTCGGTTCGCAGCTTGGGCTTCTATTAGGCTCACAGGAGTTCCTTCGTTTTTACTTGTCAAAGCGGCAATGTCTAGTCCAGCATTGGCTACATCAATGTCCTTCATCCATGAAGTAAAGGTGAGGTGGTCTTCAGGATCTATTTCAGGGTCGTTATATCTCAAATTCTTGAAGGCCGCATATTCCTCTAACTCAGTCCTGACTTCTCCATCTCCTATTATAAAGGCGCGAAATTTTGTTTTGCTATGCTCTTTAATGTGGGCAATAGAGTTGATAAACATCTCATGGTTTTTGATTGGCACTAATCTGCCTACAATACCAATAGCCACCGTGTCATCATCTAACTGGTAGAATTCTCTAAACTTTTTTCGCTTGGCCTGAAAGTCTTGCTGAAACTTGTCTAAATCAAAACCAAGGTTAACCACTCTTATTTTCTCTTCGGGCACGACCTTAAAAACATTCACAAGTTCGTGCTTTTGGCGTTCACTAATCGCGATGATGGCGCTGGAGTTGGCTGCCATGTATCGTTCTACAGATTTGTAAAGATTAGTCTTGAAGTGACCAAAATAGGAGTGAAACTCATGACCGTGAAAAGTGTGAACGATACCTTTTACATTGGCTCGCTTTGCGGCAAGTCTACCCAAGGCGCCCGCTTTTGAGGCATGCGTGTGAATGATGTCTGGCTGATACTCGTCAATCATCTTCGCAATTTTTCTAAACGAGGTGATGTCTTTTCGCAAGTTCACTTCGCGCATCATTTCGGGTATAATGATGGGGTTCAGCTCGAGCTTGTCTATGATGTGCAGGGAGTTGTCTTCTGTGTAGTCCTTCTTCCCGCCAACCAGCATAGTCTCGTATGGTGAGGGCAGAAATTTTGAGAGATAGGCAGCATTAAAGGTTGGGCCACCTAGGTTAAATCTGTTTATGATCCTCAGGACTTTTGTCATCAGAGGCGTGAAGATATCGCTATTCCAGTGAATAGCCATAAGTCAGACTAAACTACCAGCAGGTGTAGAGTATGTCTATGATATCATCGTCAATGGTGGTACTCACCCTCGATCGTTCTTCTTCGGAACTCTCAGCATCTTCAAGAATCACTAATTCGCTTACGGATTCAAAGGAGTTGCCGGCTACGTTGTCAATTTCATAGGCTAGGTTATCATCAGCTCTGCTATCCATGGTGCCCGAGACAATGCTGGGCTCTGGGAGCTCCATGTCTGCTTCCGCTGGTGAGGCGGTGTATGAGAAGTTGGTCACTCTGTCTTCCTCTTCCAAATCAGCCACTCCACAACATTTTTGGTCAAAAATTTCAAAAT
>CAYSDH010000102.1:2332-8358 GCA_964429805.1 uncultured Flavobacteriales bacterium
TGTCACCATTGATATCAAAAGCTGCCGCATCAACTGCATCTTTTGACTCCGCCTTGTTTAATCCATATTTACCTTCGTTTGCGCTGAGCATATCTTCATGGGCAAAGTCTTCTGACAAGACTTCTTTTTCTTGCCGCTTATCAGCTCCAGCAGTCAGATTTTGTTCCGCATCTCGCGTGCTGAGGTATCCTTTATCATCAGAGAGGTTTTCCTTTTCTATGACTTCATTCTGCTCAAGACCATTGAAGTCTTCTTTTTTCTTTAACGCTCCTTGACTCGCGCTCACTTCTTTATCTGACTCAGCATTGTTTTGCGGTTTCTGATTGGCCACTTCGTCATGCTGTTCACTAAGGGCCGGTTCAAGAGACAGTGAATTCTCTGTATCAGGATTAAAAAATATCAAGCCAATTACTACCACAGCCAACGAAGCAAAAGCCACTTGAACTCCAGGTCGTTTATACAGAGGTGTGCTTAGACTCAAGCCTGCAAACAGTGAGTTTAACCAGACAAAAATGGTCTTTCGCTCATGTTTCTTTTCGTGCTGAGCGATGAGGTTATCGCGCATAGACATGGGGGCGCTCCACTCATCATCTACCACTGTTTCTGAAGTGAGCTCGAGTAGCGTCTTTCTCATCTGCTGATATTCCTCAGCCGAGTCCATGTGTCGCAGCACGAAGTCTCGCTCCTCAGCATAGAGCTCTTCGTAACTCTTATTGGTTAAGAGATACTCGATGTCTTCTGGGTCATATTTCTCTGTACGCTTCATTTTTCGTAATTCGGGTCAAAGACTTCTAGGCCTTTTGATAGTTTTTTGAGTGTGTAGAATATGCGAGACTTCACCGTGCCTTCGCTGCATTCCATTATCTCGGCTATTTCTTTTATGCTCATGTCCTGTTTAAATCTCAAGATAAAGACATGTCGCTGTTCTTCGCTGAGACCAGCCAGTTGGCGGCTTAGTTCTGTTTTAAAGTTGCTTCGGTCTACACCTTTTTCATCAGCAGCTACTGTGCTGCTGTAGAGTTGTTTTACCTCAGGTGCGTGGTCTACACGTACGGCATGTCGTCTGTACTCATTCTTACACATGTTACCTGCAATAGCGTATATCCACGTGCTAAATTTCTTTCCTTGTTTATACAGCTCAGGCTTTTCAATCAGTTTTGAAAAGAGGTCTTGAGTCATGTCATTGGCCTTCTCTCTATCCTGCCACAGCATTCTGAAAAAGTAGGTGCACATCTTACCTTGATAGCGATCATAAAGCTCGGTAAAGGCTTGGGTGTCACCCGTTGATGAGCGAACCATTAGGTCCTCATCAGCCATGTCTTGATATTTTCGCCCAAAGACCAAGTTGCTATTTCAGTTTTTCTAAAACATCACTTCGCCCGGCTTGCTGAGCGAGTTTTGTCATTTTCACCTTCACATCCTTGGCCTTCTTTGCGTCTCCATCTTCCTTGTATTTCTTGTGCACTGCAGCGAGCATTGGCAAGTAATTGAGATTTAGTTTTCGGACTTCAGCAGGCGCATTTGACCTCTTTAAAAAACTCATGTTTACATCATCTTCAAAGGTGTCGACCACCGTTTGTGCACTAGTCATGCCGCCCAGTTTGAAGCTAAGCCCCGCAAGGTGCAGTTGAGATTTGAGCTGCTTGAGCACGGCCTTATCTACTGTCAAGCCGAGATGAAATGCATGATTTGGGTTGAGGCCATACAGTTGCTGAATGAAGTTTGCCACGCCATTATTCATGTTAGATGGCACCATCAGTCCTTTCTCTTTGAGTCGCTCGCTCCTGTACTTTGTGTCGCTCAGCAATTGGATGTTGACCACAGTGATGTCTTTGTGCTCAAGCGCTAGTTTACCAAGTAGGGGGTAGGTGTCCCATTCTCCATTAGTGATGAGCACCGTGCCTGCATCTAGAGAACGGATTACGTTTTCTTGATAAGACAGAATGTCTGTGTGGTACTTTTTTGAAGCAAACATCTTTTTGGCCGTTTGCTTCATTGATGCATGGTCACCCATTATTTCATAATAACTCATCAACTCGTCAAGCACGCCAATGTCATCTGGCTTGAGGTTGAGTGCGTCAATCAGGGCATCTCCAGATTCTGACTTTTGAGTCGCCATCTGATATTCAGTCACATACTTATCAAACTGTGCGTTGAGTTGCTCTCTAGCCGCTTTTTCATACTGGGCCTCTTTGTAGGAGTCTAACTTTTCCTTTTTTCTAGATGAATTACTTATTTCTTCTAAGCGAACAGGAGTTGACTGAATGGATTCTACTTCAATCACATCTGTCTCGACTGGCACAGTATCTTGCACAGATTGATGTTCTTGACCTAAGCTCCACACTGTCAGGCAGATAAATGTCAAAGTTGTAAGCGTTGTTCTCATACTCGATACTTGATACACCTCTAATATCAGATGGTTCAATGAAGGTATCAAAATTCATTCCCGTTATATTTGACCAAAATTGGATAGAGGCGTCATGGACGAGGGAAAAAAGGCAGAATTAAGAGAAAAACTGGAGTCGTTTCACAAATGGCCTTCGTTGTACATGTTTAAGTTCATTATCCCCAATGAGGGCGATAAGTTGGCACAGGTAAAGGCCGTGTTTAGTGAGAAGGTGGAGTATGCCACCAAAGAGTCTTCGAGTGGTCGATTTGTGAGTCTGACCGTCAAAGAAATGATAATGGATGCCGACTCCGTGTTTGACAGGTATGAGCGAGTTGGCCAGATAGGAGGAGTGATTTCTTTATGAATAATATACTGCGTGATAAGTTAGAGTGGGTGGTGTTGGCCATGGTGGTGGTCTTGCTCGCTGCTGCGATATACCGTTTTGTTCTAATTCAGTGGAGGTCCAATGTGGACTTAAGACAATACCCTTTTTTGAGACCACTGGCATCTCGAAATCTTATAGGTAGCGTGCAACTTGAAATTGAAATGCCCGATTCGTATCAGGTGACTTTGAGTCTGCTAGACCAGAGTGAACATCTTGTCGAGACTATTCATGACGGAGAACTGGATGCAGGTCTTCATTCTTTTACGCTTGATTCTGATGCGCATCAAGCAGGGAGCTACTTTTTGCAGCTCACCTCAAAAGGTCAAGTTGATTTAAAAAGAATTGAAATCGCAGCAGCTTAACTGTTGTCAATCAGTTTGAGCATTTTCTGTAGCTCTGCAATTTTCGCTTTGTTTCTCTTGATGTTCTTTTCCACTTCCAACTTCATCGGGTTGTCTTTCTGGTGTGGGTTAAAGAATCCGAGATTGTTCTCGTACTGATTGATGTCTTTTCTAAGACCGTCAATTTTACGCTTGATGTGAAAACGCTCATCTTTCTTAGCCTTTGGATCATTCTCCAACTTGGCCAGTCTGTTTTTCATTTGGACTTCCTTGCGCTCTTTGTCGTCTAGCTTGAGCTTGTCGTAGTGCACAGAGATGCTCTCAAAGTAGGTCTTGTTTACCTTGTCTTTTTCTTTGAATGGCACCATGCCTATGCCTCTCCACTCTACACCAAATTCGGCCAGCGCATTAAGGTCAGTACCCTTGTTGCCACTGAGTTGGAACGCCTGCACTCTTCGAGTCAAATCCTCTTTGAGCTTCAGGTTTTGCTTTTCATCAGCTTCTTTGCCTTTGAAAAATTCGGTCTTTTTATTAAAGAACTCATCGCAGTGCCCTCTAAACTTTGACCAAAGTTTATTCTCGTCTTTCTTAGATGCTGCACCTACCGCTTTCCACTCTTTCTGAAGTGCTTGCAGGGCGATACTCGTTTCTTTAAAATTCTGTCCAGTCTTTAATTCAGCAGCCTTGGCAATGAGGGCTTCTTTCTTTGCCTTACGCGTATCATAGACTTCGTTGAGGTCGCCATAGTAGTTTTTCTTTCGGGTGAAAAAACTATCACAGGCTCCTCTAAATTCTTTCCAGACTTTTTCGTTCTGCGAACTAAAGCCAATAGACTTCCATTGCTTTTGAATGTCAAGTACCTCGTTTGTCGAAGAGTTCCACGCCTTAACGCCTTCAATCTCTCTTTCTGACACCTCTGTTACTTTGGCAATGAGGGCTTTTTTCTTTTCAAGATTTTCGCCTTGCTTCTCTCTGATGCCTTCATAGTAGGCGTTGACTCTGTCTAGGGCGGCTCTGACACTCTTCCAGTAGTCGTCACGCACTTGCTCCCAGTCTTTCTGAGATGTAGGCCCTGTGGAGTCCCACTCTTTCATGTACATCTTTACCGCAGCGTCTACCTTCTTGATAGAGGTCTCATCAGCGAGTAATTGTACCTTTTTAATAATGTCTCTTTTATTGACAAGGTTTCGTCTCTTGTCATGCTCTGCGAGTTCTTTATAAATCTGAATGTTATAAAAGAAGGTCTCTCGCAATCTGCTATATTCTCCTTGCAGACGAGAAAGTTGAGCGCGTGGAATATCCCCAATGTCTTGCCACTTTTCTTGAAGATCTTTAAAGCTGTTAAACGCTTTACCAATGTTCTCTTCGTTCTGAATGAGCGCGCGCATCTCTTCAATAATCTGCTCTTTCTGCTTCTGATTATTTTCATGCACCGCAGACTGCGCTTTGCTGCGCAGGCGAGCACGCTTTTCATTAAACGCGTCAATGATGTCGACTAAAAGCTCATCGAGCATAGCGTCTTCTGCATCAGTGCTGGGCATATCGCCTAACTTGGCAATGGCCTCAAGACCTGGGGCGGTCTCTTCCAGACTTACCTCATCTTCAATTAGGTCTGTCAGTAGACCAAGTATTTCGCTTCTAGTTTCCATTCTCTTTATACTAGGGTGTGCAAAGTTATGCGTTTCATATTGGTTGTGTCAGAATTTACCACTAATCGAGACAATTAATATGCTGAGATTCTATACGATTTTTAATCAAAATAGTTGCTTGACGCATCAAGTCTTCATGATTGAATTGTGTTTTTCTAGGTGCTTGGTAACAAGTGATTTATATATTTGGCATTAGTTAAACGTATGAACCTAAACTAAAACAAGGGAATAATGGGATTAATGGACATTATAAAAGGCATTTTCGGAGGAGCAAAAAATGCGGCCAATTCTGCTGCTGATGCAGGAAGAAATGCAGCTTCAGCTGCTGGAGATGCGGCAAGTAGTGCGGCTGGAAGTGTCAAAGATGCAGCCAGTTCGGCAGTCAATGCGGCTGGTGATGCTGCGGGTTCTGCAGCCAATGCAGCGAGCAGTGCAGCAAGTTCTGCGGCTGGTGCGGCAAAAGGTGCAGCCAGTTCTGTGGGTGATGCTGCGAGTTCTGCAGCAAGTGCAGCAAAAGACGCTGCTGGTTCTGCGGTTGAGGCCGCAAGTGGAGCTGTAAGCGGTGCTGTAGATAAAGCTGGAAGTGCAGTTAGTGGTGCGGCCGACATGGCTGGTTCTGCTGTAGACAAGGCCAAAGACATTGCAGGTTCTGTTGCTGATGCTGCTGGTGAAGCGCTAGGAGGAGCTGGAGATGTGGTAGGTAACATTGTAGATACAGCTAAAGATGCTGCTGGAAACGTAGTCGATTCTGTTGGCGATGCAGTAGAAGGAGCTGTTGATGCAGTAAAAGAAGGAGCCGAAGGATTGGTTGACAAAGCTGGCGGAGCAATCAGCGGAGTTGCTGGAGCAGTCGGAGCAAGTGCAGTGGTTGATAAGGCCAAAGACATCGTTGGTGGTGTTGCTGACTCTGTGACTGATGCTGTAGATGGTGTGAAAGATGCCATTACCGGAGAAGAAGAAGAGTAAGCGAAAAACATTTTTTTTTTGCCCTCCTGCCTCTGGTAGGGGGGCTTTTTTTTGGTTTGTTTTTTTGTTTATTCTGTGGGGTGCTATGTCACTTAATCTGCGCCCATTTTTTACTGTGCAGTTTGTGTTTTTTCTGCACTGATGTCTGTGTTAGTAGTGCAGTAGACTATTCCCAGTTTTAAGTTCGTTAGAGATTGGTTAGCTTTGATAAGCGATTAAACTTTGTTGAGTTTATTTGTGTGTTAGAGCACATAGACCAGCCCTTGAAATAAGATAGTTCTCAACGCTGCAGGATT
>CAYSDH010000103.1:0-8156 GCA_964429805.1 uncultured Flavobacteriales bacterium
ACCGCGCTGCACGTGGCTCCGCCTTTAGCACATGCCATACAGGTTATCCGTTGTGTGTTATAAAAAATGACACGCTCAATTGACATGAACCATGAACAAAAAAAGAAAAGCCCTCGTAAACGAGAGCTTTTCATAGTGTGTAAAACGAAATAGTTTTATGTCATGTTGGCGATAATCGCATCTCCAAACTCTGAACACTTCAAGAGTTTTGCTCCGTCCATTAGTCGCTCAAAATCATAGGTTACTGTCTTTTGGTCAATGGCTCCTTCGATACCCTTAACAATCAAGTCACCAGCTTCTTTCCAGCCCATGTACTCCAACATCATTACTCCTGAAAGAATAACAGATGATGGATTTACCTTGTCCTGACCAGCATACTTAGGCGCAGTACCGTGTGTGGCTTCAAAAATGGCAACACCTTTTTCATAATTGATGTTGGCACCTGGTGCAATACCGATTCCTCCAACAGCTGCTGCAAGTGCATCTGAGATGTAGTCTCCATTTAGGTTGAGTGTAGCAATGACATCATACTCAGCCGGGCGCAGCAGTATTTGCTGTAAGAAGGCGTCAGCAATAACATCTTTAACAATCAACTTGTGACCGTCCTTATTAATAATCTGCCATGGTCCACCGTCTAGGTCTTGAGCACCAAACTCTCTCTTGGCCAACTCATAACCCCATTCCTTAAACTTCCCTTCGGTAAACTTCATGATGTTACCCTTGTGTACTAAGGTCAGGTTGTCTCTCTTCTGCTCAATAGCATAGTTGAGTGCAGACCTTACTAGTCGTTCAGTACCTTCCACAGACACAGGCTTCACACCAAGTGAGCATGAATCGGGGAATCTAATCTGGCTAACACCCATCTCTTCGATGAGGAATTTTTTGACTTTCTCTACACCCTCAGATCCGTTTTCCCACTCTATACCTGCGTAAATATCTTCCGTGTTCTCTCTAAAGATGACCATGTCTACTTTGTCTGGAGACTTCACTGGAGAAGGAACTCCTTCAAACCAACGCACTGGTCTAACACATGCATACAGGTCAAGCTTCTGACGCAAAGCCACATTGAGTGAGCGGATACCACCACCTACAGGCGTAGTCAATGGCCCTTTGATAGACACGAGGTATTCACCCATTTTGTCTAGCGTCTCTTGCGGTAGCCATTCTTGCGTCTTGTCATATGCTTTTTGACCAGCATACACTTCATGCCAGTTTATCTTACGGTCTCCACCATAAGCCTTTTCTACTGCCGCGTCAAAAACACGGACTGAAGCTGCCCATATGTCCGGGCCGATTCCGTCTCCTTCTATAAAAGGTATGATAGGGTCATTGGGCACGTTGAGTGTGCCATTGTCGATTGAGATTTTAGAACCGCTCATTATATGGGGGTATTCGAGTTAATAAATTGAAAAATTTCGGAGTGCAAATGTACTCAATTAAGAAGAATCCTTAAAGCCTGCCTTCCTTGTGAGGCTTAATACTCCACATCCAAATCGAAGCGCTTTTGCATTTCTCCGAGATTCGGATTCTTTTTGACCATGTGCTTCAACTGCTCACGCGGAGTTTGCAGGCCAATGTTAGTGTCTTCACTCTCCTCAATTCGTGCGGTGAGCTTGATGGCTGGGTTGTTAAGCTCTGTCCTGATAAATGACATCAGTTCCGCTTTTTCAACTTGCAAGTCTTCCATCTGCACCTCATTCTCCAAGTTGATGTGTATGGTGTTGTCATCAATGATGGCTGGAGTGCGGTTGTTTAAAGTGGAGTAAAAGCTGTACTTCCTTTTTTCTTTGATGATCTCCGCATAGGCTTTCCAAGCTCTTATTAGTGGCCCTTCGGCTACGGCATCTCCCGCCTCTACTTCCTTTTCTTCGTTCTCTTCTTCTTCCAGTTCGTCATCGTCATTAAAATCTACGATAGAGACTGAACCCTTCACCTTGCGAGAAGTCGGGGTGAGACCCATCTGTGCGGCTGCGGCTTCAGCAGGGGTGGCAGATGGAGCAGTAGATGGGGTAGAAGCTTCGATTTGATTTTCTGAAGAGCTTGTGTTCTCTGGCGCGTCCGCACTATACTCGGTCGCTGGCTCTGACACTGAGTTGATTGTCGCTGTTGGACTTGGAGGTATTTCGTTTATCTGCTCAGGCCTTACTTCTGGACCGGTCACCGGTTCTGCAGCCGCTATACCTCCACTTGGCAAGTCAGGCTCTGCTTGAGCAGCGGGCGGTGTTGTTTCACTTTCCACAGGTCTGGCTTCTGCAACTGCAGGTTGAGTAGGCTCGGGTTGCGAAGGCTTCGCTTCCATGGTCTGACTTTCAGCCACTGAGGCCTCCACGGTTGGGGCTTCCTCTACAGAAGGTGCTGCGCTCGCTGAACTGGGTATGTCTTCAGCCTGCACTGTATTAGTCTCTGGTTCAGTATTAGGGATTGCCGCAGCTGCATGTTGCTCTTCTACTGAAGGTGGCTCCACGGTCGACTTGTGGCTCGCTGTCTCTGCCGCTTCACTGACGGGTAATGTCTTTTTAGGCTCTGCGGCCTTTACTGATTCAACAACTTGACTTTGGTTGGACTCAGTGACTTGCTGAGGTTCAGTGTTTTGACTATTGTTTAAGCCTGGAGCAGGCTGTGCGGGCAGGGTGCTTTTTTGAGTCTCGTTAGTCGTTTTTTTTTCAGTGGCGGGGGCATCACTCAGCCCTTGCAACTTGCACATTTGCAGCAGAGAGACTTCGGTGAGAAGGCGCTTATTCTGCGTAGTTCTGTATCGCGTTTCTGCTTGTTGGAGAATTTCCAAAAAGGCGATGAGCTTAGTCATTTCAAATATCTGGCTCTGGGCCACATATTTACTTTTTATGCCTTCTGTAGTGTCCAGCAGTTGAGCAGTCACTGTGTCTGACGATACAAGAAGGTCTCTCAAGTGGCTGGCCAATCCGGTGATGAATAGGAGGGAGTCAAAACCATTGGCCATGATTTCATCATGCACCAAGAGGGCATCTTTCATGTTCCCTCTGTGTATTGCATCACAAATTCTGAAAAAGAAGTCGTAGTCCAGAATGTTTAGATTCTCTGCTACTGAGGCATAGGTCAGGTTTTTGCCTGAGAAACTGACCATCTGGTCAAAAATAGACAGTGCGTCTCTCAACGCGCCATCCGCCTTTTGAGCGATGAGGTGTAAGGCCTCGTCTTCAAATGTCACGCCCTGATCATTGGCAATAGTAGCCAAGTGCTGAGTCATGTCTTTCACCTGAATGCGTGAAAAATCATAAATCTGACAACGTGAAAGAATGGTCGGTAATACTTTGTGTTTTTCTGTTGTAGCTAAAACGAAGATAGCATGTGGTGGTGGCTCTTCCAGGGTTTTCAGAAAGGCATTAAAGGCCTGCTGACTGAGCATGTGTACCTCATCAATGACGTATACTTTATACTTACCGACTGGCGGCTGTATGCGCACTTGATCTATGAGGTTTCTAATGTCATCTACCGAGTTGTTAGAAGCGGCATCTAGTTCGAAGACATTAAAAGAAAGATCCTGTCCAGGCCCAAGGTATTTTTCATTAATCGCCTTAGCGAAGATTCGTGCACTTGTGGTTTTACCGACTCCACGTGGCCCGCAGAAGAGATACGCTTTCGCTATTTCTTCACTTGCAATGGCATTTTTTAGAGTGGTAGTGATAGACGACTGACCGACTACTTGGTCCCAATCAGAGGGTCTATACTTAAGTGCTGATACGATGAATTCTCCTTGTGACATGGGCAGCTTCAAAAGTAGAATTAATTAACATTTTCATGTAAGTTTCGTGCAATAGGTTTTCCACTTTTACGCTGTCTACTTGTTATCTGAGTTGGCCTAATCCTTTAACGAAGGTCTCACTCATTGGCTAGCGCTAAGAGTAAGTTGGAGTAGAAGTCGCATTCTAAAAGTGCGTTGGCCAGAATGAAAACCGGGCCAGAGATGGCGAGAATTTCCTTCGAGGCCAATTTCTTGACCTGACAAACTTACTCAACTGGCATGCGCTGGAAGTGCAGAGCTTTAAGGGAAGCTAAAGAAGGGAAGTGACGGGTGGAAGGATTTTTCATTCTAGCGTTTTTTGATTCTTTTTTGGGCAATGCAAAAAAGAATGAAGGTGAATCAAATCAGATCTTTTTTGATCAAAGCACTGGATTACATGCGGAAAAACAGAGCCGACAATCTAGTGTCACTTTAAAAGATGATGAACATAACACAGCCGCCTATTCGCTTTATTCATTTATGGCTCATTCTAGTTCAGTGAAAATTCAAGGATGTCATCACAGAAAGAATTCAAGTAAAGGATTGGAAAATGAGATTGTTACTGCGCATTGTCGCTTAATAATTGACAGATATTTGCCACAGACATGCAATACACGAAGTTAGAACGGAGTAAAAGTCTCCTATATATAGGTCAGCCAAAAGAGGAGGAATACGCGTGGGTGTAATTCAAAAACAAGCCGCTCAAAACACGCTAGTCATCTTCCTGGGCTTAGGTATTGGAGTGGTGTCTAGATTAATGATGCCTTTGATATTGAGTCAAGAGCAAATCGGAGTGCTCGCTCTGCTTGATTCGGTCTCCAATATATTCTCCACCATATTTACACTTGGCTTTTTTCAGATAGCGAGTCGCATGTTTCCCAAGTTTCGTGACGATGAGCAGGGGCATCATGGCTTTTTAATGTTTGGTATCCTTATTTCACTGGTGGGGATTGTGCTTGGCCTCAGCGGATTTTACGTTCTCCGTCCGTGTCTATTTGATAGCCAAGAGTCCAATGGCCTCTTGTCGGGTTTTATTCTGCTCATCATGCCCATCATTCTGTTTCGCATACTCTACAAGAACATGGATTCGTATATGAGAATGTTGTTTAGTTCTGTGCTCGGTTCGTGGTTAGAGTCTTTTCTGCTCAAACTCCTTCTGCTCTGCAGTTTACTTCTATTCTGGTCTGGTGCACTGAGCTTTACTGCCATGGCATACATGTATATAGTGGCCTTCTGTATTCCGGGCTTAATCATGACTGTCATCAGTTTTTCGAAGACAAAGAAAATTCGGATGCCTTACCCGAAGTCCTTTTACAAAACGCACAAGAGGGAACTGTATCACAATGGCATATTCGGCATTTTGACTTACGCTTCGGGTGCCATCGTGCTGTCCATAGACCAGTTAATGATGTACAAGATGATGACTGTGGAAGACGTAGGCGTATATTCCATTTTGTTTTTTGCTGGCCTCATTGTGGGAGTTCCGTTTAGAGGAGTGAAACGAATAGCCGTGCCGGTCATTGCAGAATCATGGAAAAATGATGACGTAAAAAACATTGAGGACGTCTACCAAAAAAGCTCGATCACGGGTATGCTCATCGGGTTTTATCTCTTGGCTGTGGGCTGGGCATGCTTGGAGCACGTGCTCACGTACATTCCGCAATATGCCTATGGTCGATATGTCTTCTTATTTATAGGTATCGCCCAGCTAGTTGATATGTCGGGTGGGGTGAGTCCGGCCATCATTGTCACATCGGCCAAGTACAAGTGGGCCACATACTTTAACATACTGCTGGCGCTGGTGGTGGTGCTGACCAACTTTATATTCATACCAAAGTTTGGCATAGTCGGAGCAGGACTAGCAACCATGTGTTCTATGATACTGATTAACATCGCCCGATATGTTTTCGTGTCTACTCAGTTTGGTATTCAGCCGTTCTCCAAAAAAACGCTTCAAGCCATGCTGATTGGCTTGGGCTTTCTAGCCATTGCATTTTGGAATCCACTGAGCTTTCATCCCCTCGTTAACGTGGCGATTTACTTTGTGCTCATCACTGCTGCGTATTGGCCGCTGGTCATTTCACTCAATCTATCGCCTGATATTAATCGATTCGTTTCTGGTCTTCGAAAGAAGGTACTCGGATAGTGAATAGGGCAGAGGTGCCGATTTCAGAATGACTTCTATCCGTCTATCTTGACGTATGTAAGACTTCTTTCCATCGCCCGTTTTCAGCAAATTGCTTGATGGTTTGGTTTCTTTTCTCAAGTAGCTTGCTCATGTATCTTTTCAGAAATAGCAGGTCTGCAAGTTTCCCCAGTGGGCCGAGTGGACTGGTATAGTCAAAAGTGTCGTGCATGCGTGTATGACCATCACCAATCGCTTCAAAGCGATGCTCGTGCCTAAATTGCTTAAAGGCTCCGTCAACCATTTCATCTACAAACAGATGTGGCGACTGGTACTCTGTAATTTTAGATGTGAGCGTCTGATATATGCCAAAGTGCTTTGCTCTCCATGTGACTGATTCGCCTGCTCCTATTAGTCCGCTGGTTTTTCCAGCAATGGCTTCTTCATTTGTATGCTGGGTAGATACTTTATGTAAATCTATACTTCGAGATAAATCAAACACCAACTGCACCGGAGCATTAATATCTGTCTGCAATAGAATTACTGGCACTGCATCGTTCTTAATGTTCGTATGTCGATGGTGTGGTGCGGGCCACTTTGTCGGCTCATTAATCTATAATCGGCCGCTTCATTTTTTCTTCAGTGCTATCTGACGATCATACTCATCTGTATCATCCATGTCAGCGTCTTGGCCTTTGTACCACGTATAAGCCGACCAGCCAACCAGAAGAAGCAATAGTAATGAAGAGATGTACACTAATGTGTTTCCAGTACTGTATGAGCTGGGTTCAAATTTGAAGTCGATCACATGCTCGCCAGCAGGAACGTCCATGCCGCGCAACACATAATTCACACGCTGATGCTCCACCAGGTTACCATCCAGATAAGCATTCCAACCTGGCTGATAATAAATCTCAGAGAACACCGCGTAGGCATCACTGCTCGCCTTACTCTTGTATGACATGAGCTTTGGGTCATAACTGCTCAAGGTGATGTAGTCTCCAGCCGCGGGTGCAGAAGCACGATGCTCACCCATCAGATTGACATCTATCACAGCTTCATTTGCAGGGTCAAAGGAGTTCAGTTTGTCAATCTCTTCGTCTGGCGAGTTCACAGAAACGATGTTGCTGACAAACCAGGCATTGCCCAGTGCATTCGAATTTCGTTGCGCTGATTTCTGCTT
The DNA here is from genome assembly GCA_964429805.1 of uncultured Flavobacteriales bacterium. Classification (GTDB taxonomy): domain Bacteria; phylum Bacteroidota; class Bacteroidia; order Flavobacteriales_D; family JABDKJ01; genus CAYSDH01. Next base: position 7,069 of record CAYSDH010000103.1, read on the forward strand.
TTGTTCATCTAGTCCTATCACATACTTGGTGTTGAGCATGTCAATCACCTTTCGGTTACTTCTGCTCAGATGTCTGTCTATAATGTCTTGGTAGCGTCTAAGTTTTGCTCCGTGATATCCTCCTAAACTGTTGTGGTAATAAGAGGTAAGCGCGTCTCCGTCCAGTCGGCTTTGAGTGTTCATCACACGGTAATGCAGATCTGGGTCTTGAGCAATAGAATTGTCGACATTGCTCTCTGGAATGGGGTTGGTCACCTTGCTGGCCTTCTCAAAGTTCTCTTCATTGAGGTAGCGTTTGTCCACTGTCCAGAGGTCGCCAAGGGTGAGTAAACCAAGACCTATAAACAGTACTTTACTATTAAACTTCGACAGCAAAAACGCGATGATGAGTCCTGCACCCAGCAACACAAGTATGAGTGAACGCGTGACGTCTGCACTGAGCAACGATTCTCTGGCGGCCAATAAATCGTCAATGACACTATTCGCTTGAGATTGAGTAAAGTTTGCGGCAGTTAGCTGAGTTTCCAAATGCTGTATTTCATTCTGCCCGGGCACTGGAGAGATGTTACTGTGCATGGAGGTAAACGTAGTAGGGCTAATCAGCATCACGATGAGTAGCAAAGCAATACCTCCTGATATGGCGTAGACAGGAACCATGTTCTTCTTAATCTCCTCTCTGTTTTTTGCCAGCTCATGCACACCGAGCACCGCTAGCAGCGGGAATATAAACTCGATGACGACTAAGATACTGGAGACTGCCCTGAACTTATTATACATAGGGAAGTTGTCTAAAAACCAGTCTGTGAGCGGCATGAAGTTTTTTCCCCAAGAGAGCATCAATGTCAACAAGGCAGCCGCAATGAGACCGTACTTGAGCGGCCCTTTGATATAAAACATGCCTAAGAATGCCAGTAGAAAAATAATGGCCCCGATATAGACTGGGCCGGAGGTAAAGGTCTGGTCGCCCCAATACCTGTTGGTGTTTTGAGCGATGAGTTGCCTGGTGGCTCTTGAGACCGCTTTCCTCGCCTCTTTCTCATTGCCCATTACGCCTGATCCGCCACCGTTAAAGTTGGGCACCAAGAGTG
>CAYSDH010000104.1:0-7756 GCA_964429805.1 uncultured Flavobacteriales bacterium
ACCTCGATGACGACAATGACGGCATACCAGATGAGGTGGAAAATGACTGCTCATCATTTAGAGCAATCGACCTATCGGCCGTGACCAACAGTGCTCCTGATATCTCTGGTCAGAATGTGCTGAGCGTATCTGGCGCGACCACTTTTGATTCTGACATAACAGCAAGTCATACCAGCACCAACACGACTAGGCCATTGGGCCAGGCGAATGGAGATTTGAGAGTCGGCAATGAAGACGAAACGGAAGTGACAGAATACCGATTTGACTTCGATCATCCGACCGATATACAATTATCGCAGGCCGAATTGTCTGGCGCTTTTGAGCTACAAGAAACTTGGGTCATCACCGCTGATGTGCCAATCACGGTCAGCAATCCTATAGTCAATGTGATCACTGACAACGCGACCAATTGGAATGACAACGAACTGGACCTCGTCACTGGAAGTGGTACCGGTCAGGTCACATTCAGTCCAAAAACTCAAGCCTCAGATGGTAACATTTCTGTGGCTGATTCAGAATGGACAATCACTATATCTGGCGCCACGACATTGACCTTGAATTTTGTGGCTTCGGCCACATCGACCAATGTCTCACGGATTAAAGTTTCTGCCAATTGTCTGCCTTTAGATACGGATGGAGATGGAGTGCCAGACTACCTGGATCTCGACTCAGACAACGATGGAATCTTTGACCTGGTCGAGGCTGGTCATGGCCAAACTGACGGTAATTCTGATGGGAGAATAGATGGAGCAGTGAGCCTGTTCGGAGCAAATGGATTATTCAACAGCATAGAAACATCAGTAGACTCCGGCACCATATCGTATACCATCTCAGATGCTGACAGTGATGGGAACATTGACAGCTTGGAATTGGACGCTGACAATGACGGGTGTAATGACGTAATCGAGGCGGGATATTCCGACCCGGATAACAACGGTCTATTGGGCTCAGGAAATTGAGTTGCCGAGTATATACATAGTGGATGCTGTAGTCAATACTCTTCAACTTGTTCAGTGTCTCATGTTCATTCTCCTTGCTTTTTTGCGGTCGATGATCTCTCGTTTGTTCGACTTTTAGAGAGACTATGAAAGTTGATTGGAACAATAGTAGATTCTTAATAAAGCTCGCTATCGCCTGTCTGTTAATATTGTCTTCTGCGCAGATTTTTGCGCAGATTGACAATTCTGATTTTAAAGTTGAACTCGCGCCAGAAGATTTAGGAGTATGCGGTGATAACTCACACGACTACGTCACGGTCACGGCAAAAAAAAATTCGCTTTCCAATTTTGAAATCGTGATGGACCTGCCTGATGGCGTGGATTACGTGGCGAGCACAGAACTCATCACAGGCGGTGCATCAGGTTACACCCTCAGTCAGGTTTCCATCGCTGATTTGAACAGACCAAGGTTTTCCATTTCTAATGGAGGTAATTGGTCTATCGGTGATCAAGTTACTTTTCGTTTTGAGCGTACAGCGGGCTGCGAGGCAGTCCAGTTTAAAAACAATAATAGTGGTGTGTTTAAAGATGCTCAAGAAATATACTACACTGATGCCGGTGTGTCAGACAGTGACACAGATTTCTCTTTGTCCATTTATACCTACAACTTACTAGACCCATCAATCAGTATACAGAGTATACCCACTCTCAACACTTTTGTTGGCGATAACCCAAGTCGAGATGTAGAGGTCGAGCAAGGAGGCCAGGGTTGTCTCGAAGAATTCGAATATTTCGTCACTGTGCAGACTGGCATAGGTTCGTATCAGTTGTCTTATTTGGGTATGAACTTGAGCCCATCGAGCACCGCTCCGGCCCCAACAGGAGATACACTTTTTTATCAGTTTGATTTATCGGCCGCCCCCTTTTTTGGGACAATTGGCAATGGAGATGTCTGCTGGGAAAATGGAGAGGTTATCCTCTTTACTGAAGACTTTGAAATATTGAGTTGTGATGGCGTGGAAATAAGACACCACGCTTTTTGGGGATGCTCGTCTGACGAGTGCCAGGTAGCGGCACCACAGTCTGGAGGTATATCTTTTGGCGCTGGTGTTCCAGATATCACTATTACCGAACTAGACGCGGTGACCATTGATTTGTGTGATGTGATCACCTATACAGTACTCATCGAGAACTCATCAACTAGTGGAGTGACTCCGGCTTTTGACTTGAGCGTAATCTATGGTGAAGGAGCAAATTCCACTCCCATATCTACACCATTAGCACAGACACTATGGGGAATGACCCGCTTTGGCACGCGTAACTGGGAAAATTTTGCGCTCAACGGAATTCCAATAACTGAAAGCACCATCGACAATGGGGCATGGGCAGATTCCTGGGGCAATCCGAGCTGGATACCCTACGACTATTTCACCTCTGACCCTGATGGACCCACAGGATTTGATGACCTGGATGGAGATGGCTACTATGATGATCTTGCTCCTGGAGAATCGGTCACTGTCACCTTTGACTTTTTCACCACGCCTCGAGACAATTGCGGAACTGGTCGGTATGATTATTTGGGATGGGAACACAACTATTTTGACGTCAGCTTTTTTGACCAGTGTGGTGACATCAGACCCGACCCAAAACGCATTGACTTTGATTACAAAAACTTCATTAGAGATTATCAAACTGCATCAACATTTGAAGCCCCTTCTGATATAGATGACGGTGTTGACTTTAATGTCATGATTAAACCATACTTGTATTCCAATTCGGTGCAATGTCACGGGGCCAATTCGTTGACAGGGGCATTTGCCAGTTGGGATGTGAGAATCTTTGTGCCTACGGGTGTATCCTTGTCAAGTAGCGATGCGATTGACCCTTACTTTTCTACATATTCTCCCACAAAAACTGTAATACCAGGAGTGGGTGGCGATACAATCGTCTATGCCTTGAATCGATATGATTTTGATGAGTACAACTTCTTACTAAACCTTGACTGCGCAGCATATCAAGCAGCAGGCGGTGGGCAGACACTCACTATTCCTTATGAGACCACATACTACTGCAGCGATGGAACGGACGACTGTTGGGTACAAAAAATTCACTGTGGCCAACTCAGCATGACCACTCACTGCATAGGAGGGTGCAAGGGGCCGAGTACCATTAGTTTTGATGCGCAACGAACTACACCAGGCTACACAGATGATACGCGCACCACACTAGTCACTCTCGACCCTGCAATACACGAGCTTGATAACTACAACGCGGCCGATACTATGGTCATTTATACCGATGCACTTATTGTTGATTCGGCTCTAAGTTCACTTTTTATCGACATCGATTATACCGCAAATTCTGCTGGAGGTGGTCAGGGGATTATCGAATTTGTGTCTGGAGAGATGACCATCGATGATGTTTCATCAGGCTCATATTCTGGATCGATGAATGCCACTCCTGTGCTTAGTTCGGTTGGCAATAATCACACTGCAACGTTTGACATTAGTTCATACACCAGTCTAGTGTCTCCCACTTATCAGTACGGAGAAGGAGACGAGCGGGACACGGTTCATCTTGCTCTGAAGTTTGTTTTCAGCAAGAATTTTAATGACCAGACTCTTCATGAGCTTCAAAATTTTTCTGGAAGGCATTATGCCGTTCATCCTACAACTTTAGATGAAGTAGCTTGCGATAGCTATGGAGATAGAGCATACTATCATAAAGTCAGAGTGCAAGCGAGCGCTGCCATCAGTAGCACGAGTGCCTGTACACCCAGAAGAAATACAGCCTATCATTCAAGAAGGTCGGCCACAGGAGATCTTCACCCCGGAGAGTATCGTCCACCAGTAACATGGGACTCTACACTGGTTGTTATTCCAGAGGGAACGACCTTTTCGGGCAGGGTTGATCTTTATGATCTATATTGGTATTATAACATCACTTCTTTTACGGTAAGCGGAGATAGTGTCTGGATATATCCGCCACCTGGTTATGCTGATGTCGATCAGCGCAGCACATATTATCCAAGGGTTAGAGTGGAGACCTATGGAAATTGCGAAGCAGAAACTTCTGAGATTTGGGCCAGTAGATTTTATCATACGGCTTATTCGTATCACCCAAATCCTGCTGTGCATGAAGCGGTCTATCAAGAGGTGAATGGTTCTCAATTTAATTATACCCCACCCACCTTTATTTTGCAATCTCCTACGCCCAATGAAAACGGTTTTGCAACATCTGTTTCATGGGACGTAGAGTTGTGTAACAATGCCACGACATCTATCGGGTATAATTGGTTCCGTGTAGCTGAAGATCCAAACATTCAGCTTGATAGTATTGTCAATACGGCAGTTGGTACGGCACTCAACGTTGTCAATGTTGGTGGCTATGACTATGTGGAGTTAGGAGATCTAGGAGATACTCCAACCTGTAATTTCTATGAAGTGTTCGCATCGTATAGCACCTGTGAATTTGACACGCTGAGACTCGACCACGGCTGGGATTGCGTGTCTTATCCAACTGACTATGACGACAAGGGAGAAGACTGTTATGACGACATGCTCGAGCTAGTGGTCGAGCCACAGTTGGCACAAATACAGATGGGAATCACTGACGAGCCAACGATGGCACTTCCGCTATGCAACAGTTTTACGATAGGAGTTGAGTTTATTAGCGCGCAGATATCTGATGCGGTTGCTCCCTACATGGAGTTTGCAGTGCCGGGAGGTACTTCGGGTTTAATTATTGATTCGGTACAAGTAGAGTACCCTCGCAGCTCAGGTAACATAGAGACCCTTCCTTTTTCGGTGGTCCTAGAACTAGGTACTGTGGACTTACTCGATCATTCGGTGATAGGTGCTCAAGGTGCGATTTATGGTACTGAAAATGCCAGCATGTCTGTCGAGCGGTTTGCTGACATTACGCTCTACTATCAGCTAGGTTGTGACTTTCCATCTGGCACTTCATTGGACTACACACCATACGCGCAGAGTCCATGTGGTGACCAGGCCATCGGTTCGGGTGGTGTGACTACATCCGGGGCACTATTTGTAGATGGGGCTGTCTCGCCTTATGATGCATTTACCAGTATAGATGTGCCCGACATGGAATATTGCGGTTCATCAACAGTTAATTTTCAAACAACCATTGTAGGAGGGACAACCGGTTCGGCTGATTCGATGCAGGTGAATTTACCCTATGGACTTACTTACCTGACATCTAGTCTTACGTGCATAGGAAGCAATTGCCCTACTGGTGTTTTATCAGATACAGATCTCGGGTACCAGCGACTTTACATTAACTTTCCGAGTAGTGTGTCTGACGGTGAAGTCATCGAATTTGAAATTGACGTAGCCCATGATGCCGCCTACTGCGATCCTTCGGCTAGTATTTCTGTGTTGACTTATTTTTCAAATTCTGGATTGGCCTGCGCATCATCTACCTGTGATGCGACTCCCATACCTACTGGTACTTCGGCCGAGTCATTTAATCTCGCCAAACCAGCGCTTGAGCTTGTGAGTTCAGCAGCGAGTATGGGTGTTCAACCAGATGGAGAAGGCTATTATGATATAGAATTTGAATTGACCAATACGGGTATAGATGCACTGGTGAACTATGACTATAACCTATACTGCTCAGATGGGGCGGGGGATATTTCTGGGCCAGCCATTTTCACGGGCACGATGGCCAGTGTGTTGGGTCAAGGTGATTCAGAAGTTATTTCTATCAATGGAGATATCCCTACACCATGTGCTCAAGATGATGTGGTCTTGGTTATTCTGCCATCAGCAGCAGACTGCTTGTGTGACACTTTGCAAGAATTAATTCCTGTGACCCTGCTAGGCACTTTGCCAGATACTGACGGAGATGGTGTGGCGAATCAGTTTGACCTTGATGACGACAATGATGGTATCCCAGATTTGGATGAGTCGCCATCTGACCCTTTAGCCGATAACGATAACGATGGTGTACCTGCGTATCTCGATGATAATGACGGTAATGCAAGCATTGGTAATGACGATGGCCTTACAGAATCAGCTTTTGATTTTGATGGAGACAATGTGCCTAATCACATCGACTTGGACAGTGACAATGACGGCATCTTTGACGTGGTAGAAGCAGGGCATCTTGAAGACGATTTGGATAATGATGGTCGAATTGATGGTGCCCCAAGTGTGTTTGGTGATAATGGTTTATTCAATGACTTAGAGACCACTTCAGAGTCGGGGATAATAAATTATGTGGTGGCTGATTCTAATAGTGATGGAGTGATTGATGCGACAGCACTTGACTCTGATTCAGACGGATGCAATGATGTGATTGAAGCGGGCTATGGTGATGCAGATAACAATGGGTTACTAGGAAGTGGGAATTAAAAAGCACAAATCACTAGGAAATAATCTCCTCAGGCAGCGTCAAAAACAGCTGAAGAGTGTTGAACCAATGAGTGTTGAATTATTCTCGAAAAGCAAGTGTAACGAAGGACATATCCTTCTTCATTTGAAGAAGATAGCGGAAGCGTGTTGTGCTTCTACAAGAGAGTATATGACCAAGAATTTAATCGTTAACTGGAAGACTCGGCTTTGTGTCGTTCTTTTTTGCATCAGTTTTTCTGCGCTGCTAGAGGCTCAAATTACGGTGGACCAGAATGGTGTTGTGACGAGTGGTGGTGCGGGTAATGGTTATACTACTCCCGATGATAACAATACCAACACGACTTTTGATTTTCAAGAATCTGGCGCAGCACCAAACATCACGAGTCAGCCTTCTAATGTGACTATCTGTCCAGGCAGCAACACCAGTTTTACTGTTACCGCAACAGGAACGAGTCTTAGTTACCAGTGGCAGTTGAGCACAAATGGAGGAACTAGCTTTAGCGATATAACTGCAGCGGGTTCATTGCCAACATACGGTGGCTTTAATACTGCTACACTCACACTTAACAATGCACCGCTTGGAGCAGATGATAATGAGTATCGAGTTATAGTCTGGAGTGATACATACCTCTGTGACACCATCGTTTCAAATGCCGCAGTGCTTGACATGGATGATGTGACTGACCCCTCTATTACTTGTCCATCAAATCAAGCTGGGGTGTACAATGCAGATTGTGAGTTTGTGGTTCCGAACTATACTGGTTTAGCTACAGCCACAGACAATTGTACAACGAGTCCAACCATTACGCAGAGCCCCGTGGCAACATCCACTCAGTCTGGAAACTTTACTGTGACTTTGACTGCAACCGATGCAGCGGGAAACACAGATACCTGTACTTTTAATGTAACCCTGTCTGATACAACAGATCCTGTTATTACTTGTCCCTCAAATCAAACAGGAAGCTTTAATGGTAGTTGTCAATTTGTGGTTCCAGATTACACGGGCCTTGGATCAGCGACTGACAACTGCACGGCAAGTCCGACAATTACGCAGAGTCCAGCAATAGGAAGTGTTCAGACAGGAAGTTTCACCGTGACCTTGACTGCGACCGATGCTGCAAATAATACGGATGACTGCACTTTTGATGTGACCTTGTCTGATACGACTGATCCGACTCTAGCTAATTGCCCTAATAGTCAAGTAGTAATCGTTGACTCAGGATGTAATTATTCAGTAATTGATTTCACTACTGGAATTACTATAGGTGACAATTGCACGGCCAATGGCGATTTGACTGTGACACAGACACCATCATCTGGAACATTACTCTCAGGAGACGGCACCACACAGTTAATCACGATCACAGTAGAAGATGAGGCAGGAAATTCAACAAGCTGTGACTTCACGATCACATTAGATGATGACACTGCACCAATCATCAC
>CAYSDH010000105.1:0-7676 GCA_964429805.1 uncultured Flavobacteriales bacterium
CTCATCACTTCAACTGTAGTTGTATTTGAACAATGAGGTTCATCAGCAATCCTCACATCCCATGAGTCACCAACTTGTGCGCTGAAATCATAAAGTAGAAAGAACTGCCCCTCATCATAGTAGAACACTGAATCACCTGATGTTCTGAACGCACCATGTTCAATGTCAATGTTCTGAGGGTTTCCTAAAAGGTCGGTGTATGAGTATTCATTGCGAATCACCGCTACGGCAAATCCATCGATGGTATCTGTTTCGCTATAGTATAGGTGGGCAGTTTGGTCAGAGAAGTAGTTGTAGTACCATTCTGAACTTGGCATCGGCCAAGTCTGGGCATCGAGGCTCAAAAGTCCTCCCACTGTGGCAAGAATTAAGAAGAGAGTTCTTTTCATTGGTTTGGTTTTTTTTATGCCGACATAACTAAAGACAGGAAGGTAAGTGTCTTAGACAGTTTCCTAAGTCCAGTTTTTTGTTTTCATTTTCGCCTCTGCAAGTTTATCGGCATTGAATCCAACTAGAGGGTCAGTCTTAATCCAATAGGCTTTTCTGCCTTTCTCTAGTGCGTGTAGCGATTGGTCATCGTCCAATATCAGAAAATTAGAAGTTGACTCGCCATCTAAGAAATGGTCAATCTCAATATTTCTTCTCGTTCCTATTTCATAGGCGGGAAGAAATCCTTCAAGAGTCGATTCAATATTTCTCATCTTGAATATCTCGTTGAATTCATCAAGAGTCTTTTGCAGTCTCCTAGTCGAGCTCAACCACAGTTCAGCATCAATGCTCTTCATCAAAGAGTTCAAATTCGCTGCGGCTTCAATATTGAATTCAGAGTATCCGTCCGCAGCAATTTCGTCAGCCCGCCAACTTGGTGTTGTAATCATTACACCATCTAAATCAAGGATGACTATGCTTCTCATTTACTTTTGGATACATCACAAAAATAAAAAAGCCCTCCGGAGAGGGCTTTCTTCAATTCGGTAGTGTCAAACTTAGTTGACCGTAAATCGCTTTGTGCCTATGTAGTCTTCGTTTCTAATCTCAAGAAGGTATACGCCACTTTCGAGATGGTCTACTGTCAAGGCAACAGTGCCCGTAATATTCATTCCATCTGCGTGTACTGTCTTGCCACTCAGGTCGAGCACTCTGACATTGTAGAATCCTTCACTCAGTACTTCGATATTAATCACATCAGAAGTTGGGTTAGGGTAGAGGCTAATCTGAGAAGAGATGTCATTCTCGCTGAGTGAGTTGACACCTGGATAGTATCCTTGATTGATCACCGGATTAACTCCATCAGGGTCCAAGTACTGATCAATCACTGGAAATGATACTCCAAATCTTCCGTAGACATCCCACTGTCCATTATTGACATTACCAGAACATGCGGCTTGTCCTCCGAATAGCTGGCCTACGATTAAACCGTCTTCGTTAAACAACGGTGATCCTGAAGATCCTCCTTCTGTCACACCAAGTTCCCAATCGTCTATGTACCACACGGCTACTCCGCTTGTTGTGGTAAACGATGGGTTGTCTTCTTCAAAACAAATCTTCTTTACGTCACCAGATGGGTGGTGAACACCGTAAGCACTCGTGGCCGCATTGTTTGACGTGGAGCTAGTCCATCCATTGTAGTAGATTTCCCAATCCTCTAATGGTGCTTGAGACAACTCGAGTAGCGCCATGTCAGAGCCACCGTTTGTTGCTTTTACAGTACTTCCCGTTATCGAGTTGTTGACTGGCCCACTAGAGCCAGTGCATCCTGATGATTGGTGGTTGAAGTAAAACTTCCATGTCGTAGGCGTATTGTTATTTGTAAAGCAATGATCTGCCGTTAAGAAGTAAGGAGTGTCATCTCCATTTACATTACCAATCATGGCTCCTGAGCATACTGCAGATGATCCTTGAACGATGAGCGCCACAGAGCTAATCTGATCTTCATACGGGTCTCCTTCTGGACAAGCCACGTTGACATTACACGCACCGCTATTTCCAAATGGGCCTCGTTGGTCTTCCCACTTGTCAAGAATTCTGCGGTATCCATGTCCTATTTCAGAAATATGAATGCTCGCTTGGCCGCTCATTCCAGCCGCTCTCTTATACTCTAAGATCACGTGGTCATCATGCAACAAACCGATAGGGAAAATGCCTGATTCTTTGTTACTCTCGTAAGTAAATGCACCCTTAAATTCTGTTCTGTCTTGGTTCCACATGTACAGCTCACCACCAAGCGGGATGAAGAAGTCATCAATTAAAAAAGAAATTGATGTTGCCTCTGGGCAATGGAATCCCATGCGGTAGGTTGTTGATCCATCTGCATTGTGCACAGCGCTCGCTTGCTCAAAGAAATCGATGTCAACCTGATGGTCAACTCCAAAACGATAAGGCGTCTCTTTGTACTGATCCGTCACAGCGTCTTCGGCCTGAAGTTTTTCGAGGTCATAGCCATCAGTAGTGTAAAAAGGAATGTCAAATGCACTGAGGTCTTTTATGTCCCATGAGTCTGGCTGACCACCGTAGTTGATTTGACTAAAAGCGCCAAGCACTGTTAGGAGTGAAAAAGTGAACAATAGAAGTTTCTTCATAACGAGGTTTTAATGAGTTCTTGTTTACTCAAATATACGTGTCAGAAGGGGTCTTTGTTTACAGATCAACTTGATTTTATACAGTCATCCGTTGAATTCCTACTTTGATTGTAGGAGCGCTTTCATGGCTAGCATTTCATCTCGCAAGCGGGCAGCCTCCATGAAGTCCAACTCTTTTGCAGCAGCTTCCATTTTGCGTTTTGTTTCTTTGATGGAGCTTTCTAGCTGATCCTTCGTCATGATCTGCAAGACAGGGTCTGCAGCCAAGTTGTCTATGTCTGGCGCCTCATAAGTCGCAGGTTTTTTATTCCCATGACCAGCCACTGAGGTCTGCTTCATGATAGACTCTTTGTCTCGCTTGATTTGGGTAGGAGTGATGCCGTGCTCTTCATTGTACTGCATCTGAATAATCCTTCTGCGCTCAGTCTGGTCAATAGTCTTGCGCATGCTGTCTGTGATACGGTCGGCATACATGATTACCGTACCATTTACATTTCTTGCAGCTCTACCCACCGTTTGCACGAGCGCACGCTCGGAGCGCAAGAACCCTTCCTTGTCTGCGTCAAGTATGGCAACTAGCGATACCTCTGGCAGATCGAGACCTTCTCTAAGGAGGTTTACACCGACCAGGACATCAAACTTCCCAAGCCGCAGATCTCTGAGTATTTCTATTCGCTCGATGGTGTCCACGTCAGAGTGGATGTACCTTGTTCGCACGCCATTTTTATCTAAGAACTTAGTGAGTTCTTCAGCCATTCGCTTAGTCAGGGTGGTGCAGAGCACGCGCTCATCTTTTTCTATACGAAGCTGAATCTCGTTCATCAGATCATCAATCTGATTGAGACTCGGTCTTACGTCAATCTTGGGGTCAAGCAGTCCAGTAGGGCGTATCACTTGCTCTACAATCACGCCTTCTGACACCTCTAACTCAAAGTCTCCAGGAGTGGCGCTGACAAAGACCCATTGGTTAATTACCGTTTGAAATTCTTCATACTTCAATGGCCTATTGTCCATTGCGGCCGGCAGTCTAAATCCGTGCTCAACGAGGTTGGTCTTTCTAGATCTGTCACCACCATACATGGCCTTGATCTGCGAATTAGTAACATGACTCTCATCCATGAAGAACATAAAGTCATCTGGGAAATAATCTATAATGCAGAATGGACGCTGTCCTCTTTCTCTTTTGTCAAAATAACGAGAGTAGTTTTCTATGCCTGAACAGTAGCCTAGTTCTCTCATCATCTCTAGGTCATACTCTGTGCGCTCCAGCAGTCTTTTTGCTTCCAGTGGCTTACCAATATCCTTAAAGTAGTCTACCTGCTTGACCAAGTCTTGCTGGATTTCCCATATCGCTTCAGCTTGCGTTTCGCGCGAAGTCACAAAGATGTTTGCCGGGTAGACCATGACATCGTCTAAGTCATGAAGCTTGTTATTAGTGTCAATATCATAGGCCTCGATGCCTTCTATTTCATCACCAAAAAAGAGCACTTTCAGGTAATGGTCGGCATAGGCCAAGTAAATATCTACCACATCTCCTTTAACTCTAAAGTTGCCGCGTTCGGGCTGAAGATCATTCCTAGAATACAGCGCAGTAACGAGCTGATGTAAAAAGTTGTTTCGCGCTATGCGGTTACCCACTTTGACATTGACCACATTTTTATAAAACTCCGTAGGGTTACCGATACCATATATACATGACACAGAAGACACCACAATAATGTCTCTTCGTCCAGAGAGCAGGGCAGAAGTAGTGCGCAAGCGCAGCTTTTCAATCTCCTCGTTGATGGAGAGATCTTTTTCTATAAACGTGTTGGTGGAGGGCAGAAAGGCCTCAGGCTGATAGTAGTCATAGTATGACACAAAGTACTCGACCAAGTTGTTGGGAAAGAACTGCTTGAACTCCCCATAAAGCTGTGCCGCCAGGGTTTTATTGTGCGAGAGAATGAGCGTAGGGCGCTGTGTCTCTTGAATGACATTGGCCATGGTAAAAGTCTTACCAGACCCTGTCACACCTTGAAGTGTCTGGTATGTGGTGCCGTCTTTTAATCCATCTACAAGTTGCTTGATTGCTTGAGGTTGGTCGCCAGTGGGTGAGAAGTCAGATGTAAGTTCGAAGTCCATAATAGTGCAATGGCGCGAAGGTAAGGGCAATGGGGCAATGTTCTACGGAGCCTCATTGTTTTAATTTCCTAAATTCGTAGGTATATGCTACTCAAGAAATTTTTAGAATACCTCTATCCCCCTAACTGGTTCAAGAAGAGCACTGAAGATCCGAGTTTGAGATTTATGCACGGCACCAATAAGATTTCGATTGTGATGTTCTTATTCTGCATCATCGTGCTGATTTATAAAGTCTGGCTCAAATAAGGTCGTTCCAGATTTTCCAAGAAAGCTCTGCTTGATTTTCCAACATTCGCATGCCGTTCATGGTTTGTGCGCCTTGTTCTCGGCCTAGTTTTAAAAAAGTCGACTCTTCTGGATTGTACACTACATCATACAAGAAGTTGTTTTTGCTGAGAAACTGATACGGTATATCTGGGCGCTGATTGACATCAGGATATGTGCCTAAAGGGGTTGTATTAATAATGAAAGGAAAAAAGCGAAGCGCATTTTCATTAAGCTCTTCATACCCTATCTGCAAGTCACCGTCTGGTGTGCGTGATACAAAACGATACTCGATACCCATCTTTTTTAGAACATGAGCAATGGCCCGTGATGCTCCGCCAGTGCCGAGTATCAGCGCTTTTTGATGCCAGCTTTTTAGATATGGTCGGATGGAGTTGCGAAAGCCTGGGGCGTCTGTGTTGTATCCCACCAGCTGACCGTCTACAAACTTAATAGTGTTTACAGCGCCTATGGCCGCGGCTTCAGGGTCTATCTCATCAAGCATCGGCATGATGAGTTCTTTGTAAGGGATGGTCACGTTTAGACCCGAGAGGTCAGTGAGTGGAAGCTCAGAAAAGTCTTCAATCTGCTCAAGCTCAAAATTGGAATAGGTGCCGTCAATTTCTTCTGCGCTAAACTTCTTTCTGAAGTAGTCTTCAGAAAACGAATAAGACAATGTCTTCCCGATTAAACCAAAATTTCTTTTCACTTGTTGCCTTCGTATGTCGCTTCGATGAGGTAGCAGTTTTTCATAGACGTATACACCTTGGCCACCAAGGTGGGCGAGGAGATGGGCAGCACACGTGTTATTGTACCGTTTTGCTTTATGATGATGTCGCAGACTCCTTTTCTTCCTTTTACTTTTTGAGCTCCCTGCGGCAATGCACCGTCTTCTAGCGGACCGCGGTAAAAGTCGATGCGCTTGTAATCAGGTATGACTGTGCCTCTGACCACAGTCTCATGTTGACCTTCGTTTGTCTGTTGAAACACATTGAACTCTATGTGCGGAGCCTCTTTAAGTTGTCCGCTGTTGTTGTATTCTTTGAGCCCCGAGATTGGTTCTCCATTAAAAAAGGGCATTTCAAACTTGACGGTGCCGTCTTCAAAAAAGCCCATCTGCATGCCTTCTTTTTTTCCATTGACATAAGGAGTGGCTCTGTACTTTGGACCAGTCTTATAAAACCACACAGCATCACCGACCTTCATTCCACTATTAAACATCACTGTGGTATGCAGTTCTCCAGATTTATAAAACTGCTCTAATAGACCATGGCGCGTGCCGTTTGCGACTCTGTATTTTTGGCGCACAGTCTTGCCATCTTCAAAGTAGGTGTAGCGCAGGTTTTTATCGTCTGCACCAGCCGAGGAACTGTCAGTACCGCAGCGAGAAAGAAGTAAAAAAAGAAAAACAAAGGCGAGTAAATATCGTGTCATGTGCTAATTGGTCAAGCTTCTTCACTTGGAGCCAATTTAGCCATAATCAGTATGACTGCCATGCCAACTACTATCAGCACTAGAGAAAGCAACAGCTGAGGGTCAGCTCCGCTAATGCGCTCAAACGCATCTGGACTGATGCTTCGTTCTAGAAAAGGAACTTGCTCACCATGACTGTTGGTGCGATATTCTGTGACTTCTTTCCATGGCCAAATTTTGTTTAGCGAGCCAATCATAAATCCAGTCAACAAAGCCAGCGTCAAGTTTCTATAATGCTTAAATAACCACTTGAGTACTCGTGCAAAAGTCAAGAGTCCGACCACGGCTCCGGCCATGAAAGCCACCACGGTAGGAATATTATTAGAAGGGTCTTCTGTCAGATTACCAAGTGCGCCAAATACTGTTTTGTATGAGCCCATCAGCAGCGCGATAAAGCTGCCAGATATACCCGGAAGGATCATGGCACAGATGGCAATAGTACCCGTCAAAAACACATAAGGCAGACTAATGCTACCACCTACCGGAGTAGCGATTGTAATGTAATAAGCGATAATTGTTCCTGCGAGTAAGCCTATGATAGTTCCTGCATTCCACTTTTCTATCTGCCGGCCAATGAATATGACTGATGCGATGATGAGTCCAAAAAAGAAGGACCAAAGTGGGATAGGGTGGACCTCCATGAGGTAGACTATTCCCTTTGCCAAAGACACAATGCCAATGCCAATACCCACAAAAAGACTTAGAAGGAAGGGGCCATTCATATCGGCCCAGACTCCCTTAAGGCCATTTTCCTTTTGGCTCTTAAAAAGACTCAGGTTTATACCGTTGATTGAGTCAATCAACTCTTCATATATACCGGTGATAAATGCGATGGTTCCTCCAGAAACTCCAGGCACCACATCTGCCGCACCCATGGCTATGCCTCTGAGGGAAATTTTAAAATAGTCAGCGAGACTACGGTCTTTCATTCGCTTGGTAAGTCGGGGTTAATCACTTCCCGCCACTTACTCACACCACCTTCGAGATTAGACACATTAGAAAATCCTTTTCCCTTTAGGCAGTGCTCCACGGCCTCACCACGTTGGCCAGAATTACAGTACACTACAGTAGGTTTTTCCTTAGAGATGACGCCAAATGATTCACATAATACATCCATTGGTATATGTTCTCCACCAATGTCACAAATATCACGCTCATACTTCTCTCTGACATCTATGACGGTGATGTCAGCTCCTGCATCTAAAAGTGCTTTTAACCTTTCGGGGCTCATCATATTAC
>CAYSDH010000106.1:0-7601 GCA_964429805.1 uncultured Flavobacteriales bacterium
TAGTTCTGAGTAAACTGATTTCACCCAATCTCTTTCATTCATGGTTTCATTCTATGACGCACAACGGAACAAATGTATGGCATGTGCCAAAGGCGGAGCCGTGCTTAGCGCGGTGAGCGGGAGGCTTTGTGCGCGGAATATACTATCACATGGTGTTGTAATGCGTTTTTAAGACTACGTCAATAGCATTCACTACAGTCTCGGCATTTTCCAGACTAAAGCATAGAGCGGGTTTTGTCTTAATGATATTGTCAAAAGGACCATCCGTGCTGATCAAGATATACTTCCTTCTCAATTCATTTTTTATATGACTTGCCAATGCTGTATCTGGTTCCTTGGTATTGTCTTTTACTATTTCACATCCAATAAATAAGCCTGAGCCTCTCACATCTCCGATGCAGGGATATTTTTGCATAAGCCCCTTTAAAAGTGATTTGTAGTGGTCGCCAACTGTTTTAGCATTTTCTTGTAATCTCTCTTCGTCTATAACATCTAGCACAGCGGTGGCTATGGCACAAGAAACTGGATTACCACCAAAAGAACTAAAGAATTCTACTCCGCTTTCAAAAGAGGCGGCAATTTCATCAGTACAAACCACAGCTCCCATAGGGTGACCATTAGCTATTGGCTTGCCGAGTATGACCATGTCTGGAATTACATCAGAAGCCTCAAATCCCCAAAAATAATCCCCGAGTCGCCCAAAGCCTGTTTGCACTTCATCACTGATGCACACCCCACCTTGTGCACGTATCGCTGGATAGACTTCTTTTAAGTAGCCCACGGGTAGGGGCACTTGACCCGCGCAGCCTACAACCGGTTCGCTTATAAAAGCTGAAATGGGCACATCAGAGTTACTGATTTGCTCAGCTGCGTCAGCTCCATAGCGTTTTCCCGGATGAGTTGTCTCATTTTGGTACTTCCCTTTGTATGTGTCTGGTAAAGCAGTTTTGATGACATGCTGTTTTTGACCATTACCCTTTGGATTATTGAATTTATAATCACTAATCTCTATGGCGGTTTGCGTGTTTCCATGATAGCCTAACTCCATCACCATCATGTGGTGCGAATTCGTGTGATTATTTGCCATTCTAATGGCTAGGTCACTGGCTGCACTTCCAGAATTCACAAAATAGACTTTGTTCAATTCAGCGGGAAAATGACTTAATAGTTTTTCAGCATAGATTGCTAGTTCTTTAAAAATATACCTGGTGTTGGTATTCAGCTTAGCCATCTGTTTTTGGCCAGCAGTCACAACCTTCGGGTGGGAATGACCTACATGAGGTATATTGTTATAGGCATCTAAAAAAGTGTTTCCACTAGTATCGTACATGTATTGAAATGCAGATTGAGACATCTGAATAGGCTCTTCATAGCTGAGGGAAAGAATCGGACTTATGTGCTTGTACCTTCGCTCAATAGCTTCATGGATAGTCTCGTGATTCAGCGGTTCGAAATTCGCTGCTTTTCTGAATTCATTTTCAGCATTGATTGGACTGATAGCCAGCCAACGATAGATCATTTTCCAAGCCGATTTCTCACTCACTGAGGCATAACTGTTCTCCGGATTGGTTATTCTGGCATGAGCAGAATTACAGACACTCGTACAAAGTCTGGAAGCAATGAGGTAGTACAGTATGTTAATCTCCTTTTCTTCTAGTGGAAGAACTTCATTATACGCCTTCACTATAATAGTGGCCCATTCTAGTGGATTTTCTTTGTCGTAACAGGCGTAGGTTATGGCTATTGCGAGTTCATTGATTAAAAAAGTATGTGCTAAATCACCAAAGTCGATAATCCCTGAAATCTCTCCATCTCGGATCAAGACATTCCACTCATTCGCATCATTATGAATAATTTGCTTCCTCAAATCGGGAATTACTGGTCTGACATGCTCTTCGAATTGATTGAAAAAATAGCTGACTACATTCCTGTCTTTGGGATTTGGAATTTCGTCTATATACTTTCTGTTTAAATCTACGTACTGCAAATCCCACTCCCATTGCCTAGCTTGAAGGGTATAGTTGGTGAAATCGCTTAGTTTGACATCTAAGCTCCCTAAAAATGTACCCAAGGATTTAAATAAGGCTGGAGTATGGTCTGCATCTCCAAGAAATTTTCCTTTTAAGAAAGAGAGCATACGGCATACAACTGTTCCTTGGTCAGAGTCTAACGTCTTAATGTACGACTTATCCCGAAATGGTATCGGTTTGGGGATTTGAGAATGAAACTCACTTTGAAGGAATAGAAGCACTTCATTTTCAGCCAAAACCACATCTCTGATCGGGCTTGAATACTTATAGGTCTTATAGATGTACTCCTCTTTCGAAGAGGCAACAATATGATAGTTGGCATTATCATAGCCATCAAGTTTCTTGGTACTCTGGACATCTATCCCGAATTCCTGCTCTATAGTTTGTTCCATTTATTTGAATACTTCCATGGGGTTCGAAAATGCTTTAAACTCAAGAGGATTTCCGCTAAAGTCAAAAACAAACATTGTCAACTGTTCCCCAATTTCGCCTTTGTATCTGGTTTGAGGTACAACCAAGAATTCAATGTTTTCGGATTCAAATATCCCTTGTATTCTCTCGAACTCATGGACGTCTAACAGACAGCCGAAGTGGGGGATTGGAACACTTATACCATCTACTTTTCCGCAATAATCCAATTTAGGAAAGTTTGACCCTACATGAGCAGAAAGCTGATTTTCGAAAAAATCGAAATCAATCCAAGATTCAGTCGACCTTCCTT
The DNA here is from genome assembly GCA_964429805.1 of uncultured Flavobacteriales bacterium. Lineage (GTDB taxonomy): Bacteria > Bacteroidota > Bacteroidia > Flavobacteriales_D > JABDKJ01 > CAYSDH01. The sequence continues at coordinate 2,752 of CAYSDH010000106.1, forward strand.
CCTTGCAACCTAAAATATCTATATAGAATCTTCTCGTTGATTCAATGTCTTTGACTTTGAAAGCATAATGGAATGATGACATTTTTCTTTAGGGGTTGACTTTAGATGCATTACAACGGATCAAATGTATGGCATGTGCCAAAGGCGGAGCCGTGCTTAGCGCGGTGAGGGGTTGTTTTGTGTGAGGCATATGCTATCACATAGTGTTAGAATTTCATTTTCACTGCATTTATATCTCCATTGAAATGACAGGGCTTAAAAAAACTAAAGTATCAAATATTTGAAAGTATATCCGCACGAAATTAATAGACAAACTTCCTGAGTCACAGGAGCCATTTGGCATCTAGATGGTGGTGTCATGGGAGGTCGTAACTGATATCCTCCACCATACCGATTTTCACAAAAAGGCCTGATTTAATAGCCTGAAGGAAAAACGGTCAAGTATTGGGGAAAAGCGGCCTAGTACAATTCGTCTAGGCCGCCCCACATTTGTACTGTCAAAGCGATTACGAATATTAAAAACTCAAATACAATGAATGCAATAGAGAATATCGAACAATTCAATGCCCTTGTCAAAGGAGACAAACCCGTCATGCTGGACTTCTATGCCGACTGGTGTGGCCCTTGCCGTACCCTTCTACCTACAGTCGAAAAACTCGCTGATGAGTACAACGACAGAGTGGACATCTACAAAGTGAATGTTGACGCTCAGGCGCAACTCGCTCAACACTTCAAAGTCCGAAGCATTCCTGCTTTGTTCTTCATCAAAGATGGTGAGGTGATCGATCGAGCGGGCGGAGTGCTTCCAGAGAATATGCTGAGAGAAAAGCTGGACAACTTAGCCGAAAAGGCTGCTTGATGAAGCGCGCTAGTAAAGATCTCGGAGCACATCATGACACTTTTCAAATCACGGGCATCCATGCCGGATGCCCGTTTTTGTTTTTATCAATCACTACATTCATCGTATGAAATTCAGCGGAAGAGCAGGAGAATTCCTTTATCTAGATACACTCGACAGCAGTACCTGTCATCATATAACAGAGCAGATCGACAGCAGTCTTTCTGTTCTATGGTTCGAAGAAGATGACAATCAACTCCTGATCGATGGTCGGCTGGAGATATTCGACAAAGGTGAGATCGTCTTCCTGACCGAATTTCACAAGCTCACCCCAAAACGGATCGGCCGACTAAGACTCCTTCGTTTCAACAGACCGTTTTATTGCATTAAGGACCATGACTCAGAAGTCGGCTGCAAGGGTCTCTTGTTCTTTGGTGCGTCCACCCTGCCGCGACTGCGCATTCCGTCAGATGAAGTTGAGACTTTCGATACATTGTGGAAGATGTTCCTGATCGAAATGGACTCGACCGACAAACTGCAGATCGACATGTTGCAAATGATGCTGAAGCGCTACCTCATCTTGTGCACACGCATTTATACGAGTCAGAACGAAGGCCTCAATACACTGCCAGATCTAGATCTGGTGCGGGAATTCAACTACTTGGTCGAACAGCACTTCAGAACGGAGATGGGTGTGGCCGACTATGCCGACATGCTCAATAAATCACCAAAGACATTGAGCAACCAGTTTTCGAAAGAAGGTTATCCGTCACCACTACAATTCATCCAGCAGAGGCGAATGCTCGAAGCAAGAAGACTTCTGAGATATAGTGATAAGCAGATTCAAGAGATCGGCTTTGAAATCGGTTATGGGGATGTGCAGGCATTCAGCCGATTCTTCAAAAAAGAAGAAGGCATGTCTCCAAGAGAATATCGAGAGGCCGAAATCGCCTGATATTTTCCTTTAATAGGCTACTATTTGAGTCAAAAAAGGCTCAAGGGAAAAATGGTCAAGTCTTCAGGAATTCTGAACTAGTATCTGCCCACTCTACTGCTGCATCTTTGTATTGTCAATACGAAAAGAACAATATAAAACTTATAGATCATGAATACATTTTCAATTCCTACAAGAGACGAAGTGACCGAGAACAATCAAGAGATCTTCGACAATTTGGAGAAAGGACTAGGCTTCGTTCCCAACCTCTACGCATACTATGCGAAGAATGAGACGGCTCTTGGCGACTACCTTGCTCTGCAAAATCGCAAGTCTACTTTGCAGGCCAAAGAGCGTGAGATCATCAACTTGGTCGTGAGCCAGATCAATGGCTGCCGCTACTGTCAATCTGCTCACACTGCCCTAGGCAAGATGAACGGATTTACAGAAGATCAGATTCTCGAACTAAGAGGAGGCAGTGCTTCATTCAACCCTAAATTCAACGCATTGGTCAACTTTGCCAAAGCTGTGACCCTCAATAGAGGCAAGGTCAGTGACGATGTCAAAGAGAACTTCTTTGCAGCTGGTTACACGGAGGCCAACTTGATCGATGTGGTCATCATCATCGGTGACAAAGTGATCAGTAACTACATCCACAACTTGGCTGGATTCGAAATCGACTTTCCATTGGCCCAGGAGCTGGAAGCCGTCACTGCTTAAATAAATTTTCATAGCATAGAGATCAGGACAGATGTTCATCTGGTCTGTCCTGATCTTTTTTTTAATACATCAAAAACAAATAGCGTCATGGCAACGAAAATCAGTTTAAAGAACATCCCTACAGGGTATCAGACCATTATCGACAACGGACGTCACTCTATATTGACTGACGAGCCGATAGCAAGCAAAGGCACGGACTTGGGCTTTTCTCCGACCGACTTGATCCTTTCTAGTATCGGTATGTGCAAAGTCGCTACGGTGAGATACATCGCCAGAAAAAAGGGTTGGGAGATCGGTGATGTCAATGCCGAACTCGAACAGAATGTGAAGCGTGGAGAAAATCGAACTCTTGCGACTCACATCACAGTCAAAATGAGTATCGAAGGAGACTTGACCGATGAGCAGCGAGACGAATTACTCAAGCAAGCCGATAAGTGTTACGTGCATCGCATGATTGAAGGCGATTGGGATATCGAGCCAGCACAGTACTTCAGTCCAGAAGAGTTGGTAGCGTGAGGCTGGTTATCTTTCGATGGCACTAAATGAATTCTAACGTACCACCTGTATGAACCGTGACATGGCAGAGCAGATATTTCTTTGACTGCTGTGTGTTGGCTTGGCGAGGTCATGGTTTATTACAGCTTGTTAGTGACAGTTTGTTATTTCAATTTCCAGTCCATTATAGCTAAGGAACTCCGTATAGATTCGAGTTTTCTCATTGGAATTCACAACTATTGAAAATCTTCCTTGGCTATCTGTCTTAGTCAATGGCACAAGATTCTCCTGCTCTAATTTCATAGCTATTCGATAAAACTGAGCATCTTTTATTGGTGTCGAAGATTCATCCTTCAGTACCCCTTTCACTAAAATCCTTTCCTCTATTGTATCGAAAAGCACATCTTCTATCTGCATCACCTCTTGCCCCAAGTGAAAGTTTGACTTCCACTGCTTTTCTTCGAAATCATACTTGGCAGGCCGTTGAGTTATTTCGTAGTCACATTCCAAAGTGGAATAGTCACTAATTGCGAATCCAGACAGTATTATGATTATTAGAAGTTTCATTGTATTGTCACTAACGTACAGAGTGTATGCCACGGCCTGTGGCGGAGCCACGCGTTAGCGTGGTGAGTGCGCGAGCTTTGCGGGAGGCTGTGCTATGATGCGGTGTTGTCAGTAGTTTTTCTTCGCCCAATGCAACTTCGTTTCGTTTATTTCGTTTAACTTTGTGTAACACACAAAATTCGGAGCGGCTATGGAGCACCTTGAAGATATAAGAAAACCAACAAAAACAGAGCAAATTGCTGCTATGGAGTCTTATGATGCCTTAGCAGCAACCATTGAGCAACTGCGTACTGAAAATCCTGAAATAGAAATTGAGGAGACTAAGGAGAAGATGAAAATTCCTCTTCATGCACTTAAGTTACTTGCAGAAATTTTGAAAGCCACCAGTCAAGGGAAGCCTATTTCAATTGTTCCGATTGCAACGGAAATGACAACACAAGCGGCAGCTGAAATGCTAGGTTGTTCTCGGCCTCATTTGGTTAAGCTTCTTGAATCTGGAGAGATTCCATTTACCAAAATTGGAAAGCATCGCAGGGTGAAATTCGAAGATGTGATGAAGTACAAAAAGGCCATGAAAGAGAAGCAAGAAGCTCTGATTATTCAGATGATGAAATCAGACGAAGAATCTGGACTGTATGATTCATAGTATTCGGTTCACTTGTGTTCTAGACACCAACGTTATCGTACCAATACAGGTTCGCGACCTGCTCTTTTGGTTCGCATACTTTGATTTGTTCACTCCTAAATGGAGTAAACACATATTCGATGAATGGGATTCTGTGATGGAAAGAATGGGAGTGGAAGAAGCGGAAAGACTGAAGAGAGTCTCAGTTGCAAATCAAGCTTTTCCCGATGCTCTTGTCCTGAACTATGAGTCTCTGATTTCTGGGCTGGAATTGCCCGATGAAAAGGATAAGCATGTTTTGGCCGCAGCCATCAAAACGAATGCGAACGTTATTGTGACCAATAATCTCAAGGATTTTCCAAACGAATATCTCGGCATATTCGGATTGACTGCAAAGAGTGCGGATGATTTCCTTACTGACACTATTGACCTGAATCCTGAGCTTGCTGTTAAGGCATTCAAACGACTAGTGCTCAACCGAACCAATCCAGATCTGGATGAATTCGAAGTTTTGGATTCGTTCCGAAAAAATGGGATTAAAGATGCTGCCGATTATTTGCACGCAATGCTTTGATGCGGAATTACTGACAAAGAACTAAGTTAAAAACCAAGTTCTTTTTATTGTTCATTTCGCCAGTCAAGATACTGATTATGCGGCATGTCTATAACTC
>CAYSDH010000107.1:0-7338 GCA_964429805.1 uncultured Flavobacteriales bacterium
ACTCTCTTCGTTTATAGTACGCCTGAAACTCATAGATTCTCAATTAACCCTAACGGTCTCGTATATGCGCAGTCAGCCCGCATAGGGCTGATTGGCGTATATACTTTGTTCCATTCAGTTTTTATTTTATTGTTTCATATATATAATTTGAAATCTCTCTTTTGAGCGATTTGACTTTGAACTCTTTAAACTCTTTCCATTGGAGAGTATCGTTTTCAATTTTCATTAACGCTTCAACTTTGGAAAAGTCATCACCTAAAAATTTCTGTTCTTTTTCTTTCCAAATTAATGAAATTTTCAAATTCTTTCTTTGGGCAATATTTAAAGGCTGCTCAAATTCAAAAGGCAATTTTAGTTCTTCACATAAAATGAAACTTCCATTTGTTTCATAGTCGTAACTTAATTGAAATTCCTTATCTGAAATCAAAGTGTCATTAATCAAATGAGTTCTTGAATTTAATAAATCAGCATTCATTTGGTCTGTTGCTCTAAATGGTGATTCCAAAACTTCAAAAACTCGTTCTCCCATTTTTCTGTAATACTTGTAAGCGTATAACCAATGTCCACTACCTCTGTAGTAAAACCCTCCTGTTCTAATCAACTTAATATTTCCTTCTTCATTTTCTATTTTCTTTAAATATGGATATTCATTGTGTAACCAAAATCGCTCTTCAAAAATTTTGGCATATTTCCCATTAATCTCTGAAAAAATAATCATTGTAGGATAAGAATAGATATTCCCGATTAGACAAATTATTTCTTTTGAATTATCTGAATCTAAATCATATCTAAATCCCTTTAAATAAGGAAATTTTGTTTGATTTTCGATTAACTCTTTCTGTGTAGATTGGAAAGATGTATCGAATTTACAGTATTCGTCAATTAATGGAATTGCTAAAGAATCAATTTCATAATTTGCTCTTTTTGTATCTGAAATTTTTCCCCTTTCACAAACTTTATTTAACCAATTATTTAATGAAAATTCCATTTGCTTTTCTGGAACCAATTTAATATTTGTCTTTTCTTGTTTTTGGCAAGATGATAAAAGAATTAGAATTGGTATGATGAGATTGATTTTCATTTTTTTTAATTGAATGGAACGTACACAATATATGGCAAGCAGTTACTGCGGAAGGACGCGATAGCGGCCTGAGCGGGGCGCTTTGTGCGACTCTTTGCTATATATCGTGTTAGAGGCTTTTTTCATTCACGCCAAGATCGTCAATTATTCCGCACTAACCACCCCTCTTGTCCAATTCAGTTTAACTCCCCTTGAGTACTTCGATTCACCTTACAGATTCGGCATAAACAGTGCGTCTACCCCACTTTTCAGCCACCAAGCACGTCTACTCCAATATTCGCTACTGAACACGTCTACCTTTATCTTCAAGACCCGAATGGTGAATTGAAACACAAGTGCGCACCAATCTCTTTTTTATCAGCGGGTTGGCCATTCTGGAAATGTAGGAAGACTTATCACTGGCCCGAGGTACGAGGGAGCAGTGATGTGTCTGACGGCATGGGATTGAGATCGAGATTAAATAGTGCTGAGAATTGAAGGTCGACTTACCCTATCTTTGAGAAATACGCTTTCGCTCCATATGATTAAGTACACTGGTCTTTTACTCACACTTCTGCTTCTCCAAATGAGTTCATTTGCTCAAGAATTCCCACTCGTATATGGGGTTGCGGATCGTTTCAGTCCAAATGAGACTGTAGAAATTTCACCGGGACAGTTCCTTTCTAATTGCGGAATATTTACGGAAACAGACGATGGGCTTGAATATGAAATGAGTCTCTTGAAGTTCAATGATCAAGGTGTCGTTCAAGATTTGATTTGGCTGGCAACTGATTCGATTTTTCAGTATGCGATGGAGCTCTGCTCAGATGGGGATTTACTTATGCTATGCTCCAAAAGAGTCTCCTCCATGCCGGATACTCTATACCCTGTGGTGTTGAAAATTACCGAAATGGGAGAAATACTTTGGAGGAAGGATTATCCATATTTCATCGATTTCGTTCCCAATGATATCGTGGTGAAGGATGATGACTCCTTTGTGTTCTCAGCGACCAATTACGACCCCATGTTCTGGGACAGAGACGTACTGATAAAGTGCGATGCACAGGGAGATACTATATGGATGAATCAGCATGTCGATGGCTTTGATGAGTATACTGAACGTGTGATTAATGGCAGTGATAACTCGACCATCATAGTAGGAGAGGCCAGATTCGGAATTGATCCTGACGGGGTTGGCATAATCCGAAAAGTCGATGACTCCGGTATCGATGTATGGCGCTATCATCACCTTCTACCTGATACTTCGCTCAGATATTATGACGTCCTGTTAATTGATGATGAATACTACATACTCGGTATCGCGGACAATAATTCTTACCTGAGAAGAATGTCTGAGAACAATGAATTGCTTGATTACGCTAATTTGGGTGGAGATACAACATTGTGGCTCAGGAGTATGACTGAGCTGAATGGTCAATTGGCATTGACTGGATCTGGTAATGCGTCTGGAGGAAATGGTTCCGATGTGGCCTATCTAGTAATAGATGAAGACCTTGACGTAGAGGTAGTCGAACTTTATGGTGGTGAAGCCTCCGACTCCGGTACCTCTTGTATTACTACCTTAGACGGTAACGTTCTCATTTCAGGACGTACAAGGAGCTTCAATCCTAATGAGAATCGAGAAGCATACTTCCTTCTGTTGGACTCTTCAGGTCAAATGGTTACTTCCATTACAGATTTTGACCCTGACATAGATTTAGAAGTTAAGATTTACCCAAATCCGATAGATCGAGGACGTTTCTTGAGCATTGAATCTGGACTGTCATATAGTTCTTGGCAGATTATTGACATTCAAGGCCAGGAACTGACCTCGGGAATCATCTCATCTAATCAGCATTCTATATTCCAGATTCCTATCCAAAATCTCACAACCGGATACTATTTCCTCCGCTTAGTTGCCGATGGTTTTGATTGGACTCAATATCCTTTTGTAATCAAGTGAGCCTTATTCCTTGACGAATTTGCGGCTGACCACGGTCCTGTCTTGCAACGTGATTTGAGTTGTATACACCCCTTTTGGAAGCCTTTCGATTTCTATTCTTAGTTCATTCGTGTTCAATGCCTCTCTTAGCTCTATCAAACGACCACGAATGTCGAAAACCCTAACTTCAGAAATCATCTCATCCATTGCAGAGATGTGAATGACTTCGTTCGCAGGACTAGGGAAGAGGGTGATACTGGCATTCTCGGACGCAATGTCATGCAAGCCAACAATATAGTCACACCATCGACAGTATAAGGAAAAGTTGGTTTTTACCTCTTGAGGTGCGATGGGGAATTGAAATTCATTGTCAACAAGAACCTCCGCTGCGATCTCTTGTTCTTCTTCCAAGAACTGATTTTCAATAAGTTCAACTAACTTATAGGTATATCCAGTTGCAAGAACAGTGACCACTCCTCCTGCCTCTGACCAAGTGATGTCAAAGTCGGTTCCCAGGTATTCATAGGCATCCGCAAAGTCATTCTCTTCGAGCTTAGGTAAAGAGACCGATCCACCATCGCGCTCCCATATCCCATCATCATCTGGCCCGAGTGTAGCATTCACCACTTCGCCAGCACCGGTATCCATGATAAAGGTTTGCGTGACCTCAAATCGTTCAACTTCATATGAAGCAGGACCAGGGATTCCAAAAGAGTTATCCTCCCCGAACCAAAACTCGAATACGCCATCAGAGTTGAAAGTGGAGGAAATTGGCCCAGGTGAATGAATAATCTCATATCCATGAATAGGCTTGTCTACGGCCTCAACAGCATTCGCGGCATTGACTATCCCTGCTCCAATATATAGTTCATCTTCATTCGCAGGATTAGTCGCTGTGTGCTCTAATATATATTCTGCATCATCGGGAGCTAAGTTGTTATGGTACTCAGCAAGGTCACTTTCGACATTATGATGGTCATACATCAAGGCAACCACTCCTGCTACTTGCGGGGTGGCTGAGGAAGTACCTCCGAAACCTTCATACATATCTGTTTCTCCATTGGGGCCTTTGAGCAAAGAATAATCCATGTAGCCTCGACAAGCTGATGAGACATCAAGCCAGTTGTATCCTGGTTGCCAGTTCGCATCCAGGAAGGTATCGTACTGCTCAGGCCATTGCCCGAGCGTATCGACACCACCAACGGTAATCAGCCAGTCATCTTCCCCAAAGTCTTTTCCGATAGTTCCTGGTATGAAATCGGGATTACTTCCGGGGCCCACAGTCAGGCCTTCATTCCCCCGCGCTGCAACACTTATCACATCATTTTCATGTAGGTATGAAAATGCTTCTATAAAATGGGGATAGGCGTTCAAATATCCAGTATTACTGCCACTCTGAAGATCCTCCCGTCCGAAACTAATACTCATGATATTGATTCCAAATCCGAAGGTGTCAGGACTCAATGTTGCTGACTCTATAAGCGCAGCGGCAACTCCACTGTAGAATGCATAAGTGTTGGAAGTGTCAACGGAAGCAACACCAAAAACATACAAAGGAGAAGGAGGAACATCTGCCCACGCATCTCCTCCAGCTACACCAGCTATTCCAACTCCGTTATTTCTAACCCCACAGAAGATACCTGCACTTCGAGTTCCATGAGGGTCACTATCCAAATCTGATTGATTCGAAATTGGACTGCCCCCATCATGATAGTTCCATCCTCCAGCGATAATTGAATTTTCAAAAGTTGTGTCCTCTGGATTGACATGAAGATCTTGATGTTTCCAGAATATTCCTGTATCAATTATTCCCAATCTAGTAGACTCCCTGCCACCGACTTCACCTAAATCTTCCCAAGCTCCTTCACTATCGATTCCAAATGTATCGTGGAAATGGAAGTGTTGCTCGTTATACTCCATATCATCTGGCGGTGGTGGAGTCGATTGAGGTCTCAATATCCAGTTCTTCTCAGCACTTTTCAAACCAGGTGCATTTGTTTGCAGATTTTCTATAGATTGATCCAGGTCTAATCCTCCATCGAATTCGATTAACAGTGTCGCCCAGAATGGTGGGATTTCCACCTCTCTTCCCAATCGAGAAATGGAGGTGGTGATATCGGAGGTCAACCTTCTATGGATCTTATAAGTCCTTGCCTTACTTATATCAGTTCCTAAAGCCGCATTCATCTCGAGGATAGTCGCTTGATCGATGAACATATCAAGTGAACCCGCCATGACCGACTTGTCATCGATGGCTGTTAGATTCACATTCTCAGGGTCGAAAGTGATGACCAGTTGGTTCGCTGCATTGATGGGTTTCCCATTCTGATATATGATTTCATCTTGTCTTGTGATCACTTCGAATTGTTGTACCATTTGGGCGTTGGTGTTGCCATCGTCAGCCTTACTGTTGATCACGATATCACCATTCTCCTTGACCCCGATATCCAGACCGACATCCGCTCCTTGATCATTATCTACTTTACTGTAGAATTCTTTCTCACCATCTACATCATATCGGACGATGACCAGATCTTTTTCACCATTCTCTTCCACTTCGCTCAGGACTGTGACACTCCCATCTGACTCGGATACTATGGACTTTCCTTTGGCGTCTTCCAAGCCATCGAGCGATTTCATGTACTTCGTCCATAGCTCCTGCCCATCGACCGAATACTTGATCGTGACCACGTCCTCTTTGTCATTGGGCTTGACCGAGTACCCTGTGATAATGACATTTCCATCTTCATCGACCGTAAGCGCTGACGCCACATCTTCGATTCCATTGGAAAAAGTCTTGACCCAAGAGATATTCAGGTCCACATCGAGCTTCACAGTTTGGATCTTCTTGGTCTGATTATCTTCACGATAGCCAGTGATGTAGATATTTCCGGTAGCGTCCCGCGCCACATCGGTCACATTATCAAGGCCGAATCCTGGCACCTCTACTCGCTCAGAATTCAGGAGTAGGCCATCAGCAATGCCGTATTCAAGGACAGTATAATCCCATGCCAATGCGGAACTGGAGCTGATTCCAGCGATCTTGATATCGCCATCCGCATCGAATGAGACATTGCTCGGAGCATCATGGAAGCCAGCATAGTCGAACAGACTGCTCCATACGTGATTTCCATCTGCATCAATGGAAGACACTTTGATATCTGCGATCGAATTGCTCCCGACATGAATACTCGACACGGCAACCTCACCATTCTCATCGCACGCTATAGAGGTCGGGATGTCATGGTGGTCGACCTCATTTGGGATGATAGATTGCCACACTAGATCGCCAGACGGATTCAAGTGAAAGGCATACGAGTATCCTGCCGAAGCTGAGTTCGCTAGATAACCCACACCTACGATTCCTCCACTTGGATGTGAAGCGATAGCTGTTCCATAGTCATCAAACTGAGGTCCCATGATGTTCACGTATTCCCAGACCACATTACCAGCATCATCGTAGAGTGTCAATGCTATATCACTGTTGCCATTCGAGTTGATTTTGTTCGATATGACATAGGTCTCGTTCGAGTTGGCGATCAGCATCTTTGAAAATTGGATGTCACTAACATTCGGTGTTACCTCTGTCCACGTCTTTGAGGGAATTTTGACTTGAGCCACTGAAGTAAAAGAAACCGAGACAATGAATAAGAAAAGTAGAAATCTGTTCATGATTGAAGTTTTTGGTTGATGGGGAATTTAGCAGATAAATTCAAATATTTGACTTCGAACGGTTTTCAGTGGGAGTAAGCAGCTATCCCACTAAAGCAGATGTGCCGCAGCGCAGCGAGGCTTATCTGCTTGATGTTGCCCGTTCATCGATTATGGACAATGCCAAAAGTGCGAGGGCAAAAAAGGGATTGGTTCGCACGGTCGTTGTCGGTTATCACCGCTGGTGGACTTGCAACAATATTCGGCACACGTAGCACTTCGCACTCAGTGCTTCTACTCCAATATTTGTTCGCTTAGCAGGGCACCAGTCTATGTCAAGATTCGCAGACACACAGCACGTCCAACGCTAATAGTATTCGGAGCACATTGGTCGGCAAAGGCTTATCTTTTTGAAAGCCGTGCGCTGGCCTCAGTACTTCTATTCGTCTACAAAGTACGTCACGCGTGTACTTCAAGATTCGGCACACGTAGTACTTCTGCGAAGCACTTCTAGGCGGGTTGTTTTGTGCGTTTGGCCTTCTTCCATTCAAGCGAACGCGATTGCCTCTAACGGAACAAAGATATGCCACGGCCCAAGGCGGAGCCGCGCGATAGCGCGGTGAGCGGGAGGCTTTGTGCGGGGCTGGGGTATGACACCGTGTTAGAGGCTTTTTTCATCCACCAA
>CAYSDH010000108.1:0-6980 GCA_964429805.1 uncultured Flavobacteriales bacterium
GTAGATGAAGAGTCTGGGGTGACTAGAGACAGGCATTATGGTCAGTCTACCTGGAATGGTGTGGACTTTTCAGTCATAGACACTGGCGGATATGTAGAAGGGTCTGATGACATTTTTGAAGCTCAAATCAATCGTCAGGTGATGCTTGCCATTGAGGAAGCTGATATACTTTGCTTTATGGTTGATGTCGCCACAGGCATTACCGACTTAGATGAGGGTGTAGCAGCCATTCTGCGCAAGACAGACAAGCCTTTCTTCTTGGTAGTCAACAAAGTGGACAACAACGAGCGAAGACTAGCCGCTACTGAGTTCTACAGCCTTGGGCTAGGAGAGATTCACATGGTCTCAGCTGTGAACGGTGCGGGTACGGGTGACTTCTTAGATGTGATGGTCAAAAGTCTAAATCAAGACACGACCATAGAAGATGATGGCTTGCCGCGAATAGCGGTGGTCGGAAAACCTAATGTCGGTAAGTCCTCACTCATTAATGTGCTGACTGGTGCCGAGAGAAACATTGTCACTGATGTGGCGGGCACTACACGAGATGCGCTTGATACACACTACAATTCTTACGGTTTTGATTTTAAAATAGTAGACACAGCCGGTATCAGAAAGAAGGCCAAAGTACATGAAGACGTAGAGTTTTATTCTGTACTCCGCTCGCTCCGAGCCATTGAGGGAAGCGATGTGTGCATCATGATGATTGATGCGCGTGAGGGAATGCAAAAGCAAGATCTCAATATTTTTTATGTCATAGAGCGAAACAAAAAGGGGGTAGTCATCTTGGTAAATAAGTGGGACCTGGCCGAAAAGGAAACCATGACCACCAAGAAGATGGAAGATGAAATTAGAGAGCGTATTGCACCGTTTAATGATATTCCAATCGTGTTTACTAGCACGGTGACTAAGCAGCGTATACATAAGGCGCTAGAAACTGCGATTGAGGTCTATGAAAATCGAGTTCAAAAAATACCTACTGCCAAACTCAATGAGGTGATGCTGGAGGTGATAGAACGAAATCCACCGCCTGCCTTAAAAGGGAAGTACATCAAGATTAAGTATATCACGCAGTTGCCGACACATAGTCCTGCATTTGCTTTTTTCTGCAATCTGCCGCAGTATATCAAAGAGCCATACAGAAGGTATCTAGAGAATCAGATGCGAAAGCACTTTGATCTGACTGGAGTGCCGATTAGGATTTACTTCAGAAAGAAGTGATCAAAAAATATCAACTATTCTGCTGTACTTCAAGAGCAGATAGCTGGTAAATAAAATCACGATAATCACCCACAGTCCATTTCTCAACGTTTTTCTTTCCTTGGCCAAGAAGCAGGCGACAGTTTGAAGCAGAATAGATAAAATGCCTGCGCTGAGCAGAACTGAGGCTCCGGGCCAGTGAGATATTTTAAATAGAAGAAATAGGAGTAGACAGGCTCCCGAAAAGACGATGGTAATGTTGCGAAACGTACCACAGAGTTGGGCACGCTTGCCTTTTTTTACAAGACTCTCATCAAGAATGTCACTCATGGCGGAAAGATACTACTCGCCACTGAAAGTTTTCATTTCAGAATAATTAGAGTCTAATCACAGGAGCTGCCAAAACTGGAGTTTAGCAAGAGGAAATCACCAACGCCCACATATCCGTCACCATCCACATCTTCTGGGCATCCGCTACACGTATTGCCAAACTGAGAGTTGAGCATGATGAGGTCTTGAATGTCGGTGTTGCCGCTCTGGTTGATGTCACTGGTACAATAAGGCACATCCCCAACTGCAATGCCATGGTCAGGCGTTTGTTCGATATAGATTTCGTCTACCTCGACAATAAAACCGGTCGTATTATTTCCACCTACTATGGTGAGGTTCATGTATCCAAAATGGATGTCGCCATAGACATTCATCTTAAAACCAAGAGAGCCGCTTGTCCATGACCAATCATCATAGCCATTAGTTAAAGTCGGAAGGGTGCCGTCTAATGAAACATGACCGTCATAGTGCATGACATACCCATCGTCAAAGTTGCTGGATGAGTTGATAGGATCTCCACTATCAAGATTAGACACTACGCTAATGACTTCAGGCACTCCATCTGCGTCATGCACCACCACTTGATGCGTGATTAAGTCAAAGCCAAGGCCAGATGTGCCCGGGTAGATTTCAAGAAAGCCACCTGTGGCGGTGTTTGTCGCCTGATCAACGCACATGCGCGCGGCAAATAACTGAAAGTAAAACTGACCACCCTGTTGACCTGGATAGTCAAACTGTATCGGTGCATTATTCACATCACAGAACTCCTCGCACAGCAAGTTTGCCTGGTCTACATTGCTTGGCACCTTTATGATTTGGGCGTCAAGACTTGAATGAAGTACGAATAGAATAGTCGGCAGGATGAGTAATTTATTCATGACTACCAGATTTGTTAGGACTGAAAAAGTACAAGAATTGGGCCTGAAATGGTGGCTGCGCAATGCCTCTCCGTGGCTCAAAAGGCCAGTTTGGACGAAAATACAGCATTATAAGCGAGGAAAATAGTCTGTGAGGCCTGTTAAGTCTGCCTGTTGCGCAGTCTTGGGCCCGTGCTAGAATTAGTATTAAAACCTGTGTTGAGTACCTGTTGTGAGCGTTAATTGAGCGCTTAATCGGTCGCTTAGTTTTTTGGGCCTTTACTGAACGTATGAGTGATATCAAGTGAATAGTTAAAGAGTCAAGAGTTGTCCGAGCCTAGACTTTTAAGTGAATCACATTAAGCAGGCCCATTTTAATTCACAAGTTGATTGCCATCTCCATTGTATCATTGACATGCATTTCCAAATGCCGAGTTGAGCATCAAGAAGTCATTGATGTCAACCACACCATCTCCAGTAAGGTCTTCTGGGCAGCTAGTGCAAGAAGTGCCAAAGGCCGTGTTGAACATGAGGAAGTCGTTGACATCGATCAGTCCATCATTGGTCAGGTCTTGTGGACAGCCACTCACAATTGACACATAGCCCAAACCTGACGGGACCGGAGCGTCTCCATCTCGATTAAAAAGCACTGCAAAAGAGGGGTCAGCAGGGTCTGAGCTCAAATGGACTACTGGAGGTAAATCCCACGCATTTGACAAATAAAAAGTCGTGTAATCTGGTAAAATCACTGTGTTGATCTGCGTGAAAATTCCGCTTCCGTTGCTTAGGTAGGTCTGACCTTTCCAGTCGATGATGTCTTCATCGCCATCAGCGTCTATATCCGCAGCCACGCCTATTGGACCAGTGAATGGACCAGCTGTAGTAAAGTTGCCTAGTCCATCATTGAGATACAAAGCGGTGAACTCTTGCCACAATTGATTTCGCTCAAGTGTAGCGATATCAAGGTCACCATCACCATCTATATCAATGGGCATTGTCGAAATAGCATAAGTACTGTCCGTAACAAAGGAGTGGGCGCTGGCAGATGCGGCATCAAAAGTGAGGCTGTGATAACTGTGAGCCAAAGTTTCAAGTTCGGTATCAGTATCAAATTGAACACTTTCTACTTGGACGAAATAGGATTCAGTGTTGTACATAGTTGGTATGGTTGAGATGGAAGAGACGTTCATGGGAGTCAACTGCTCATTGCCATTGCCGATGATAAATTCATACTGATAAAGTCCTGCGGTAGCCCCGACATTGATTGCCAAAAACTTAATAGTAGGCTCTCCAATTGGGCTGCGTCCAATGGTCGGCATCAAGGCCCATCTAAAATCGCTATTGAGCTGCCAATCTGTATGACTTACAAATCCCGCATCGCCCAGAGTAAATTGCCCATTACCGTCATTGAGTAAAATACCAAGGTCCGTGTCTGAAGGTGGAACAGGAAAACCGCTCCACTGCGTAATGCCGACCAAGAATACATCGATGTCACCATCTCCATCCATATCACTGAGCGTAAAACCACCAGAAACATCTGCGATGAGAATAGGGGATGTGATAATCACCGGATTGGCAAATTGGCCAATAGAGGTTTGCTCATAGTAGCGCAATTCATTATTGTATTGCGATGTAATGATATCAGTCAAACCATCGCCATTGATGTCGGCTACTTGCACTGAGTGCGAGGGGCTGTCCGAGTCGATTTCGATAACTTGTGACCTTATTGTAAGTGTCGAACTCAGCAAGATCAGTGAAAAGAGTATGGTTTTCATGGCTGTATAGGATTTCAGAATAAATATACTGAAATGGATGTCTTCTTGCTCGGGGTTTCTGCATGGTCAAGAGCGCTAAAAGTCAGTCGAAATCAACTGCATACATTGATTAGCTGTCAGACATCATCATGTCTATCGTTTGTATTGAAACACCATGGTCTTTGGCTAAACCTTTAAATGTCGTGACGCCCTTTTTCACTTCCTCAATAAGTCGCGTAGCCGCGCGTATACCCACCTTCTTGGCAACAACCAGTAGGTCGTCAGCATTTATATCCTTCACCTTACCATTGACACTCATCTTGTGCGCCTTGAGACTCGGTAAGTAAGGGTCAAAAGGGTAGGTGAGGTCGTAAGCAGGAGAAAGGCGCCATTGGCCTTTGTCATCCATCAAAAAACTGATGTTTTTGCTGTGGTCGTCCATGTTGTGCGCAAAGACATTGAAGACCATTTGACGATACAGTCGCCTGATGTCCTCATGTGCCATGCGCAGGGCAGTCATCAGTCTAAAGCAATCTTCGTAGCTGAAAGGCACTCGCCTATCGTAGCGCCCGCTGAGTGCCATGAGGGTCTGCATGTGAATCCGTTGCCCCTGCTCTCGGTCAAATCTTTCGATCATCAAATGCCGTGCATCTCCGTCTCGATGCAGTTGCATGTTACAGGTCTTTATTCCCGCCTCTCGTGCCATGAGATGGTACACATACTCGACTAATATTTTTTCCTGACCCCAAGGCGTTCCCGTATCATGAGCCAGTTTGACGATGTAGTAACGGTAGTCGGGGTCGTCATGCAGAATGTCTCCGGCTCGGAGTTCATTTGATTTGTCATGAATGGCGACCAAGACTTTGGCCTGCGCACCGCCCACCGAAGAGCCGATGCGCAAGATGTGCTGCAAGGCCTGCTCATTGGCGAGGAAGTCTGTGTAATCGTATTTGCCTTGGATGATCTTTTCCGAGACCCGGGCCAGCGCACTGAAGTCAATGTGCTCGATGGTGTTGGGCACCTCACGCGCAGGCTCATAGGTTAGTGCACCCATACCGCGAGCAGAGACGTACATAAGTCGGTCGACTGGATTGAGGTCACTAATCGCATAGTTGTTTTTGATTAACCACTCTTGAAATACCCGATTACCGAAATGGTCTGGCAGACTATCGGCAAGTAGGGGAGGTAGCCCATGAAATACCTGTTGAGGGTCGCGGGCATAATGAATCGGTAGGCGCTTATCAATCGTCAGTGGAGCCAAGTCAATCGGAGAATTCTGATAAGATTCGTCCAATTCGAGAATGGCCTGTTGCCTGGTCTCATCCCAGGTGAGGTAGCCCACGATGAGATCACGATATCGGATTCTCACGCTACTCACTTCAGGCCGTACTTAGCTTGTGCCTCAAAAGCTGCGCGAGGGGAGATGGTATTGGTCTGTGCTAGGTGCATGAACTCATCGAGCAAGGAGAAGACGTGCAGAATGCGCATAAAACTGGCGAGGGTCGTATTGCCGCCATTCTCTATGTCAGAGATGCTGCGTCTGCTAAGACCGACCCGCTCGCCAAGCTCGGTCTGGCTCATCTTTTGGGCCTTGCGTAAGGCCTTTATCTGCTTGCCGACCATCTGCAGGCGTTGCTGTTCTAGATGATTGCCTGAATCATCATTAGTGAGAAATAAACTACTCATATATACCCTATATTAGTTCTTGTGAGTATTAAACGTATCAAGTATACTATTATTTTATAGAAAAGTTATGAGTATGAGAGAAAAACTGCTCAAAAAATCACAAAGGAGCTAATTGTGGGAATAGTACTTCTCAAAATTGAGTTGTAAGCTGGTGCTACTCTCTGTCACTAACTACTCAAATTAAAATCGAAGAGGTCCAAAGACTCAATACTAGTCACATGGCTGCCCAAAAGCGCTATTTAGCATCAAGAAGTCATTGATATCGACAAGGCTATCACCACTGATGTCTTCTGGGCAGCTTACACAAGCCGAACCGAAAGCCGTATTGAGCGAAAGAAAATCATTCACATCGCTTAGCCCATCACCTGTAATGTCTGTTAAACAAGCAGCTTGCTCTCCAGCCAGTATTGGCGTGTCAGGGCTTTGGTTCAAATACACTCCTTCGATGTTGACCACAAAACCTGGCATGTAAGCCGTTAGGCCCATCTCGATGTAGCCGTAATGCAGATTTCCATCAATTGTCATTCTGAACCCCGCGAACAAGGAGGCTGAAGGACTTGTCTGACTTGCCCAGTTGTGATATCCTCCGTTACCGAAATAGGTCAATCCGATATAAGGGTCTATGCTGAATAATCCCGAATGATAAATCAATCCATTTGAGACCCCAGCCGAACTGAACGAACTCATAGGGCCTATTTCGTGCCCATCACCAAGAACAGAGACAACTTCTGAAAGCTGAAAACCTGTTCCAAATCCGTTAGCAAGAGTGGCAGATTCGTTGGTAAATTCCATGGAGTTTTGGCTTGCGCTGAAACGCAAAAGGCCATAAAAAAACCAGCTACTACCATAGCTGACGTTTGCATCCTCACAAGGTGACCACGCTTCGAGCCAAAGATCAATCTCTGTCTCGAGCGTAGGGAAGTAAAAACTTGTAGACTCACTCACCCCCTCGCAGGGATTGTACATTATTAAATTAAGCTGGTCGACTGTCAGATTAGCACTTACTACTTGAGCCTCTGCGCAAAGTCCAGAGACAAACACACTAAGTGCTATTGCTAACCTTAAATTTTTCATATTTAAATGTACTCAAAAGAACACGTTCTCACAGCACCCCACTCACAATGGCCTTCGTTACCGCAGGTTTGCCCATGGTATA
>CAYSDH010000109.1:0-6866 GCA_964429805.1 uncultured Flavobacteriales bacterium
ACGCTGCAACAGTAAATGATGTATTTACAGACTGTATGACATGTGCAGGAATGACTGTACCTGGATGTACAGATGCGAATGCGTGTAACTACAACATGGCTGCTACAGCAGATGACGGTTCATGTGTTTCTGCCACAGGATGTGATACGTGTTCAGGTGAGACTGACGGTACAGGTACAGTAGTAGATAACCCAGAGATTGGAGATTCTTGTGATGACGGTAACGCTGCAACAGTAAATGATGTATTTACAGACTGTATGACATGTGCAGGAATGACAGTTCCTGGATGTACAGATCCTACAGCTTGTAACTACAACATGGCTGCCACTGCAGATGACGGTTCATGTGTGTTTGCTGCAGGATGTGATACATGTTCAGGTGAGACTGACGGTACAGGTACTGTTGTAGACAACCCAGAAGTTGGAGAGTCTTGTGACGATGGAAATGCAGGTACTATTAACGATGTAATTCAAGAAAACTGTGCATGTGTTGGAACAGGAGTTGTTCTAGGTTGTACTGATGCAAACTCATGTAACTTCAACGCTAACGCCAACACAGACGATGGTTCTTGTGACGGTGGTGCAACAGGATGTGATACATGTTCAGGAGAGACTGACGGTACAGGTACTATCATAGATAATCCAGAGATTGGAGATGCTTGTGACGATGGTGACGCAACAACTGCTAATGACGTATTAGTTGATTGTATGACTTGTCAAGGAGTTGCTGTTCCTGGATGTACTGATGCCGCTGCAGCTAACTTTAACTCTGCCGCTACTACTGATGACGGTTCTTGTGTATACAACTTCACATTTAACGTGGACATGAATTGCTTTGATGGTTCAGATACCAACATCGATCACGATGGTGGAGGAAACCCAGGAAGTGGAAGTTTCACAACTCCAGCTGTCGAAGGACCTGGATTTGGATGGTGTGGATCATGTGTGTCTATGACTGATGGAGACGGAGACGGTGTCTGGTCTGTGACAGTTCAGGTTCCTCTTGGACCATTCGAGTACAAGTATGCTCACGACTCGTTCGCTGGACAAGAGCAACTTATAGATGATATGGCAAACGGAGCCACTTGTGCCCCGATTACAGACTTTTCTACGTTCGCTAATCGTCAAGTGAATGTTGTTGCTAACGGTTCTGTAAGTGATGTTTATGGTAGCTGTAGTGCATGTGTACCAGGTTGTACTGATGCCACTTCATGTAACTTTAACTCAGCAGCCACATTTGACGATGGTTCATGTGACGGTGGTCCTGCAATGGGATCATGTGATACATGTTCAGGTGAGACTGACGGAACAGGTTCTGTGGTTGATAACCCAGAAGCTGGAACTGCATGTGATGATGGTGACCCTAACACAAGTAATGACGTTATTCAAGCAAACTGTGCATGTGTTGGAACAGGTATCGTTAATGGATGTACGGATATGACTGCTTGTAACTACAACGCGAATGCCAATACAGATGACGGTTCATGTGTGTTTGCCACAGGATGTGATACATGTTCAGGAGAGACTGACGGTACTGGTACTGTAGTTGATAACCCAGAAGTTGGTGAAACATGTGATGACATGGACGCCAACACTGAAAACGATGTAGTAATTGAAGATTGCTCATGTGCTGGTACACCTATAGTATTTGGATGTACTGATACTAACGCATCTAACTACAATGAGTCAGCAAGTTCTGATGACGGTTCATGTGTATACCCTGTAACATTTACAGTAGACATGAATTGCTACGATCCTAATAACTCTTCTATCGAAACTGCTGCTCCGTATACAGGTGCTGCTGTGCCAGGTGTCTCTGGTAACTTCTGTGGATGGTGTGCAGATATTGCAATGACTGACGCTGACATGGACGGTGTGTGGGAAGTGACTTTAGATCTTCCTCTCGGTCAAATCGAGTATAAGTACTTGGTTGATGGTTTCGCTGGTCAAGAGCAACTTCTAGATAACGGTCAGGCTGGTGAGTCTTGTGTTGGTGTTGTTGCAGATCCGTTTGCTAACAGACTCTTCACTATCGCTTCTGCTTCGACTCAAACTGCTTCAGGCGTCTATGGAGACTGTGCCGCTTGTGATCCAACTTCTACTGACGGATGTACTGATCCATTGGCTACAAACTACGATGCAAGTGCGCTTACAGATGATGGTTCTTGTCTATATGACGTAACCCTCAATGTAGACATGAACTGCTTTGACGGAAACGATCCAGACATCGAGCTTGGTGGTGACGGTACATTTACAACTCCTGCTGTCGAAAGTGGAAACTTTGGATGGTGTGGTAGCTGTGTGCCTCTAGCTGACATAGATGCAGATGGTATCTGGACAATAACAGTATCACTTCCAGCTGGTCCTTTCGAGTACAAGTATGCGCACGATGCATGGGCTGGTCAAGAGCAATTGATCGACAACAATGGTGAGTCTTGTGTCGGTAACTCTGATGGTTCAACATTCGCTAACCGTGTGATTATGGTTCCTGCAATTTTGAATACAAGTGATGTTTACGGAACATGTGCGGCATGTGTACCAGGTTGTACTGATGAGACGGCAACGAACTATGATCCAGCGGCAACGTTTGATGATGGGTCTTGTCTATTCGGAGAGACGCCTTGTGACAACGCAACAGTGATTGCATTAACTGAGTTTGGTGGTGCAGTAGGATACGTAAGTGCAGATATCTCTGCTGGTGCTCCTGCAACTGTATGTGCTGGAACAGGTGACAACGTGATGTGGTTTGAATTCGTTGCTGAGTCGGCTAACGATGTTATTCAGGCAGGTGTTCACCCAGCTCTTAGTGGTGCTGCATTCCCGACTGGAATGGATGCTGTCATTGAAGTATTTGATGTATGTGGTGGCGCATCTCTTGGATGCTACAATAACTACGGAGCTGATGAGCTAGAGAGAGTTGTTGTTGGAACTTTGGTCCCTGGTAACACCTACTACTACTCAGTGCACAACTTTGGTGGTGCTGCTGGATTGACTAGCAATGAGTTCTACACAACTGTGAAGACCTTTGCTCCTCACATGCTAAGAGCTCCATTCTGTGGTGTGTCTACATACACTTACACTGACGTGATTCAAGCACAGAGAGATGATATCAATGAGATATATGACTTCAACCCAGTAGTTGTAGATGGATATGCATTTGAGTTCTCTCAAAACGGTGCGGTTGTAGCGACTGTATACAACCCGTCTGTTGATGGATTCTACATCCAGTTGAGCAGTGTTGCTGGTATCGCACCTGGACAAGCTTATGACGTGCGTACTGCGCACAGAGTACCTTACGGACAGAACGGTGCAGTAATGTCTCAGTGGAGCGAATTTGGTGCCCCATGTACTATTGGTCTTGATGCCAATATTCAGGATGTTGAGTTAAATGCTCAGTTCTGTGGAGGTACATATACTTATCCGAGTAGTGATATTATCACAAGTACTATTGCCACAGGTGCATCAGCGTACGAGTGGAGATTTACTGGAGGACCTGGAGTGTTCACATATGAGCATGACAACTACGGAGTCTTATTACACCCTACTGATTTGGCTCAGTTGCCATCAGGATCATACAGTGTAGGAGTAAGAGCTCAGATTGGTGGAGTTTGGGGTGATTACTCTAACGAGTGTATGATCACAGTAAACAATGTTCAGCCAATCGTTCAAACAGACTGGAACCTAGCTAAGGACCTATCTGTTGAGCCAGGCGTGAGCATCTATCCAAACCCTAACTTTGGAGATGTATTCAAAGTATCAGTTGATGAGTTGTCTGATGACAACCAGAAAGTGACTATCAACGTCATGGACTTGAGTGGTAAGGTGATTTTCTCTGAGCAGTTCTCTAACAAGGGAGCAACGTTCAACAGAATCATCACATTAGATTCTAAGTTGACTTCTGGATTGTACATCGTAAGCATACAAGCTAACGAGACACTAATCACAGAGAAGTTGGTGGTCGAGTAATCGTCATCACTAATTGATATTAAAGCCCTCGTTTCATTTGTGAAGCGAGGGCTTTTTCGTTATAACAACCTTAAAGTCCGGGCTGTTTGGCCAGAACATTAAACTTCCAATGTCGAATGTCCAAGTGTAGCTTTTAGCTCTGCTTGTTCAGATTGAGTGATGATGCTGTTTGAATCAAAATTAGTTTAGTCAGGTAGGTTGCTGACCCCCCGCTGCTCATTGACCACCCATCACACTGGCCTGCGTGCGCTTAGGCGCCTTTATCAAGTTGATTGCAATGCAATTTGCCATAGCCAGCTCCTTTTCAGATTCTAATAGCCCCACGCGGAATTGAGAGTCAATAGAAGAAGAGTAAATGGTCAATAGTTGACAGGACCTTGACGACCATGCCCAGCGCATAAAGCACGTCCATTTTAATTGTCATCGCCAGCTCCCGTTCAGCTTCCATCAGTCTCACGCGGAATAGAGAGTCAATAGTAGAAGAGTAAGTAGTCAATAGTTGGCAAGACCTTGAAAATCATGCCTAACACATAAGGCGGTTACATTGCTATTGCAAACAACATCCAACCGCTCCAGCCAGCCCCGTAGCTATTAAAAATGAGTATGAATAAGACAAGAAGAGAGGGCAGTAGTTTAGCCCTCCCTTTGGAAAAGAGCGGGAGGTTTAACACCCTAAGCAAAGCAATACCTACAGATTCTGACTTAAGAAACGATTGATGTCTCCTGCACTTTTAGGCTTCAGTACCAGATTGCCAGTCTTGTCTATTAGAAACATAACTGGAGTGCTTGTTACCCTGTAATCTTTTGTTGTCGGACCTGCCCAGCCTAGCACGTCACTGCAGTTATATCCCGGAGGATTCTTTTCCGAAATACCTTTCTTCCAAGCGCTCGTATTTGTGTCAACACTCACCGAGATCACCTCAAAACCTTTACTCTTAAACTGTCTGTAAGAGTTATTGACCAGCGGTATTTCAGCTTCACACTTATGACAAAATGAAGCCCAAAACATGATGAGCGTATACTTGTTTTTACTGGCTACCTCACTCATCGTAACGCTGCCACCGCTTGAAGATGGCAATGTGAAATCTGGCGGATTGTTACCCACTTGAAGTTTTCTAATTCCGGCAGCCTTCATCTTAAAGAGCTCAGAGATTTCTGAGTCTCCACAGGCGTCTCCGTAAAAGTAATTGTCAATCACGTAGTGACTCACATCCTCCATTCCGCTCGTGTAAAAGCCTTCTGATATGGTATACAGCATAAACTCAAGAATACGGTCGCTACCGCGCTCTTTGACCAGCTGCGCTATTCTGTCCACCCCGTTGTAAAACCCTTTACGGTTATCATCTTTCGTGTTCTCTTTACTCGCATGATTTCTCATGTAGTCTTGTATCCTGTCATTGAGCACAGTGCTACGTATCATACTCTCATCTTTAAAGTCAATATCATCCCAGTAGCGGTTCTTGTCAAAGCGATTGGGGCTTTGCTTTTGACGCGCCATTTTTGCGAAGAATGTGCCCGGGTATGCACCGGCCAATGAGTCTTGCATCTTGTCTAAAGAAGTGTCAAGGGCAAAAATTCGTTTCAGTTTTTCCTCTCTGGCAATCTTGGTCTTTCTAATTGAAGAGAGTTTTTTGTCATAGCTGCGCTTCGCACTTTTGAGCATCAGATTGGCTTTGTTCTCATCAGAACCGCTGTATACCATGCTATTCATGAAATTTGGTGTGCGGTAGTCTATCGTGATTTCTTTTTCATTTGGACTGATAATGATTTCTCCAATGGCACTTTCCAGTGACGACACACCCAAGCGATACATACCAATCTTCGCATCATCAAGGTCAAATCTATACGCGCCATTCTCAATGATGGTGCTGTCGAGTAAAAACCGGTCTTTGCCTTCCGTTTCGTATAGCTTGAGCATTTTTCCTTCGAGTGGTCCTACATCTTTAAATCGGCCAATGATTGTTACGGGACCAGAAATGTCTCCCACATCTGCTACATCTTGCGAGATTGTTTTACTAGTCGCAGATTCTTTTTTTGCAGAATCACCAGAACATCCAGTCGCATTGTACGAGAACAAGCCTAAAGTCAAAAAGGCCACAAGAGGGAAAGTCCTATTCATTTCATCATCATTTTGTAGAACAATAATACAGCCTTCTGCACTTAAATGCGAGATGTCCGCACGAAAGAAAGCCTCAACAGTATGTAGAAATTTTAGACAACTAACTTTATCACTTAACATATGAGTAACACGTCTGTGCTAGCTTGCAATTAATTATGAAAGAGAATACCAAGATTCTATTAGTGGATGACGAAGAAGACATCCTAGATATGTTGAAGTACAATCTTGAAAAAGAGGGTTATGAAGTCATAACGGCTAAAAATGGACTTGAGGCCGTGACAAAGGCTAAGAAGTTCGTTCCAGATTTAATTCTTCTAGACGTCATGATGCCAGAAATGGATGGTATGGAGGCTTGTGCCGAACTCCGTGAGATTGATGCCTTGAGTAATGTGGTCATCGCATTTTTATCAGCAAGGGGTGAGGATTACTCGCAGATAGCAGGCTTTGAGATTGGAGCTGATGATTATATCACTAAGCCTATTAAACCGCGCTTGTTAATCAGTCGAGTAAAGGCGCTTTTGAGAAGGAAGAATGCACATATTCCAGTGCGCTCTGGTGATAAGAGTAAAGGCCTCCACATAGATAGAGATAGATACGTGGTGCTCAATGATGGTAAGGAACTGAGTTTGCCTAAGAAAGAATTTGAACTACTTTCATTGCTCATGTCGAAGCCTGAGAATGTCTTCACACGTGAAAATATTTTAGACTCTATCTGGGGACAAGACGTCATAGTAGGAGACCGTACTATTGATGTACATATCCGAAAACTGAGAGAGAAGATT
>CAYSDH010000110.1:0-954 GCA_964429805.1 uncultured Flavobacteriales bacterium
TGACATCAAAAAACGAGTATCCGTTGTCTCCAAATGTCAAGTCCAGATTTCCATTAGGAAGCACTTTTATGACTAGTATATCTGTGTCACAAAAGAAGTCTTGAAGACATGGTCCGTAGCTACAGGCAACATATAATGAGCCATCTGAGCCTGATTCGATACCGACTACCTCCATATGGTTATTCGTGAATCCTGGGAATGGAATAATAGTCGCACCTCCGTATGTGGAATTGAAGTTCGGATCAAGAGAGCCATTCGTTTCCAGTCCTATAATATATGCATTAGTACCAGGCATTGCGAATTCTTGGCTTCCTGCGAGATAAATTTTACCGCTTGGCGAGATGCAAGTTCCGACTGACCGCACATGAGTGATGGAAACTAAGTTTTCACTAGTCATTATTCCATTGACGCCAAAAGAACTGTCCAGAACTTGGGAATTACCACATTGGTGAAAGCAATAAAAAAAACAGAGAAGAAGTAGGTAGTGAATACGCATGGAGCTCACAGTTTTTGGATTAATAAGTTGCATTGTACTTTGCTCTACTAGGAACTTAAATCATTCGACTACAAGTCGAATGGTCGTAGACACCTGACCTGAAGAAACACGCAGAACATATGTTCCTTGAGAATATGTAACCAAATCAGTCAATTCTATTTGATGATCTCCAGCAGGCAAAGAAGAGAATGTTCTGAGATTATTGACTAGTCTACCAGTGACGTCAAAAAGTTCAATTTGGACATTGTCAAGGTCCACCTTAGAATTGAATACTAATAAGCTTCCTTCCGTAATTGGATTAGGATAGATACTAACGTCAAATTCTGGCACGATGGTTTCTGGAAGGGAGATAACGATATCAGGGATTGTGAATCGTAATGCAAATTTAGCGTTGCTCGTGAACACAAAACCAGTCGCGACCACTTTTCCGTCTTCCTGAAGGAACATCTCCGAAAGTA
>CAYSDH010000110.1:964-6712 GCA_964429805.1 uncultured Flavobacteriales bacterium
AAGTAATTCACCATTAAATGGAGCTATATCAACGTCAAAATTTCCTCCATCCCCAAAATTTGGGTCGACAAGTCCAGTTGGAAGTATTCGCTTAAAGCGGAGAGTACCTGCTCCACCATCATCAAATACTCCTCCAGTAATGACACTTCCGTCATTTAGCACTACTAATTCGCGAGACCGTAAATCATCGTCAACAAAGAGGCCGTCAGGCAATGCTGCATAAGGACCTATGTTTATAGATTCATCCGGCACTTGAGCCCAAGTACCAATAAGAGTACCATAAACTTGTTGACCTTGATCAATTGAAAAGAATGTTTGATTGAAATACAATTTCTCTGCGGTTTCGGAATAGAACAAATCTAAAACAGAACCAGGATATGTGTCGTTGAAATCTTGATCACCTAGCTGGAAATGACCACAAGGATACTGCCCGGAAACCGTAAGTGGAGTCCCATCACTATCTAAATGACTTGCTTCAATGGCCGACAAGGAACCGCTGCTTTTTACACCTATTCCGGTGACTGCTCCATCTTCCCAGATATGGATTGGCCCAGGGTATCTCCATAATTGTGGGTCGACAGGGGAACAGTCTTGATTTATTTCGAAATTAACATCATACTCTCCTGAATTTGAAAATCGATAGATAGCCCTCTCACTAGGTGATCCTGAATACCAATCATCAAAGTACTGTGCGGTAATAACAATGTCATCATCATTTGAAATAGCCATTGAGGTGATGTTCGTAGCAGACTCACTCGAAGGAGTAATGTCATAAGAAACGACACCGTTTGTTCCGAACGAATCATCTATAGACCCATCCGGGTTCAATTTGATCAGCACGACATCTAGATTACATGGTTGAGTATTACAGTCAGAATAGGTCGAAAGGGTAATAATCGAATTATCACTCATATTTTGAATGGCAATTGGTTTAAGATAATTAGCCTCTGGACCGAAAAAGGGGATATAAGTGATGCCAATCAAATCACTATTAAAGTCAGAATTCAAGTTTCCCGATGAATCAATACTCAGCACGTACAAATCACTTCCATTTTCCGAAAATTCAACACTCCCAAAAAAGTAGATGTTACCATTAGAGTCCATTGAAGACCTCTTCATCCGATCTAAAGTCTCTGTTGTGAAATTGTCTGGTAGACATATACCATTCGTTGCGAAAGTACTGTCCAACTCTTGGGCTTCGCATTCGAGTGAAAATAGGCTTGATAAGATAATAAGGAGAAGAGCAGTAAGTCGGTTCATGGCAATTTTATTAGTTATGATAAATGTACTGAAACCTGTGTAAAAATGGAGTGTTTCGAAGATGTAGGCGGAACTCAACTACTCTCGAAATCACAGTTTACAAAACTGAAACCCGTCATTTCGACTAAGGCGCAGCCGCACGGAGAAATCTCTTCAATTTGCAGCGAAAGCAAAATAAAATTCCCGCAAGGAGAACTCCCTTCAATGTGAACTTCAGTAACTAATTCATAAGCCGCGTCTAGATATTGCAATGATTGCCAGGAACAATTAATTCAAAATGCCCATGTGGAGTGGATTGAAAAAATCCAGCTCCACTAAGTTTAATCCCATTTTCATCCACTATTGAACTCCTTCTACTTGCAAATTACTTGCACATACTCAAAAATTCCGACTCAGGAATGAAGTGCGAAAAAAGCAAAAGCCCTGATTCCATAGGAACCAGGGCTTTGCGGTCTGGACGAGACTCGAACTCGCGACCCCCTGCGTGACAGGCAGGTATTCTAACCAACTGAACTACCAGACCAGTTTCACAACGGTCTACTGCCGTTCAAAAGCAGTATACTTAATAGTCTTTTCCGCTTCGCTAAGCGGGCAGCAAAAATATATGATTTCTTGAGTTAATCAAATACATCACCATGAAATTTAACGTGATTATTCCATCATGGTTACATATTACCTGATAACAGTCACAGAACCCTTGAATTCTAGGCCATCTAGGTTGATGTAATAAAAGTAAACTCCTGCTGAAACAATCTCTCCTGAAGGTGTTCTACCATCCCATCTGGTGTTGTTTCCAGTCGAAATGAACATCTTCTGGCCCCAACGATTGAAAACCTCAAACTCTAGACACTCCTGTATGTTTCCTCTTACGTTGATATCCAGGTAATCATTATCACCATCGCCATTGGGTGTCATCACGTTTGGAGCCATCACTTGGAAGTACTCTAAAAAGTCCAATGCCAGAATAGAATCTGCAGCCGTGAAGATGCAATCCATGTCTGAGGTGCCAATAAGAGTCAATTCATAGCTTTCTCCAAATGAATATGTGTGCACTGGAGATTCTTCGCTAGATGTTGTTCCGTCTCCAAAGTCCCACGTGAAGTCGAGGTTGCTGAAAGTCGTGTTCTGTGCACGCACCTCAAGACCTTCACAACTTGCATTTTCTTCAAGTTCGAATGACAATCCAGGGTCTTCTTCAACCATTACCGTAATTGCATCGACTCCAGAGCAGATTGAGTTAGCTGTGCTCACCGTATACACTGTAGTTTCGCTTGGCGCAACAGAAGGGTTGGGGTCTAGTGGGTCACTCAGTGTACCACCTGTCCACATATATGACGTACCGCTTGGAGAGGTAGGCGCACCACCAATGATTATTTCTTGACCTGCACAAATTTCGAGGTCTTCTCCTGCGTCTGTCGGCACTATGGGGTTCACCACCACATTGACCGTATCTGTGTTGGCGCAACTATTACCGTCAGTCACAAGCACTATGTAGTCTATCTCTATCTGAGAAGAAGGTGATACAATCGGGTCAGGGACTGTGTTGCTTGACAGACCGAGGTTAGGCGACCAAGAATAAGAATTAAACCCTGCTGTGGCGTTTAGCTGAACAGAGTCACCCAAACAGAGGTAGTTGATGTCTTCTCCTGCCGAAATTATTGGCAATGGCACTACGTCAACAATAACCGAGTCAGTGTTTTCGCATCCATTTGTTAGAGACACAGTGACGATGTACGTGACATCTTCTTCAGGATTGGCCATTGGGTCAGGCACTCCCGCATCGCTCAGGTTAATGTCTGGCGTCCAAGAGTAGTTCTCTCCACCTGAGGCATTCAGTTGCACATCACTGCCAATGCATAACGTAACATCCGAACCGGCATCAGCGATTGGTTCAATTAAAAACTCTACGAGTACGGAGTCTGCATCGGCACATTGTCCGGTGTCTTCTGTCCAAATAAACTCGACAAGCCCGTCACTCGGATTAGACACTGCTGACTCTGGGTTAAAGTCTTCTGTAATGACGGCACTCGCTGATGTTGATGTCCAGATTCCAGCTCCTACACTTGTCACAGCATCAAGGTCTGTATTAAGCCCACAGACGCTAAAGTCTGTGCCGGCATCAGCGACAGGCTGCTCAAAGAAGGTGATTTCAACGGTTTCTGAGTCAATGCATCCCTCATTGTCCAGAGTCCAAGTAAATGGCTGTGCGCCAAAAATTGAGGAAGTTGCCGCAGTGGATGGATTGTTTTCTTGGTCAAAAGTCACATTACTACCCGACCATGTTCCTGTCCCAATTCCAGCATTGGCAGAAAGAGTATACACTTCACCGCAAATTGAATCTGACAGTCCAGCTTGGGCCATAGGTTGCTGTGCAAATGTCATCAGCAGAGAGTCGTTGGCTTCACAGATGCCATTTGTTTCTGTCCAGCAGATCCAGTAGTCACCATAGTCTGGCACAGTGATGGTCGTTTGCGGGTCCATGACGTCAGCGTAGACTGGGTCACTGCCAGAGCACCAGGCACCGTTGCCAGTTACATCGCCTGGCAGGCCAGCGTCAGCGGTGACTGATAGGCCACAGACCAAGGGGTCGTTGCTAATCTCGGCAATTGGCTGGGCTATAAATTGTACGTTGAGCGTGTCACTATCCACACATACATCATTTGTCTCCTCCCAAATTAATTGGTAGAGCCCTTCAGCTGGACTCTCAGCTATCGCATTGGCGTCTGAATCTGAAGAGAACATAATTCCTGCAGGTAAGGATGTCCACTGTCCATCGCCTACACTCGCTGTAGCTCCGAGGTTTACTTCAAGGCCGCACATCACTTGATCACTGCCCGCTAAGGATATCGGCTGCGCAGAAACGGTGACCATCACAGAGTCTTTTGCCTCACACATATTCGCATCAATGGCATCAACGACATAAGTAGTTGTCACCATCGGGCTAGCCGAAGGGTTGCTTGTGTTAGGGCCTGTCAATGTAGCCGCTGGGGTCCACATGTAATTCGAAGCTCCAGAGGCTGAAATCTCAGTGGACTCACCGGCACAAATTCCTACATCATCACTTACTGTAAGTGTTGGCTCATTGACTGTGATAATGACTGTGTCACGCACAGTACAGCTTGCCGCGCTCTCTACAATCACCTCAAAAGAAGTGGTGCTTGTCGGGAATGCACTTGGGTTAGAAGTATTAAAATCATCAACATCTGCCGCAGGTCCCCATGTAAAGAAACTGCCAGAAGGACCCGTTGGAGCGCCTCCTATCGTGACCGTGTCACCGATACAAATAGCCAGGTCTAGTCCAGCATCTACGACTGGCAATGGCTGAATAGCCACAGTCAAATCAAAGGGGTCACCGATACAGCCTTTCTCATTCGTAGCGATGACAGTCAACGTTCCTACTCCAGAATTTCCCCAGAGCACATCTATTTCATTTGTTCCTTGACCAGAATCTATTGTACCGCCACTGATAGTCCATTGGTAGGTAGAGCCTGCTGGAAAGATGTCTGTCGAGTAGGGGGATAGTCCTAATTCACAGGGGTTGGTAGACCCTTCTATGTCAGTGGATCCGGTAAACGGAACAACAGTAATCTCATAGACAGCACTTGACTGCTTAGGTGGGCAACCATCGTCTGTAGCGGTAACGCTAAACTGATATGGCACATCTCTTCCTTGGTCACAACTCGTGTTCCAGCAAAAATCTGCTTGGATGACACTGTCGGCCGGCATAGGGTCAGAAATCGTTGCGACAGGACTTACTAAGTTGGTATCAAAGACCTCACCCACCGATTGAAATGACAGGCTGTCTCCCTCTGGGTCATTAAAAATGACGGGGATGCAAATTTGGTCTCCTTCTTCTACTTCAAAGACAGTCGTTCCTTGATTTTGCGAAGCTGTGTTTAAGGTAGGCGGCTCTTGCACCGGACAAGCCAAAGCTAAAAGTTGCAAGTCTCTGCGCGTAATGGCAATCAGGTTTCCATTTCTATATTCCTTTATTTCTACTGCTATAGAATACTGCCCAACTTGAGGAGCAACATACTGAGTCAAACCAGTCGATCCATTGATAAAAGCATACCCTGCTGGCCCTAAAGGCTGATTTACGCTGTAACCGGGATTGTAATCCGTACTTGGAATTGGCCAATCTAAAATAGGTGGGGCCCCTGGGTTAGGGTTACCTGCATCACTGTATCCTGCGAATGGCTGAATGAATGAGAAGAGCATGAGGTCTCCGTCAGGGTCAATTGCTGAGTTTAAGAAAGTCGCAGTATCTCCAACACAAATAAAGCTGGTAGGAGGGGAGCTGAAAAAAGGTGAGCTATTCTCTACTAATGGTGAAGGAATGTAAGTAGTGAAACCAACTCCTTGTTGAAGCTCAACATTAATCACTTCATTGTTTCTGCAGCATCTGTCATAATAGAGCCAGTAGCCACCAAAGTTTAAATCAAGATCTATGAAAAACTCATAGTCACCTTGCGCCACACAGACATCTTC
>CAYSDH010000111.1:0-6377 GCA_964429805.1 uncultured Flavobacteriales bacterium
GTTATACAAAACGCACCTGGAGCATTTTGGACAACCACAGGTCTAGGAACATTTGTGCCAGACGAGTTTGACCTTCAAGCAATCTATCAACCTGTAGAGGCTGATGAGGATCTTGGTATAATCACGTTCACACTGAATACTACAGGTATCTCGACATGTGCCGAGGATCAGGATGACATGGTGTTGGCATTTGTGAATCCGCTAAATGTGGACTTCACTGTGGCCAATAACTGCTCAGGACAAGAAGTAATCTTTACTGATGCAAGTACCATCAGTTCGGGTCAGGTCATTGGTTGGAATTGGGACTTTGGAAATGGAACAACTGGTGGAGGAGCAGTGGCTACTGCCGAGTATGCTAACGCTGGACAGTATAATGTTACGCTTGAGTTGTTTGCCCTAAACGGTTGTTCAGCTCAGATTACAGAGACTATAGAAATCTTAGATGCGCCTGTGGCTGGAATCAGCTTTGTGGGAGATCAGCTCGAATATGAAGTAATCAGCTTTGTTGACGGTTCATTTGGAGCGACTGAATACATCTATGACTTTGATGATGGCACAGGTTCACAGGAGAGTGATCCGCAGCACATATTTACGGATGCTGGTCAGTACTTGGTCACGCAGACTGTAAGTAACTCATCGGGTTGTAGTGATGAAAGTTCGGTACTCGTGTCTATTCTTTCAGAAGAAATATTGGCGCCTAAATTACCTAATGCCTTTACGCCAAATGGTGATGGTGAGAATGATGTGTTCTTCGTCAGAGGAGGACCTTTCGCAACCGTACACATGGAGATATATAATGGCTGGGGCGAAATGATATTTACATCTGACGATCCGCTCTTTGGGTGGGATGGAACGGTAGACGGAAAACCCGAACAAGTAGGAACATACATATACACCGCAACTGCGACCACTATAGACGGAAGAGAATTTGTGAAGTCAGGTAAAGTGGCTCTAATACGATAATATGATGGCAAAGATATTTATGAATTACAAGATGATTTGTGCAGTGTGCATGGCCGTGGTCATGTCCTGTGCGCTGCGTGCTCAAGACGCGCACTTCACTCAGTTTGATGCTTCAACAATGATGACTAACCCCGCCATGACGGGTATGTTTGACCATTCTGATTTCAGAATGTCCACAAACTTTAGAAGTCAGTGGGGATCCTTGACTAACAATTTTCTCACCACTGGTTTTGCATTTGACATGCCAGTTAATGAGCGATTTGGTGCGGGGGTCTACATGCTAAATTATGACATGGCCGGAGCCGTCAATTCGTTTAGTCTTGGCGTGAGCGGTGCTTATAACATTGCAGATGAGTCAGCCGATTATCTCTTGACAGTTGGTCTTCAAGGAGGCATGATTTACAAGAAGATTAATGACAACGAACTGATTTTTGACAATCAGTATAGCGATGGATTTTTTGATTCGGACTTGCCGACTGGAGAGAATTTTGAACGAGGTGGAAGGCTCATGCCTGACGTCAGTTTGGGAATAGGATATAAGTCTGTAGACAGAAGAAAGACTGTGAATCCCTTTGCAAATTTTGCCGCGTTTCATTTGACTACTCCTGACGAAGCTATTTTGGGAATTGCTGAAAGTGAACTTCCCATCAGATGGTCTGCCAATGCTGGAGCGCTTATTGAAGTGACTGATGAGTTGTATGTGAAGCCAATGGCCATGTACCAAAAGCAAGGTAATGACCAAGAGATTAACATCGGAGTGCTGGGCGATTACGAAATTGACGGAACGGTGTACAATGCCATTTTTGGTGCGGGTATGAGGATGAAAGATGCCATCATTGCGCATGTTGGAATCAAGCACAGAAATAATATTTACCGCTTTAGCTATGACTTAAATACTAGTCCGCTCAAAGAGTTTACCAATAAGCGTGGAGCCATTGAGTTTTCGATTCAGTATTCTGGAACACATAATGGACGCTCAAGCAAACGAGGGAAGGGAGCCAGATTCTAAACTGGTCATTAAGATTTTAATTGAGGATAAAAGCTCCGAGCACCAAACCCACAGGTCTCGGAGCTTTTTTATTTAAAATGTCGGAGTATGCCTTTGTCCCAGGGAGTCCAGGTGGCTGTTTTAACGCCACCTTCAATTAAGACTTCATTGGTCCAAGTGTTGCAGTTATATAGCATGGAGTACTTTCTGTTGGCCAGAAAAAACCGATCGTCTCGGTGAGGGTATACGTCACCGTGTTCAATCAGTGATGCCTTTTCGTCCTTCACAAAAAGATCTGCGAGAATGAACTTTTCCATTTGTTGAAATTGAAATGGACTGACCATCACTTTTTTGCACATGCGACTTGTGTCAGGGGCCTGCTTTGCAGCCGTGATTTGCATGATGGCTTCGGTAGGTAAGAATGCCGCCTTGGCTGTAATTGCATAGTCTAGGGAATCCCAAGAAGGTACATCGAGATAAAATTTTCTGTCTCCCCAACCAAACCAGAGCACCTCAATGTCAGCGGCTTTTTTTTCAAAAGCGTTGAGGTCCACATAGTTCTTCCAGTCGATGTCAGAGTCTTTAAGTGCGAAGCCAATTTCAGTATGCATGCCTTGCGAGCGCAGGTATATGGGCAGGCCATTTGGGCTCTGCGCAAAGTCCGAATTGCAGGGCACATGGATTAAGACAACGGTGACTAGTAGGTACACCAAAATGGGTGTCACTATCAATAGGATCAGTTTACCTATGAAACGAAAGAGTGTCTTCATTCTTCGGTGGTGTTGGTTTTTCTGGAGAACCAATACAAGGCAATGACGAGCAGTAAGCCAAACTTGATAAGGTTCATGCAGTCTGGGCCAGACTCGCTGACAAATTCCATAATTACAAATCCAGCAATTACCCCGATGACTATATACTTGAGCAGTTTCTTTCCGTCCATTTCGATATTGAAACTACGGATTTATGAGCTGTGTTGGGGCGTAGTTTTTATGGTGATTTTTTACTCTCGTGTGATCTGTTGATTCATTGCTTCATGCTTCTTAGTAAAAGGACTAATGCGTGAGCGCTTAAAGAGTATTAAGATTGCTGTGTATTCTTTTTTTCAAGTCTTTTCGCAAGCCCACTTGGTCTGCGTAGGTGCTCCATGATGTGACAATAGCATTGATTTGGTCGATAATTTGAGCTCCTTTTTTTATGTTGTTTTCTTTGGCCACAGTCATTAAGTCGCTCTTCGTTATGTCAAGCCTTTTGCCGTTTACGCTGAGCGTTTGTTTGTTGACCCAGTGGTTGCTTGGGTCGAAAGAGAAGCAAAGGTCGTATGCGGGTGCCAGCTGCCATTTTTCATTTTGTCTCAATATGAACGAGAAGTTTTTCGTGTGGTCGTCAAAGTTGGTGGCGAGCACATTAAATACCATTCTCCTAAACATTTGTTCGGCCTCTGGGTAGGTGAGTCTCAAGATTCGCATTGTCTGAAAGACTTGCTCATAGCTGTATGCATACATGTCATTGAAGTCGTAATGCTGTATGCCACATAGTGACTGGATATGGTGTTTTGTATTTCCGTCTCGGTCGAATCGTTTTGTCATAAAATGGGCTCTGCCATTCTCTTCGAGTAGTTGACACATGCTCATCTCTATTTCACAATCTCTGGCCATGAGATAGTAGGCGTATTCTACTCGGCCCCATCCCGTGCTTTCACCAAACTGAGCTCCACTTACACCATCTAATTTTAATAGCCAATGCTCAAATCCTTTAAGAACATTTCCTTGGCCCGACCGAATGACGCCTGTCTCGGGATTATAAGCAACAACAGCCTTAGGCCTCGCTCCGCCAGCTGATGTCCCGATTTTCAAAATATCCATCATTGCCTTCTCCTTGTCTTTGTCTAAGGAGGTTAAAAAATCTTCCCTTTTATTGAGAATGTTTTTTGCTACATCTATCAAGCTGTCTAGCTCTAATGAGAAACTCTTGGCACCCTTTTTTACTTGGGCAGGTTCAAATTCTATAGCGCCCATACCCCTTGTGCCTATGAAGCACAATTTCTCGACAGGATTCATGCTTGACTCGGGTCTACCGTGTCGAGCGAGCCAAGTGTTTATCAGTTTGTTTCCATATTTATCGGGCAATGCGTCAGCTAAAAGGCCTGGCAAGCCTTTAAATGCATTTTCTGTTTCATTGCGCGCTTTGCGTAATTCTGGAAAACTGTGAATTGTTGACCCTTGACTAATGGGCATTTGTATCGGTGACAGATCCCAGCCCTTCTGAATGAACTTCGGGTCGTATTGAAAATACCCTAATTTCTTTGAGTCATCCCATCGAATGGCTCCGGCTAACTGACCCCAAATTAGTACTTCAGCGACATCTACCATGTTGTATTGCCCTTCTCTGTGTTGTCTTCTTTGTTTCGTATGCGCGCTCGTTGTTTCTTTTTGAGTTTGGCATATGCGAGGGGGCTGATTTCTTCAGTACTGTCGAATTCACTCAAGACGTGGAGCTTGTCTAGTGCCCTCAATATTTGTACAAGACTTGTTAATGTGATAGACTCGCCATTCTCAATTTGGCTAATGGTCCACCGATTTAGTCCAGCTATCTCTGCGAGTTGAGTTTGCGTTTTGTTTTGATTAAATCTTTCCTGTTTGAGGAAGCGCCCGATGTTATCAATTATGGCCGAGTCAGACATATGTGTCCAATTTGTGCTGGTATTACCCATCATTATAGTGTTTAAACGTATTTAGTGATTGTATATGCCGTCAAATATACGGAATAATATACGTTATGTTACGTACTAGTGATGGTATATCCAGTCATTAAGAGCAATAAGGGGAGTTAATGCTGGTAAAAACTTGCATCCATTGGAGGGGTTCACTTGGAAATTGATTTCCAGCGACTATTGAATGTGATTTGTATAATTCAACCCTGACCTAATTTGGGGAAGGTTACACATAGAGCATTGCCGACAACTTACCCAGTGCATGGCATGTGGCTTGGCGCAAGGCACACCTTTCATAGTATGCCGTGTGCGAGCTTTGTGGGGCCATATGCTATCACACCATGTTAGGCAACTTTTTTATCTGCGTAGTACTTGATCTCCTCTAGTTCCGCCTTCTTGGATTCGCTTTCCTCTTCAATGTCATAGTCATCTTGAATGCCCAACCAGAACTTAGCTGAATTTCCAAAATACTTACTCAGTCTCAAAGCTGTGTCCGCAGTAATCCTTCGATTCCCTTTGACAATCTCTGAAATTCGAGTCTGAGGTATTTTCAAATCCTTTGATAATCTATATGCAGATATCTCAAGGGGCTCTAAGAACTCATGAAAGAGTATCTCGCCTGGATGTATGTTCGCTAATCTTGCCATTATTTCTAGTCTTAGTGGTAATCGATTATTTCTACTTCACTTGAGTTTCCGCTCTTCCATTTGAATATGATTCGCCATTGCTTATCAATTCGAATGCTGTAATAGCCCTTTCGGTCGCCACCGAACTTTTCAAGCCTGTTAGATGGAGGGATCCTTAAATCAGCTACATCCTGAGAGTTGTTTAACATCCTCAGTTTTCTACGTCCGACCTTTTGGACATTCAGTGGTAGCTTCTTGACTCTAGTGCCTTCCCAAACCTGTTCAGTCTCTTTCGAGCCGAAGGATGTAATCATACCTTTTCGCGTTACTAACGTTTAAAGTTAGTATAATATTTCGATTTCAGAAATTTTGGCTTCTGAGTGTTGACTAACGTGACCAAGAGTATAGTATGTGACAAAAGCAAAGGCTATCTTTCTTCAGACGGCTGTACGCTGTTCTTGAGCGGACATATGCTATAACACCATGTTGTGCGTTCGTTTTTCATTCCTCAAATCCTAAGTTAAATGATTTATGAAGGGAAGTGAACTTTTTTCTATCCTTTGTCCTTGAATTGAATATCACTTCTTCAAGTGATTTACTTGCCTCAATTTCACTTTCAAGAATTGATAGCAACTTTTTCCATTCGTTCTTTTTTGCCTTTAAAGTCTCCCAAGACTGCATAAAGTCAAAGTGCTGGCCATGACGGAATAGGCGGCCAGGAAGTG
Source organism: uncultured Flavobacteriales bacterium (assembly GCA_964429805.1). GTDB lineage: Bacteria > Bacteroidota > Bacteroidia > Flavobacteriales_D > JABDKJ01 > CAYSDH01. The sequence continues at coordinate 6,013 of CAYSDH010000111.1, forward strand.
GATAATGTTTTCGATTTCCAATTAAAATTCCATATCTCAAATAGGGATGAACATTCTTGTGCGTTTGAGCTTTTTGGCTATAGGTTATGGCATCATGAGTGGTGACTCTATTAATCTTAGCTTCGATAATCACTCTGGGCTTCCATTTGTCACTTCCGTCAACTTCGTAAACCAAAAAATCAGTCTCGTATTTAATCAAATTTTGTCTCGAAGGACTATCTCCTGAATATTCAATAACCTCGCTTGAATAAGGAAGTTTGCGAGATTCACTCACTCTTAAGTTATCGTTCACTTGGCGCAAACTTTTTTCTAGTTCTGAGTAAACTGATTTCACCCAATCTCTTTCATTCATGGTTTCATTCTAT
>CAYSDH010000112.1:0-831 GCA_964429805.1 uncultured Flavobacteriales bacterium
ACTCTTCTTCATATTTGACAGTCTAATTTATTCAATTTTTAGATTGTCCTATTTTCGGGGAGGTTTACAATAATTGTCCACGGAATTGCGTCATTTGGTTTGACTATGATTTTCTGTTTAACTTACTATCTTAAACCTAGGCTATTTGGAATTAGATAATTCACAAATCTATTGTCTTTCATTGTTGGTCACGTCATTGTCGATTTTTGTCGTTGGATTAATTTTGTTGTTGTTTCCACCGAAATCTATAAATAGCATATATGGTTTTCGGACTAAGAAGTCCATGTTAAATGACGAAAATTGGAGAAAAGCGAACCAACTTAGTGCTAAATTCATTACCTCAGTCTACGGTTTTCTTAGCGTTATCATACTTTATTTATTCGTCACAAATTTTGAGATAACTATTCTACTCTTCACTATATTCATTTGCATTCTAATTTCAGCTCTGTTGTTGGTGATATCATATGTAAACAAACGATTAGAGGGATGAGAAAACTAATAGTCTTAATTCTTTATATCGGGATATCCTTGTCACTTGATTGTCAAGTTGTTGAAACATTTATGATACCATGTGGACAAATTGAATTTGAACATATGGCCAAAGACTCTCTGCCAAAATCTAAGCTTGCTATTTTCGTTGCTGGCTCTGGTCCTACAAACATGCATGGAAATAGTGCTCTGGTGACCTGTAATAATCTTAAGAGCATTAGAGATTCATTGAATAAGGTCGGTATAGCAACATTGAATTATAACAAGCGTGGGGTTGAAGGAAGTTCATCCTGTGTATCGCTAGATTCTATTACAATTGATACTTTAGCAGCAGACTTGGAG
>CAYSDH010000112.1:841-6063 GCA_964429805.1 uncultured Flavobacteriales bacterium
ACGTTAGGGTATAAGTCACTGTACCTAATTGGACACAGCGAAGGGAGTCTAATATCCATGTTGGCTCTTAAAAGGACAACTTTTCAAGTGGAAGGGTTTATTTCTCTTTCAGGAGCCAGCTCTAATGTTTTTGATATTATTAATTTACAATTGTCCCAAAGCGGAATCTCTGACCAATTGGTTTTGCGGGCAAGGGAAATAATGTTGTCACTTCTTTCTAATCAAAATGTTAAGGAAGTACCAGATACTTTGCTTTCCATTTTTCATCCCAAAGTGCAGCCTGATCTTTCTTCATGGCTCGAGTATACACCTCTTGAAGAATTTAAAAAGGTGGAAATTCCAACGCTAATAATTCACGGTGATAAAGACTCTCAGGTCCCAGTTCAAGAATCTAAATCACTAGGAATGTATGCCTCGCAGTATTTCTTAGTAGAAAACATGAATCATCTAGGAAAAGAAATCTATTCGGATGAAGAGAATCGAAGGTCTTATTTCGATTTAAGAATCTCCATTTCCCCGGAGCTAATATCGTTATGCCGAGAATTTATTTTAGAGAAAAGGTGAGTCCGTACAGGGGCTTCATTGCTAGAAATTTCAAAATCGGCTAGGTCGAATTTTTAAATGAACGAGCTAGCACGGACATGTTGTCCGTGCGTTGTTCAATAGGTGTCGAAAGTAAATCGAAATGCTGAGCTTACATTCTTGATTTTCAGCTGATAAACTTCAATCGGAACCTGCTAACCACTATAATCTTTAGCTGAATTCATTATTTGTCACTCCATCCTGACAGTCACTAACTTTAATCAAGACTTTGTTTAAAGACTCTAACACTCGGGCTCGCAAAAGACTTTAAACTCTACGCAGTACGCTCTAATATCGCCTTGTTAATCTTCTTACACATGCTCGGTCCTTCATAGACAAAACCAGAGTAGACTTGTATCAAGTCAGCGCCTGCATCCAGTTTTTCTAAGGCGTCTTGAGGACTGACAATTCCGCCTACACCTATGATTTTAAACTTGTTTTCAGATCCAGCCTTTAGGTAACGAATCACTTCTGTAGACCTCACGCGGACAGGTGCTCCACTCAGCCCTCCAGCACCAATTTCTTCTATGCGTGTGCTGTCTTCTTTCAGTCCAGCTCTTGAGTTGGTGGTGTTAGTCGCAATCACTCCGTCAAGGCCGGTTTCTTTGATGATGTCTATGATGTCATCCAGTTGCTCGTTTGTCAAGTCTGGAGCAATCTTTAGTAGAATAGGACGCGGCTTTGCGATCTGCGCATTTGCTTTTTTTAGCGTGTTGAGCAGATGCGTCAGCGGTTCTTTTTCTTGAAGCTCGCGCAGTCCAGGAGTGTTTGGCGAGCTAACATTTACTGCAAAATAATCTACATACGGGTGTAGTGCGTTAAAGCATTTCATGTAGTCATCAGTGGCATTTTCGTTTGGTGTGACTTTGTTTTTACCAATGTTGCCGCCTATGATGATGTCCGTGTTTCGCTTCTTGAGGCGCTCCACCATTTCTTCAACACCACCATTATTAAAGCCCATTCTGTTAATCAGGCCTTGATCTGCTGGCAGTCTAAACAGTCGGGGTTGAGGGTTGCCATCTTGAGGTACAGGCGTGACAGTGCCTACTTCTACAAATCCAAAACCGAGGTCGGCCAGCTGATTGTAGTACATGGCATTTTTGTCAAATCCTGCCGCCATGCCCACTGGGTTTTTAAATCGCAAGCCGAAAAACTCGCGCTCTAATTTTGGGTCCGACTTCACATATAGCGACCTGAAAATAGAGCTGACAAAAGGCAGTGCAGAGAGATTCTTAAAGCTATTCATGGTGAAATAATGAATGCGCTCGGTAGAGAAACTGAACAGTAGTGGTCTAAGAATAGATTTGTAAAACATATAGTGGGCAAAGATAAAAGAAGGTCAACGCTCGGAAACTTTACATTTGAACAAGAGAAGCCAGCAGTTGTTAGATGAGGATATTAATATGAGACAGCACCGCTTGGAGTTAATCCAAGAGGGGATAGCGCACATGAGTTCCGGTCAGTCGCTGACGGAGTTTAAAGAAGTCATGCGGGCAAATGGAGAAAGCAACAACACCGTCATCTTTGTATCAGAAAAAATATTGGAGGCCGAGTTTGAAAAAGGCATCAGTGGAGGATGGGCAGAAAAACTGTCAACAGGGGTGTTTAGAATGTTCTTTGGACTGATTGCGCTCTGCGGCATAGCTTGGGCAGTGTATGCTTGGAATCACGGATACTTATCCATCTGGTCGATTGCCTTGACGGGACTAGGAATAACAGGAATGATGAATAAATGAAATTTTTAAAAGAGGTAGTCCATCACGTGGCCAAATTAGGCTTGCCATGGGAGAAAGTATGCTTCGTATTGCCGAGTAGAAGGGCGGGCGTCTTTCTGCAAAAGCACATTGCTGACATGTCGAGTGCCCCTGTCTGGGCACCGCGTATAAGCACCATGAATGAAGTGGTGGAAGGCTACACCGGACTAAAAAAAGCAGATCCGCTTGAGTTGACATTTGAGTTGTACACGGCCTATTTATCGGTGGAGAAAAACCCTGTGGGCTTTGAGCAGTTTGAATCGTGGGCACCCGGCATTCTGGCAGATTTCAACCTGATTGACAATTACATGCTTGATGCCAGTCAGATATACACCGACCTCAAGTCTTTGAGCGAATTAAATCACTGGGGTTTTCATCTTGGAGATCAAGACACGAGCCATATGGGCCTGAATGAGTTTAATGAATTCAACGAGTTTTGGGTGTTGCTCGGTCCCTTGTATCAGGCTTTCTCACAGCGTATGCAGGATTCTGGACTGGCCTACTCTGGGAAAATCATGCGTGTTGGCGCAGAAAACATACATCTCAATGACGAGTTTGCGGACTATGAGCTGGTCTGCTTCGCAGGATTTAACGCGCTGTCAATTGCAGAAAAAACACTGATTCATCATTTTCATAATGAAGAAAAACTCATGGTCTGCTGGGATCAGGACAAATTCTACATGGACAACAAGGTGGATCAAGCAGGCTTTTTTCTCCGTCAGCTAAACAAGGAGCCCTGGGAGAAGTTTGTTCCTGAAAGCACGGGAATTCTTGAGGCTCAAAAGGAGGTGAAGGTCTACACCACGCCAAACTCTATTTCACAGACACGTGCTGTGGGCATGGAGTTGGCCAAAAGAAAGGAAGAGGAATTAGAAGACATTGCCATTGTGCTGGCTGACGAAAAGCTACTCTTTCCAATGCTGGAGTCGCTGCCCGCACACATCACCGATGTAAACGTCACCATGGGTATTTCGTTCAAGCAATCAGAAGTCTATGCCTTTGTAGACGGCTTCTTGTCTCTGCATGAACACGCTCAAAAGAGGAAAGAACAAGGTCTTCCATTTGCGTTTTTTCATTCTGAATTACTCGCTTGGGCCAGCCAAGCTATTTCAGCGCTTATAGGGCCGCAGACTAATCGGCTGGCCTACATGGAAGAGCAGATTAAAAAGTCCAACCTGAGTTACATCGACAAGGAGAGCATCAGCGAAAAGCTGGGCATTGACCTGAGCACTGACCCTTTATTTGGGCCGCTGTTTCAAGAGAATGATAATCAGAGCCTGTTAGAAGCATTGAAGCAGATGCTCAGTGAAAGCCTGGGCCTTGCAAAAGACAAACTGAGAAGAGGTCTTATCAGAAAGTTCATTGACATGGCCGCTCGGCTCAATGAGATTTTGACTAAGTACAGCTTTGTATCTGACATACGCACGCTGCGCAAGCTTCTCAGTCAGACCGTGTCAAGAGAGTCTATCTCTTTTGTGGGTGAGCCGTTGCAGGGCATACAAATCATGGGCTTGTTAGAAGCACGTGCCCTTGATTTTAAAACAGTATTTCTGCTTGGAGCCAACGAAGGCAATCTGCCAAAAGGAAGAAATTACAGCACCTTTTTGCCTTTTGAGTTGAGGGCACATTACGAGTTGCCGACATACCGCGACCATGACTCTGTGTTTGCTTATTACTTCTATAGACTGATACAGTATCCGGCCCATGTACATATTATGACTTGTGGCGAGCGAGACGAGTTTGGAGGAGGAGAACCTAGTCGTTTTCTGCTACAAATAGAGAGTCAAGTGAGACGAGGAGCGCTGCCGTTTAGACTTCAAAAAATCAATCTGACTGGCAGTAATCTAGATGTGACAAACTCGGCCTTATCTGTCCAAAAGACTGATGAGGTGCTTGATGCCGTGGCGCGTTATTTTGAAAGAGGAATTTCGCCTAGCGCCCTCAACACGTTCAGAAGTTGCCCGCTTGATTTTTATTTCAAGTACATCTTAGGCATTTCGGAAGAAGACGAAGTAGAAGAAGAAATAGGAGCTGCTGACATGGGGACAGCCGTGCATCATGTGCTTGAAGAACTCTTTAAGCCAAGGCTGAACATGGTGGTAGACAAAGATGAACTCCAAGCGATGCGCGCCTCATATTCAGAGCATTTGGCTCCAGCATTGATGAAAATCAAGATGGAGCATAATGTCTCAACAGGATACAACAGGTTGGTCAAGGAAGTGATAGATAGGTCGGTGAGTGCTGAGCTAGACATGGAGATTGACTTAGACGCTACGGTCACCATACTTTCACTTGAAGGCGAGTATGAGCACACCTTGGATATGAATCTCCGGGGAAGAGAGTTGAAGGTGAGATTTAAAGGATTTGTGGATCGCGTAGAACGTGAAAATTCTGTGGTCAACATCATAGATTACAAAAGTGGAAAAGTGGAGCAGTCAGACCTCAGTATCGATGAAATTACTGAGTCTGCCTTTATGCCTAAGAAAACCAGCGACAGCGACAAAGGAAAGCCCAAAGCATTTCAGCTCCTGTTTTACGCATGGGTATACTGGAAGAATCATTCTGAAGAAAAACAGATCAAAGCCAGCATTATTTCCATTCGTAACCTGGCTGCACAAAAGATTCCCTTGCTGATAGATGGAGAAGAGATGCTCACAGAAAGTCACTTTCAGCAGTTTGAGACTGCGCTGACGCATCGGCTTGAAGACATCATGGATAACAATGAGCTCTTTGCTCATGACCCAAAGGGGCACTGGTGCAATTTCTGTCCAGACAAGTCGACAAAGAGTTGGTAAAGTATATAAACTGAAAAAGCACTTCGGGGGAGAAGCGCTCTGTCAGAAACCTGCAAGGAAAATTTTGAAACCAATGCAGCCGTGTTCAAGG
>CAYSDH010000113.1:0-6003 GCA_964429805.1 uncultured Flavobacteriales bacterium
TACAAGTGCTTAAGAATAAAAGAAGTGTGGTAAGTGTTATGAGTTGGTGGAATTTGATGTTGTTAAGATAGTGATTTCCTCTTTCGCATATGCAGCTATAAGCGCTATTAAGAAACCCGTGGCTTGTTCAATTAGACTTGCGGAGGGCTTTTGATTTTCGCCTACGTTTTATTTTGGAAGATTTCTCGGCTGCGCTTTGCTTTGCTCGAAATGACTGTTTCAGGTGGGCCTTTGGTGTTTTAGAATCCGTCAATTCGGGCATGGGGGCAGCCGCATGGGGAAATCGGGTTGATGTGGAGAGCCATGGCTATTTAGCTGATGCCCGTGCTGGAAGAAAAAAGAATTTGCGAATCAAAAAAGCCGTCTCGTGTAAAACGAGACGGCTTTCAGTTTTGTAGGGTCTGTGAGAATTACTCTCCAGCCTCTTCGACTGCGGCAGCGGCTGCTGCTTCTTTCTCTGCTTTGGCAGCTTGCAGTCTGTCATATTCTTCTTGAGAACCAACGATCATGTTTTGCCACTTTCTGACTCCTGTACCTGCAGGTATCAAGTGACCAACAATTACGTTTTCTTTCAGTCCGAGTAAGTGATCTACTGTACCACCAACAGCCGCCTCGTTGAGCACCTTTGTCGTCTCCTGGAAAGAAGCGGCAGAGATGAAACTCTTCGTCTGTAGCGATGCACGTGTGATACCTTGAAGCAATGGCTTAGAAGTAGCTGGAAGTGCCTCACGCGCTGTCACTACTGCTTTATCATTTCTCTTAAGCAGTGAGTTCTCATCACGTAGCTTTCTCATGCTGACTATCTGACCTACTTTCAGCTCGGCTGAGTCTCCAGCATCTTCGATGACCATCTGGCCATAGATGTCGTCATTAATCTGCATAAAGTCCACCTTGTGCACTGACTGCTTCTCTAGGAACTTCGTGTCTCCTGGCTGCTCGATGATTACTTTTTGCATCATCTGACCAACGATTACCTCAAAGTGCTTATCGTTAATCTTCACACCCTGCAGTCGGTATACTTCCTGTACTTCGTTTACCAAGTACTCCTGAACGGCCGTAGGCCCTTCAATTGCCAAGATGTCTGCTGGTGTAATTGCACCATCAGAAAGTGGCTGACCTGCTCTTACGAAGTCGTTTTCCTGAACCAAGATGTGCTTTGATAGCGACACGAGATACTTTCTGATCTCACCAGTCTTAGACTCGATGATAATCTCTCTGTTACCTCTCTTGATCTTACCATAACTCGCAATACCATCAATCTCTGATACTACAGCTGGGTTAGACGGGTTCCTTGCTTCGAAAAGCTCAGTCACCCTTGGCAGACCACCGGTAATATCTCCTGACTTACCAGATACTCTAGGAATCTTGGCAATGGTGTCTCCCATTCCAATCTTGTCTCCTTCGTTTACTGATATGTGCGCACCCACTGGAAGTGAGTAAGACTTAACAATCTTCTTCGCCTTGACGATGTGTACCTCAGGGTTCTTCTTCTTATCTCGCGTCTCGATAATCACCTTCTCTTGGAAACCAGTCTGCTCGTCTGCCTCAGTACGGTATGTGATACCGTCTGTTACATTTTCAAACTGGATAGTTCCAGGCTCTTCAGTGATGATGAGTGCATTATAAGGATCCCACTTACAGATAAGATCGCCTTTCTTAATACTCTTGTTGTTCTTGGCAGAGAATCTAGAACCGTAAGGAATGTTGTTTGTCACAAGAACTACTCCTGTAGACGGGTCAACAATCTTCATTTCGGCAGAACGTCCAATGACAATCTCGCCTTCTCCGTCTTCAAACTTCTTCTTGACAGTTCTCAGTTCTTCAATCTCTAGCTTACCATCTACCTTGGCTCTAATCTCAGAGTCATCAGCAATGTTAGAGGCCACACCACCAACGTGGAATGTTCTAAGTGTAAGCTGTGTACCCGGCTCACCAATAGACTGTGCCGCGATTACACCGACAGCTTCACCCATTCCGACCATTTCACCAGTGGCAAGGTTTCGACCGTAACACTTCGAGCAACAGCCCTTCTTCATGTCACATGTCAATACAGAACGGATTTCAACTTCTTCTATACCTGACTCTTCAATCTGCTTGGCTACGTCTTCATTAATCTCCTCACCAGAGGCAGTCAACAATTCTTTAGTCTCAGGATGATAGATGTCATGGACAGATGTACGTCCGAGAATTCTGTCGCTGAGTGACTCAACGATGTCTTCGTTTTTCTTGAGCGGTCCAGTTACGATACCTCTCAACGTGTGACAGTCAGGAGATGTGATAATCACATCTTGAGCCACATCAACAAGACGTCTGGTTAGGTAACCTGCATCGGCCGTTTTAAGGGCTGTATCTGCAAGACCTTTACGTGCACCGTGCGTAGAGATAAAGTACTCAAGGATAGTTAGACCTTCTTTGAAGTTAGAGAGAATCGGATTCTCTACAATGTCTTGTCCACCTGTGGTACCAGATTTTTTCGGCTTGGCCATCAACCCTCTCATTCCACTCAACTGACGAATCTGCTCTCTTGATCCCCTTGCTCCTGAGTGGAACATCATGTAGATGGAGTTAAATCCTTGTTGATCTTTCTCTAGACGATCCATCAAAATCTGCGTCAAGCGCGAGTTGGTGTGTGTCCAGATGTCAATGATTTGATTGTAACGCTCATTGTTAGTCAAGAGTCCGATGTTGTAGTTGTCCATTACGACTCCTACTTCTGCTCTTGCTTTTTCTACAAGCTTAATCTTCTCATCAGGAACGATAATGTCTTCAAGGTTGAACGATAGTCCACCTTTGAAGGCCATGTAGTAACCGAGTGTCTTAATATCATCCAAGAACTTCGCTGTCTTGGCTACACCTACTATCTTAAGAATACGTCCGATAATGTCTCGAAGCGACTTCTTTGTAAGTAGTTCATTGATAAATCCAACCTCTTCTGGCACGTGCTGATTGAAAATCACACGACCACAGGTTGTCTCAATCAACTCAGTCTCTTCAGAACCATAAATTGGCACACGCACTTTGATGTTGGCGTGCAGGTCAAGCACCGCTTCGTTGTGCGCGATGATGACTTCTTCTGCAGAGTAGAATGACATGCCTTCTCCTTTGACCGTCACCTCTTTCGTAGTCAACTTTGACTTCGTGGTGTAGTACAGTCCGAGAACCATATCCTGAGATGGTACCGTAATCGGAGCACCATTTGCAGGGTTTAAGATGTTGTGAGAAGCCAACATGAGAAGTTGTGCCTCAAGAATGGCTGCATTACCAAGTGGCAGGTGTACGGCCATCTGGTCACCGTCAAAATCCGCATTAAATGCAGTACATACCAATGGGTGCAATCTAATCGCTTTACCCTCGATAAGCTTTGGCTGGAAGGCCTGAATACCAAGTCTGTGGAGTGTCGGAGCTCGGTTGAGGAGGACTGGATGCCCTTTCAACACGTTTTCCAAGATGTCCCAAACAACTGGCTCTTTCTTATCGACAATTTTCTTGGCTGACTTTACAGTCTTTACGATACCTCGCTCAATCATCTTACGGATGATGAACGGCTTGTAAAGCTCTGCCGCCATTCCTTTAGGAAGTCCACACTCGTGAAGCTTCAACGTAGGTCCTACAACAATGACTGAACGTGCAGAATAATCAACACGCTTACCAAGAAGGTTTTGACGGAAACGACCTTGCTTTCCTTTCAACGAATCACTCAATGACTTGAGTGGTCTATTTGCGTCAGTTTTCACCGCGCTAGACTTTCTCGAGTTATCAAACAGTGAATCGACAGACTCCTGAAGCATTCGCTTCTCATTTCTCAAGATCACCTCAGGTGCCTTAATCTCTAAGAGTCGCTTCAATCTGTTGTTACGAATGATTACTCTACGGTAGAGGTCATTCAAATCTGATGTGGCAAATCGACCACCGTCAAGTGGTACAAGTGGACGAAGCTCTGGTGGAATAACAGGAACAACTTTCACAATCATCCATTCTGGATTATTCTGAATACGTCTGTTTGCTCCACGGAATGCCTCAACGACCTGAAGTCTCTTGAGTGCCTCGTTCTTTCTTTGCTGCGCAGTCTCTGTGTTTGCCTTGTGACGGAGGTCATAAGACAGTTGATCCAAATCAAGACGCTTCAGCAATTCGTAAAGTGCTTCTGCACCCATCTTAGCAAAGAACTTGTTAGGGTCCGTATCATCTAGATACTGGTTTTCCTTACCAAGTTTGTCTATGATATCCAAGTACTCTTCTTCTGTAAGGAAGTCTAGGTACTGTATTGGCTCACCTTCTTCGTTGAGGGCAGTTCCAGGATTGATCACCACGTATCGTTCGTAATAGATGATCTGGTCAAGCTTCTTAGTCGGAAGACCTAAGAGGTAACCCATCTTATTAGGAAGTGATCTGAAATACCAGATATGCGCCACAGGCACAACCAACTGGATGTGTCCCATTCGCTCTCTACGAACCTTCTTTTCAGTTACCTCAACTCCACATCGGTCACAGACGATTCCTTTATATCGGATTCTCTTGTACTTACCACAGTGGCACTCATAATCCTTTACAGGTCCGAAAATCCTCTCACAGAAGAGTCCGTCCCTTTCAGGTTTATATGTACGGTAATTGATGGTTTCCGGCTTGAGTACTTCTCCAAATGACCGCTCAAGAATCTCCTCTGGAGAGGAAAGACTGATGGTAATCGTCTTGAAGTCACTATTTACTCTGTTGTCGTTCTTTTTGTACGCCATGTTTGCTAAATGCTTAATGGGATTAAAAAATCAATACCTAATTATTGGCCCAAGGTGACCTTGAGTCCGAGACCTGCCATCTCATTCAAGAGTACGTTAAACGACTCTGGAATACCTGGTTTCGGCAATGGCTCACCTTTCACAATACTCTCGTATGCTTTGGCTCTACCAATCACGTCAGCCGACTTGACAGTAAGAATCTCTTGGAGGATGTTAGCCGCACCGAATGCCTCGAGTGCCCAAACCTCCATCTCACCAAATCGCTGACCACCAAACTGTGCCTTACCACCAAGCGGCTGCTGGGTGATGAGTGAGTATGGTCCGATAGAACGCGCGTGCATCTTATCATCAACCATGTGCGAGAGTTTGATCATGTAGATCACACCAACTGTTGCTGGCTGATCAAACTTAACACCCGTCTCACCATCATAGAGGTATGTCGTTCCGTATGTTGGAATCTGAGCCTCTTTAGTATACTGCACGATGTCTTGCATAGACGCACCATCAAAAATAGGTGTCGCGAACTTTAGACCTAGCTTCTGGCCAGCCCAACCAAGCACTGTTTCGTAGATCTGTCCAAGGTTCATTCGAGAAGGTACACCAAGTGGATTCAACACGATATCAACGGCTGTTCCGTCTTCGAGGTAAGGCATGTCTGCCTCACGTACGATTTTCGCAACGATACCTTTGTTACCGTGACGTCCGGCCATCTTATCACCTACTTTCAGCTTACGCTTCTTAGCAATGTAGACCTTGGCCATCTTGATGATTCCTGTTGGAAGCTCATCACCGACAGTGACTTGGAATTCTTTTCTCTTGTACTTACCTAACACATCGTTGAACGTAAGGCTGTAGTTATGGAGAAGTGTCTGAATCTTATCGTTCAACTTCTTATCTGTCGTCCACCCTTTAGGGTTAACCAACTGGAAGTCAATCTGAGCAAGCATCTTCATGGTAAACTTGACACCTTTCTTGATGAACTCTTCACGATAGTGATTGGCCACTCCTTGCGAAGTTTTACCGTTTACTAATCTGAATAGCTTCTCAACAAGACTAGACTTCAAGTCCTGAAGCTCTTTATCCTGCTCTTTCTTGAGCTGATCGATAATCGGCTTATCGGCCGCTTTTGCTTTTCTGTCTTTAACCGCTCTCTGGAAGAGTTTCTTGTCAATAACAACACCTCTAAGAGATGGTGAAGCTTTTAGCGAAGCGTCTTTAACATCACCGGCCTTGTCACCAAAGATTGCTCTTAGGAGCTTCTCTTCTGGAG
>CAYSDH010000114.1:0-5890 GCA_964429805.1 uncultured Flavobacteriales bacterium
GAGAATAAATTAGGGAGATTCCATTCTCATCGGCCAAAATTGAGCGGCAAGTGTTGGGAGAATAGGGAAACTCATCGGCATAGTTTATCTCACCATAGATGTTATTCCAAGTCTGGCCGTGACCAAACATTGCGCTGAAACAGCATAATATGAGTAGTATAAAACCCCTCACTCAAGAATGATTTTTTTAGACAGGATGTTATACTCTCCTTTAGACACGACTATAAGATATGCTCCTTTAGGTAGATTTGAAGTAATCATGATTCGTTGATAGGCCAATTGGTCAGCTTTTATTTCAAGTGTACCTGACTAAGTTAAGCATTCTTTGAACCTTTTCTACATGGAGAATTCGAGAAAATAGGGCGTTAGATTCGCTAGACTAGGCCTCTTAAAAGCTCCTTCGCATTGGCGATACTGGCTTTTCCTGGAGAGGCCCCACTAAGCATTTTGGCAATTTCCATGACCCGCTCTTGCTTCTTGAGCTTCTTCATTACCGTAATGGTGCGCTGGGTGTTGTCTTCCTTTGAGATTTGAAAGTGATTCTCTGCCCTCGATGCGACCTGAGCCAGGTGCGAGATGGCAATGACCTGTCTGCCCATAGATATACCCCGCAGCATATCAGCCATTTTTCCAGCGATATCGCCTGAGACTCCTGTGTCTATCTCATCAAAGATGAGTGTTGGAAGACCCGCAGTAGAGGCCAAAATACTTTTGAGTACAAGCATCACACGAGATAATTCTCCTCCAGACGCGACCTTATTTAACGGGCTCATTGCCCCACCTTTGTTGGCACAAAAGAGGAATGTGATTTTGTCTGCTCCGCGCGGCCCATAGGTGTTTCCATGTTCCATCTGAATCTGGATACGGGCGTTTTTGAGGGCAATTTCAGGCAGAATAGAGTGAATGCTCTTTTCTAATTTTAAAATGGCCTTTGCCCGTGCCTTGTTTAATTCCACAGCCCTCAGCTCCATCGTCTCTCTGCTTTGCAGAACTTGTTGATTGAGCTTTTCTAGCGTAGAGGCGGCACTTTGGGCTTGGTCTAGTTTTCCAGATAGCGCTTCTTGAAGCGCAATCAGCGCGTCTGTATCTGGTTTGTTGTGTTTGCTTTGCAAGCGGTTGAGCTCATTGAGTCTTTCTTGCAAGGCACGCATTCTCTCCGGATCCAGGTCTAAGCCTCGGTCCATGTCCAGAATTGAGCTATTGATATCATCAAGTTCTATTCTGCAGCTCTTTACTCTATTCGTTAATTCCTCAAGACCCTCACTATGAGAGGCGATACGCTGAAGTTGATTTTCAATATCAGTTAAGACGGCAATCACACTGCGCTCAGTATCAGACAGGCCTGTGTGTGCCGATGTCAGGCTATCTTTTATCTCTCCAGCATGCTCCATGAGCTTGAGCTCATCTTCCATCTTGTCTTGCTCACCGCTGGTCAAGTCGGCATCGGCCAGTTCTTTGAGTTGAAATCTGAGGTAGTCTTGATCTATCTGATCTGTTTCGATGTATTTCTTATGCGCATCTAATTCAGCTGAAAGACTTAACCACTGTCGGTAGGCTTCGCTATACTGTTTAAATTGCTTTTGATGATCGGCAAATGAGTCAACTAAGTCTAGCTGTATACCCGCTCCTTGAAGCATGAGCGTCTCATGTTGAGAGTGCACGTCAACCATTAGTGCGCTCAGCATTTTTAAGTCTTGGAGTTGCACAGGAGTATCGTTGACAAAGGCACGTGAGCGCCCGTTAGGTGCTATTTCTCTACGAAATGTAGACAGCTCTTCAAAGTCGAGGTCCAGTTCTTCAAACTGTTTTTCAAGTCCAGCGACTTTAAACTCCACCTCGATAATGCACTTCCTGTCCTTGTCAAAAAGTACTGTGCTGTCTGCGCGCTTGCCAAGTACAAGTCCCAAGGCTCCGAGAAGAATAGATTTTCCTGATCCAGTCTCACCGGTAATCACAGAAAATCCTTTTTCCAGATTGATGTCTAGCTCCGAAATCAGGGCATAATTCTGTATGTGCAGATGCTTCAGCATGAGAGGACAAGTTTAACTGAAATAATGCTTGGTGAAAGTCTAGATTAACAGGAATTTATTGGCATCAATTCCCATCCGTTGAGCAAAAGTTTTAGGCTAGTCCATTCCAAGAGCCAATCTTCGAGTCATTTTTTAAAGTCTGTCCCAGGACTGAAAGGTATTCGCTTCTCGGCATTTCTTTGCCACCCAGACTGTGAAGGTGATTGGTATGCAGCTGACAGTCTATGATGTCAAATCCCCATTCTGTCAGTTTACCGACAAGATGAATGAAGGCTGCCTTAGAGGCATTGCTCACATGATGAAACATGGATTCGCCAAAGAAGATACTGCCCAGAGCCACACCGTATAAACCTCCCACGAGTTCGCCATCTTGCCAGGCCTCCACGCTGTGCGCCATGCCTAGTTTGTGCAGTTCGGTGTATGCTGTTCTCATTTCATCAGTAATCCATGAGCCGTGTTCGCCTTCTCTTTTGGTGACAGAACACTGCGTGATTACTTCTTCAAAAGCCGAGTCAAAACTGATTTCAAACACTCCCTTTTTTATCACAGACCTCATGCTCTTTGAGACTTTCAGTTCATGAGGGTAAAGCACAAAGCGCGGGTCTGGAGACCACCAGAGTATGGGGTCTTCTGGATTAAACCAAGGAAAGATACCGTGCTCATAGGCCAGTAAGAGACGAGAACTAGTCAAATCACCACCTACGGCTAGCAAGCCGTTTTCTTCCGCGAGTTGAGGGTCTGGAAAAAGGAGGTTTTCGTTTAGTTTGAAAAGAGGCATGTTAACGTGCGCTAAAGAGGTCTAGTTTTTAGAATGGAAATTTCAGCAATTTCAGGAGACCGTATGCAGGAATGGAAAAAAAGAATAGCATCAGCCCTAGACGGGGCATTGCCGGGTGAAGCGGCTCATCAATTGATGATGAATTACACGCGTGAAACCGCACAAGAAGTCATTTCTAAGCAGAAGGATGTAAGAATGAGTGCCGTGCTTATTCTGATTTATCCGAGTAATGATGGAGGGCGATTCTTATTGCTCAAGCGTCATGATTATGCTGGCGTGCACTCTGGCCAAGTAGGTTTGCCGGGCGGAAAAGTAGAAGCCGAAGACGAAGACCTCATGGCTACCGCCATCAGAGAATGTCATGAGGAGAGTGGTGTCTTGGTGAAGCGAGCTGACGTGATAGGAGAGTTGAGCAGTATTTATATTCCGCCAAGTAATTTTTTAGTGTATCCTTTTGTGGCTGTCGTGGAGAAGGAACCGGATTTCGACTTTGATCAGGTGGAGGTCAAGTTTCCAATTGAGGTGCCGCTTAAAGAACTGCTGGAAGAGGATAATATTCATGCTTCGAGTATCTTCATACCCAAGTACGAGAGTAAAATCAAGGTGAAAAACTTTCTCTTTGGAGGAGAAATAGTGTGGGGCGCCACCGGTATGATACTCATGGAATTAAAATCACTCCTCACACAAAATCAATAGACAAAATGAAACTTGATATTCTAGCCTTCGGAGCACATCCAGATGATGTAGAGCTTTCTAGTGGAGGTACATTGTCAGTACACAAAGATCTAGGTCATAAAATCGGGATAGTAGACCTAACTATGGGGCAACTCGGCACGCGCGGCTCAGCAAAACTTAGGTTGCAGGAAGCAGAAAAGGCTGGTCAGGTGCTGGGCCTAGAGGTGAGAGATAACCTGGGTATGGAAGACGGATGGTTTAAGGTAGATCAAGAACACATCATTAAGGTAGTGGAGAAAATAAGGCAGTATAAGCCTGACATTGTTATTGCCAATGCCATACATGATCGCCATCCAGACCATGGCAAGGGATCTCGATTAGTGAGTGAGGCGTGTTTCTTTTCTGGCCTAGCCAAAATAGATACTGGACAAGAGGTATGGCGACCGCGTGCTGTGTATCACTGCATACAAGATCGGTACATACGTCCAGATGTTATTGTAGACATTAGTGGGCACATGGGCAAAAAGTTGGAGGCTATCGCTGCGTTTAGCTCGCAGTTTTATGATCCCAATAGTGAAGAGCCCGAGACACCAATCAGTTCCAAAAGTTTTTTGGAGTCAGTGAAAGCGCGAAGCGTGGAGTATGGAAGACTCATAGGCGCTACTCATGGCGAAGGATTTACGGTAGAGCGCACCATTGGGGTAAATGACCTTACTGGTCTGCTATAAGGTGCAAGGGCTATGTCCCGTTGAGTGGTCATTTGTGCCTCCAATAAAGAGTGTACATCGCTTTTGAGAATGACTAGCTTAAAGTTGCATCTGTTTGCTCTAGTATTCGTTTTTCAAGTTGACCACTGGCTAAGGTTTTAAAATCTGGTTCTTATTAGGCAGTATTCTTTTTTGCATCGCCCAAAAAGGAATCAAAAAAGTCTAGAATAAAAAATCCTTCCTCGCGTCACTTGTCTTCTTGAGGGTCATAGACTGTTCTGCACTGTTGAGTTTATCGGTTCTCGCGATTCATCAGGTCAAGAATCGAGTCCGAAGACAATTCTCTCCTTCGCTGGCCCGGTTTTTATTCCGGCCATCGCACTTCTTTAAATTCGACTTGAAGCTTTAACCACAAGGCACTGATTAGTCAAATGCTAACTATTTTGAAATGTTGCTTTTTAAGCAATAACCCGATTCACAAAAGAGATAAACTTCTTTTTCTCACTATTCCAAGACAAATCTGGGGCTGCTTTTTCTGCGGCTTGTCTATGGATCATCAATTGGTCTTTGTTGTTGAGCAGTGCAGACAAGTTTTGAGCGAGGCACGCTGGGCTGCGCTCTTCCATGATTATTCCGCTACCAGTTTCTTCTACGATGCGTCTAGTTTCTGGCAGATCGACAGAGACTACGCAGAGTCCAGCATTGATGTAGTTGAAGAGTTTATTTGCTGGACCTCCATAAAGATTGTTGGGCGTGAAGGTGTTTAGAATTAGTCCTATGCTACAGCCTCTCAATAGTTCACCAACCTCTAAATATGGTTGCCACCCAGTAACCGTAACGTGGTCTTCTAGGCTAGATTTTATTAAAGACTCCTCAAAGTATTCTTTCTCTGCATGACGCGAAAATTCACCTATTATTTTGAGCTTGAATTGTTGTTCATCGTTTTTTAAGATGTGCAGCGCCTCCATAAGAAGTTTGAGACCCCGATTAAATGGAAAGGATCCTTCATGCACGAGCAGAATCTCATCATGGGCTTTGGCAGGCCAGCTTTCAAAAAGAGAGGCGTTGTATATGACCTCGTGCTTTGCGCCTGGATTCATATCGGCTAGTTCTGCCTGGGTGATGTTATTGGCCGCAATAAAATAAGGTAGGTCAGACATCCACTTCTGTTTGGCGTAGTTGTCTTTCGGATTGTCAAAATGCAGTGACTCGTGCGCATCAAAGAGATACTTTGTACCCGTGGCCTCCGCAGCGCGTTTTGCTACAGTGATAGATTGAGGCTCATGCGCAACGAAAAGGTCTGCCTTTGTGCGCGTGGCCATTTCAACCATCGTCTTATAGAAATCCCCTTGATAGATTTTTTTCATGGCCTTGGAGATCATGCCTTCAGGCTCAGACACGGGAATCAGCGTCATGCCATCAACCATAACGCTTTGATGAGGCTCTTCGTTTAGCTGCTCACCATCCATGCCAATGAGCACACCTCCTTGACAGGCATGCACAAGTGAGACCTTCACACCAGCTTCCACCAAGGCACGCCCCATCTTATAGTGGATGCGGTCATCCAGCGGATTATGCTGAACCGTTATCATACACACATGTCGGTCAATCATGGCTTTGTTGCTGCTTCAAAAAGTTGTGATAATAATACCTGATAAGCGCGTAATGAACCACTTTTGACACTATGCTGGCATATATAG
>CAYSDH010000115.1:0-5876 GCA_964429805.1 uncultured Flavobacteriales bacterium
TAATAACGCTGACTTGGGTCTTGTTGATGTTAGAAAACATTTTTCTGACTACCAGCTAGAGATTTATAACCGTTGGGGTAAATCTGTGTTCACCGGTGACTTGGGCAGCCCTTTCTGGTCAGGAGAGTTGGATGCCTCAGAGGCCCCAGAAGGCACGTACTTTTATGTCTTGAGATACACCAAAGCGTGTTCATTGCTCGATGCAGAAACTGAGCAAGTAAACGGGACCTTTACTTTGTTGAGGTGAGTGTTTTTTTACAACACTTCAGCAAGCGAACGGATGTTGGAGTGCTGGCGACATAGGGTTCTTTACCTACCGTCATTTAAACAGTGTGGAGTATTTCTAAAAATGGCCGTCTGTCTAAAAGGTACGTGACAAAGGGGACAGGTAGGCCAACCAGCTGACCGTTTTGTTTGAGGTGACACCATTTATCAGAATCTGAATTTGGTACCTTTGAGACGATGCTTGGTCGTTTAAAAAACTCTTTACTGATTAACGCGGTGCTGCTCTTTGTTCCTGTCTATGTCCTTATGGCAGTGGCTGGAGATAGTCATAGGCATAAGGAGATATATCCCTTTTTCAGCTGGTCTTTGTTTTCTAAAATTCCAGGCAAGATGAACATGCCTACTGTTGAGGTTGTGTCTGTAGATGGTAAGAAGTTAGATAAGCCAATTGATGTGGTATTTGCCCCTGAGTATCTCCAGGTGAAGAAAATGAAAGCCGTCAGTCTGATTTACAAATGGTCTGGCGCACGACTCAAAGATCCAGTCTCAGCATATGAAATTCGTAGGTTGCTCCAAGACAAAGTACTGACACAAAATGTGACTGAGTATCGGCTCTGTGCAACAGTCTATGAGCCTGCCCAGCGATACCGTGACGGTGCTTTAATCAGCAAAGAAGTGATAGAAGGGTATTACAAAGTGGCTCCAAGTGCTACGAAAGTCATCAAACAAGGCAACGGGTGGTTGTATGATGGGATTACTTATCCGCTTTATAAAGGCACCTTAGAGTCCGAATTTCTTAAGCCCACCACTAAAAAAGGGCTCACGGTAGTCCAGGGCTTTGCTTTTGATAAAGTCGAGAAGACCCTTCCAGATAGCGTGTGGGTGCTTCACAATGGAATTAAATGCGAGGACCAACTTGACGGGATGATTCGTCAAGACCTTGTCAGTCGTTATAACGACAAAACAATACGTAAATCGGGTTTTTCAGGAGTCTTTGATTTAGACTCTTTTCAAGAAGCTGATTTTTCGAGTCTTGTATTCTTCAATGGCCATGTTGCTGAAATGACAATGCGTACACCATGAGCTTGATGTACAAAAAGATTTTCTCTCATGTTTTTTGGAAGCATGCATTTGGACTCGATGGCTCCTTGTTTAAAGACTTGGACATGGACAAGGCTCATGGTTATGCCCAGCTCATTGTTCGGGTATTTTACTTTTCGCTTTTCATGGCGGCCTACTCTACGATACGAGGACTTGGTGCTGCCTCCAGTAGCAATGTTGTAGATCCTTTATGGCCAATTCAGTGGGTGAGCGATCTCGGATTAAACAACGAAATTTTCACCATCATCCAAGTCCTTTTTATCAGTGCCAGTCTATTGGCTTTTATTGTGCCGCAGTTTAGGTTGGTTCGCATATTGGTGACCATTTCATTGCTATGTTATTCGGCTTACACCAACTCGTTTGGCAAAGTAGATCACGGTTGGCATTTGTATTTATGGGTGTCTTTCGCCTTTGTGTTTCTTCCTAATCGAAAAGCCAGTGAGAAAGCTTTACGCTACCTCATGACTTTTGTTTTCGCTCAGTTCATTGTACTGTTTAGCTATACGATGAGCGGTTTTTGGAAACTGCTTTATGGCCTCATGCAATGGCGTGGAGGCGAGACAAGTATTTTCTCACTCGACTCGCTCTCCAATCAAGTGGCCCAGCGTTTGATTCAGACCAACAGTGAAAGCGTCATAGGCGATTTTATCGTCCAAAATGAATGGCCAGGTTTCATCATGCTGCTCTCTGCAGTATTCTTAGAGTTATTCAGCGTGTTGATTCTTTTTAGATCGAGGCTGCATCAAGTATGGGGACTGTCTCTCATACTGATGCACACGGGCATCTATTTAGCCATGACCATTTCGTTCTACAATTCCATAGTGGTTGTTGGGCTTTTATTTGTGCTGAGTCCATTTGCTGTGCATAGGCCATTTGTCACAAAACACACACTAGCTGATTTGCCTTTGATTGGCAATTTGTTTTTAATGCTCGGTCTATTCAAGTCACCCTCGCCAGCCATTCTTTTTTACGATGCAGAATGCGGGGTGTGCAGCAGCTTTGTCCAGTTGCTATTGAGAAAAGGGAAGGTCAAAAACATGCGTTTCGCACCTATAGGTGGTCAAGTGTATCAAGAAAAAATAGGAGCCAATAGCAGCATGCCACACTTTGATAGCATAGTTTACTTCAGTGAATCAAACTCAGAAGCTCACATGCATAGTCGAGCGATAGCCTTGGCTCTTTCTCATTCTGCTGCGCCTTATAAATGGGGAGCCCTCATGTTGTTTATTCCTCGCGAAATTGCAGATGTCGGTTACAACCTCTTTGCTCGGGTGCGCAAGCGCATTTTTGGAGAGCAATGCATGTTATTGAGTGATTCAGAACAGGCTCTTTTTTTAAGTTAACAGGTATTACAAACTAACGCAACACTGTTCTGCAGTTATCTGAGAGTATGCCTATTCAATAATCTTAGGCCTTAATTGAGGTTTGCTAGTTGAGCCTCAAAAAGCTCAATTTTCGATAGCATCGGCTCTTAAAGCTCATATAAGACATTTGTATTACGCCAATTATCCTTTGACATGCAGCCATTGAATAATACAGTCTTTGTCAATATCTTCGATTCATGCAACAATTCAACTTCAAGTCAACGGTCTCATTGTTTTGCCTTCTCGCGTGTGCTGCTAGTGTCCGCGCACAAGGCTTGAGTGTGAACTTTGCCAGCTACATTCCAAACACATCATTATATGCCAGAGACATACATACAGACTGTCAGGGAAATGTAATTGTAGTAGGAGGCACTGCTGATGCCAATTTCACCTGTACTCCAGGCACCGCCAGCAGCGCATATAATGGAGGAGATAGTGATGTCTGGGTAATGAAGATGGATTCACTGGGCAACACCTTGTGGCAGACGCTGCTCGGAGGTCCGTTTTATGATCGTGCCTACGCTGTAGAGGTCGATGATGATGGTTTTATATACGTGGCTGGTCGCGCAGACGATGGCTTTCCGGTTACGTCCTGTGCCTTTCAACAAACTTTTGGAGGAGACGATAACCCTAACGGACTCTATGGCCCGCAAGACGGGTTTATTACTAAGATGACACCAGACGGAAACATCATCTGGTCGAGCTTTCTAGGAGGTGATGGCCCAGACATTATTCGCGATTTTGATATTGACACCCAAGGAAATGTCTATGCGGGTTTTGCTGGGGCTAATCCAATCTATCCGCATATCACATCTGATGCTGTGCAAGGAATTGGCTCCACGAGTTCGACAACTAATACCGGCCTCGTCAAAATTTCTTCAGACGGTCAAGAGGTACTTTATGGAACGTTTATCACAGATGGAAGCAACACGTCAGGTGTGCCAGCTGTTCGAGTGAAAGGTGGACACGTTTTTTTAATGTCCAGTGTTCAAGGTCCAGGTGCGCCAGTGACAGCAGGTGCGTATCAAACTACTCATGCTGGGGCAGAAGACATCGTACTTACGAAGTTAGATTTAGATGGAGGCTTGATTTTCTGCACCTATTTGGGGGGCAGTGGAGGAGAAGGAATTGAGACACACACCATCGAGGTAGATGATCTAGGTAGAACAGTGCTGGCGACCATCACAAATTCCACTGATTTTCCGGTGACTACAGGTGCTTATCAGACTTCCTCAAGTGGAGGGTCTTCAGAAGGTTTTGTCAGCATACTAAGTGTTGACGGATCTACGCTGGTACACTCCACATATTTTGGCGGTTCAAATCATGACGAATTTGAAGGCATTGCCATAGATGACTTGGGTCGAATTTATGTGACGGGCAATACTCGCTCTACGGACATGCCTGTGACGACAGATGCCTACCAAGGAACACATGTCAATCAAAATGACGGTTTGTTGGCAGTCTTTTCAGCCGACCTGTCGACATTGGAATACTCAACTTATTGGGGAGGGAATAATCTCGACCTCTTGCGTTGCGGTCATGTCGATCCTTTGGGCAGGTTGTTCATTGCTGGAGGTACGCGCTCTGGTAATCTCCCCATTCAGAATGCGCAGCATCCAACGCTCACTCCTCCGCTTACTTCGATGATTATGTCTGTGCAGATAGGTCCATCACAATCCCCAGATCCTAATTGTAACATAGCCACCTCCTTCCTAGACCCATGCCTCGATTGTCCCACTGACATCAACGGAGACGGCAGCACAGACATCAACGATTTCCTATTGTTAAACACCGCTTTCGGACAGTCCTGTGCATCATGTCCAGAAGATATTGACGCCAATGGTGTTGTTGATGTGAGTGATTTCTTAGCATTCAACTCACATTTTGGACTGCCTTGTGATTGACTTTTTTAAGACTAGTCGATTTCTTTTTAACGGATTAACGTGCTAAATCCCCTAGGACGTAAATAGCTTACGAAGTACCCGTATTTCTTCGCTGTTGAACAAAGAATAACAGCGATGAAAAAGAGAAAGAAGAAAAGAGAATGCTTCACAGATTTCATGATAAGATTTTCAACTGATCAGAAGTGTCTTGAGCACTTGGTGGCACTCAAGTGGGAGGGCGGTTACCTCTGTCGTAAATGCGGACATGACCAGTATGTAAAGGGTCGTAGATGGCACAATAGGAAGTGTCAGCATTGCAAATACGATGAGTCAGCTACAGCTCACACTTTATTCCACAAAGTGAAGTTCCCCCTGACCAAAGCCTTCGGAATCACCTATCAGGTCAGTACGATGAAGAAGTGTATGTCCAGTTGCGAGTTGTCCTTCCAGTGGGATATTCATCAAGAGACAGCCTGGTACTTCAAGCGGAAAGCCCAACAGGCGATGAGCCTTGGAGATAGACCACTGCTAGAGTTCAATGTCGAAGTGGATGAAACGGTGATAGGTGGCAGAGAGAGTGGGAAACCCGGACGCAGTCACGGCAAAAAGAAAAAAGTACTGGTCGGTATAGAAGTCGAATATCCTGAAGGAGACGGGGCGGCCAAGATCAAGAGAGCCTCAGCAGTGGTGATCGATGACTACAGCGCTGAATCGCTCGGCAAGGGCATCAATGAGATCGTAGACGAAGATGCTCTTGTGACAACAGATGGATGGGGAGCATACCAAAAGGCCACAGGAGGTCGGATGCACATGAGCTTCCCCTCAGAAGATGGAGAGAACTTCAAACTGCTCCACTGGCATATCTTCAATATCAAGAACTGGGTCAGAGGAATACACCATTGGGTATCGAGTGAGCACATGCAGACTTATCTCGATGAATTCCACTATCGCTTTAACAGGAGGAACAGTCGATTGAGCAATGTGCATAGTGTGCTGAAAAGGATGGTGAAATCTGAGTGGGAACCAAGGGTGGCACTAGCAGGGGACGTATGGCGTTAATCCGTAGATATGTTACTCAGACACCCTCAAAAATATGATGTAATTGTCAGGTTTAATATGAAGCCAGGTGCCATGGATTACTTTAAAAGAATTGGTGTGTTGCATAGGACGAGTTTAGGAGGTAAAGGCTGGGCTGGTCGAGGAAATTTATTATGAAAATCTGAACAAGGTGTTATGAACTTGGGAATTCAGTCTAATGTCCACTTGTTTAACCCTTGGATAAATAGTTTTAAATTGGTCAACT
>CAYSDH010000116.1:0-1618 GCA_964429805.1 uncultured Flavobacteriales bacterium
ACTACACGCTCAGAGATCACGATGGCATCCTCAAAGTTGTATCCTTTCCACGGCATGAAGGCCACTTTCAAGTTACGACCTAGGGCAAGCTCACCAGCCTCTGTACCATACCCTTCAGAAAGGACTTGACCTTTCTTCACCTTTTGACCATGCTTAACGGTAGGTCTCAGGTTTTGAGTGGTACCTTGGTTAGTCTTGAGGAATTTTGTCAATTCATATTCCTTGACATCATCTTCAAAACTCAATAGACGCTGGTCATCAGAACGGTTGTATCGGATGACGATTTTTTGTGAATCGACATACTCTACTTTACCATCTCCTTCTGCAGTAACTAGTACACGTGAATCTTGCGCCACAAGTGGCTCAAGTCCAGTACCAACTATTGGTGCTTCTGGTATCATCAATGGAACTGCCTGGCGCATCATGTTAGATCCCATGAGTGCACGGTTGGCATCGTCATTTTCCAAGAATGGAATCAAGGAAGCCGCGATTGACGCAATCTGGTTAGGCGCCATGTCCATCAAGTTAATCTGCTTAGGCTCAACAACTGGGAAGTCACCCATCATACGTGTGGTGACCGACTTCGTTTTGAAGATTCCTTTTTCATCAACCTTCGAGTTGGCCTGTGCGATGATTTTATCATCCTCTTCTTCAGCCGTCAAGAAAATCTTAGAGTTCACTTGAACCTTACCTTCCTTCACCTCCTTATAAGGAGTCTCGATAAATCCGAGCTTATTGACCTGTGCAAATACACAGAGTGAAGAAATCAGTCCAATGTTTGGACCTTTAGGAGTTTCAATAGTACAGAGTCTACCGTAGTGTGTATAGTGCACATCACGCACCTCAAATCCTGCACGCTCTCTCGATAGACCTCCTGGCCCGAGTGCCGACATTCTACGCTTGTGCGTGATTTCGGCCAAGGGGTTGGTCTGATCCATAAACTGCGATAGCTGATTCGTTCCGAAGAATGAATTAATTACCGAAGAAAGTGTTTTGGCGTTAATCAAATCAGTCGGTGTGAAGACCTCATTGTCACGAACGTTCATACGCTCTCTGATGGTTCTTGCCATACGTGCAAGACCTACACCAAACTGGTTGTATAACTGCTCACCAACTGTACGCACACGTCTGTTAGACAAGTGGTCGATATCATCAATGTCTGTCTTTGAGTTGATCAACTCAATAAGATATTTGATGATGCAGATGATATCATCTTTAGTCAGCGTTCGCTCATCATAGCCGGCATCAAGACCGAGCTTCCTGTTGATTCGGAAACGTCCTACCTCACCGAGGTCATAACGCTGCTCAGAGAAGAAGAGCTTATCAATAACACCACGCGCTGTTTCCAAATCTGGCGGCTCGGCATTACGAAGCTGTCTGTAGATGTGCTCTACGGCCTCTTTCTCCGAGTTAGACGTATCCTTCTGGAGTGTGTTATAGATGATAGTGAAGTCAGCTGTGTTGACATTCTCCTTGTGCAGGATGATTGTCTTTGAGCCAGAGTCCACAATAATTTCGATGTGCTCTTTTTCAAGCACTGTCTCACGGTCAAGCACGACTTCTGTACGCTCGATAGATACCACCTCACCTGTATCTTCATCAACAAAATCCTCATGCC
>CAYSDH010000116.1:1628-5721 GCA_964429805.1 uncultured Flavobacteriales bacterium
GGTTTTAACACCTGCTTCTATGATTTCGCCAATGTGGTCTTCTTCGAGAACCGTGTCTCTTTCAATAACTACCTCATTACGTTCAATAGAAACTACTTCACCTGTATCTTCATCAACGAAGTCTTCGATCCAAGTCTTTAGGACACGGGCTGCGAGCTTACGTCCTAGTACTTTTTTCAATCCTGCCTTTGAGACTTTAAGTTCATCAGCGAGATCAAATATCTCAAGGATGTCTTTATCAGTTTCATATCCGATGGCTCTCAGGAGCGTAGTTACCGGAAGCTTTTTCTTACGGTCGATGTAGGCATACATCACCGAGTTAATGTCAGTAGCAAATTCTATCCAAGATCCTTTGAATGGGATAACTCGGGCTGAATAAAGCTTTGTACCGTTTGCGTGATGACTCTGTCCGAAGAATACTCCTGGAGAACGGTGCAGCTGTGACACGATGACACGCTCAGCTCCGTTAATCACGAATGATCCTTTAGGGGTCATGTAAGGTATGGTACCGAGGTACACATCCTGAATGATTGTTTCAAAGTCCTCATGCTCAGGATCCGTACAGTAGAGCTTAAGCTTGGCCTTTAGAGGCAGTGCATAAGTTACTCCTCTGTCTATACACTCTTGAATGGTGTATCGAGGTGGATCGATGAAGTAATCCAGAAACTCCAAAACGAACTGGTTTCTGGTATCGGTGATAGGGAAGTTATCACTGAACACTTTGTAGAGTCCTTCTGTCTTACGGTCTTCAGGGTTTGTTTCCAACTGGAAGAATTCCTGAAACGACTTTACTTGAATATCAAGAAAGTCTGGGTAATCTATGGGGAAGGGAGTCGAGGCGAAGTTTATCCTTCCAGAGTTCTTGTTGATCGCAGCCAATGTTTTTCGATTTTAAGTGAGAAAAAAGGGGCTTACTGGATGTCCAGTAATAAAAAACAGGAAATGGCCCAGTCGGTTCGACAATTCGAACCGACTGAACCTTTAAATTCCAAGTGGTATGAGCTTACTTAAGCTCAACCTCGGCTCCAGCCTCTTCAAGTGAACTCTTGAGTCCATCAGCTTCGTCTTTCGACACGCCTTCCTTGAGAGTGCTTGGTGCACTGTCCACCATTTCCTTGGCTTCCTTAAGTCCAAGACCTGTGAGCTCTTTTACAAGCTTCACAACAGCTAGCTTAGAACCTCCAGCGGCTGTGAGAACGACATCAAATTCTGTCTTCTCTTCAGCTCCACCACCATCAGCTCCACCACCTGGTGCAGCGACAGCGACAGCAGCAGCTGCCGGCTCAATGCCGTATTCGTCCTTAAGAATAGTAGCCAACTCGTTGACATCTTTAACGGTAAGATTAACTAGATCTTCCGCAAGTGCTTTCAAATCTGCCATTTTATTTAATTTTTAAAATTGTTACTCGAATTATGATTCTCTCTCTCCTAAAGCCTTAACAAGACCAGAAATGGTGTTTCCACCAGATTGAAGTGATGACACAACGTTCTTGATAGGTGACTGCAATAGTCCGATGATCTCTCCAACGAGCTCTTCTTTGGACTTTAGTGCGGCCAACATAGACACTTGGTCATCCCCGATATACACTGCAGAATCTATGTATGCAGCTTTCAATATCGGCTTGTCATGCTTTTTCCGAAACTCTTGAATCAGCTTGGCAGGAGCGTTTCCGACTTCACTCGTAATGAGTGAGGTTGGT
Organism: uncultured Flavobacteriales bacterium; assembly: GCA_964429805.1. Lineage (GTDB taxonomy): Bacteria > Bacteroidota > Bacteroidia > Flavobacteriales_D > JABDKJ01 > CAYSDH01. The sequence goes on from CAYSDH010000116.1 coordinate 3,329, forward strand.
CCTGCAAGTGAATCAAACATTTCAGAATAGTCAGATCCTTCAACTTTCTCCATGGCTTTCTTCAAGAGGGTGTTTTTCACAACCTCTATTGTAATGCCTTGTTTGAAAGCGGATCTTCTCAACTTATTCGTATTCTCTACCGTAAGCGCTGATGTATCGGCCAAGTAGACTACGGATGCGTTGCTGAGTTTCTCAGCAAGTACATCGATGAATTGATTCTTTTCGTCTCTAGTCATCTCTACTTTTATTAGGCGCTAACAGATTTAATGTCAATTTCCACACTCGGGCTCATTGTGCTCGACAGATAGATACTCTTTACATAAGTACCTTTTGCCGCGCTGGGCTTAAGCTTGAGGACAGTAGTAATCAATTCATTTGCATTTTCCATGATCTTTTTCTTATCGAAAGAGACCTTTCCAACTGCGGCATGAATGATTCCTGTTTTGTCCACACGGAAATCGATTTTACCTGCTTTTACATCGTTGACAGCTTTACCTATATCCATAGTAACTGTACCAGTCTTAGGATTTGGCATGAGGCCTCGCGGTCCCAATACTCGTCCTAGTGCACCAACTTGAGCCATTACGTCTGGAGTACAAACGATGACATCAATGTCAGTCCAACCGCCCTTGATCTTCTGCACGTATTCGTCCAGTCCAACAAAGTCAGCTCCGGCTTCGGTAGCTTCTTTCTCTTTGTCGGCCTTGCATAGTACGAGTACTCGAACATCTTTACCTGTCCCGTGGGGGAGAGACACCGTGCCACGAACCATCTGATTCGCTTGACGGGGATCTACACCAAGTCTGATGGCTACATCAACTGTAGCATCGAACTTAGTCTTCGATATCTCCTTGATGATACCAGAGGCATCGTCAAGTGAGTATGTCTGCTCTTTGTCGTACTTCGACAAGGCGTCTTTAATTCTCTTAGAATTAGCCATTGTTCCGAAGTTTCAGTTAAAATGGAGAAGGGCCTTTCACGGTGATCCCGGCACTGCGAGCAGTACCGGCAACCATCTTCATTGCTGATTCGATAGTGAATGCATTCAAATCCTGCATCTTGTCTTCTGCAATAGTGCGTACTTGATCCCAAGTTACACTTCCTACCTTCTTCCTATTTGATTCAGGTGATCCGCTCTTCAACTTTGCCGCTTCAAGGAGTTGCACTGCAGCCGGTGGGGTCTTGATAATAAATTCAAATGATTTATCACCGTAGACCGTTATGACTACTGGCAACACTTTACCAGGTTTATCCTGGGTACGAGCGTTGAATTGCTTGCAGAAGTCCATGATGTTCACCCCCTTCGCACCCAACGCGGGTCCTACTGGTGGTGATGGATTGGCTGCGCCACCTCTCACCTGCAATTTGATGAGTGCATCGACTTCTTTTGCCATTTTTACTTGTTTATTAAATAATGTCGGTCACCCACGGGAAGCATTGATATGGATCGCGACTGTTATACTCTTAAAAAATCTTCTATTCCTTCGCCACTTGCATGTAACCCAATTCGAGTGGTGTCTTCCTTCCGAAGATCTTCACCATCACTTTGAGTTTTTTCTTCTCCTCATTTATCTCTTCAATGACTCCATTGAAGTTATTGAAAGGTCCATCAATTACCTTAACCGATTCTCCGACTACATATGGTATAGCCATTTCAGCATCGCTTTCGGTAAGTTCATCAACCTTTCCTAATATTCTGTTGACTTCAGATTGCCTCATTGGGTGGGGCTCTCCTCTTTTCTCGGCTCCGAGGAATCCGATTACGTTAGTCACTCCTTTAATGACGTGAGGTACTTCTCCGACTAGGGCTGCTTCAATAAGCACATAGCCTGGAAAAAAGTTTCTCTCTTTTGTCACTTTCTTGCCATTCTTGATCTGGAAATACTTCTCAGTCGGGATGAGAATCTGGGCGATGTAGTCAGTCAATTTGAGTCGCTCAATTTCGAGCTCAATCATCTCTTTGACCTTCTTTTCCTTGCCACTAATGGCTCGGACTACATACCACTTCTTTTCTATTTCGCTCGTCATCATGATTAGCTTGCTCCTGATAGGATATCGTAGAAGAAGCCAAGAAGACCTTTCCAGATGATGTCTTTCCCATCGTTAATACCGAAAGTATAATCCATTACGAATACCAACAGTGCGATTATCGCAGATGCGATGAGTACTACTATTGAGCTACTCTGAAGGTCCTTCCATGTTGGCCAGCTCACTTTGTGAACGAGCTCGCTATAAGACTCTTCGAAATATGTCTTCATTCCAGCCATCTTTCAATTTTTGCACGGGAGGCGAGGCTCGAACTCACGACACCTGGTTTTGGAGACCAGTGCTCTACCAACTGAGCTACGCCCGTAATCCAATATGCCCTCCAATACCAATGATCGAGGTCGATC
>CAYSDH010000117.1:0-5628 GCA_964429805.1 uncultured Flavobacteriales bacterium
ATCTTTTCGATCCAATGCTCGGAGGAGCTAGGAACGCGAAGCAATCCTTTCACTAAACACTCTCGCAGTGAACAATTCCATCTTTTCGATCCAATGCTCGGAGTAGCTAGGAACGCGAAGCAATCCTCTGACAAATGGCTCTCGGAGCGACCAGAACCCTTCAATCTTTTCAATCCATCGGGTTTGCGTGGATGCTCCCCAAAACTTTATCTACGTAGTGAATCTAAACTTTTCCGCCCGCTTGCCCCGACCCAGGTGCGCCAACACACGTATGCGTTAAAGAGAATAGTCGTTGTGGTTTGAATCAAAGATGTTTCGGTTATTTCCCTAACATCCTTAGTCTCACAGAAAAGAGCTAGGAACGCAGCACGTCAATAAATTATGGCCCTTCATAAACCAAACATCCTTATCTTACCCGCAAGGGAATGTGTGCACTGTAACTATCACCAAAAATGAACATTAAACTCAAACTAGTCGTTACTTATTTATTGTCGGGATTAATCTTTTCTGGTCACGCTCAGAGCTATTGCACTCCCTCTTTTAGCGGAGATTGTGATAATGTTGGTGGTGACCATCAATATGTAACAAGGGTTAACATCTTCACACCAGCGGGGAGTCTTGCCGCCAATGACTTTAGCGGAGCAAGACTCGGTCATTGCCCGACAGCAAGCTCCTGTAATGTAGGCGTGAGCGATTATCAGTTTCATGATTATGACAATACCGCTACCATCTGCCCCGGCTTCGGACAATTCGGCATCGGACCGAATGGATATCACACCGACCCTGCGAGTCAATGCATCAGTCCAGGTGGTAATTTTGATTTCTTCTTTTATGGCAACTCCATTGAAGATGTCAGTCTCCCCGAAGCCATGGCACTTTCCGTATTTATAGATTGGAATATGGACGGAGATTTTAATGAACTCAACGAACTCGTCATTTCAACACCAGTCAAAACATGGGACTTTCCTAATCCTGCTTTCGCTCCAGATTCTGCACAAAACGTATACCCCATCCAAGTGCCACTCACCGCCAATGAGGGTACGGCACGCATGCGAGTTATTATTTGTCCTATACCCTACAATGATGAACCTTGCCTAAACTTTGCAAGCGGCTCAGCGCGCGATTATGAGTTTAAGACGCTTTGCGACATTCCCTGCAGCGACATGGATATGGATGAAGTCTGCGACAGCGTAGACGTTTGTGACAACTGGGATGACAACTTACTAGGCACAGCGTGTAACGATGGTTTTAGTAATACCGTGGATGATGAATACATTGACTGCGAAACCTGCGTGGGCACTGACGAAGGATGCCCAAGTGACATAAACCAAGACGGCTCGGTTGACGTCAACGACTTCCTGAGTTTTGTTAGTGCATTTGGCTCGACTTGCTTGTCTTGTGCAGAAGACATCAACGATGATGGACTGGTTGATGTGGCTGATTTCATTGTCTTCAACTCTCAATTTGGCTGGGTCTGCGGTCCATAGGCTCATCTTATTCTCGTAGAGCTAATCTGAAGTCAACTCGAAATGGACAATGATAAAAAGTACAATCCCCCTTTAAATTGCTACTTTAACATCAACCTCAACTCGACATAATGACCAGATTCAGCGCGTTTCTATTCTGTTTTACTGTCTTCTTTTCTGCTCAAAGTCAGACCTACTGCACGCCTTCATTTTCAGGAGACTGTAGCACCGATGGCGACCATCAATATGTGTGGCGTGTCAACATTATAGAGCCAGCTGGCGACATATTCAACGCTATTTTTTCTGGAGTCAAACTGGGCCACTGCCCTAGCACCAGCTCGTGCAACACACCTGATTCCGACTATCAATTTCACCAATATGGTGGAACAAATGACGTCTGCGCAGGCTTTGCTGACAGCCTCGGCATAGGCAGTGATGGCTACCCTATTGACACGGCTGAGCAGTACATCTCTTCTGCGAGCTTTGACTTTTTCGTGTATGGAAATGACATCAATAACCCAGGCTTCCCAAATGCCATGGCGCTTTCTGTATTTATAGACTGGAATGGAGATGGTGATTTTGAAGACGAGAATGAGATAGTGATATCTACCCCGCTTAAGCCTTGGGCTGCACCTAATCCTAAATTCTACCCATTGGAGGATCAAAATGTATATCTCATTGTCGTGCCCGCAAACAGTATTACTGGGATAGTGCGCATGCGCGTCATTGCCTCACCCATTGCCTATAATGAAGACGCTTGTCTGAACAATAGCAGCGGGTCGGCCCGTGATTATGAGATTAAGATAAATAACATGTGGAGTGATCTGGATCAAGATGGCGTGCATGACGAGCTTGATCTTTGCCCCAATTGGGATGATGCCCTGTTAGGTGCCGCCTGTCAAGATGGTTTTGACAATACCATTGACGATATATACACCGACTGCCAGCTTTGTCAAGGTGTGGATATGGGCTGTCCAAGTGATATCAACAATGATGGCACTGTCGACATCAATGATTTTCTATCATTTGTGAGTGCTTTTGGAGACCCTTGCACGAGCTGCACAGAAGACCTAACAGGAGATGGTCAAGTCAATGTGACTGACTTCATTCTGTTAAACTCACAGTTTGGGTGGATCTGTGGGCCATAAGCCTTTTTTGAACAATTCACCTGATTATCAGCGCTGTATGAAATATTTTCATACATTAAAACTGCCTTTCAGCAAAAAACCAAAAACTAATAGCCATGAAATCCTTCAAGCTGATTCTACTCGCTGTATTGTACCCCTTTCTTTTCAATGCACAGACTAGCGAACGCCTAACGTCATTACTCCTTGATGACAATTCTCAGTTTGGGACAGGCATTGCCATTGACGGTGATTTGGCAGCGGTTTCTACTCCTAACAGCGGCTTAATAGGTCTCGGCATGCTCGTTATTTATGAATTTGATGGCAGCGCTTGGAGCACCGTCCATACTGTTCAAGGTTCTTCTAGTGCAGGAACACTTGGCTTAGGAGAAACTGTTGAAATAATAGGCAGAGATGTTTTTGTTAAAGCATCGGGCCCTTCGGTATTCAGATATAGCGACAGCAGCGGAAGCTGGGCACTCGAAGAAACGATTACACCGACTGTTGGTTATTTGTGGTCAGACTTTGGTCGTGCCATGTCTAAAGATGGCAACAGACTATTAGTTGGCGATCCGTTAGTCACCATTAATGGTCAGAGTCACGAGGGTGCTGTGTACGTCTTTGAGCATGATGGCACAGGTTGGGTCGAAGACGAAATCATCGTCAATCCTGATGCAGACGCAGGATTTGGATCTGCGATAGACATACATGGTAGTCAAATGATAGTGGGCAACCCGTTGCGAAATACAGAAATGGGTTCGGTCTACATCTATGCTGAGCAAGGTGGAACGTGGAGTCATGTGCAATCCATTAATTCACCAGAAAATTTCCTTGAAGGGTCATTTGGTCATTCTGTATCAATCTCGCATCAACATTTCATCGCGGGGGCGCCTCACGTAAGTTGGAGCGCTGGCAGAGCATATGCTTTTTCCAAAGAAAGTGGCAGCTGGTCGCTTTCACAGATTTTAACAGATGGCGGTGTCGCCAATAAGTTTTTTGGTAATGCTGTGGCCATGCATAACGGCACCGCGCTCATCGGCAAGCCAGGCGAAGGAGTTGGTGAAGTCTCTGTACATCAAATAGAGGTTGATGGCCAGTTTTATGAAATCGGACAACTAAACCCTACTGGTCTTCTTGGAAGCGCACGTTTTGGTGAGTCTATTGCCTTTAACGGAGCCCAAACTCTGGTTTCATCGCCCGATGACAGTGCCCTTGGTTTTCTGGACGGCTCGGCCACAGTCTTTAACTGTACAGATTCTGACCAAGATAACATTTGTGATGCCTACGACCTCTGTCCCGGGCATAGTGATTATGATGATGCTGACGGAGACTTATTGCCTGATGCTTGTGACATATGCCCTAATGAAGCTGGCAATGATGAAGATGAAGATGGTTTCTGCCCATCAGAAGATATCTGCCATGGCTACAATGACAATATTGATACGGATGGTGACGGAGTGCCAAATGGTTGTGAAGGAGCAAGCCTAGATTACTGCAGCCCTAGCTTTACTGGAGACTGTAATTATGGAGTCACCAGCAACTGGCAATACCTTGAGCAGATTAGCATCTTTTCTCCTGCTGGACAGGTGTTAACTGGTGGTGTTTTTGACACTTACTTGGGTCATTGCCCGCCTGTAGAGTCGTGCAACACCTTAGATGGCAGCGACTATAATTTCCACCCGGTTGGCAACACAAAAGATAAGTGCACGGGCTATCCAGGCACTGACGACCAAGCATATATTGATGTTGTTGACTTTAATGCGGGTTCAGATTTTGACCTCTTCCTGATTGGCAACTCTGCGAGTGCCGCTCAGCTAGACATCTATGGTTCTTCGATTTCAGTATTTATAGACTGGAATCAAGATGGTGATTTTACTGACACAGAAGAATTGGTAGTCAGTACAATGGTAAAAACTTGGCCAACCGCACCACTTCAAGATGACAACTTCTTCTCTATTCAAATACCGACAGATGCCATGAACGGTACTACACGAATGAGAGTAATCATCTCTAAAGTTTCAGAAAATGCAGACCCGTGTTTGTCTGGCGCACATGGTTCTTCGAGAGAATATCAGATTACGATTGCCAATGGTCTTAACCCTTGCCCGACTGATATTACAGGCGATGGACTCACCAATGTCAATGATTTCTTAGAACTCAACTCCCGTTTTGGTGACCTATGTGGCGATTGCCCCGAAGACATTAATAAAGATGGAAACGTGAATGTCGATGACTTTTTAGACCTCAATTCGTCCTTTGGAAATCCATGTAACTAAGAGTCATTTCACTTCCTCATCAATTATAATACCGATGTCCATCAGTAATGGCAACGGATCTTGAGGACTTGTGTGTGATAAGGTAAACGTGTAAGTCCCCTTTTCGCTAAACGAATGTGACTTCAATGCACCATGTGTGCTGTCCCAGATATCGTAACCTGGGTCACCAATGTAATCTCCGTTTTCTTCTCGCACGATAAGATTTAATGGATATTCACTCGTCTCTCCACTTGGCGATGATACGCTCATCATCACTGGCACAGACATCACAGGATACCCCGATGCGTAACGCAACGTAATGTCTACTTTATAGGTTTTGCTTATGTCGATAATGGGTACCTGAAAAGATCTGACATCTTCTTTCTTCCACTCTACATTTGGTGAAAGCGCTCGATGCTCATCGTAAATCCTGTGCTCAGGGGTACACGAACTAATAAGGAGAATAAGAAGTGAGATTTTGAAGAAGTTCATACAGTGGGTTTTGTACAAACTTAAACATCGCAAGCAAAGTTTTAGAATTCCACGCCAATAACAAGAATGTCATCAATTTGGTCTACCTCACCAATCCACTTTTCGAATTTATGCTCCACAAACATTCCTAGCTTATGAGCACCTTTATCCTTACCCTCAAAAAGCCAATTTGTAAACCTCTTTCTGCACACACGCTTCCCTTTGGGACCGCCAAACTGGTCCGTCATGCCATCAGTCATGAGAATCAGCTTATTGCCTGGCACCACTGAAAATTGCTGACTAGTGTACTCT
>CAYSDH010000118.1:0-5593 GCA_964429805.1 uncultured Flavobacteriales bacterium
CGTGGTGGGAAGCTTTAAGCGGATATGAACGACTTTACTGGGGAATAACAATTCCAGCAACTGTGGTACTTGTCATCATCATGATATCTACCTTGCTAGGAGGTGACACGGACGACATGGGTTCTGCCGACTCTGAGATAGGGGCCGAAGATGGGTTGGGGTTTCAGTTTTTCACCTTAAAAAATGTCATAGGTTTCTTCGCCATATTTGGCTGGACGGGTCTTGCTTGTCTTGATGCAGGCCTCGGCACAGGAACTACGCTTCTCATATCTACTTTTTGTGGTCTTGTGATGATGGCATTAATGGCTTCATTATTTTACTTTATCCTTAAAATGTCAGATAGTGGAACATTAAATTTAAGTAACTCCGTGGGTGCCGTTGCTGAGGTGTATCTGCCCATTGAAAAAAACAGACAGGGGTTTGGAAAGGTCCAAGTAACCATACAGGGTCAGATGAGAACACTTCAAGCGCTCACAGACGAAGACGAAGAACTTACCGTGGGAAGTGTAGTGACTGTTAGTTCTGTAATAGGAGAAAATATTTTATTAGTAAAGAAGTAGTAACCATTAAAACCAATTTTGAATGAATTTTGCATTAGTCGCATTTGTAGCAGGAGCACTGTTCTTAGTTGTCATAATTGTCGCCTTGTTAAGAAGGTACAAGAGATGTCCGTCAGATAGAATCCTCGTAGTATATGGTAAAGTAGGTAGTAGCCAAGGTAAAGGGCGTTCAGCTCGATGTATTCACGGTGGGGCCGCGTTTATCATTCCGATTTTCCAGGACTACGAATTCATGGATCTGACGCCTATATCCATTGAGGTAGACCTTACTGGTGCGTTGTCTAGACAAAACATTCGTGTAGATATACCGTCACGTTTTACGGTCGGTATCTCCACTGAGCCTGGTATCATGACCAACGCGGCAGAGCGTTTACTTGGACTAGGAAGACAAGAAATACATGACCTCACCAAAGACATCATTTTTGGTCAGCTTCGTTTGGTAGTTGCGACAATGGACATTGAGGAGATTAACAGTAACAGAGATAAGTTCTTGGCCAATGTGGCTTCTAACGTGGAAGCTGAACTTCAAAAGATTGGTCTGAAACTGATTAACGTGAACGTGACAGATATCAAAGATGAGTCTGGTTATATCGAAGCACTTGGTAAAGAGGCCGCTGCGAAGGCAATCAATGATGCTCGTCAGAGTGTGGCTGAGAAAAATCGTGATGGTTCTATTGGTGAGGCAAGTGCGGTGCAAGAAGAGCGTACGCGAGTTGCAGCATACATGGCCCAAGCCAACATTGGTGAAGCAAATGCTTCGCGTAATGAACGTGTAGAAACTGCAAATGCGGAGGCAACTGCCAAGATTGGTGAAGCCGAGGCCCAGCAAAGTGAGCGTGTGAAGACTTCTGATGCCAATGCCCGTGCAGTAGAAGGGGAGAACACGGCAAAGATTACTATTGCCAAGTCTGATGCTGAGCGTAGAGAAGCGGAAGCGGAAGCTAACAGAGCTGCTGTTGCTGCTGAGAAAGTAAAGGCTGCAAAGGCACTCGAAGAGGCTTATTCTGCAGAGAAACTAGCGGAAGATAGTCGTGCCACAAGAGACAAGGCGACTCAAAACGCCAACATTGTGATACCGGCAGAGATCAATAAAACTAAAATCGAGATTGACGCAGAGGCCGAGGCTGAGCAGCGTAGAAGAATTGCCAAGGGTGAGGCCGATGCCATCTTTGTGAAGATGGAAGCTGAAGCAAAGGGTACCTATGAGATACTGAGTAAGCAGGCTGAAGGATTTAAGGAGCTGGTTAACGCGACAGGCAACAAGCCACAAGAGGCTGTAATGATTATGATCGCAGATAAATTGCCTGAGCTGGTCAAGCTGCAATCTGAAGCCATCAAGAACATTAAGATTGATAAGGTCACTGTCTGGGACAATGGCTCAAGCGATGGAACAGGGAAAACTGGAACTGCAGACTTTATCTCAGGCCTGTATGGTTCAGTGCCACCACTTCAAGAGATGTTTAACATGGCTGGTATGAATTTACCAGAATATCTCAAAGGAGCTGATAAAAAGGCACCTAAGAAATCAGTGCCTTCTGCGCCTAAGTCTCCAAAAGGGGAGAAGGGTAAATCGCCAGAGGCGGGTGATGCGCCAGATGATACGCTGGCCTAAAAGCCGCGTACTGAAATACGATACACAAAACGGATAAAGGGGGCATGTTGAAGCCTCCTTTTCTTTTCTACCAGCGGATTACCAAGGTCTATGTTCTCTGAGCTTGTTCTCCAACCGGTATCAATAGTGAACTTGTCAAACTCTAGATTGAAGCCCAGTTGAGCGTAAGCCCCAACGAAATTTCGAGTCGGGTAGCGGTTATTTAAAATCTGATTTCCAGCTTGGTTTTGGGCTCTGAGTATGTTGTATGATCGCTCGCCAACAAAAAACCTATTCTCTCTAATCTTGAGTGCGGTGAGCATCGGGCCAAATTCAAAGTGAAGCGCTCCCGGACCTGGTTCGGCCAACGCGACTTGATATCCCAATGTCATGGCTAGCCGTTCTTCTTTTCCAGTAATGTTATAGTTCTGGAATATTTGTTGGGTAGCACCATTGGTACCCGGATAGGAGATGGCCCAGAGTCCATTGCTGGTTAAGGTGATAAAATTAAAATCGGCCACTACCGCATGGTGCCAATTAAACTGATAACGCACATTGCCGCCAATCATGAGTGGACGGTTATAGCGCATCAAGTATCCATAGCCTTCAAAAGTGAACTCAGAAATACCACCGCCAAGTGAGTTGAGTATCTCTTGTTTAATAGTGGGAATGTTGATATAGGTAGCTAAATCCAAAAAGCCTTCGCCTTTTGGCGCTCCGTCATAAAAGCTCGCGTGGTCTTGATTGGCAATGTACAGACCGACATTGACGCCAAACATAAACCCCTTCTTGCCCTTTTCGTCTAGGTAGACGTATTTCTCTTTTTTCCTGTCTCCGGCCATGGTGTCGTCCACTTCTTCTTCGTCTTCTTGCGCACATGTAGGAACGGCCATAAGCATGGCGAGTAGGGTATAGAAAAGTATTCTCAATTTCATAAAATTTCGTTTTTCACCATATCCAATTGTTCCATAGGAACTGCGCGGCCAAGGTGATTATAACAGCAAAGATAAACACACGGACTTTTTCTACGGAGACACCGCGTATATTGGTCAACAGAGCGGTAATGCCAAGTATTAGAAATCCGAATAACAGCTGGGCCAATTCGATGCCAATGTTAAAGCCTATAGTGGCTTTGAAGTATTCTGCAGAGAACCCAAACATGCTCTCCCATCCCTGCGCAAAGGCCGTACCATGTATCAGCCCAAATATGAGCGCCAAGATGTACATCTTATACCCACGCTGACGCCCAGCAAAAAGATGGATGATGGCCGTTACTAATATGGTCAGTGGAATTAAGAACTCTATAAACTCTTCTTCTATACGAATAGCTCCTGTGGCCATAATGAGCAGAGAAATAGCGTGCCCCAGTGTAAATGAGGTCAACAAGACGAGTACATCTTTCCAAGCGGATAAGGTATAGGCAAGGACTACACTTGCCACAAATAAGAGGTGGTCTAGGCCGTCTAAATCCAAAATATGGAAGGCCCCCATTTCGAGGTAATTCAAAAATTCATTCATCGTTCAAGACAAAATCTACAATAAGCGGAAAGTGGTCTGAGTTGTCGTCTCTTGGGCTATTAAAATTGAGAGCAGTCCATTCAGGGCTATGAAAGAGGTAGTCTATTCGAAACATGGGGATGGCCCCGTTCCACGTATTACCAAGTCCTGTTCCTTCTCCAATAAACGAGTCGTCCAGTTCTTTTCTAATTTGCGCGTAGCAATATGAGCCGGGCACATCATTAAGGTCACCAGCAAAAATGACCGGATACGGACTGCGGCTCACACTTTCCATCACTACAGAAATCTGATAAGCTCTGCTTTCAAAAGCTGCGTTGAGCTTGGAAATCATACTTTTTGAGCGTTCCCATTTACTCAGCTTCGCATGCTCTTTTCCTTCTAACAGGGTATACTCTTCATGCCTAAAATGTATGGATGCCAAGTGACCGTTATACACTCTAATGGTGTCACCACTGGGGTGCTTGATATCAGAAAAAATGCAAAAGTTTTGACTGTGAGCCTCAAAAGGGATAAAGCCCTTATGAATGATGGGATACTTTGAAAGGGTGACGACACCAAAATGTTGATTGTGCGTGAACTCGTGCGTATATTTTTCATGCACGTTAGGATTTTCTAATAGCGTGAGCAGTGTGTCTTTCGTTCTAAATATGTTGGGCGTAGTGGTATAATAGAACTCTTGAAAGCAGGTGATGTCCGCTTGTTCTGCATCGAGCCGATTAAAAATCCTGTTTCTAATGGCGACATTTTCTCGCCACTGATAGTAACCAAAGAGTCTCACATTATAACTCATGACTCGAATGGAGTCTTCACTTGGCTGTTGAGTGCTACTTACTTGAAATGTCCTGATGATACTTGGTATTCCAATTACCAAAGTGAGGCCGAGTATCCACATCCATTTCGTTTTTCTTCGCGTCAGAAAATAGATGAATAGTGCAATGCAGGTGACAAGACTAATGGGAAGAGCAAGCGCGAAAAGGGCAATAAAAGAGATGTCTCTGGGGTCTGCGTATTGGGCCATATAGCCTAGTAGCAGCGAGATGATGGCCAACACAGTGCAAATCGAGATGAAGCGTGTTATCCACTTCCTCATGTCACGGCTTATTACTTGATTCGTGAAGAATTGCTTTTTCTTTTTTGGTTAGGCTCTCGTATCCAGATTTCGAGATTTTGTCTAGAATGGCATTAATCGTTGCCTCATCTTCTTTCTTCTGCTCATTATACTCATAATCATCTCTGGAGTATTTCCCACCCTTAACCACTTTGAGCTTACTTCTCTTTTTTCTCGGTCTAAACCAAGAGAGCACACGCTCATAGGCATTGTCAAACCAGTTCACCCGGTCTACACCCGCAGCAAGATTACGTCCATACCAGTAGCCGAAAAAGGCGCCTCCAAAGTGACAGAGTATGCCGCCAAAATTATACCGACTCATTGGCAAAGCGATGATGACAAAAATCAAAGTCAGTAAGTACATTTTAATCGCACCTACCAGGGGCAAGTGAACCTTGTAGTTTGGAGCCGTAGCGGCCGCGGTGAGCCATACTGCATGCACTGCTCCAGATGCGCCTATGAGCGATCCCTCAACAATAGTGTACTCGGGGATAAGGTTGTAGATAATCAAGTAGAGCAGCATCCCGGCAAAGCCTCCAACCCAGTATGCTTTGACAAACTGCCTGCGGTTTGCGACATCAAGCAGTATTCTGCCACCAAACCAAAGCCAGAGCATGTTAAACAAGATGTGCATGAAGTCCCAATGGGTAAACATGTGCGTAAGAATGGTCCAGGGCTTAGTGAGCAGCTGCAAGGGCTGGGAGGGAAGGCTGAGGTAGTAATAGCTATCGCCAATGGCGTGCTCCATCTCAAAGAAAAATCCGGAGACAAACCCTACGATGCGTAAGACTAAAAACACACCGATATTCCACAGTA
>CAYSDH010000119.1:0-5526 GCA_964429805.1 uncultured Flavobacteriales bacterium
CTACAACGGAACAAATGTATGGCATGTGCCAATGGCGGAGCCGTGCGAAGCGCGGTGAGCGGGTGGCTTTGTGCGAGGCATATGATATACATGGTGTTGTGCTTTCGTTTTTCTCGTTATGGCTATCAATATACAAACAGCCAGAAGTTTAATTGATTCTCGATTCCAATTATTCTCGGCAACACTCTTGCCAATTCCAAAGAATGACATACTTTTGCCTCGTTCAAATTTGAACACACGTTATTTACATCACTTATCGAGAAAGGTGGAGGGTATGGCCCGATGAAACCTTAGCAACCCTTGCGAGAGCAAGTAGGTGCTAATTCCATCCCGAGTAATCGGGAAGAGATAAGTCAGAAGATACTCCTGAGCCTCTTTTGACTATATGTCGAAAGAGGCTTTGTCTTTTTCTACCCATTCTCGATCAGTGATCAATTGTAAGGCAGAATGGAAATAGACATAGATAGAAAAAACTCGAATTTTCAATTCGAAGCGCAGCGACAAGGAGTCAGCATAGACATCTCAGCAAGTTCAGTGCTGACTGGAACGGAGAATTCTGATTTCCGCCCGATGGAACTTATTCTCTCGGCCTTAGGGTCTTGCATGTCCATTGATGTGCTCAACATTCTCTACAAACAAAGGCAGCAAGTCGAGACGTTTCGAATACACGTCCTTGGCCATCGTACAGGTGACATTCCCACAGTCTTCAAAAGCATAGACATGAAAGTCATTGTTAGTGGACAGATAGATGAAGTACGTCTCGCAAAAGCAATAAAGATGAGCGAAGAGACCTATTGTTCAGTTCACAAAATGCTGAGTCCTACAGTCGAAATCAACACCACTTACCATATCACCAATGAGCAATAAAGCATTTGAAACAATCGCCATCAGAAATCAGATGGAGCGAACTATTCAGCGAGAGCATTCGGTACCGCTCTTCCTCACTTCGAGTTTCACTTTTGACAGTGCCGAGCATGGGGCTGCCTTATTTCAAAACGAAGTCGAGGGCAATCTGTATTCAAGATTCTCCAATCCGAACACAGACGAATTTGTACACAAAATGTGCTTGCTCGAAGGCTGCGAAGCTGGAGTTGCGACCGCCTCAGGAATGGCTGCGGTTTACACCTCTCTGGCGGCCTTGCTCCATATAGGCGACCACGTAGTCTCTTCTTCGGCCATCTTCGGTAACAGTTTATACATCCTGAAGAATATCTTGCCGGGCATGGGCATTGAGAGCACCTTGGTCGATGTGCATGACAATGAAGCCTATGAAAAGGCAATCAGGCCAGAGACTAAGATGGTCTTCGTAGAGACGCCTTCAAATCCTACACTTGATCTGGCCGACCTTCAGTTTTTGGGCGAATTGTGCAAGTCCAAAGGGATACTGCTGGTAGTAGACAATTGCTTTGCGACTCCTTATTTGCAAAAGCCAAAAGATTTTGGAGCGGGACTGGTACTCCATTCGGCAACGAAGTATATCGATGGCCAAGGACGTGTCATGGGTGGTGTAATCGTGGGTGATGAAGAACCTGTACAACGCTGCTACGAATTCATTCGCAGGACAGGCGCCTGTCTTGCTCCGTTCAATGCTTGGATACTTTCCAAGAGCTTAGAAACACTGGCCTTGCGCATGGATCGCCACTGTGACAATGCCGAAAAACTAGCGCACTATCTCGCTCAGCACTCAGACGTTCATCAAGTGATCTATCCCAATCACAGTTCGCACCCACGATATGCCTTATCCAAGCAAATGAATCGAGGTGGCGGGCTAGTGGCATGTGTCATTAAAGGAGGGACCGAGCGTGGTGCGCGCCTACTCAATTCGCTGCAATTGCATTCGCTTACGGCCAACCTCGGAGACTCTAGAAGCATTGCTACGCATCCTGCATCCACCACGCATTCCAAGATGAGTCGAGAAGAGCAAGAAGCAGTAAATATCAGCCCCGGACTCATCCGATTTTCTGTCGGACTAGAACATGCTGACGATATCATCGAAGACATAGATCAAGCATTAAATAAATCTAAATCATGACAGAACTGAAAACCTATGTTACGGGCAAGGACTTCTTACTTGAGAATGGAAAACAAATTAAGGACCTAGAGATAGCCTATCATACATTTGGTAAAATGAATGCGGACAAATCAAATGTTGTTTGGGTCTTTCATGCCATTTCCGGAAATTCTGATGTGCTCGATTGGTGGTCTGGTCTCTTCGGATCTGGCAAGCAATTCGACCCGGCTGACCATTTCATCATCTGTGCCAACACCATAGGATCTCCCTATGGTAGCAGCCGACCGGTGGATCTGAGTTTCCCGACCTTCTCTCTGCGTGATGTCGTTAAGGCACATCAACTCTTAGCCGCTCATCTCGATATTCAATACATACAAACCGCAATCGGGGCCTCTTTTGGTGGAGATCAAGCCCTAGAATTCGCTTATGACTTTCAGGGCAAGATTGATCGCCTTTTACTCGTTGCTTCTTGCGCTCGAGAGTCCGCTTGGGGTATCGCCATTCACGAATCTCAGCGCTTGGCTATGGAGAGTGACACAACTTTCGGCAGCCTACATGGTGGTCAAAGCGGTATGAAAGCAGCCCGATCTATGGCTATGCTCACCTATCGCACATCTGACTCATTCATTGAACAACAAACGGATGTGGAAGAGAAAGTAGAGGACTTCAACGCCTCTTCCTACATCAGATATCAGGGCGATAAATTCGTTGCGCGTTTCGACTCACTTTGTTACCACTACTTGACTCGATGTCTGGATAGTCACAATATCGGTAGAGGTCGTAATGGAGAGGCGACTGCACTCTCCCGCATTAAAATTCCGACTCTTGTGATTGGTATTGACACGGATACGCTTATTCCGGTCCGCTTTCAGAAATTCATGGCCGAGCATTTGCCCAATGGCCGTTACATAGAGATTTCTTCTCAATTTGGCCATGACGGTTTTCTTGTGGAGAATGAGAAAATCATCTCTTGTTTGAATCAATTCGATGAAGAAGTTGAGGCCAGCCAGGAGACCATTTCTCGCACCGTATTGAAATTTGGAGGTCGGTCGCTCGCTGATGATCGACTCGCACTAGTGCTTGATATCATTGAGAAAGCGAAGTCTGAGAATGCACTGACTTTGGTCGTATCGGCTCGAGCGGATAGCACAGATAGACTCCTGGCCATCTATGCCAAGGTCTTGAGCGACCAGTCTTTCGAAAAAGACTTGGAAGAGTTCTTTAAACTTCAAAGAGGTGATGGTCTGCAGATTCACTTGTCTGATCTTGAAATTGAGCTACGTTCTGTTCTTGAGGCGGTTCGTCAATTGGGTATCGAGGACGCCAAAGTAAAAGACCGAGTACTGGCATTTGGAGAGCGCTTCAGCGCACGCTTCCTGGCAGCGCTCCTTAAGGAGAATGGCCACAATACCGAGGCCATTGATTCCGATCGTTTGCTCCAATTGTATGAGGTGGGGCATGATTTGAATATTGATATGGTGGAATCTGAATCGCGCTGCCATGCTTTTTTCGATGGCTTGGATGCCGACATCATTCCGGTCATCACGGGGTATTTCGGTAGAGATGAGCAAGGGCACATCCGCACACTCGGAAGAAACGGTACAAACTATAGTGCTACGCTCATCGCTCGATTTATTAAGGCCAGAGAAGTCCAGAATTGGACAGATGTAGATGGTATTTTTACTGCAGACCCTCGCTTTGTGCCAAATGCCGAGCCCATAGCTCACATTAGTTATCGGGAAGCAAATGAATTGGCCAACTTCGGAGTAAACGTCCTCCACAGCAAGACCATCCTCCCTTTGATGAACAGCGAAATTCCACTTCGCATTTTAAACACGAGGCGCCCCGAATCAAAAGGAACATTAATCGATGCGAAGGGCTCGGGCAAAGGCATGAAAGCCGTCTCAAAAATCGATGGAGTTTCCTTAGTACGCATCGAGGGCAAGGGTTTGAGTGGGCGCATAGGCATTGACGGACGGATATTCAACACCTTGAGTCAAGCGGGCATATCTGTGCGACTGATCTCTCAGGCCTCCTCAGAGCGAGGTATCGGATTTGTCATTGACACTGATGACGCCCGAAGAGCTGAGCGATTATTGCAGAACGAATTCGAGCAAGAACTACTCGATAATGAAATATCTACCATAGAGGTAGATGACCATATGGCCATCATCGCAATTGTAGGGCGACACAATTATGCGCTCGAAAAAGCCATCATGAGCTTGCGCAAGAACGATATTTGGATGCACTTAATCAGCAACAGTATAAGTGGAGAGCACATCTCGTTGGTTGTGAGTGCAAAGCGTATGAAGAAGGCCTTACGACTGGTACACAGTCAGGTCTTTGGAGTCGTGAAAGTGATGAATGTATTCGCCATCGGAAAAGGAACAGTCGGAGGTCGATTCATCGATCAAATCATCGAGACGCATGGTGATGTTGCACAGCAGCGCAACCTTATAATCAACGTCATCGGAGTCGCAGACAGCAGTCACATGACGATCAATGAAAATGGGCTCGACCGCGAATGGCGCAGAGCCCTGAATACATCTGAAATAGTAAGCAATGTATCTGCTCTCATCAGCACGCTCAGAAAGTCTGGCATGGAGAATATCGTAGTAGTCGACAACTCTTCCTCGACCGAAATTTCAAAACGATATAAGGACTTTATTTCTGCAGGATTTGACCTGGTCGCCTCCAATAAAAAGGCTAACTCGATGGACCTGATTTCCTATCTCGATCTACGAAAATTGCTCAAGCATAAAGGTCGATTCTTTTATTACGAGACCAATGTGGGCGCAGGTCTTCCCGTAATCGACACCTTGAAACAACTGTATAACTCGGCCGACCCTGTGAGCCGTGTGCGCGGAGTGTTTAGTGGCTCCTTGAGTTATTTATTCAATACCTACTGCAAGTCGCAGGCATCTTTTTCTGACATCTTGCTGGAAGCAAAAAATGGTGGTTTAACAGAGCCTGACCCTCGCGAAGACTTGAGCGGAATAGATGTAGCTCGCAAGCTCATCATCTTAGCTAGAGAAGTGGGCCTGAAGATTGAATTAGACGAAGTACAAGTTCAAAGCCTCGTGCCCGATACGTTTTCGGAAGAAGAATCAGTACATGAGTTCTTGAGCAAGTTGAACCTTCTTGATGAACATTACGGCCCAATTAAAGAGTCTCTTAAGGACGGACAAGTATTGAGATATATCGGTGATTTGGATGTGGCAAACAAGAACCTCAAGGTCTCTCTTGAATGCATCGATAGTAACTCTCCTTTGGGCGGACTCAAAAACTCCGATACCATATTCGAGATCTTCACAAAAGGCTATGGCGAGCATCCGATTGTGATTCAAGGAGCAGGTGCTGGCGCAGAAGTTACTGCTCGTGGTGTTTACTCTGATTTACTTAGAGTGGGGATGCAGTTGTAAGCTCGTATTAGAGTGCACCTAATACCTTCTTTAATGAAGCACAAAGAACTAAGTTAAAAACCAAGTTCTTTTTATTGTTGATTTCGCCAGTCA
>CAYSDH010000120.1:0-5477 GCA_964429805.1 uncultured Flavobacteriales bacterium
TAGCATATGAAATTTCTAGAGCTCACTTGAGGACTGATTTGAATGACACACAACATATCTATATACGCTATAGCGTATATATGCATATCAAATCTAACGAATATAGCCTAGCCCAAAAGCTCCAATCTCCTGTCTTCCTGCCGCTGAATAACTACTTATCCAATTACGAAGGATGGATACCCCTCGTAGCGGGAAAAGTGGAACTTTCTCCAGTCCGCTGTGCGCATGATTTGTGTGGGTATAGTCTATGATCGAGTGTTGTACACTGTTTTCTTTCAATTCCTCCTTTCGTTGTCCATGTGTTGGAGATGATACCAAATCATGTTCAACGAGGTGAGTTTGTAAATATCCTTTTCGTAATCTTTTTCATCGATAGCCTCGAGCAAATCGAAATCATAAGGTGGCCCTACATTATTTTCTGCGTTAATGCGCTCCAGAATTTGAGCGACCTTACTGAAGGATCCGATTTCGAGATTTTCGCAGTCTGCGTCAGTAAAAGCATAGAGCCAATCTGCGAAATTCGAAGGGTCGAGGAATTCTAAGGCATCGCCATCGTAATCAAAGGCATCAAAGGGTTTTATTTGAACTTCACTTGATTGAATTTTCGCAAGCAAGCCGATCACTTGTTCCTTATTCCAATTAGTGATAAATCCCTTTTCGATGAAATACTCTATTGGCTCATTCATTTTGAAGATTGGCTTGTCCTCGGAACTTGTTAGCCGCTTTTGAACCTTTAGTTCGCAATCGGTCTGCGCTTGAGAGCATCCAACGCTCAAGAACAAGACTAGAAATATTGCAATTAGTTGATTCATTCAGTTATAGTGTACAAAGACGTAACAAATGTATGGCAAGGAGCTTCTGCGGAGCCGCGCGTAGCGCGGTGAGCGGGCAGGCTTTGTGCGGCTCTTTGCTATACATAGTGTTGTCGATTCGTTTTCATTCACGCGTCTACTTTACCACCTCAAGTATTTTCACGTAGTTATCAAGGGTTCCGATTTTAATGGTTTCGCCTTCTCTACGGCCGATGATTGAGCGAGCTACTGGTGATGCATTTAGGACTTGTTCAACCTGTCCATTCGTACTACTGTTTTCTGATTTGCTTTCTACAAATTGGACAAGTATTTCTTTGCTATTGTTAATGTAGCGTAGCTTAACCTTACTGTTCTTTTCCACCAACCTTGCGGTGGTGCTAGTTTCTATTGAAGGAGGATCGATTTCAACAATCTTTGGAGCGGATGCAAACAAATCTGGCTCCACGGATTCGTTCTCGTTTCGGCTCAGTTCAACTTCATCCGAAAAACCTTGATTTGCTGAGATACTGCTTTCGTTTTGATATTGTTCCTGAGCTTCGGTGGCTTTAATGAACTTCACTAACTTGTTCTCCTCACGTTTTCGATTTCGAAACCAATTTGTGCTCCATATTCTATGGAATACGAAACCGTGACTCTCAAGAATCTTTTGCCTATGCGAATCATATAAATACGCTTCTTGACTAGAATGATAGGCAGCACCGTCACACTCTATTGCAATCTTTGGGACATTGGGATTATCCGAGATGTAGACAATATCAATTCGAAAGCCTGCAAATTTTAGTTGAGGTTTTAAGCAAGAGCCTTCAAAATGCTGGAGCAATGACTGGAAAACTTCTTCTTCGAAAGGGGACTCCAATACATCATTAAAACTATCAATGTTCGTATGAGCTGGCACATTTTCAGAGAGAGCTGTCAAGACACTCAAACGTGACTCTTCATCATTTTCACTTACCGCCTTTGTATATGCGAGATAGGCATAGAAAACTGCTCTTCTGTTATTCGACCCTTCAGTTACGAGGTGTTCCTTGTAGTTCATGAATACTTGTTCAGGTATTGAACTGCATACGAACACTTTATAACGGGCACGGGTAATGATTACGTTCAAGAGTTTGTAGCCTTTGGCATGATTTATTGGCCCAAATCTTTGAGCAAATTTGCCATCCTCCTTTTTGCCGTATGTTGTCGAGAGAATGATGACGTCTCTTTCGTCACCTTGTATGTTCTCTAGGTTTTTAACAAACAATCCTGCCTCTTCAAGTGCTTCAATTTTGGCATTGAATTCGGAATATGTTTCTAAGGTTCTTCGCTCTTGAATCTTCCTTTTTATCGTATTACGCTGGGAGATATTTAGGGTAGCAACTCCAACCGAAGGATATGTCCCGTCTTCCCTTCGATGAATATTGTTCTCAAGAATATTCAGAACTGCATCGGCTTCAAGTTCATTACTGGTGTCAGAGTACGTTCCATCAACCGCGATATAACTTATGGGACGATAATCTAATGTGTTTGGCAGAGGCTTTAGCCTTGCGTTGTAGAAAGCGTGATTGGAGAAGTCAATCAAGTATGGATGCTTTGATCGATAGTGAAAGTCTAAGTACCTTTTGTCGAAACTCAATTCTGTTGCGAAATCCAATAGAGATTCACAAGAGAGTATCATGTCCTCTCTATCGACATGGACTATTTCTTCATCTTCTTCAATATCATCTTCTACATCGACCGAACCATCAAAGACCTTACTGAAATAGTTGCTCGGTGGCATTTGATGTTCATCTCCTGCTACTATGATTTGCTTCCCTTTCAACATAGCCGGAAGATTATCCTCTAAGCGTAATTGACTGGCCTCATCAAATAGTACAATGTCGAAGTACTCATTCTTGTCCTTGAACAGATTACTGCAAACGTCAGGTGAAGTCAAAATAATGGGGAAGTACGTTGTAAGAAGGTCTGTGTTGAATTGGGATATTTCCCTCAATGACAGTCGTTTGTGCTTACGACTACTTCGTTTGTTGTACAGATTCGAGACCGCTAATTCAGCGTGAGTTTCATCAAAGTGCTTGGTAGCATGAAACTGTTTAGCAGTCCATAGTTCATTGATGTATCTGATTTGTTGTCTTCCAACATTGCTTAAATCCTCCTTTAGGTTGTTATGATTCGTTTCGTTCTTTGGCAAATCGGACGAAGCGTTCTTTTTTAGGAGTGCATTGAGGTATGATTTTCGTAGCACAGCGCACCAATCATCTTTTGCTCCTAGAGCTTCAACTATGCTAAGCTCAGTTGGGGAAAGCCCAGAACAAAATGACACCCAATCATGTTCAGCGCTGATAATGTCTTCATCTAAACTGAAGTAGGCTTTTTCTTTATCAAGTTTCGGCTTGACCAGTTCCAATGATTCTGGAAAGTTGTCTTGGAGCTCTTGCAACTCGATGAATCCATCGGATTCAATCATTTCAATCAAACTTTTATGAGCTGATTGAAGTTCCCCGAAAGAGTTAAGACTTGAGTACTCTTTACCTTTTTCTAGTAGGTCAATCTCACGATACTCTTGGTCAATTACTTCGCTGAATCCAGTCTGAGTAGAGTTCAAAGATTCGAGGTAGCCCTGTAGAGAGGTTATAATTTCGGG
The DNA here is from genome assembly GCA_964429805.1 of uncultured Flavobacteriales bacterium. Lineage (GTDB taxonomy): Bacteria > Bacteroidota > Bacteroidia > Flavobacteriales_D > JABDKJ01 > CAYSDH01. The sequence continues at coordinate 3,436 of CAYSDH010000120.1, forward strand.
TATTGATGTAAAATTTTCGAAAGACGGGCTGTCGGCAAACTTTGAAGACAACATCTCAAGTTCCTCACTTTTCTTGAGAAACTGTCTCTGATTTTCAATTAGAGCTTTCTTGTTTTTTGAAAGCAAGCTCATTGCTTTGTAGGCAAACCCGTTTGTCTTCGATTGGTCGAGAAAATCAGGGTTATTAGTATAAGTAGCTGAGATAGTATCTAGTTCGTCAACGATCTTGGTCGCATTAGCAAATTCAGCTTGAAAAGAGTTGCTACGAAGATTGAAGTAATCTTCTCGACACTTACCCTCAGTAGATTCAAGTGTCTCAACAATGCTTCTGTATCTGGAAAAGGCAGACTTAACATTGTCCTCCAAATCATAAGGAGAAACTCCGCTAAATGCCTTTGGTGGCAGAAAACTTAGGCTCTTAAACTCTCGAAATGCTTTGAATATTGGCTCACCAGTCCTAGACTTTTGTTCGAGTTCATTTAACTCAGTCAAAGTGAAGCTAAGATCTTCATTTTCGAATGCCTCGTTGATATACTCTTCGGTATTTGAACTGCTATGATTAAGATAAGTGCCTACTGTTTGAGGCCAATTGAAACCTCCAAAAATCTTTTCACCTACTTTCTTATGAGAAGAGTTAATCTTCTTAATCAGATTTGCCGCATTGCCAACTGATGCGCTCAACTGTTCCTTAGAATATGAGTAAGCACTTGGATCGTTTATGTAGGAATCGACTCTGTCACGGACTGATTCGACAACCACTCTACGATCTTTTACAATGTCTTTGATTATTGCTACATGGTTTCCAAGTCCTTTGTTCTTGAGAGACTCGTGGAGGACTTCTAGAGCCGTTCTTTTCTCACAAACAACGATTGTCCTTTTTTCATTTTCAAGAGCATTTACAAGAACAGCCGTCAGAGATTGGCTTTTACCTGTTCCTGGTGGGCCTTGTATAAGCAGATTCCTTTTTGAATTTAGGGAGTTCAGAATGCCTTGCTGTGAGGGGTCTGTTTCTACAGAAGAAATTGGCTGAAATGCACCGCCATCCTCTAAGTCCATCCCAATAGACATACCCTCTAACGCTTGTAGGTTTTCATAGTCCTTGATGATGTTCTGTTTCTGAACCTCAAAAATTGAGAAGAGCCCGCCAAACTCGATGAAAGCATTGTTTGAGAATATTGGTGACTTCTCGTATGTATCCCTAGATTTTATACTCGATATGTCACTTAGTTTCTGTTTAAACGATGTTGTTAAGTCGTCAGGTACGGAGGTATTAACGGCTTTGATTAGGTCTGTGCAAATGGTGAGTAATTCATCTTGGTCTATAAGCCCATCGTCAAGCATTTCGCTGGAAACTTGATTTATCTCAACATTAGCATCGCCCTTCAAGTGATTTATTAGGACTTCATTCACATATATTGGATCATCGTCTGATCGTCTAACCTCCCACGTGTTAAACTCTTTGGTGCGTTTGATTCGAAGTGACCAAATCAGTATTGGTGCCACTGTCAATCGACCATCGGATTGATCCTTCCTCACCAACAAGGGATATCCGAAACCGAAGGTGTTTATTCCTTTTTCGGATTCAATCGCTTCTGTTTGATTGATAAGATTTTCAAGTGCCTTGGTGATTTTCACCAACTCTGCTTGGTCTTCCTCAAACAATGAATTCAAATCTGGAACATTCTCTTTCCAACTAATTTTGAATTTTAGAGGAAGTTTTGTCAGCAACGCCTCTATGAATTCATTTGCCAGACCCTCTTTAATCGCATTGAGTCGACTGATGTCAAATTTGTAGCGCGATCGTGCAGGGATGGCATTCAAATGAACTCCACGTCTGTTTCCAACTTTAAGTCGGTTTTGGAGTTCTGATAGGAGGCGTTTGGTTAATATCATTGGCTATCGGCATTTGGCCGCTAAAATTACAGTTTCAGCCAATCCTTTTTTTGTTAATGCTTTGGTCTTCTATATATCACGGTCTCAATGATCGACAACGTGCCAATCGATATGGACTGTACCTTGGAAAAAGCGGAACTTTCTCCAGT
>CAYSDH010000121.1:0-5456 GCA_964429805.1 uncultured Flavobacteriales bacterium
ACGCGGTGGTGGAATAATCGATATTGAGCTTGTAGATAAGACTGACGAAGAGCCAGACTACTATCAAATAAAAGGTCTCTTTGAAACTAAAGATGCGATGGGGGCAAACTTCATCAACTCCATACTCGAGCGCTGGTCGACTATATGGAAGGAAGCCGCTCAAGGCTCAGCACACTTCAATGAAGAAGAGAAGAAGAGCTTGATGGTCATCATGTGTATCCTCTCCAACTACACGCCAGACTGCTTGGTGCGTGCAGAAGTATCATGCAAAGTTGACGAACTGTATAACGGGTGGAATGACCTTACCGCAGATGTATTTGCTGAGAAGTTTAAACAGGCCGTGAGGATTGCTACCGTAGAACCTTACAGAGCCACTACGCACAACAAGGGAATAATGAACGGTATTGATGCCGTTGTCATTGCCACTGGAAATGACTTTAGAGCCATTGAAGCATGCGCCCACGCCTATGCCGCCCGCGATGGACAGTACCGTAGCTTAACACACTGCACCATTGAAGATGGGCAGTTTAGATTTTGGATTGACATACCTATGTCTTTGGGAACAGTTGGTGGTATCACGAGTCTGCACCCCATGTGTAAATTCTCTCTTGACCTCTTGGACCAGCCTGACGCACGTGAACTGATGTGTATTATCGCCTGCAGCGGATTAGCCCAAAACTTTGGGGCGCTTGCCTCTTTAGTCACCACAGGTATTCAGAAAGGGCACATGAAGATGCACTTGATGAACATCATGAATCAGCTGGAATGCACGGATGAAGAAAAGGTGAAAATCATAGAGCACTTTAAATCAGACACCGTGTCTGTGTCGGCAGTAAAAGAAGTCTTTAAGCAGCTGAGAGGAGAAGTAACGAAGTGAGTGCTCGGCATTTTAACTGAGCAACTTTATCGTACTCTTTCTCATTAACTGACTGACGGCATCTCTGTTGATGGCGACTTTCTCTTTGTTAATGATCAGCACGTCAACAGCTGTCATTACTTGAGTAAACAGCCAGTCTATGATGACCTGTATATCGTCATCGTCTGAAAAGGAAAGTGTCAATTTTATGGTTTCGTTAAAGCCCATTGCCCGCTGACCGCTTGTGTCCCACAGTCGAATTTTTGCATTTGTTTCTTTTATGATATAAGCCTCTCCGTGCAACATCCACTTTAAGCCTGAGCCAAACATGCGGTATTTGAGTTCCTTGTCTTTGGTAACAATCTCGATGAGTAGTCCTTCTGTAGCATAAATCTCCATGCCCATTGAGCCAAAAGGTGAAGATGAAGATGAAGATGAAGATGATTTTACTTTAACAATGTCATCACCATTGAAAAAAGCCTCTACTCGCTCGCAGAGCTGGGAAATGGACTGATATTTTTCTTTGGCCATTTCCCGCACCTCTTCATCATCATACTTCTCATACTTATCTGGATGAAAGCGCGCTTGAAGCAACTTCTTTTTCTTTTTAAAATCATCTACATCCAAGTCTGCGAGGTCGCTCTCGAAGTACTTTTTTAGTAATGACTTTTCTTGGTCGGTCAGCGTCATGATTCTAATATACGGATCAGTCAGTCTCGATGCGCTCGGCAAATGACCTTTTTTGAGTTTTTATTAAATCTTCTCCTCTACCACGGCTCTAATTTCTTCTTCGAGCTTCATGGTTTTTTCTTGAATGTCGTTACCCTCTTTAATGACTTGCTCGACAAATGTCTTGTCATCAAAGTCACCGCAGTTAATCTTCACATTCATAAATGCACCTAGCACACCAGTGCGCGCGCAGAGTGCCCCTACTCCAGCATCTGTGACTGAATTAGGATTACCAAACTTGGCCATGGCCTCCATCACCTGCATACTCTCATAGCAGGTGCGCATCACATCGAGAGGTACTTCGATGGCATACTTAGTGGCGCTTTGTATGGCCTCTTTTCGTGCGGCAAGCTCTTCTTCTGTGCCCTTTGGCATCTGAAAGGCAGCCATGATTTTATTAAAAGAGGCCGTGTCTTCATCTACCAAATATGTGAGCTTCTCAATGTAGGCTTGACCCTTCTCTGCCCAGAGAGAAAACTCCTCCCATCGCTCATCCCAACCGCGCTTGTGCGAAGACAAGTTAGCCACCATGGTGCCGAGGCTCACGCCAAGTGTACCAACATAGGCAGAAATACTTCCTCCACCTGGCGCAGGACTCTCACTGGCTGTCTCTTGAGCAAAGTCGACCAAGTTCATGTCCACTAGTTTTTTCTGAGTAGCGTCTTCTATGAGGTACTCTATGACACGCTGACGCGGATCAAATGGTTTGAGGTCATCAAGTCCCAGTGACTTGACGGCTATCTTCATCTTTTCCTTTTCTGAAATTCCGAGTGATCTATTCTGCTTTTTCAAAAAATGGTCGGCCGCATCAAGCATGGCTTGTTTTGGTATGAGCCCCACAAGTTCTGAACCAGTCACACGCACACCACGCGCCAGTGCTTTTGCACAAGCCTCATCAAATGCGATGTGCACAGGCGTGATGGATATGTTAGTCAGGTTGAGTGAGAGCTGAGCCACACCATACTCTTCGATGTACCAGCCGATACCTTTGACAGCTTTTAGCGTACCCGGAATTCTGACGGGCTCACCGTGCTCATCGGTGACGACTTTACCTGTAATGCCGTTTTCCTTTTTTATACGTCCAGCTTCTCTGATGTCAAAGGCGATGGCATTGGCACGTCTGGAAGAAGTGGTGTTTAAATTCACATTATACGCCACTAAAAAGTCACGGGCTGAAATGGCCGTAGCACCGGTATTTTTAACTGAGCCTTCAAAACTGTTTGGACCAAAATCTGGGGCATAGTCATCAGTAGAGAGCTTGTCTAAACCTTCATACTCGCCTGTGCGGCAATAGGCCAAGTTTTTTCTTTTCTCATTGCTTGCCGCATTTTCGTAGAGATAGACTGGCACGTTGAGCTCATCTCCTACTCGCTGGCCCAACTTCTTGGCCCACTTAGCAGTCTCATCCATACTGATACCAGCTATGGGTACCAACGGACATACGTCTGTGGCCCCCATGCGCGGATGCTCGCCACTGTGCTTTGACATGTCAATGACTTCAGCTGCTTTTCTTATCAACTGATATGCCGCCTCTACCACATACTCAGGCTCACCAACAAAGGTGATGACGGTACGGTTGGTTGAAAATCCGGGGTCTACGTCTAATAGCTTTACTCCATCAGCCGCCTCTATGACGTCAGTCACTAATTTTATCTTTTCAGGGTCACGTCCCTCTGAAATGTTAGGTACACACTCAATCAGTTGTTTCATCTTTTCTTTTTAGCGACCCGAAGTTAGTAGACTCCTTGGGAATACAAGGCGATGCGGTCAATCCTTCATGCAATTTTCCAATTGAAAAGAGAGGCGCACATACTATGCTGATGTTTTTCTTGTTAGCTTAGTACCGAACACCTGAACTATCCGCCTTCTATATTATGTGAAGGCATCATCCCCAGACGTATTTTTTTTTTAGACTGTAAAACTGTCTCTTATGCGAATTCTAAAAGAAATTGATGCGCTGGAAACTGCTGGTGTCATCAATGTCGATACCAAAGAAAGGATCAAAACCTACTACCTTGACCAAAAGAGCGGACGCGGTACGCTCAGCATCATGCTGGGCATACTGGGCGCGGTACTCGTTGGACTTGGCGTCATACTCTTACTGGCTCATAACTGGGACTTCTTCCCAAAATGGGTCAAAACCAGCATTGCCTTTTTACCCTTAATCATTGCTCAATCTCTCTGCGCATACACGCTCTTGAAGAAAAGAAATAACCGCACGTGGATAGAAAGCAGTAGCACACTTCTCATGTTTAGTATTGGCTCATGCATGGCCATGGTTAGTCAGATTTACAACATCTCTGGCGACCTCAGTGAGTATCTACTCACGTGGATTGCCCTGTCGGTGCCTGTGCTCTACATCATGCGCTCCAACTTTGCTTCTTTGTTGCTCATCAGCCTTATCACGTGGTACGGTCATGAGAGCAACGACAGCTTATTTGGCTTTTTTGGTAACAGGTCTAACTCTTACTTCTATTGGCCGCTCATACTTGTAACGGTGCCTTATGTGGTGCGGCTATACAGAAGTAAAAAAGAAAGTAGCTCATTGTCCATGCACTTTTGGTTTCTCGTGTTTTCTGTGCTGAGCATGCTTATCTATGTGCCAGACAAAAACGAAAACCTCATGATTATTTTACTCTCGGGGTTTTTCAGCCTGTCATACTTGCTGGGCCGACTCTCATATTTTGAAGGAAAAGGACTGAGAAGTAATCCTTTCATTTTTATCGGGTTTATTGGTTCAATGGCCTTGATGTACGCCTCAGGATTTTCAGATTTTTGGAGCTTAGACTGGTCTAGGTGTAAGCCAAATCCAGAGGTGATGATCGAACCTGAGCTCTTAGGCATTTTCTTAGTTACCGTCATTTATCTGGTTCTTGTAGGTCTCTATGTCAAGCGAGAGATGAACAGAAAAATGGACTTGTCTGTCTTTATTTTTCCTGCATTCATGCTCATGTTATCGCTGGATCATTATCACCACCTAGCTGCTATCATAGGTAACCTGATAGTGCTGACTCTGGGCATACGCACTGTGGCAAAAGGCACAAGAGAAAATAATTTTTGGATTACTAATCTCGGTATGCTGATGCTCTGCATACTGATCTGCTGTCGATTTTTTGACGATGAGATCAGCTTCTTGATACGGGGTGGCTTGTTCTTGTTACTCGGCATCGCCTTTTTCTCAACCAATTATTACATGCTTAAAAAAAGACAGAATCATGAAATACAATAGACTCATCATCACCTTTTTTAGCCTCATGGTTATTGCTCAATTATATGTGCCGGCATCCATGATTATTGGCGCAGAACGCACAGTTAGTAACGGAAAGACCTTCTTTTTTGAAACTGCCCCCTTAGATCCGACAGACCCTTTTCGTGGTAAGTATGTGCAACTCAGATTTACTGAAGAAAGGCAGAAAGCAGATAAAAGTGCGGGATATAAGAAGGGTCAAACATTGTATGCACTCATTGAGGAAGACAACCGAGGCAGTGCAAGTATTGCCTCGCTGCAACCCACTGAACCTGAGAACCATGCTGACTACATTGAAGTTAAGGTAGCCTGGAAAACGAAAAAAAAGCTGCGTCTCACATTTCCATTTTCTCGTTTTTACATGGAAGAATCTAAAGCGCTTCCTGCTGAAAAATTATACCGCGAAGCAAGCAGCGACTCTTCTATAAAAGCCTTTGCCCGTGTGCATATTAAAGAAGGAAAAGCAGTGCTCACTGATGTCCTGATAGGCGAGCGATCACTTGTTGAACTTGCAGCAGAATATGAAGAAGATAAAGACTAGCCCAGCTACGAACGTCCGCCTGTGCATTGCAACTGATACTCTTTTTTAGCGAAGGGCGAATGCCCTTCGCTACAGAGTTCATA
>CAYSDH010000122.1:0-5335 GCA_964429805.1 uncultured Flavobacteriales bacterium
TAGGTAAAATAAATTAATGAAAAAGGACTTGTTTTTCAGCTCAGTTCTGTGTTGTGCTTAGTTTTCATTTCGCTATCAATGTACGATTTTCAATTCGCAGGTTACGTTAAAGAATTTCTATCAATTCGTACTGTCCAGTTTTTCCTTTTAGAGTAGTTCGATGGATTCTATGCACTGGATAGGTGTATTCTATTTCCGCATAGGCCTCTTCAGACAATAATAAATCGGTTCCAAATTCTTTATTGGCACTCTCTATTCGACTAGCGTAATTCACGTTGTCACCAATGACTGCCAACTTTCTCATTTCACCAGTGTCGAATGGTCCGACAATAACATTTCCAAAGTGAATTCCAGCTCGGATGTCAAATTCGCTATTGAAGTTCTCAGTCAAGTACTTATTGAATCCATTGAGTTTCTTTTTCATTCCTTCTATTGCCAGAATGGCATCCAGTACTGAATTGTCTGTTTTCTCACATTCGCCAAACACCGCGAGTATACCATCTCCAGCTACATCGCTGATGATGCCACGGTTCATTTTGATGACCGTGTTCATGATTCGATAATAACGACTGAGTACATGAACTATATCATATGGTGGAAACTTCTCAGCGAAGGAACTGTACTTGACAATGTCTATGAACACGATGGTCAACTTCTGCTGCTTACCTACGATGACTTCCGATTCGGTACTGAACTGTTCCGATATGATGTCTAGATCCATCTCATCGCCTACCATTCTTCTGATTGATATGTCGCCTTTTATTTTGGTTTGACATGCTAGCCTAATCTCCGCTGGAAATTTGAGTTTTTCAGCCATATTTGCCTCCTCTTCATTGCGAGGGTGGCAGTGCTCGATGCCCTCCGTAATACTCACTCTACATGTTGAGCATTTTGCATTTCCACCACAAGCATGCATATGATCTATACCTGAGGCTAAAGTCGACTCCAGGATTGTCGCTACTTTACTACTGGGAATTGATCTTCCTTCTCTGAATAGCTTAATGTCGTACGTTCCATTCTCAATCATACATCAAATTTTAATAATTATATTCTTGTTATATCAAAGTAAAACAAGAAAAGCGGATCATCTGACCCGCCTTCCTGTTACCAAACAACCAATGAAATCAATTATAAGTTGCTTTCAGTTTGCTGTAGTTCTCATCAGCCTTTTTCTTGAGGCCGCTGTGATTGTTCTCGTTCATCCAAAGCTGTTGTGCATCGAGTTCGATGTTGTTGAGGAAGAGATAATACTTTCCGTCTTTGACAATGAACTTGTTAGGGTCGACATCGAACTTTGCTCCAGCGTAACATCCGAATGCGCAGTATCCACCGTATTGAGGAAGGTACTTTGAAGGATTCTTGTCAAAGCGCGCCTTTTGCTCAGCGGAAGTGAAGTAGTAGAATACCTTCTCATATTCCGACTTGAAGTCCTTGACACCTCGCTGGGCAAGTCCTAGATCCAAGTATGAAACTGGACTGTAGCCTTAAAGGGCGATGTTACTATTGTCAATGTTATTGGCCATTTTGTCTTGAGCGACCATCGTCATTGATCCAAAGACTAAGGCGACTGCCATTGCGATATTTCTAATTTTCGTGTTTCTCATGATGTATTTTGTAAATAAATGTGATTAACTGTTCAGTTGATTCATTGTGCGTTGAAGTACTCTTCTCGCACCACTTGACCTTGGTCATTCCATGTGCGCTTAATGATCTCGTGCCATAGGATTTCGCTACCATCTTTCATGTCAAAGTGAATGTCAAACTCCGAGGCAGAGATATTGCCATCTACTACCGAGCTGATCTTATTGATCTTATTCACCTTGGCGATTGCACCAGCAAATCCTTCCATTTTTTCGACCATCTGGGCCTTGTTAGTTGTTGCTACATTGCCGTAGTCTGACGTGGTGACGTTGTCAGCGAAGAAGTTCTTCACTGCATTGACGATATCGCCTTGTGACAGCATTGCGTCTATTTCCTGTACTTGATTTCTGATATCCATGATAAATTGTTTTTGTTGTTATGGGACAAATTTGAAGCAGATTTGAGGCTGAGGACTTACAGAAAATTCCCTTTTGATGGTACTTTCTGATTTCTCATCGAGTCGGCCAAAACTCAACTTCCTTTTGCCTCAATTCACTTCGGTTAAAGAATGACCGACTATTGAATTCAAACTGTTTCTGCCTTGTGCAAGCTCACTACTGAGAGCACCGCAGCACCGTTAATCCAGTAGTAGAACGCATCGATGCCTTCAAATGAAAGCGCAAATGGCGCAATAATGAAGACTATAGCGACCGCAAAATCTACCATCAGGTGGATTTTATATGGAATAACACGGAGTACCCCGAGATGATGATCGGTCAGTAAGGTCAGAATGAAAGCTGCTATACCAACGATTACAGATAACCAAAGGGCTAATGGATGTGAACCTCCCAGACCTAGTAGAAATGGAAGGGCGATCAAAGCTATCGCAACAGGATAGTCGAGATAAGCATGAATTTGTTTTGTTACGAATTTCATAATTGCAGTATTTGTTTTGTTACACTGCAAAGATGAGATGACCACATGGCCGATGACCTACAGAAAACGCTCTATCCGTGGTACTTTTTAGAGAGGAATTCGCTCGGAGTCATGTTAGTATAGTGCTTAAAGAATGTCGTAAAGTGATTGGCCTCATCAAAACCGAGCATTCGAGATACTTCAGTAATACTCACTGTATCGGTCAAGTGTGACTTCGCAGTTCGTACGATTTGTCTTCGAATCAGTTGACCGATTGAAATCTGAAATTCCTCCTTCACTTTCTTTGAGAGTGTCTTGATAGACATATTCATCTTTTCGGCATAGAAGTCGACCTTTCGATGGTCTGTATGGAAGTTCTCTAAGAGGTCGAAGAGTTCTTCAGAAAAGTTCTCCTGAATCTCAAAGTCAGTTCGTTTTCTGAAATCGGCAGGTGTCATGCCAGTAGCCGATTTAAACGAGCGTACGAAGTAGGAAGGATCCTTATACCCAAAGTCATAAGCAACTTCTTTGATGCTCTTATTGGTGAAAGCGACATCTTTCTTTACTTCTACCAGTCGCTTGCCACCCATCAAAGACTTAATCGTTATTCCGACCCTGTCTTTGAACAAAGCTTGAGCGTTGAGTCCATAGTCCCTCATCATGTCCGATAGGTCTGCGTTGGTCAGATGATTTCTATATTGACTATCAATGATTTGCTTGACATCGAAGATGACGTGATACTCATCTTTTGACGCTTGAAATGGATTCTGCCAGTACCACTGCTTAGAAGATACATCGATAATGTCGCTTGAGCTGTTAGTGAAGACGGTGTCATTTAAGTAGCGCTGGCAATCGGCACACTCACTGAAGTTGATATACCCCAGCGAGACCAAATGCTTAAAAAGAATACGTGTTTCTGGATTGTGAAATAGCTCCTCATCTTCAAAGACAATCTGTCGGATGACAAACTTGTCGGTGAGAAACTTAATGTACTGTCCCTTTTCTAAGAAGATCAGTTTGTCATCTGGGTCGAAGTATGTCTTAAAATCGACCTCAATCCCTCCACCATCTTCAAGCACGTGATACATGGTCGGTTTGTTGATAAAGACCACCTTGTTTGCCTCTGGACTGAATTTCTTGACCGAGTCAAGGCTTTTAATCTGTTTAGTTTTTGTGTCCACTTTCTAAAGTTCTTGTATTAAGCACAACGGATCAAACTGTATGGACAGTGGCTTGGAAAAGGCTTATCTTTTTTAAGCCGAGCGGGGGCTTTGAGCGGCCATTGTCTATCACAGGTTGTTATAGCCTTTTTTCTTTCTTAATCCTTTTTACAAAGCGCTGATTGAAGACATATCCAATTTTTGCCATCCAAATTTCACCTTCCAGTCCCGCTACAGTTTTTTCATAGTGCGGATTATTATATCCAAGACTGAGCCTTATTATTCCTTGAGCATAACCCTTTGGCCCACCACGAACATACACTGTCTCTTTATGGCAATCAATCTTAGGTAGTTTGAAATCAATATTGACGCCATAAGTAAGATAATTTGTCGGCACTAAATTTTCTACGTCATCATAATATTCATCCGAGCTTCCTGCTCCAATTCCATAGCCGCCAAATCCGAAGAATGGTGTTATTCCGATTCCATTTCTATCAACGATATTGTAGCCAAGAAAGAGGTCACCTCCTGCGTAAAAGAGTCCATCACCCGATTTCCATACCTTTTGATATTCAAACTCTTCTTTTAGCTTCGAAGTGAATCCTCCTCCAAAACCTGCTATAAAATAGATTCTCTCATAGCTTGCCGATAGTCCTATTGTTATTGGGACACCGTTAGAAAAGTATGTATTGAGATTACCTGTTGGCACAATCAGCCCTGTCAAAGCATATGCACTTAGCCCCCATGGTCCCTTTTCATATTCTTGATTAATGTACTTTTCGGAAAAGTCAAGGTATTCGGATTTAGCATTTTCCTCAGTAAAATTCTTTGCTCTTTCTACCATCTCTAATGCAAGTTCTTCGTCACAGTAATCCATTTCGTGAATTGAAAACAGCAGGTATGCTTGGAGAAACTCCTTCTCTTCTGTGGTCAAAGAAGAGTTCTCTATACTTCCCGATATGCTAGACCTATTTTCCTGAACATACTTGGGGAGCGCGAAAAACAAAGAGTCTGGAATTGCTTTTCCTAGTCTATAATATGACTTGAGTGGTTCTTTTTTGTAATAGTATACTCGATGAGCCTTTATATCCTTTTCATACGCCTGATTCCTCAGAATTACTTCTAGCAGCTCTTTATACCTGCCGCTAATAAGAAGTAATTGCTCTTCTTCGACCAAGTGGCCAATAGGATGCTGAATTGAAGAGTAATGGTCTATCGATTCAATTTCTTCAACTGCCCCCGTTTTAATCAATTCTAAGATTTTCGATCGCTCCTTGAGCATGAACATCAGGTCAGAATCCTCCTGATAGTATTGAGCGTACCCTAACCCGCTAAAGCAGAAAAGTATGATTATAACTAGAACGTGTTTCATTACTTCAATTGGCTATAACGGATAACCTGTAAGGCATGTGCTAAAGGCGGAGCCGCGTGCAGCGCGGTGAGCGGGCGGTTTTGCGCGAAGCATATGCTATACAGAATGTTGTGCATCTGGTTTTTATCGGTTCGGTTTCACCGCAATTTACCATTTTCTATTTCCATAAACATCTTCGCATATAATTCGTCTCACGATATTGGGATTCACCGAGATTCGGTCGGCAAGGGTTTATCTTTTTTGAAAACCTGTGGGCGGGCCTCACCACTCTATTCGGCCACTCAGCTCGTCTGCTCCAACCGTATTT
>CAYSDH010000123.1:0-5218 GCA_964429805.1 uncultured Flavobacteriales bacterium
CTCACAGCACCCCACTCACAATGGCCTTCGTTACCGCAGGTTTGCCCATGGTATAGTAATGCAAGCATGGCGCACCTCCAGCGATCAGTTCTTTCGCTTGTTGTATTCCCCATTCGACAGCGACTTCTTTGACTGCCTTGTTGTCTTTGCATGACTCCACAGCATCGACCAGATCTTCTGGCAGGTCGATGTGGAAAATCTTAGGTAAGACGGTCAGTTGCCCTTTTGTGGTCAATGGTTTTAGTCCGGGAATAATCGGAACATCGATACCAATCTCACGACAGTCTTCTACAAATTTGAAGTACTTGCTGTTATCGAAAAACATCTGCGTGACGATATACTCTGCGCCCAAGTCTACTTTCTTTTTCAACCATTTGAGGTCGCTTTTAAAGTTAGGCGCTTCGAAGTGCTTTTCTGGATAGCCCGCCACGCCAATACAAAAGTCAGAACTGGCTTGATTGCCTAATTCTTCATCGAGATACTCCCCCTTATTTAGCTTGACGATTTGCTCAATCAGTTCGCTTGCATAAGCATGCCCTTCGGGTTCTGGTTCAAATCGCGATTCACTTTTTATCTGGTCGCCACGCAATGCCAAGACATTATCAATCCCCAAGAAATTAAGGTCGATCAAGGCATTCTCCGTTTCCTCTCTAGAGAATCCTCCGCAGATGATATGTGGTATCGCATCAATGCCATACTTGTTTATTATGGCTGCACAAATTCCCACTGTCCCCGGTCGTTTTCTAGTCGTCTGCTTTTGCAGCATTCCATTCGGAAACTTCTTGTAGACATATTCTTCCCGATGATAAGTCACATCCACAAAGGGCGGATTAAATTCCATCAGTGGGTCGATTGCATCATAGATGCTTTGTATTCCCTGACCCTTGAGCGGGGGCAGTATCTCGAAGCTGATTAAGGTTTTGTCGGCTTTTTTTAGGTGTTCTGTTACTTTCATTTTATTTCAATTCTGAGATTCTGGAATTCTGGAAATTCACATTCAGTTCTTTTTGTATTCGTTGAGGTACTTGATGAATGACCTTATTTGATGCCGAACATCGTCTATCTCTTTATGCAATTCATTTCCGGTTGACGGTTCAACATAGTTTAAGTCCTCAAAGACATAGATCATGCTCTTTACCTCTGCGGCAGAAGATTCTGAGATTGAAAGAAATCGGATGAATTCTTTTGTGCTCGTTCTTGAGAACCCTTCAGCGATGTTATTCATAATAGAAATAGAAGCCCTGCGCACTTGGTCTCGCGCACCAAAATCCTTAGCCAAAGCCCCTTCTGCCGAAATTTTGTAAATCAGACTCACAATTTGTCTGGCCTTTTTCCAGCAGTCCAAGTCTTCAAATTGTTTAATCTTTCCCATTGTGTTTTTTATTCAATAGTTCTGGTTTTCTGAACCTCTAGCATTTGCCAATTCTAATCTCAGAATCTCGCAATCTCAGAATCTCAGAATCAATAATTCAAATTCGATTGCAACCACCTCTCCATCTCGTCAACAGACAATCCTTTCCGCTCCGCATGAATTTCAACTTGATCGCGACTCAACTTCCCGACCTGAAAATACTTCGACTCCACGTTTGCGAAATACATCCCCGAAACCGAAGAGGCCGGATACATCGCATTGCTCTCAGTCAAAGAAATTCCTGTATGTTTTTCTACTTCCAATAGGTCGAAAAGGATTGGCTTTTCTGTATGGTCTGGACAAGCGGGGTAGCCGTGTGCCGGACGAATGCCCTGATACTTTTCGCGGATTAATTCTTCGTTGCTCAATTGTTCGTCTTGCGTATAGGCCCAAAGTTCGGTGCGAACTTTATGATGCATCAATTCAGCAAAAGCTTCGGCCAGTCTGTCGGCCAGTGCTTTGATCATGATGCTGCGGTAGTCGTCATTATCCGCTTTGGCGGCTTCCAGTAAAGACTCGATTCCACCACCTGTAGTGACGGCAAAAAATCCGGTGTAGTCTTCGCGCTCTCCTTTTGGAGCGATGAAATCGGCCAGACTGATGTTGGGTTGTCCGGCTGCTTTTTTACGCTGTTGACGCAGGTGATGAAATGAAGTCAAGACTTCTGAACGCGACTCATCCGCATAGATTTCGACCGTGTCGCCATCCACTGTATTGGCGGGGTAGAGGCCGATGACGCCATTGGCGGTTAGCTGTTTTCCGGCAATGAGTTCGTCCAAGACGACCTGCGCTTCGTCCCAGAGTTTTTTCGATTCTTGGCCTACCACTTTGTCATCGAATATGTCAGGGTATTTTCCCTTCAACATCCACGTAGAGAAAAACGGAGTCCAGTCGATGTACTTGCGGATCTCACTCAGATCGAAATCTTTGAATACAGAAATGCCCAGTTTTTTCGGAGCGTTTATCTCAGCGGATTTCCAGTCGATCTGCAATTTGTTTTTCTGCGCTTCCGCGTAGGAAATGAACTCTTTGGCTGATGATCGTCCGGCATGATTATCACGCAACTTGGCGTACTCTTCTTTGTAGCCCAGCAAGGTGTTTTCCTTCTCATCGCTGAGCAGGGCAGAGGCGACCGTGACCGATTTGGAGGCATCCAGTACGTGTACCACACCATGGTCATAACAGGGCTCGACTTTTACGGCCGTGTGGATGCGCGAGGTAGTCGCCCCACCGATGAGCAGCGGCACAGAATATTCTTGACGCTTCATTTCTTTGGCGACATTGACAATCTCATCAAGCGATGGCGTGATCAATCCGCTGAGTCCGATGATGTCGACATTTTCTTCTTTGGCCTTTTTCAGAATCTTATCGGCAGGCACCATCACACCCATGTCGATAATCTCATAATTGTTGCAGGCCATCACCACCGAAACGATGTTTTTCCCGATGTCATGCACATCGCCTTTGACGGTTGCGAGCAGAATTTTTCCTGCCGACTGATTGGCAGTGTCGTCTTTTTCAGCCTCGATGAAAGGCAGAAGCACGGCCACTGCTTTCTTCATCACTCGAGCCGATTTCACGACTTGCGGCAAAAACATTTTTCCTGAGCCGAATAGGTCACCGACCACATTCATGCCATCCATCAAAGGGCCTTCGATCACTTGTATAGCGCGATCGAAATTCTGACGACACTCTTCGGTGTCCTCCTCAATGAATTCGACAATACCCTTGACCAGCGCATGTTCCAATCGCTTGTTGATCGGCCATGTTCTCCACTCCAGCGTCTTCTTTTCTTTGACTCCACCAGACTGGATCGTCTTGGCAAATTCCATCAATTCCTCTGTCGCATTGTCGTTGCGGTCGAGCAATACATCTTCGACTTTTTCGAGCAAGTCTTTGGGTATGTCATCATAGATTTCCAGCATGGCCGGATTGACAATCCCCATGTCCATGCCATTCTGAATGCCGTGATACAAGAAGGCAGAGTGCATGGCTTCGCGCACCACATTGTTGCCACGGAATGAGAAACTGACATTGCTCACTCCGCCACTCACATGTGCGCCCGGCAAGTTTTCGCGGATCCATTTCGTGGCTCTGAAAAAGTCGAGCGCATTGAGTCGGTGCTCTTCCATACCGGTCGCCACGGGAAATATATTCGGATCGAAAATGATGTCTTCGGCAGGGAAGCCCACCTCGTTGACCAAGATGTCGTAGCTGCGCTTACAGATGTCTTTTCTGCGTTGCTCGGTATCGGCCTGGCCAGTCTCATCAAAGGCCATGACGATGACGGCTGCTCCGTAGCTCATGATCTTTGAGGCGTGCATTTTAAATTCTGCTTCGCCCTCTTTGAGTGAAATCGAATTGACCACACCCTTGCCTTGAACACATTGCAATCCGGCCTCGATGATCTCCCATTTTGACGAGTCGATCATGATTGGGATTTTGGAGATGTCTGGTTCCGAAGCGATGAGGTTCAAGAACTTGACCATGGCTTCTTTGCCATCGATCATTCCGTCATCCATGTTGATGTCGATGATCTGCGCACCACCTTCGACCTGATGTCGGGCGATGGCCAATGCCTCGTCAAATTTCTCTTCTTGGATCAAGCGCAAAAATTTCTTTGACCCCGCCACATTGGTGCGCTCACCGATGTTGATGAAGTTGCTGGACGGCAAGACGGTCAGCGGCTCCAATCCGCTGAGACGCATGTGTGGCGCGATGCTCGGTAGTTGACGCGGGGCATGTTTTGCCGCCACCTCAGCGATCGCCTTGATGTGGTCTGGACTGGTACCGCAACATCCGCCAATGATGTTGACGAATCCATTCTCCAAAAAGTCTTCGATGACCGTGCCCATATAGTTGGGTGTTTGGTCATATTCTCCAAACTCATTGGGCAGTCCTGCGTTGGGGTGAGCCGATACATGAAAGGGCGCGTTTTCAGAAAGTGTCTTCAGATAGGGGCGCAATTCTTCTGCTCCCAAAGCACAGTTCAGACCAATGCTCAGCATCGGAAAGTGGCGTAGTGAATTTAAAAATGCCTCAGTCGTTTGGCCAGAAAGTGTGCGTCCGCTGGCATCGGTGATGGTGCCCGAAACCATGACAGGCAGGTCGATATTCTGCTCGTTATAATATCGTCTAATGGCAGAGAGGGCCGCCTTGGCATTGAGTGTGTCAAAGATGGTCTCGACCAGCAGAATGTCCGCTCCACCCTTGACCAGGCCATGCACTTGGTCATAGTACGCCTGCTCGAGTTGAGCGTAACTTATGGCTCTGAAGCCGGGGTCATTGACATCGGGCGAGAGGGAAAGCGTTCTATTGGTCGGGCCGATAGAGCCGGCTACGAATCGCGGCTTATCTGGCTCGGTCGCCAAAAATTCATCGGCCACTTCGCGGGCGATCTTCGCACTCTCGAAGTTGAGCTGATAGACGGCATCTTCCAACTGATAATCAGCCATGGATATGATGTTGGCCGAAAAAGTATTGGTCTCCACGATATCGGCACCGGCATTGAAATACTGCCGATGGATGTCTTTGATGATCTCGGGCTGAGTGATGGACAGCATGTCATTATTTCCCTTGACCGAACAAGGATGATCTTTGAATTGCTCTCCACGGAAATGTTCTTCTTCCAGCGTATGACGCTGAATCATCGTTCCCATTGCTCCGTCCAGGACGAGGATGCGCTGCTTTAAAGCAGATAAGAGTTGTGCTGTTCTGTTCATGCTAATTCTTAGACAGTGTTTCTGTTTTCACTTGGACATTGGAAATTGAGCGTTGGATATTGGACATTGCCCTTTTTTTCAATGA
>CAYSDH010000124.1:0-5115 GCA_964429805.1 uncultured Flavobacteriales bacterium
ATACTGGATCAACTGGCTTTCTAGGGTACGACTTTTTATCTGCCCTGTACTTTGGCCTTTTCCATGCGCTAAAATCTCGCAGGGGCTTTTTGGGCATTGCTGTTTCATCTGGTGTTTGATCATCAGAGATTTTTTCTCCTGTAGAATCCCAGTCAGTGCCGTCTTCAGACAGGTAGATTTCCATTCCTTCCTTTAGCTCTTGGCGCGGGAGTTTGACTGATAAAGACTTGCCTTCAGCTAGGCTCAGCGACTCCCCTTGTTGAGACTTTACACTAATGTTAAACATCCCTCCTGTCTCAAGCGGCCCTTCGGCAGAAGCGGTGGTCAGACCTTGAGAGAGACATGAAAATATATCAACCGCGTCTTTTACCACCACGTTAACCTCACCTTCTATCACTTGGCCTGAGGCATCTACAAATGCATCTTCTGGTACATGAATTTGTATTCCACCCTTCGTACGAATGAGTGATTGCTCACTCGCTTTTAGCTTAAATCTATTGTCGTTCTTTTTACTCATCTCCTCTAACAAGTCGTCAACAGAATCAAAGTTGTAGAGTGTATACTCCAAGGTTACCCTTCGGTTTAGGTGCTTGTTAAACTCACTGTCATTGTTTACCAATGGCGCTGACTCCCCTTTTGAAGACACTTCAAGGCAGTTTTCACATGCCCCCTTACCCTCTAGATATTGACGCACAGAAGCTGACCTTTTATCGGCCAAGACTTGATTATAGTCGTCAGAACCATCATGATCTGTGTGTCCGATAATCTTAATGATATAGTCTCCTTTGAGGCCATGGAGTTCAACTAAGTCATCAAGCAGTAGTCTAGCCTCAGTAGTTAAGAGGTGACTGTCAAAATCAAAATGAAGGGTAATATTCTCTTTTTGAATGGCTGAGAAAGCCACTTGGTTGATTAGTATGCTCAGCACGATGGTCATTATCCACTTCATGATATTGTTTGTTTTACGGTTATGTTTTGATGTTAACTGAAGGGTATTAGAGGGTTTTGTTCTTAAAGAATGTGTGATTTGACTCTGGTTTGCCATGATAGTGTATTAAGGTTTACACTCTTTGATACCAGAATTAGAAAAAGGTAAACCTCAATCGACATTAATTTCTCAATTGACTCAGTTTTTCATTGAGTTCCAGATAGGTGCTGAGGGAATAATCTACCGTCTCGTTCTTATCCGTCACTTCTCCAAAGTAGCTGTATAGCTGGCCGTCCTCCACTTTATATGCCACTAGAATAGACGTTGACTTTCGAGTTTTCTTGACTTTGTAATTCCCTTTTTTATTTCGCTTCACCGGTACCATTGTCGCACCATTATTTTCGACTAACCACAGTTCTTGATTTGCAGAACCTTCGGCATCTACTTGCACAGTCATTGACTCGTTAACAGATATGTTCATTCTAAAAATCTGATCGGTATTAGACCACTTGTTGACATTGCGGGTCTCAAACAAGTACGAGCCCGGATCTTGTTTTGCCAACAACATTTTCTGCCTGGCCGCATAGTCATTGAGTTTCACCCCATAGGTACGCTCATAATCGGCACACTCTTCTTCATAGGCCTTCATCTCTAGTCCGTATTTCTTATTGTACTTTTCTCGCTCTGGGGCCACTACATCGCGTTCAAACTCTGCGCGCTGCGCATCTGCCTCAACGCGCCAGTATGCAAGCACTTCTTCATACTGATTATTCATAATGGTGAAGTCTTCGCATTTTTTTTGGAATCGTTCGAGGCGTTGTTCGTGCAGCAACATGTCTTTTTCATAGCGTATCATCGCCCTGTTAAACCTTGACTTATCCCACTCTTTCTTCTTCTTCTGATCTAAATCATGCCACTTGTAGTCGGTTCTAAAGTTTTCAAGCACAGGTTTAGATGGCACTTTAGGAGCGATCGGCTCATAAGGTCTCTGAGGTCTTTCACTCGTCTCTGTCCTAAACACGGGCGGCACAAACTTGGGGTAGTTCTTTTTTGGAAAGGCCATCTGCTCTTCACCTTCTTCATTTACAGCGGTGATGTCTTTTTCAGTGTTTGTCCAGTCATTACCATCTTCTGAGACATACAGACTCATACCGGGTTTTACCGCTTCAGAAGGAATACAGATTTTGAGGTTCTTCCCTTCTGCCATGCTTAATTTCTCTCCATTCTCAGTGCGGACTTCAAACTTAAACATGCCTCCGCTCAGCAAAACGTCTTCGCCAGACATGGTGCTCAAGCCCTCTCCTACAAATGCTCGTGGGTCTAAGGCATCAACCACTTTTACCTCTACTTTTCCCTTTACCACATTTCCGTCAGCGTCAATAAAACTGTCAGGTTCTATCTGTATTTTGATTCCTGCTTTGGTCTCAAGTCTCTGAGTTTTGTTGGTCTCTAACGTATAGACATTCAAATTCTCTTGGGTCATCTCCCGTTGCATCTCCTCGATGCTTTTAAACTCATAACGCACATACTCTATAACCACTCTCCTGTTTGACTCCATGGCGCCTTCGTCCAAGTCTTCGAGTAATGGCTGATGTTCTCCTTTAAACTCAACTTTGAGTTTACTCGGGTCTGCGCCCTTAGAAATCAAAAAGTCACTCACAGATTGAGCGCGCATGAAAGACAATTTCTCATTGTACTCTTGGCTGCCGTCAGTGTCTGTATGCCCCGCTATGTAGTATGCGTAGTCTCCTCTAAACTCCGTCCAGTCGAGTAAGGCTTCGAGTTTATTCTTGGCATTTTCAGAAAGTTCAAAACTGTTTTTCTTAAAATTGACCACGGCTGCTTCTCGATATATTTCTGAGAATGAGTAGTGAGAAAACAGAATGAGTGCGATAGAGAATAGGACTTTTTTCATGTGTTGTTGGGTTAATCGTTCATTACATAAGAGGATTTCAGACTAGATTAGTATTTGAGTGAAGCAAAGAAAATGACGATCCCAATGAATCCCATTTCTATTTATTTCAGTTCAACGCACAGTAATTGCGTAAAAAAAGATGGCTTAGGCCAACATTCTCAAGGGACATAATTTAACTTCGGGCAATGGCATTTTTAAAGGGTCTTCTTTTTGGTATTGCAATGATTGCATTCATTGGACCGGTATTATTTACCCTTCTGAAAGCCTCGTTAGACCATGGTTTCAAAGGTGGATTTGCAGTCGCACTCGGCATCATTTTTTCAGATCTAGTGGCCGTAGTCATCTGCTTGCTCGGTGCTATTCCGTTTTTCGAAAATGAAGGCAATCAGCTTTGGATCTCAGTGGCCGGAGGTCTAATACTCCTTTTTCTTGGCCTCAAGTACATCATTAAACCAAAGCTTTTTAACCAAGAATCTGTAACGCTTGGCACTAAAGATTTTATTGGACTATTTGGCAGTGGCTTTTTGGTCAATTTTGTCAACCCCTTTGTATTCATCATATGGATTGGCATTATAGTCTATGGGCAAAAACGCTTTGGAATGGACAGTGGCCTGTTCACTTTTATAGCGGGAGTATTAGCTGGAATATTTGGTACAGATACGCTCAAAGCCTTTTTTGCAGAGAAGTTTCAGCCTTACACCAATCCAGTAGTACTAAAGAAAGTCTACTTCGTTATCGGGGTTGGTATGATTGGGTTTGGTATCCGTGCTTTTTATCATGCACTAACGCTAAGCTAGCGCATTGTCAAATAGTTAACTTTGATTTTCAACCCTAAACTTTAACTAATATGTTTAATATCCCTGTACACCTTGCTGCGGCCCTTATACCTCTGGTCGTTGGATTTATTTGGTATAACAAAAAGACGTTTGAGCCCGCTTGGCAAAAAGCAGCTGGAGTGTCTGACGAAAAATTACAAAGCGGCAATATGCTCGTTATCTTTTTGATAAGCTTCGTATTGTCCTTTCTGATGTCTTTCTTGCTCAGTTACTTCGTACACCACGAAATGGGACTATCAGGCATTTTCAGACCCATTGCTGAAGAAGGCCTTGGCCTTGATGTGACGAGTGACACTGGAGTGATGCTTAAGGGGATGATAGATGAATATTCCGTGCGTTTTAGCACATTCAAGCATGGCGCATTTCATGGTCTATTTATCTCAGTGCTATTCTTTCTGCCAGCCATTGCCATTACGGCCATGTTTGAGCGTAAGTCGGCCAAGTACATCTTCATTAATTGGGGATACTGGGTAGTCACACTAGCACTCATGTGCGGAGTACTCTGCCAGTGGGGATAATTAGATTCGCAAAATATAAATGACATGAAAGGCCGCTTTGCGGCCTTTTTTTTATTCACCTAAGGCCCGCTCATAAAGCCCGCTCATGGAGTCATTAAACTCATCACCTTCAGGTCTTGGTGGCGGTATTTCTTCAACTATCAGGTCCTCACCATTAGGAATGAGCTTGTACGCAAACACGAACTCACCATCTGTCGAGGGTTCATTAAACTGGCCAAAACGCAGGTCATTAAAAATCATGGTGTCACCTCTCAGACTAATCACATACTCGTTTTGAGAGAGTCTGATGAGACGATGTACCTTTTCATGATCGGCCCATTGGCCAAGCAGATTATGCGCTTTATCAATGGTCACAAAATCTACTTCTGCTTTCTTATCAAACACCGAGTAGTAGGCTAAGTGATACTGATCACCCGCATTGACATTTGCCGCCCAGAGCACTGCATTAAGCGGTGTAGGCCTTGTTGAGATAGACTCATACTCTATCTCTTGCCGAGCTAACGAACGCTCTATATCCTTATGCGCAATAAACTTCAACACCAATGTGAGCGCCATATACGCAGAGCTAATAATCAACCCAGCTGCGTTTACTTTTCTACGTGCTGATGAATTTCTTTTTAAAAATCGTGCAATCAATAGGCACACTAGAAATGGAAGTGTGTAAAAGAAGTCCGCGACAAATATGTTGTTCCAGGCAAACTTGTATGGCAAAGGCCAGAGTAACTGGGTACCCCATGAAGTATGACAGTCTAAGATGGGATGTGTGAAAAGACACCACCAAAACATTTTTGTCCACTCCTTATTCGTTCCTTCTATTGGCCGCTTTAGTTTCCATAAAATAGGCAGGATGGCTAATGCGCCAATGACTCCGACACCTAACTTAAAGTTTAGTCCTACTTGATCAGAAAACAAAAACAC
>CAYSDH010000125.1:0-5096 GCA_964429805.1 uncultured Flavobacteriales bacterium
TTTGACACTATGCTAGCATATATGGCACCCATGATTCCAAAAGCACTAATCAAGAAAAAGTTGCCGAGCACATTGACTATTGCTTCGACCCAGGCCACGTTTCTAATTTCTTTACCTAGTGACTTGGCAGTCAGAAAAGAGTAGGGGATACTCAATCCATGAATCAAAAACGCGATACTCATTGGAAACACATAGTCTGCTATCTCCGCAAATTCTGGCGTGAATATCAAATCGACTATCAGTTCTTTCGCAAAATAGAGGAAGATCACACATCCTACTAGCCATGCTATGTTATACAAATGAAGTTTTGGAGGAATAGACTTCATGTCTGCAAATCGCTTAAACATGGAGCTTGTCACGGCCTGCGAGAGCTGAATCATGGGACTGCAGATGAACATGGTCAATGAGTAAAACCCAAGACTAGTTGTGTTTAAGAAAGAGGTAATAAAAATCTCATCGAGCCTATATGTAGATTGATTTGCGATAGCCCCCAGATTATAATGTCGGCCAAACTTCTTGTTTTTAAGCAATACCAGATTTAGGTGCCTTTTAAATCCAGAAAAGTCAGGCTTCAGACTTTTGATAAGTATCGCGGTCAGTATGATTGATGAGAGTAGGTTCCAAAAGATGTTTTGATTGAGAGTAAGGTCGCCCGTTCGTGCGTAGATAATCCAGATTATGAGCAGAAACAGCATCTTTGGTAAGAGTCCGTATAGCGCGTTGACTAAGATTTTATTGGTACCGGTGCTGTATCCGGTTATCAAGAATAAAAAAGGCATGACCACCGTAAGCGGAGAAAATCGTCTGAGCAATAGGTTTATGTCTGTGTCAAACCAGCCGTCAATGAAGAATGAAAGCAGAAATACAGACAGCGCCACACAAAGACCACAAACAAGAGCCATGACAACGCCCACTGCCAGTAGTTTTCGTTCCCGTAGCGGATTACTGTTTTTGGCTAGAAGCACACGAATGGACTCAAAAAAACCGAATCGTAGAAAGAGGATTAAAAAGCTCGTGACACTAATAAAAAAGGTGTAACGCCCGTAATCCAAATCTCCGAGACCCAGCGTCTGAAGTTTCTTGATACCAAAACCTACAATGATGAGTAGGAGATAGGAACCAAAAAGATAAGAGGTCTGTTTGACTACCTTTTTGTTATTCAGGACTGTATGGAGGATGCCGCTGATGGAGAGTGCTTTGATACAAAGGTGGGGATTCCCATCTTGATTAACTCCACATGCAGGCTGATATTGCTCACGGTGCAGTGTCATTAAGATGCGTAATGATGTGGTCGCTGTCTTTGACCTTGCGAATGGGGTAAAAAGAAAAGACCATCTCAAGAGAGATGGTCTTTAAAAAGGGTGGAAGATGGGACTCGAACCCACGGCCCTCGGCACCACAAGCCGATGCTCTAACCAACTGAGCTACATCCACCATGTCGCCCACTTTTGAAAGCGGGAGCGCAAATATATATCATTTATAATTTTCTAGAGTCTAGAAATGAATCAACGTTCACTTATCGGCACATACTGGCGCTCATTTGCTCCAATATACACTTGACGCGGTCTACCAATCGGTGAGCGGTCTTCAACCATCTCTTTCCACTGAGCTATCCACCCTGGAAGTCGACCTATTGCAAACATCACTGTAAACATTTCAGTAGGAATACCGAGTGAACGATAAATTATTCCTGAGTAGAAGTCCACATTTGGATAAAGTCCTCGCTCTACGAAATACGGGTCCTTCAAGGCTACTTCTTCCAATTGCTTTGCATAGTCCAAGACAGGGTCGTTGATACCGAGCTTGTCTAAGATAGAATCACAAGCCTTCTTAATAATCTTGGCACGTGGGTCAAAGTTCTTGTAAACTCTGTGTCCAAAGCCCATCAGTCTAAAGCTGTCTTGCTTATCCTTGGCTTTGTTTACCCATTTTTGCATGTCACCACCATCTTCTTTGATCATCTCAAGCATTTCAATCACTTTCTGATTAGCACCACCGTGAAGTGGTCCCCAGAGTGCAGCAATTCCTGCTGAAATAGAAGAGTAAAGGTTTGCTTGTGAAGAACCAACAATTCTCACTGTAGAAGCCGAGCAGTTTTGCTCGTGATCTGCGTGAAGAATGAGGAGCTTGTCCATGGCGTCAGAGATGACGGGGTCAATCTCAAAGTCTTCAGTAGGAAGACCAAACATCATGTGCATGAAATTGTCTACGTAACCCAACCTGTTTTGGGGATACATAGTCGGCTGACCTTTAGCAAACTTATAGGCCATGGCTGCCAGCGTTGGCATCTTAGCAATAAGTCGGTGTATAGTCAACTCAATGTCTTCTATTGATCTATTCGGATCTTGAGACTGCGGATAAAAAGTCGACAAAGATGAGATCATGGTTGAGAGAATACCCATAGGGTGAGCACCTGTCGGAAATGCTTCAAAGAACCTTCTCAAGTCCTCATGCACCAAGGTGTGTCTGCCAATGCTCTGCTCAAAGTAGTCTAGCTGGCTTTTGTCTGGTAACTCAGAGTTAAGTAGGAGATAGGCTACTTCTAAGAAAGAAGATTTTTCGGCCAGTTGTTCTATCGGATATCCTCTGTAGCGGAGTATTCCTTTTTCTCCGTCAAGGAAAGTAATGGCCGAAGTGGTGGCTCCTGTGTTTTTAAAACCAGAATCGAGGGTGATGTACCCTGTTCCTCCTCTGAGTTTTGTTATATCAATGGCCTTCTCGTTTTCAGACCCTGTTACAACAGGTAATTCGTGTGTCTTGTCTCCCAGTATCAGCTTCGCTGTTTCGCTCATTGTTCTCTTTAGCAAGTGTGTGGTATAATAAAAAAAGGCACCTTTTTTAAAAGGCATGTAAATGTAATAAAAAGAAAAGGGCTATCAATTACTCGATTAGCCCTTTCATTAAGTCTTTATACAGCGGATTTTAATTCTTCGCCACCTCTTTAAATTGCGGTGAGAATGAGTCACGATACGCATTAAACTCTTCTTGAGTTTTAATCGTCTCATGCTTGTCCTCTTTAAAGAACTTGAGCAGCAACTCAAGTTGCTGCGCAGTCTTGTACCCTGCATCACCATGAAGCATGTTTAGCTCCTCATCAATGTAGACTATAGTAGGGTAGGCCCTCACTCTCATATATCTAGAGAATTCATGCACACCATTTCTACCTGCTTTGTTAGGCACATAACTCGGATTAGAAAAGGTCTTACCATTAAAAGTGACCTCATCTGGAGACTCTGCATTAAACTTCACCGCATAGAAGTTGGCGTTCACATACTCTATCAAGTCCGGATTAGTGAACGTGTTCTTCATCATCATTTTACAGGGTCCACACCAAGAGGTGTATACATCCATCATGATTTTACGGGGTTCTTTTTTCATCAATTCCTGTGCCTCCTCTATGGAGATCCAGTTTATGGCCTTTTGCTGAGCCACGCTGAGTAGCGGGAGGCAAATGAGCAATGCAATGATGATTTTCTTCATGGTGTTTAAGTTTTATATCCTCTGAAACGCAATTTTCATACCAAAGGTTTACTCAACTCCGTGCATGAGTTTTTTGAGTGGGTTGTTCAGAATAGCGATAAGCAGAGCAAATCCGAGTAGCACAAATCCAATGGTAGAGAAAATGGAGGTGTACTTTTCAAGGCCTTCAGCTACAGTAAGAGCCGTTTCAGAACCGTCAGAGTGCCCACCAGTCATGGCTGCAATTTTTCCACCGAGGTAGTTTGCAATAGCAAAGCTCAAGAACCATGCACCCATTGCTGTACCAGCCACATTCTTAGGAGATAGTTTAGTTACCATAGATAATCCAATAGGAGACAAGAAAAGCTCTCCAGTTGTATGCAGCAGATATAGGAAGATGAGTGTAAACAATGGCACTTGATACGTGTCACTCACAAACTCTTTACCTACAAGAGTGATAAGGAATCCTAGACCCAATTGAGCAATACCATAGGCAAACTTCATTGGGATACTCGGGTTTTTCCCTTTTGCAGATAATTTGACCCACATCACAGAAAAGATTGATCCAAACACTATAATGAAGAATGGGTTAAAGAACTGAGTCATAGAAGCAGGCATTTCCCAGCCGAAAATAGAGCGGTCAACATTTCTGTCTGCGAAAAGAGTCAGTGAAGTTCCAGCCTGCTCAAAGCACGCCCAGAACACTACGTTGATTACCATAAAAATAATCAGGGCAATCATTCTGTCCTTCCATATTCCTAAGCCACCTTCTCTATCTGCTTTAATACCAGCATTGATAAGCATACCTGAAACGTATACAAAAAGACCAAGCAGAATGTAGTCAAGCAAGTGATTATTTTGAATCAATAAGTAGCACAAAGGGATCAAGAACAATGACCCTATCGTGATTACTTGAATCATGTTGAGGGGCCCAAGGACTTTTTTCAGTCCAGCTTCTCTGAAGTTTAGACCTGGCGCATTCTTGTATTTATCTCGTCCCGACCAAAAGATCAGAATACCTAAGAGCATTCCAAATCCGGCTAGACCAAACCCATATTCAAATCCATAAGTCTCACCGACATAAGCTACCAGCGTGGTGGCCAGTAAGGCTCCGACATTAATTCCTATATAAAAGATGGTAAAACCAGAATCTCTTCGTGGGTCGTTGTCCTTATATAGTTTACCGACTATGGTTGATATATTGGCTTTGAAGTAACCATTACCGATGATAAGAGCACCCATACCTATAAGCATGGCTTGTTCTGATCCACCGAGAATTAAAAATTCACCAATGGCCATGAGTATTCCTCCCAAGATGACGGCATATCGGTATCCTAAAAATTTATCAGCCATCTGTCCTCCAAGGATTGGAGCAGCATACACTAACCCTGTGTATGCACCATAAATTAGTGAGGCTTCAGAATCTCCCTTTAATAATGATTTGACCAAAAAGAGGGTCAAAAGGGTTCTCATTCCGTAGTAGCAGAATCGTTCCCACATTTCAGAGAAGAACAGTGTCATTAAACCTTCTGGATGACCTTGGAAGCCACCATCAGAAGACTTTGAACCTGCATCTAATATCAAATCATCATTTTCCATCTAAGGTGTAGTTTTGTTTGTGAATTAAGTTAGTAGTG
>CAYSDH010000126.1:0-5090 GCA_964429805.1 uncultured Flavobacteriales bacterium
CCCAGAAACCACGGCTTGACCCCTTCATCCGCATCGACTATCTTTACGGGGCCTTCAGAATACTAAATATGGGGGTGTGGACTCACACATTACTACCTACTTAAGAGCCCCTCTACACACTAGGAAACACACACAAGAAAACACACACTTTTTATGCAATCGCAACTAGCGCATGCGCCATCTGACCATATCGCTGGTCCTCATGACCATGGTGTGTATTTCTCTGCATTGTCACGGACAAGACTTTCTTGGTTCTGACTCATGGCATGGAAATGACCTTCATTCTGCGCACCCCAACATCAGCACATATCAGTGCCCTGAAGTAGATCTGGCAAAACTGAAAGAAGAAGACGAGATTATTGACGCGCATTCAAGCACGGGTTATCGTTTTGGTGCAGAGCAGAAGGTTGACATCAACTTCTTTGACTTAGCACGTACAGTTGATCAAGGGCACACATGGCAGCTGATTATCACGTGTCCTTCAGCACTGGGGGTTTCGCTTCAATGCTCAGCACTAAGTATGTCGAGTGGAGATGAGATTAAAGTCAGCTCTTTGGCCGATACTAGAGATGTGCAAATACTGCAGGCATCAGCGCACAATGACCACTGGGCCACCAGACAGTTTAAAGGCGAGGGTATTCTTATCGAATTTCACAAACATGCTGTAAGCTCTTCTCCTTCTCTCGTCATTTCTAACGTCATTCATGGCTACCGTCCGCTCATCAACAAATGGGAAAAAACTGAATTTGGACAATCTTCGGCCTGCCATGTGGATGTCAACTGCCACGACAGCCAACGATGGTCAAATGAGAAACGCAGCGTAGCACTTATCGTGAGTGGAGGCTCGGCCATTTGCTCAGGCGCGCTCATAAACAACACTGAGAATGACGGCCAACCCTTGTTTCTCACCGCCAATCACTGTCTGGGTAATTTTAATTCTTGGGTGTTTTACTTCGGACATGAATCAGAAGAATGTGTAGACCTTGCCGAGGCCGATCAGTTTCAAATCTCGGGTTGCCACTCGATTGCTGAAGACACACAAGCAGACTTAAGATTACTAGAGTTGCACCAACCGATACCCCGCAACAAAAACGTCTACTTCTCAGGTTGGAAGGTTGGAACGCATTACGCAAAGTCTGCCATTGGGATACACCACCCGTTGGGCGATTTTAAAAAAATCTGTTTTGAAGATGACTCTATTCACCGTGTAAAGTTTGGCGAAGAAGACCTGGCCGATGAGGGCGAGTTTTGGCACGTCCCTGCCTTTGATAGACAGACCATGGTTGAAATCGTCTCCTCAGGTTCTCCCCTTTTCGAAAACGGAAAAATTATTGGCGTGATGAGCCATAGTAGCTCCCCAAATGTCTGTGGCAACGAGGCGTTTTATGGCGCGCTCGATCATGCATGGCCTGAGTTTGAAAAATTTCTAAACCCCAATAATTCAGACCAACTTGAGACAAATGGATTTGAGCAAAGCGCAGTACAGTTAGAATTAGTCTCAAAGCCTCATATCAATCAGAGCATTCATGTATGGCCTAATCCAAGTCGAGACCTGTGCAGCATCGCTATGAGATTAGAAAGAGAGACGACAGTTAATCTGTCTATTCTCAACCTCAACGGCAGCGAAGTGATGAGCGAATCGAGATTGGCCTCAGCTGGAGATTCGATTTTAAGCCTGAACACATCTGCGCTTGTCCAGGGAATGTACGTGCTAAAAGTGCAGCGCGATGACGGATACTATTCGTCAAAACTCTTGACTATCGAATAGAGCAGAATATTTAAGTTATTCGTACCTTCAGAAGAATCATCTTATACTTTTTATGAAGCTCACGACTAGCACACTCGCACTTCTTCCATTTTTATTTCTTTCCTCTACCATTCTACAGGCCCAGATTATAGAGGGTGTGCCAGACGAAAACAATCTCATGTTTTCGGTCAACACGGTGCCTTGCGGTGGCTTGTCAGATGAAGTCACATTTGACTTCCCGCAGAACTTTCCAGAACTAACGTTTACGGTATTTGCTGGCGCTATGTGCGACCAAGGCGGGGGCAATATTGACCCTGGTTACCTCCACATACAACTCATATCTGCACAAGATGCAATTCTGGCTGGTGAGAATATTGACATTCAAGGGTCAGGTGGAAACCCATTAACCATCAACGCCATTTCTGCCTTTGATTTTGGTGATGTCATAGGCCCTAATACAAATTTCAACGAGGGTATCGAACTGTATAACGATGGCTGGGTTACCGACCCAGGAGACTTCTATACGCCAGCAACAATGTCAGGCGGTTATTATGCGTACGAGTTTCAGACTAGATACATAGGCTTTAGCCTCCTTGATTTTAATAATGATGTACATTACGGTTACGTATCAGCCCTCATGACTGGTGATGGTGCCTCATTATTCCAAGTCACTTTTGGTAATGCCTACATAGAATCACTGCCAGACACCGAAATCTTAATAGGAGATACAATAGGAGGCAATTTTGATTACAACATAACGGGAGCTGTATTCTTAGATGACAATGCCAATGGAGAGCTAGATATGGGCGAGTCCATTGTCAACCCAAGCCCGCTGACTGTCAATGGTACCCCGACATGGATGGCCGCTTCTGGACCAAACGGTTATAATGTGTACGTCAGCAACCCAATGGTGAGTATATCTTCTGACCACGACATCGACTTATGGACGGTAAGCTCAACTCCTGAAGTGCATGAACTACAATTCTCGTCTAGTCACACCGACACCACCGACATAAACTTTGGACTGATACCAAACGGAGTTCAAGAAGCAGTCTATGGCACGGCCACGCTGCAAACTGCTCGCTGCGGCTGGGAGAGAACGCACAGCCTGAGCGTGATTAATCAAGGTAATGTAACTAGTGACGGAGTGCTGGCCTATACACCCGACTCACTGTTTTCATTTATCAGCAGCTCAGTAGCTGCCGACTCGATAGTTGACGGTACATATTACTTCGGTTATTCTATTATGCCGTTTGAGCATCTCTCTATCGATCTCCAGCTCTTGGTTCCTGATTTCAATTTTACGGGCACTGCCGTTTCACATGATTTGGAGTTGATAGACTCGAGTGGCGAGACAGTGCAAAGTCAATATTATGAGCAAGTGGTCATCTGCTCTTATGACCCTAACAACAAGTTGGCTCAAGTCGGATGGACGGAAGAGGGTTATGTGCTTGAAGGCACTACGCTTGAGTACGTCATAAATTTTCAGAACACCGGAACAGACACCGCCTTTGTAGTCATTATAGAAGATCCGCTCATTAGCGCTTTAGACACCTCAAGCATCAATGTGCTTGACTGGTCTCATCCCTTTACCATGAGTCTGGATACCAACTCGGTATTGACTTTTGTTTTTGACAATGTGTTTTTGCCAGATAGTGCCACTGACAATGAGGGCAGTCAAGGCTTTGTCAGTTTCTCAATCGATTTTGAAGAAGGCCTAGAAGATGGATTCCTTTTGGAGAATAGAGCCCGAATTTTCTTTGATGAGAACTTACCAATTCAGACAAATACAGCAACAAATATTCTGTACTCATGCGATGAGTTGTCCGCCATGACAAGTCCAAATGTGGTTTGCTCGGGCGACTCACTGTTTGTTGTTTCGCTTGCCGACTTGGTGGAAGACTACACATGGGTGCTAGACGGTGACACGCTGAGTGACGCAGACAACACCTTGGAGTTTGTGCCCATAGACGGTGGCGAGTATGAAGTAGTGCTTATAACAGAGAACTTTTTATGCGGAGATGCAGACACGCTGAGCTTTGTTGTTGAAGAATTAGATGATGTGATAATAGTCTTTGACGGAGACTCAGTCTACGTGCAAAACCCCGTGCCTTTTGCTGGATATGTCTGGTACATAGATGGCGTGTTGGCGCAGAATGCGGGTGGAACCGTACTCTACGATGTAATGTCAACCCCCGGAACATACAGCGCAGAAGCGGTGACTTTTACAGGCTGCATGTCCAGTAGTAACGAAGTACTGGTGGTGGTTGATCTAGATGAATTTTCAGCCATAGAATGGAGCATCTCGCCTAATCCGATGAGGGAGTTTTTGAGCATTCGAATAGAAGATGAAAAATTCGGTCCGTTAACCGTATCAATCATTGATGCGACTGGAAAAACGGTGAAAGAAGAAGAACTCGTTGGTCCCCGTCATGAGCTGTCTAGGAATGGAATCAAGGCAGGAATGTATACTGTGATACTCCGAACGACAGAGGCCAAAACGATTGCTTCAAAGTCGCTCATCATTGAGTAGAAGGCTGAGTTCTTTGTATTTTGAGCATTCAACTTAAAACCCATAACTATGAATGACTCATACTCAGACGGACCTCCTATAGGCGTCATGATTTTCGCATTGGCTATTATCGTATTAATCTTCGCTTCAATGTGGAAGGTTTTTGTCAAAGCTGGCAAACCAGGTTGGGCGGCTCTCATACCTTTTTATAATATATACACGCTTACCAAGATTGTTGGTAAACCAGGTTGGTGGACACTCCTTTTCTTGTTTGTTCCATTCATGAACATTTGGCTCTATAATCTCACTGCCAAGAGCTTTGGAAAAACGGAGGCATTTACTGTTGGGCTTGTTCTACTCGGCATTGTGTTCTGGCCTATTCTTGGTTTTGGAGACGCACGTTACCTAGGCCCTTCGGCACAAGAGGCGGGAGGACTTCAACCAGCTACTGACCTAGGAGATGGTATACTAGACTCCTAGTCTATTTTCACAAAAATTAATTGTTTTACGATACCGGCCGAGAGCCGGTATCGTTGTTTTAATGGTCTTAACTTTACAGCGTAATACAGGAACATGGAAAAACAAGTCAAAGGATTTTCTAAGCTCTCGAAAGAGGCAAAAATAGAGTGGCTCTTGGAGCATTATTTTGGAGGTGATGAGTCAAAGCTCAGTTTTCTAAAAAGCTATTGGCACAGTGATGGCAAAAAGCAAAAACTTCATGACGAGTTTATAGAAAACACGCTTTCCAATTATTACATGCCCTTTGGTGTGGCTCCTAATTTTCTGATCAACGGCAAAGACTACTGTATACCTTTTGCCATTGAAGAAAGT
>CAYSDH010000127.1:0-5067 GCA_964429805.1 uncultured Flavobacteriales bacterium
TTGCTTTATTCCCTTCGCTTGTGCCTCGTATGTGAACCAGATCTTGAGCCCGTCTTCGTCCTCAGTGATGAAGTCCTCATCGCAGACTTTAAACATTCGGTTCTTGCCGTCTTGAGCTTTGTTGTTGTCCTTCTCTGTGCTGGCATCGCGGAGCGAGAAGTTCACGGCTTGGCCATCGGCCTTGAAGCGGTAGTTCTGAAAATACTCGCTGGTCTTAATGTAATACTGGTCGTGATTAGCCCAGTAGAGTTTTACTTCTTCGCCTTCATACGGAATGGCGTAGACATCCTTCTTGTATCTGCGCAACGAGATGAAATCGCCCTGGTGATAATAGCGCCTGAAAAAATCAGAGAGGTGACTGAACACTTCGTTGGCCAGTGCATCGGGGCTGCCTCCGCCTTTGACTTGCTTGCGGAGAGCGATGATCTTGGGCTCTGCATTTGGATCATTGCCAAATTCGATTGCCGCAGCTTCTAATCGCTTGAGTTTTTCCTTTAGTTCTTTTTCTTCTCCCGCACCACCTTGCGCGAGTATTTCGGTCACGCGACTCAGCAGTCTATTCTCCAAGAAGTCGGTGATCTCTTCCCGCTTCTGGTTCATGATGCGATAGATCCCAAAGTCGAGATCGGCCTGGTCGAGCATGAAGATCTTTTGCAGGGTGGAGACGAGGCGTTTGTATTGTTCGGTCATGTAAAAATGTGAATGTCTTAGTTCAGTGTCCAGCGAAGGGTGAAGATGTGTTTTTCCTTGAAGCTGCGATCGAGGCGCTTGCTGATCTTTGTAATCATCTTGTCCCGCGCGTCCTGGATCTTGTCTTCTTGGGTGAAGATTTGCTGACGTTGCTTACGCTGTCTTATTTCCAAGGCACGAATCTTCTTTTGTATGCTCAATTGCTCCAGCGGTTCCAATGTCTTACCCGCATCTCGCGTCAGCGCCTTAATCCGTTTTTTAGTGTCATGGATTTCTTTTTCCAACAACAGTACCCGGTCTTCGGCCCAGCGGTTGAGCTTATTTACCTCTTGCTGTAAGTGGCGACTGTCATGCTCTTGCAGTTGAGCGCGTAGCCCTTTGAGCAAGGTCTTATGCGCCTTAGTTAGTCCGACTTCTTGACGGAGATCCGTATCTGCGTTGACCTCAGCCTCCAAGTCCATCATCTTGCTGATCTGCTCTTGCGCCAATATCTCCCCATCATCACTCATGGCAGTGAAGAGTAGGTGGTCAGTCTCCTCTAGCGAGTTGACTTCGACCATGTGCAAGTCGAGCCATCCGCTATGGCCTTGTATGGCGCTGAGCGCTTCATTGTGCTTGGGGCCAGAACTGAGTCTAAACTCAAGGTGAGATGTGGGCAGGTCGAGTGTACCGTAGTGCTTGAGTATGCCATTGGCCAAGGGGTGATTGATGCCGTATCGTCTGGCTTGCTCATTCTTCTTGTCCAAACTATAGATACCAGGCTTGACCGCAAAATCAAAAGGGCTCTCTTGGAGTTGAAACGTGTAGGTTTTCGGGTCGAACTTGGCCTTGCCACGCAAGTAGGTTTCAGTGACCAGCCACAACCAGCGCTGAAAACGACTGATGGAGATCTGGGCATCTTCCAAGCGAATTCTCAGTTTCTCGATCACATCGGCATCGAAGTGCTCGAGTAGTTTGTCCTGTGACTCGGCTATACGCGCATCGATCTGCTCTTGAAACTCGGTCGTGAGCTCATCAAATGCTTTCTCGATCTCCTCGTTGCTACGACAAGAACCATAGATCTTGGCAATCTTCTGCTCAAAATTGACACCAGATTCGAGGGCGCCCAGTACTTCGTCCGAAGCACCAAATACCCCATCAAAAAGTTTAAACTTCTGATCGAGCAATTGGAATACCCGTTGGTCAGCAGCATTGGCGATGTTGAGGAAGTTGACCACCACCACATCATGTTTCTGACCATACCGGTGACAGCGACCGATGCGCTGCTCTATTCGTTGTGGATTCCATGGTAGATCATAGTTGATGACCATTGAGCAGAATTGCAGGTTGATACCTTCAGAAGCAGCCTCGGTGGCAATCATGATCTCCGCCTTATTCTTGAAATGCTCTACCAATGCCTGACGCGTGTCAGCCGTACGCGACCCACTCAGTTTATCTGTACCGGCATTACGCTGCTTATAGCTTTGATAGATCTGCTTGCTGAGCGGGTCATTGTTACTCCCATTGAATAGCATGACCTTACTCTTGTAAACTCCGCCATTGAGCATCTCGAATAGGTACTCTTGGGTGCGCCTTGACTCGGTAAAGATGATTGCCTTCCTCTGCGCACCTAGCTCATTGAGCATGGTAAACCCTTGTTCCAATGCAGTAGCCAGTTTCTCTCCTTTAGCATTATGCTCAATGGAGACAGCCAAGTCTCGAAAGCTTTTGAGTTCAACTAGCTCGCTCTTAATAGCCTCGGTCTCTTGATAGGAAAGTATGTCTTCAGTTGCTTCTTCAGAATCCCATTCTTCTTCTAGATCTTCTATCTCGTCTATGTCATCAAAGAGGGTTGCTATATAATCTTCGTCTGGGGCTTTCTCTTCAAGGACTAATTCAACTCCCTTAATGAGTTTTTCCAAAGTTTTAGTAACCGCAAATGAAGAAGAGGCGAGGAGTTTCCGCACAATGAGCGTAATAAGGTGACGCTTGCCTTGCGGCATGGAGTGCAAGAGCTCACGTTGAAGGTACTCTGAAACATTCTCATAGAGTTCTTGCTCCTCAGGAGTAGGTTTGAACTTGATAGTAATGGGTCTGCGTTCGGTCCAAGGTACATGCTCACGCACTTGCTTACGCAAAGTGCGGTGCACCACCTGGCGCATACGCTCCTTGAGGTCTTGATAGTTGAGGCCGTCATCCTGCCTTACAAACTGTGATCGGAAACTCTCAATGTTTCCAAATACGTGCTCGTCTATTATACTAGTAAGTCCGTACAGCTCTAGAAGGCTATTCTGTAAAGGCGTGGCAGTCAGTAAGATCTTTTTACTTTCCTTGATTGCCTCTTTGATGGTCTTGCCCATCTTGTTGGATGGCCTATAGACATTGCGCAGGCGATGAGCTTCATCGATGACAACCAAGTCCCAATTTGTTTGCGCTACATAGTCCGCATAAGCACTTGCGAAGTGGAACGAACAGATTACGATTTCCTTTCGTTCGAGCGGGTTCTGTTTGCCAGCCGCATGCAGTTCTTTGAATCGTTTGGACTCGAAAATCATTGATTCGAGATAGAACTTTTCCTCTAACTCGATAGCCCATTGTCTTCGAAGACTGGATGGGCAGATGATGAGTAATCGTCTTTTATTCGAGGCCCAGAACTGAGATAGGAGTATTCCTGCTTCAATAGTCTTACCCAAACCGACTTCATCAGCGAGAATGGCGCCATTAGATAGGGGGGACTTGAATGCAAACAGAGCCGCCTCGATTTGGTGTGGATTCAGATCAACCTTAGCATCTATCAAGGCGCTCGACAGCTTCTCCGAGTCATCGGAGGCCCGCCTACGGGTGAGTTGTAGGCTGTAGTATTGGGCTTGGTAGTCTGTGAGCATATTAGATAGCGGAATAATTGGCTTAAATTAACTGATAATCTTGTCTTAGAGGCCGAACAGAGAAAGCAAATTTTCTATGACTTTCTTATCCCACTCGTAATTGCCGTTTAAAATCATTGTCAATCCATCAAGTTCTGTTGCGCTAACATCTGGCAACACATTATTTTATAATAAAAAGGAAAACCTAAACTTGAATAAATTCTGAAGTGAATATTGCGATGGTTTTGAAAATTCCCAGGGCTGGAATGTGAGGGGATACGACCAGTGGTTATAGGTTGTTTGATTTACCAATGGAGTGAAATTTTAAAATTATTTTCATAGTTAATGGAGTTCGCATTTTCAAAACAAGTACATAATCTGAAATGAACTTGGATTGAAAAGTGCGCAGGCCCGAAGATCCACCGGGCCGGTGCGGGCGGGAAGCTGGGCAAGGAGAATGGGGCTGTTGCCCCAGACCATGAAGTTGCTTGCTAATAAGCATAGCAGCGAATGCTGCACTTGACCAGCGGGCGGGCTGAAGGACTGGAGCTTCTTGATTCTTTGTTTACGGATGGTCATGTTATTTTTTATGGGAATCCGTGAGCCCTTCGGGGTACTTTCTCATCAAGGAGAAAGAATATAAAACAACGAGCCTCATCAAAGGTCGAATCGTCACTTAGTTAACATAATATAGATCAACGGTAGAATGGAGTATATGTGCCGCAGCGAATGCGAGGCTTATATACGGCCCAAAAAAGTGCGCTAGAAAAAAAGATTGTTGGCCCGTGTGACGGGGCCGAGGTGCCGCATATGGCAGATGTGCGGCTACTTAATACTTCGACTACGCTCAGCACAGGCGCCACGGCTAATTATAGGACAAGGAGTCTATAGGTGCATTTGTCGACCAGATTCACGGAGTTTGATTTAAGGCTGTATTTCAGTCAGATTTCAAATCCGTTCAAATCTGAGTTCAATTTTAAGAGCCTGAATGACCATCTGTAAAGCTTCATTTCAAATATGCCCGCAAATCTGACATACGTAAAAGCCAGCGCAACAGAATCTTCAGGTAATGACAAATCGTTGATGTGCTGGTTAACATAGTATTATTATAGGATCTAAGAAGGAATTGCGTGCTGGCTAAGAGTAGCATTGCTGTATGGTCATCATTACCACACAGGGATTAATCAAATGGATCCTGGAACAATCCAGACATGCGGTACAGACTGCTCTAGCGCGCTTTGTCCTATAATGGATTGCGTTATGTCTATGCAGCTTGGGGCAAGGGAGAGCGGTATTTTGCTTATTCAAGCAAAATGGCTGGTGAAGCCCGTCTGATCTTTGATCTTGCCGGGTAAACCAGCAGCTCGTACGCAGCAGAAGGGGAGCTGACAATAGAGTAGGAGAGTGCAGTCAATCTTTTTAAAAAGCAAGGCCATTCGGGCAGGGTGGAAGGCTTATGCAACAGCTTTGCTGGGGTATGTGCCTGGAACGGAGGGTCGGCCATAAGTTGGCTTTGAGCAAAATGTTTACTTAA
>CAYSDH010000128.1:0-4983 GCA_964429805.1 uncultured Flavobacteriales bacterium
GGCTTTCCAAATCCTTCATTATCAGGAACATGAGTTTACGTTAGTCAGAATTGAAGTGCTCACGAAACCAGAGTTGACGCAGATACGTGACGTGCTTTGAGTGCCGAATCTTTAAGTAGACTCGTGACGGATGTTGCGGACGAATATTGCAGTAGGCCTTTACACGGCATTTTGAAAGATATGCCTTTCCCGCCTAGGCGTACCGAATACCATGAGCGTGAGACGAATTGCGTAAGCGAAGCCTGAAAGACGGAATCGTTGCTAGCCTTGTACGATATTGAGTATGTATGAACGGTTCAACCAATAAGCTTTTTTCTTCTCCATAGTGCCTTGAGGCGACAACATTTTATCCGCTGCGTTCTGTGCCTTAGGGCGAACATGACAGATTTCATGATCAGTGCTTTTTAGGAAGTTATCGTAATCTCCCGCCCTAATCTTCTTTCTTGTATCGCTCCAAAATGCCTTTGCTTTTTTCAAATCCTTTATAGGCATTGTCCAAAAGAAAACCTTGTCTAAGGCCAGGTCACCTTTAGGTGTCTTTTTAAACACTACAAAGAAAAATCTCTTGGTCAAGGTGACATTCCAATAGGACTCTTCCCAATTCTCCTTTACTATCTCAGTGTACTTTATTTGAGCAAAGGACATGGATTCTTTCAGCCTTCCGTCTGCTTCGAGTCTTATACTCTTCATTACTACATCGGCCTTCTCGAACTCTTCAATTTTGTTGCCAGCTACGCCCATAATCCCACGCGATATCTGAGAGATACGACTCTTTGATTTCGGATTGTATGTAAGCCCAAGTTCAGTCTTTAAGTCTAGCTCCCTCTTACCATAGTCCCTCTGAAATTTTTCTATCACCAACTCCTCAAAGGTCTTGTCCTTTAGCTCAGATGCATCTTTAACAATTCGGTTGTACTCGGCAGTTGGTTCTTGAAGTTGGAATGTGCCCTTGACATTTTCCTCAATGATGTAGTTCAAGTACTTCGATTTCAAGGAAAACGCTCGTCCCCTAGCCAATACTTTGGAGAATGGCTGCTTTCTCATCGAACTGGCAGCCGTTGAGCCTTTAGTACAGGCACCTAAATAAAGTGTGTCGCCTTCAGAAATCTCATGTGCCTTTCCATCCTTTATCTTCTGCACTATTTGCTTCCAATCATCTATAATAATTTTCAAGTCGCTCTGAGGAAATCTCCATAGATGTATGAACTTGAACTTTAGCTCAATGCTCTTTTTGCTCGAATCATGCAAATAGAACATGAGAAGAAGTAGAGAGTTCTTGTTCCAAAATCCACTCGTCTGAAAAGTCTCCTTGTGTTCAGTGAAGAAGTCAATCATGTTGAACACCAACCTTTCCTTTGACCTCAGTCCTTTGGAGTTTCGAATTAGTGGTGTGGTTTTCAATTCCACTCCTGCTTTTGGAAAGTCAGGTTGAGGATTGCTGTTCGGTTTGTACAGGAAATACTCTTCTTCTACAAGTTGCCCTAACTTTCCTTTACCGACATGCTTGCTTTTCACAACCTTTAGCTCATCCTTCAAGGACTTGTTAAGGAGCTTCTGAGCATACTTCTCTATCGACTCTTGACTGGAGTCGTCATATGGCAGACTACGCTTCGACAAGCTCTGAAGATACTTTTGACGAAACTCTAACAGCTAATTCTTGACCTAGCTTTTCGACAATACCAACCACTAGAGCATTCCCCATAAAAAACGCCCTCTTTTGGTCAGTAATTCCATCAAGTTCTGTGTGGTTATCAGGGAATTGATTGAGCCTTTCCAACTCAATAGGCATAAGCCTGCGATGTTGGCCATCCTGAAGAATTACGTGCTTAAATCGTGAAGGCGAACCTCCTCCTTCACCAGTAATGATAGTTCTGGATGGAGAGTCTAGAGAGTCAGGGAAAATCATCCCTCCTTCAGAGTAGTTGTATTTAATTCCAGCAGCGTTCGTTCTTTCAATTTTCTTCGCCCCTTTCAGGTACTCCCAGCCATTCTTTTTGGAAAGGTCTTTCTTCGAAATGTAGAACTCTTGAGGCACATCTTCCAATTTCTCGACAATGTCTCCGAGTAAGTCACGAGGCCCCGAATAGCTTGGTGCTGTTTTCATTGTCCAGAACTGACCGCTAACCATACAACCAGAATTCATGAAAGGGCTCGTTTTACCAGTTTTGTTGAATTCCAAGGAAATCTTTTCCAAGTCCGTTTCTAGATTGTAGTTCTGTGCTTTAACGAATTGCTCTTGAACGGGGAATGCATTTGCAACCAAACCTTTGTCCAGTATCCAGTCTTCCTTGGCCTTAGTTGCCTTCAGCATCTTATACATATCAGTACTCTTGTGATATCCAAGAATAAAAACTCGCCTTCTTCTCTGTGGCATTCCGTAGTCTGCCGCATTTATTACGCGCCATTCAACAGCATACCCGAGTTCATTGAGCGATTGCAGCATTATAGCGAAGTCACGGCCTCTTTGAGTGGCTGGAGACTTAAGTAGTCTGTCAACATTTTCAAGCATCAGATACTTTGGCTGCTTCTTGCCCTTTTTTCTCAAGATTGCTTCGATACTCCACCAAAGCACTCCTTTCTTTCCCCTAAGGCCTTTAGAATTCCTTAAGGTAGTTGCTACTGAATAATCTTGGCAAGGGAAACCACCGACCAACAAGTCGTGATCTGGTATAATGTCAAATTTGGTTTCGATTACTTCCTCGATATTCTCTCCGCAATGATTAGCATCCGGCCAATTAGATTGATAGACCAAGTTTGCATGTTGCATTTTTGTGCTTGGTTCCCACTGGTTGCTCCAAACAACATCATAAGGCGAATCCTCTCTCTTTGGGTATCCCTCCAATCCTATTCTAAAGCCTCCTACTCCTGCGAATAGCTCAACTACTTTCAATTTCATCTCTTGTGCTGCTTATATCTCTTCCAAAACTTGACACAGCAAGATGAAAACTAAATGAGAGTGTACAAAGCATCGACTAATAAGTTCATTGAATTGTTGAAAAGTGGTTCGGATAAAAATGGCGAAATTGCATTTTGGTCATGGCCATAAACTATTGGAGTGATTAAAAACGAAAGCCTAACAATCTGTATAGCCTATGGCCCCGCAAGCTAAACCACCAGCGGTCTCCGGCCGCTCCGACAAGCCGCAGTCCATACAGGTTATCCGTTATACAACAAGAGATGTATGTGATACAGTCCCCGAAAAGTGTGTGAAGTCATGAAAAGAAAAATGAGTAGAATTCTCCTCACAGTACTAAGTTTAATGCTAGCCTCAGCAGTGTCTGCTAACGATGGCGCATACTTGACAAGCGGCAGCAACATCTACCCAGTTCTTGAGACTGACATCTCTATGGACAAGGAATTTTTGAGTTTTAAAGTAATTGACGGCATCGCTCATGTATCAATCGAGTTCGATTTTCTGAATAATTCTGACCAAAAAAAGAACATACAAGTGGGCTTTCAAGCGCCCTCATCCTCTGGTGATGTGTCAGAAGAATTGACCAGTCACAGTCAAATCAGAGATTTCAAAGTGCAGATAAATGAATCTGTGATGCCTTATACTTTATATGCTGCCAACTGTGAAGATTGCGAACTAATGGACGTTTCAAAAGCATCTTTTTCTCAGTCTATGGGAGGAGTCTTTGTCTATCTCTTTGACGCCACCTTTAACCTAGGAATAAATAAGGTCAATCACAGCTATTCCTTTCCAGCCAGCGGCAATGTGACAGTTGACGAGATTTACGATTACATCTTAACCACCGGGGCAAAGTGGGCTTCCGGGACTATCAGAGAGTTTGAATTAAACATAGACATGGGCCCAAATTCTTATTTCTATGTCTCTGACATCTATGGAGAGAAAGCCAATTGGTCAATCTGAGGAACTGGAAAAGTGACAGATGTCATGGCTGGTGAATTCTATAATCTAGATAACCGCATAATGGTGAGAATCTTGAGCGGTAGCCTTAAAATTAAGGTCGCAGATTTCAGCCCCAATGAAAATATTGAATTCGGAGTAATCAGCCGAACTAGCTTCAGCATATACGCTACTGATTCAAAAGGCTGCAAGGAAAGTGTGCTCAGGGTTATGAGTCAAGGCCTCGACTCGCAAGTCTTAAACTCGAACACCCTCACTAAGGAAGACTTGAAGATTATTCGAAATAAAATCTACGCTCAAAAGGGCTATGTCTTTAAGGATGAAACACTAAAAGCGTACTTCAATCAATTCGCTTGGTACATGCCAGATCCGAATTTGAAAATTGAAGACATTACACTGACAAAGGAAGAAGCGGAATTAGTAGCTCAACTCTTGAAGCGAGAAGAAGACTATTGATTGCACCATATGCGGCAAAGATCTTCGCTCAGCAAAAGAAGCCGTTCAAGTAAAACGACTAATTTTGACTAGGAGACATAAAGCACTATGAGCAAGACCAACACATCACTCTTCGATTTTTCAAATATTAAAGGAGACTTCTTTGGAGGTATCACCGCGGGAATTGTCGCCTTGCCCTTGGCATTGGCATTTGGTGTCAGCTCAGGTCTAGGGCCAAGTGCCGGGCTTTATGGAGCCATTTTTGTCAGTTTTTTCGCAGCCCTCTTTGGTGGCACAAATACTCAAATATCTGGGCCAACAGCACCAATGACAGCCGTCAGTATGGTGGTCATAGCCGACATTTTAGCCACTAATGACGGCAACCTCAGCAAGGCACTGCCCATCATTTTGACGGTGTTTCTTTTGGCTGGTGTTATACAGGTAGTCATGGGCCTAGTCGGCCTTGGTAAGTATATCAAGTACATCCCTTATCCGGTGGTGTCAGGTTTTATGACGGCCATTGGTGTCATTATTTTGGTCACTCAGATTCTACCTTCAGTAGGCTATTACGCCAAAGAAGATGCGAGTTATGTAGAGCAATTTAAACCGCAGGCAGAGGAAGTAATCCTGACTAACATTCTCAAAGAAGAAAAAGACAAAGGCGTGCTGGTTTTAGA
>CAYSDH010000129.1:0-4826 GCA_964429805.1 uncultured Flavobacteriales bacterium
ATTGACATCAATGTTTTGAGGACGTGCCTCATACTCGCTCAACGCACGTGCAAGAGCTCCGTCTAAATCACTAGTCAAGTGCAAATGCACCTTCGCATATTCCATCGCCATCTTGTGTCCGTGGGCTTCGTCATCAGCTAACATCTCCATGACCTCATCAACCATTTTATCTGCTAATTCAGTGCGGTCAGTGGACTTGTATAGGCCAGCGAGTTGCATATTAAAAGACACTTCAGGAATAATGGCAATCGCTTGTTCCAAGAGTTCTTCAGCTTCTGCCAGATTCCCTTTTTTATTCTCAATCTCAGCCAATGCAGCGATCGCAAATGGATAACCCGGTCGCTCTTGTAGCGCAGTTTTGTATTGGTCTTCGGCAGCCGTCAGGTCACCTTTGCTTTCATACAAACCTCCAAGGGTCAAGCGCGACCAAGCCGTGTTCTCATTGCCAGGAAATCCTGACGAGACCGCTAGTTCCATCGCTTCTATGGCTCCATCAAGGTCGCCATGAATCTCACGGAGGTAAGAGGCACGAGCATAGGAAAGCAAATCCGGACGGATGTCCATCATCTTAGTCGCCATGCTCACAGCTTGTTCATACTGTCCCAGTTCGACATTCGCATCAACCAAGGCACCGTAAATCTGTGCATTGTGTGGACGCAGAATGACCGCTTTTTCGGCCAGCGTTCTGGCTGCTGAAAATTCATGCAAAGAGAGTAATACAGATGACTTCAATGACAGTGCTCTAAACTGCGTGTCTTCATCTATTTCCTTTTGACCAAGCACTTGGTCGAGTATCTGTAGTACAGCAGGATAATAGTGCCCATGCTCTCCGGTGATACGCGCCTCGTTC
This sequence comes from uncultured Flavobacteriales bacterium, assembly GCA_964429805.1. Taxonomy (GTDB): domain Bacteria; phylum Bacteroidota; class Bacteroidia; order Flavobacteriales_D; family JABDKJ01; genus CAYSDH01. The sequence goes on from CAYSDH010000129.1 coordinate 851, forward strand.
ATGTAAATCTCAGACAGTCTAATCTTGCTCTTCACATCTTGAGGGTCCTTCTTTAGGTCCTCATTTATCAGGGCAACGACTTGTATGGTTTTGTCCCATTCTGCACTTTTACTCAACTCGCCTGTGCGAATGTAGAGTGGTGGAATGGCCGCTGACTTCTGCTCCACTTTGGCAACAGCTTCATTGGCAGTGACCTCACTACATGAACTAATAAATAGTCCAGCGCTGGCAAAAGACAACAGAAACAGGGCGAGTGATACTAGTTTATAATGGGGTTTCATAATAAGTGAATTAAAAAAGGGAGTTGCCTACAGACACCTCCCTTTCAAGTTCTTATTTAGACTTAACCGACTTTGTCGAAGACAGCACTTTGCCATTAGCAATGACATTAGTAAGGTATACTCCTTCTGGCTGGTCTTGAGCATTCCACTCTACTTGGTAAATGCCTTTCTCTTGATACTGGTCCATCAACGTGGCAACTACTTTACCTTTCATGTCATACACGTATATGCTGATGTGAGCAGGTGAGTTGACAGTATACTTGTAAGTTGTCGCAACCTCAAATGGATTTGGAGAAGAGACCATACTCACCTGAGGAGCATTCAAGCCCAAACCTTTCATATAGTTCGAATTTGGAGCGATGTTTTGCCCGTCCGCTGATTGAAGTGCTCCACTGCACTTGCTTGTTCCTGACCATGGCATTTGCACATAAGGGAAAGCCGCTCTGAATGTTGTGTCATTTGCGTCTACACCAGTAGAGTAAGTCAACACATTAAGCAAATCTTGAGTCACCGGGTTAGGATCACCAGCTGTGTAATCATCATACCACAGTCCGATAGCTGCCAAAGCAGCACCACCAACGGCTTGCATTTCGATACGAGTGACATCATCCTCCAATCTACGTCCATTAGGGAATCCATCCATATTTGGAATGAACTCAATGTCAGTATTTGTGTTGTAAGGCTCTGCCGTTAGACCAAGTACTGCGGCATTGATAAGACCCAAGCTGCTAAATGCAGGGTCATCTCTATCTGTAGTTGGCGTAGCCATGTTAAGTCTCAACATGTCTCCACCGTTTGGAAGAAAATTGTGCACGAATGGTTTTCCAGCAGCGAGAGGATTACCCATTTTCCCCGTGGCAAGCTGATAAGGAATCACGTTAGGAACACCTGTGTGGAAGATTGGCCATAGGTCAACTGATCGTGGCTTTCCTGCTGCAGGAAGAAGCAGTGTACCAAAGACATCGTTGTCAAGCGCAGTGCCTTCTACAGCTGCAGAACCTGAAAGTCCGAATAGTCCATCAGCTCCGTTGCTAAAGTCAAACGCTTGAAGCGAGTTAGTCTGTATTCTTAATGGAGCCAAGGCAGGAACAGCACCTCCAAAGAGGTCATCATCCATATACAAGGCTAATTCTGGATTGTAGAAAAACTCAAAGTGCGATGCATCTTCAGTATAAGGCGTCAATGAATTCCAGTAATCTTTTTGTCCAACTGGTATCACCGCTTCGTTAGTCAAGGGCATACCAATACGTGAAATCTGCACCCAAGGACCAGACTCTTTAGCCGTCCCTCTTGAGGCAAACTGAGATGAATTGTCAGTCAAGACTCTAATCTTTCTTCTGCTTGCAGAAGCCCATACTCCAATCACATAATTTGGGTCCAAGATATTCTCTGCCATGTCAGCAGTAAGACCATCTTTTTGCAAAGTAGAGATAGGAATCTTCAACGCAATAGAATGGACATTGTAACAGGCAACACCGTCTCTAGGCGTACTCGTCTGACGTGGTGCATCACCAAGATCAAAAATACCTCCGAGATCAACGAAGAACGGATCATCAACTGGCCCAGCAAAAATGTCCTCACCTGTGCTAGCCGTCTGAACAGCGTTTGCAAAAAGAGATTCATATGTGGTATTGAGTCCTGCGGCACCTTCGATAGATCGAGGCCCTACATTATATGGAGGCACAACTCCGTCTTCTATGATTACTTCAAACGACTGACCACCATCAGAACTGCGCTCAACACGGTAAGTCGTCTTGTGATTTTCAGCACCTAACCTGATAGCGAAGAATGTGCTTGGATCTTCAAAAGCCTTATCGAATGTAAATCTGTAGATAAGGTCGTCACCTGCAGTACTCACATCGTTGTCGATGTGAATTTCATAGCGCACGTTTTCACCAAACTGATAATAGTTAGGTCCACCATGCGGCAGTTGAAATGGCACGTAGTTAGCGATGATGGTAACTGTGTTAGGATCATCAGGACTTCTAAATGCGTATAAATCTGTGTTGTCTGCCAGTGGATCATTGGCGATGTACGGAGCTTCTCTATGGCTAGAGGCTTCTGCATCTACATTTGCTAGGAGTGCAGCAAATGCGAGCACAGCGACAGCAAGTCGCGAAAGCGTAATTCTTGTTTTCATTTTCTTTAGTTTGAGTTTAATGGTAAAGACGTCATCATCAAAAGATGGCCTCGACTCGGTCTTTTCTGGGCCGAGCTCAGTTAGATCTACGACAAGAGCTGTCAATCGGATTTTATTTTATGAGAACTCAGCCCTGCCTCATGGGTTAATTGCTCCGGTTCACAACACATAACTCTCGGTTCATCTATAAATAAAGCGGAGCGAACTGAAAATTTGAGCCGACTAATTGCGAGGAGAGTAGAGCGTCTTTTAGGTCCTGTTGTTCTATAAAACAAGCTGATATTGTTTTCTAGGATCCAATTCAAAGTAGATCTTAGAATTATTGAAGAAGTGTATCTCTGTGAAATGACAAAGGGCTTTCAGAAAATTCTGAAAGCCCTTTGTCTATGGTAGCGGGGACAGGACTCGAACCTGTGACCTTCGGGTTATGAGCCCGACGAGCTACCAACTGCTCCACCCCGCGATATGTTCTTCATTTCTACCAGAATTCTTAGATCAGCAAAAATTTCACTCCTCGTTAATCCCGACAGCCCGTTTAAGGGATGCCAAAGATAGTATTTTCCTACATTTGGTTACTATGTCGACTAGATTCTATTTATTTCTATGCTTGGCCTTTTTATTCTCCTGTAAATCAGAAGTTAAAACTGAATCAAAGGTCTCGAAGACGCAGCTTAATAAGCGCTTTGTATCCATTCCGAGTGCTGAGTCAGGCATCAACTTCAACAATGAAGTCACTGAGACATCAGAATTTAACCACCTCAAGTATATATTTTTCTATAACGGAGGCGGAGTGGCCGCGGGCGACATCGACAATGATGGACTGACCGATATTTACTTTAGCTCGAATCAAGGAAGTAACGCTCTTTACATAAATAATGGCGAGTTTAAATTTGAGGATATCACTGACCAAGCGGGAGTGAGTGATGAAAAGGGCTGGACTACCGGGGTAAGTATGGTGGATGTAAACGGAGATGGCTTTTTGGATATCTATGTTTGCAAGGCCGGAGCAATAGAAAGTCCTGGATTGAGAAAGAATAAGCTCTTTATAAATAATCAAGATCGAACTTTCACCGAAAGCGCAGCTCAATATGGCTTGGACGACCCGGCATTTAGCAGTCAAGCGTATTTTTTTGATTACGATAAGGATTCAGATTTGGATCTATACTTAGTCAACCACCGCTTTGAAATGACCAAGCAAGAATCAATTCCATGGAAAGAAAGAACCGATGGTGGGCGTGTGGTATCTGATCAACTCTATAGAAATGACGGAGGCTCATTTACAAATGTGACGTCATCTTCTGGACTCGAGAACAACTGCTGGGGTCACAGTGCCAGCATTGTCGACTTTAATGAGGATGGTTGGCCTGACATCTATGTTTGCAACGACTTTAGAGAGCCTGACCACTATTATGTAAATGATGGTAAAGGACATTTTCAAGACAAGATCAACAGTGCCTTTGGACATATTTCTCACTATAGCATGGGCTCTGATATTGGCGACCTGAATAATGATGGCTTAGCAGACCTCATCGTTATGGACATGACTCCTGAGGGG
>CAYSDH010000130.1:0-4640 GCA_964429805.1 uncultured Flavobacteriales bacterium
CGGTACTGGTGCAAATACAAGATGATGGCGTGTATGAATTGGTTATTGGCAATGAGTTAGGGGAGGAGACTACTACGCTTTCTCAAGCTCAGATTGGTCTGAAGGACAACAGGTTAGTGCCACTTGGATTTAGCACTACTCACTCCGCTTATGATACGACCATGCTCTACGGACAAGTGCTCAGCGATGATGACTTTAATCTTGACGGAGTAGGGCAAGAAGGCACGGGAAAAGACAAGGTGACCTACGAAATTCCGATTGGCGGCTACGCTGATAATATCACGGTGACCGCAGAGGTTTATTATCAAGTCACACCACCACGTTGGTTGGAGGAGATGTTTGAGTATAGTTCAGATGATATCGACCATTTTGCTGAAATGTATGATGCAGCTGACAAAGATCCTGTCTTAGTCGCCCATGATGAGTTGGTCAGTGGAGATGTGGGGCTAGCAACTGAGACCTTGCTCGACTTGGTGGTATACCCTAATCCATCAATCACCGGTGAAGTCGCCATCAGAAACAGAAATAATAGGTCCATAGAAGGACTTTCTGTGTATGATATGCAGGGTAAATTAGTGAAGGAGCAGAACAATGTGAGGGGTAACACGATTTATTTGAATCTGCCGGCACAATCTGGAATGTACTTTATCAAAGCTCGAACGCAAGGAGTGGAGTCCGTGCTTCAAGTGCTCAAACTCTAAAGCTTAGAGCCGCTTAATCGAATGTAATTGGTGAGAATACGTGTTTGTCGTTTCAACCTTAATTCCTTGAGTGTCTAACACATCAATTCTGACCTTTCCAGAAGCATGAATTATCCTTTGGTCTTGCAGCACAATGCCGACATGGGTGATTTTTTGTGCTGTATTGTGAAAAAACGCTAAATCACCGGGTTGGGTATTGTCCAGATCCACGGTTTCACCAAGATGCACCTGTTGACTTGCGTCACGCGGTATGCGTTGACCAGCCATGGCATACACTACTTGGGTAAACCCAGAGCAATCGATTCCCCAAATTGTCCGTCCTCCCCACAAATAGGGTGTGTTTAAGAATTGCATGGCAAACTCGATGAGCCTTGATTTGTCTCCTTCACCCGCAGAACCGTGTATATTAAAAATGCGGCCATTTAAACCAATTTGGCCGTGACAAGCCCAAGGAAGGGGAGAACCTGGACTGATTAATATCGACTGGCCTGATTCGTCTGTGAGTCTGCTATCAGGAGATAGTGCCCTTAAAAGGGTTGCGCTTAGATTCTCATCTGCTTCTTGGCTTTCTTCATGCTGTCTATGGTCTATCCAACCTTCATATTTGTCATGTAAAGTCTTTATATACAGCCATTTGTCTTTTTTTTCGATTACTGAATATGCTTCGCCAAATAGAATTTGATTGACCATTTCAGCACGATCATTTGCTTCTTGGCGACAGGGGATACAACTGAGGGTAGATAAAAATGTGTTCATTGAGAAAAATGTATACCTCTTTAGGGTGACCTTTTGCTATTTGTATCGTCTTAACTGTAACTAGACGCCCTAAAATACACTTCCATTTAAACTGCCGATATTGTTTAAGCCCTTTTCACAAAGGTTAAAGTGTGAGTAATGAAGACAAAACGATTTTTAAGTGCTTGGATACTAAGCGCCCTTATCATGTTTGGACTGAGCTATGTATGGCACGGTCTGATTTTAAATGATTTGCAGGCAGTCAAGTATCCTTTGTCAATTTATTTTGGACTCTCAGGTACAGTGTACCTAATCATATCGCTGGTTCTCACATCCTTATACCAATATATATACATCAAGGAGATGAAGTATAAAGGGGTAACTATCGGAGCACTTATGGGCTTCTTTATCTACTTAGTTGCCTTTGTGTTTGGCGTTTCATTTAATGCCGGTGGGCTTAAATATATTGTCGTTGACTTCCTTTGGCAGATGGTCGAGCAGGGAGTTGGAGGTGCAGTTATCGGCTTTTTATTCTCTCTGTATGAGGAAATGGAAAAGCTGGCCAAGGCTGAAGCCTAATCATACTTGTCTTTCCACATTCTCTTAAGCTCTTCCGCGGTTTTCGATTCTCTCGGATTATCACCAGGTACAAATAGTGTCGTGCCACTAATTTCATCAGGTAAGTACTCTTCCATCACAAATGATTGCTCCTGAGAATGCGGGTATTGGTACTCACTTCCGTAACCCAAATCTTTCATCAGCTTAGTTGGGGCATTTCTCAAGTGCAGGGGCACGCTGAGGTCTCCAGTCTCTCTGACAAGTTTTTGCGCTTCTGCGATGGCTTGATATGTACTGTTGCTCTTGGGCGATAGCGCAAGGTAGTTCACACATTGGCTCAGGATAATCCGAGACTCTGGCCATCCGATTACAGATACGGCCTGAAAACAGTTGTTGGCTAACACCAATGCAGTAGGGTTGGCATTTCCAATATCTTCTGATGCTAGAATCAGCAGCCTGCGCGCAATAAATTTTGGGTCCTCGCCACCTTCAACCATACGCGCTAGCCAGTAGACAGATGCATGAGGGTCAGAACCTCTAATAGACTTGATGAAGGCTGAAATGATGTCGTAGTGGTTTTCACCTGACTTATCATATTTCGCCATCTTCTCATTGAGCACCTCCAAGACAAGCTCATCGGTAATCTTGACGGGTGAGTGCGAAGAAAGGACTACAGTCTCTATCGAGTTGAGTAGTTTACGCGCATCTCCACCAGAAATGCGAAGCAATGCTTTCATCTCTTCAACTTGCACATCTTTGCTTGCCAACTGTTCATCCTGACTCAATACCCTGAGCAGAAGGTTTTCCAAATCCTCTTTTTCTAGACTCTTCAAGACAAATACTTGGCAACGTGATAGCAGTGCCGAAATCACCTCGAAAGAGGGGTTCTCAGTTGTAGCGCCTATGAGCGTAATGAGGCCCTTTTCTACGGCTTCGAGCAAAGAGTCTTGCTGAGACTTGCTAAAACGGTGAATCTCATCAATAAAGAGTATGGCATTACCTGTGCCAAACATGCCCTCATTTTTTACTCTATCCACAATCTCTCTAATGTCTTTAACACCAGAGTTGATGGCGCTGAGTTTATAGAACTTTCGGTTTGAGGTTTCTGCGATGATTCGCGCCAGTGTTGTTTTACCAACTCCAGGAGGTCCCCAGAGTATCATTGACGGTATGATGCCTGTGTCAAGAAACTTTCGAATAGTACCAGTCGCTCCAACAAGGTGCTCTTGACCGATAACTTCATCAATAGTCTTCGGTCTCATACGTTCGGCCAGCGGAGCGTTAATCATGATGACATGTGCCTTTTATGTTTCCATCTGCGATGAGTCCATAGCCAGTTATGTGGATTGGCAATAATTTGTTGCTCTACTCGCTTCATGCACTTCTCAGTGATTTCCGTCTCTTTCGTTTCCTTAGGGTTCTCTACAAGTAATTCATACGTGAGTGTATAGCGACCTCTTCTTGCGCGCTCCATCAGCCCGGCAACAATAACCATGTCAAATTCCTTGGCCGTTTTCTCTGTACCAAATAGCACTGCTGTCTCTTGGTTAAGAAACTGCATCCAATGACCACTACCAGCGCGGGGAGCCTGATCTACAGCAAAGACATAGGCCCTTGGTCGTTCATATTCCTCCATCAAAGAAGCTTTGTACTTCTTGGTAGAGACCATGTTAAAGCCAAAGCGTGACCTGCTCTTAGTGACTTTCCCTTCTAGAAATTTATTACTGATAGGTGTAAACAGACCATACATGTCATGTTTCATACGATTGGCTGTAATCGTAATGGTCTCCCAGTTACAATAATGTCCCCCAGTGATAATGACACTCTTGCCTTTACCATACAGTTCATCTAACAACTCTGGATTAGTGACAGTAATTCTCTTTTTTGCCTCTTTGTCGCTTAGTGAGAAACTCTTAAGTAGTTCAAGCATCACATCGCAGAACTGCTGGTAGAATTTTTTTGAGATACTTCTGATTTCAGATTCATCCTTTTCTGGAAATGAATTTCTCAGATTGCTAAGCACCAGTTTCTTCCGATAGGGGATGAGGTAATAAAGGACAAGATATACGAAGTCCGACAACCTATGAATAAACCAGTCAGGGAGAAGTGACAGTGGTTTAAGAACTATGTTATAGAGGATTTTCATGTCAGCGTCCAAAGATCGCATAATCCTTACATAGCTAAAAGTATGGGTAATAAAAAAGGCCGCCTCGTTTAAAACGAGACGGCCTTGGTCTTTTAATTATTCAGAAGATTACTTCTGAATCATGATCTTCTCAAAGTACACGTTAGTGCTTGATGTGATTCTCACGATGTATACACCATTGCTCAATGCAGAACCATCGAACTCAATCAAGTTATCGTTTCCACCACCGTAAGCGCGTCCGTTGTAGATAGTGCTCATCGACTTACCGTTCATTTCAAGAACATCGATTACAACATCATCATCACTTGGAAGAGTATACACGATAGTTGACTTCCAATCTGTAGGGTTAGGGAATGTACTAGAGATACCATGAAGCTCAGCTTCAAATACATCTATTCCATCTCCAGGTCCTTCAACAACTGGTGTGATTGGAGCTTCAACAGTTACAACCTGAGTTGCAGTTGTGAAGTTTCCACATGCGTCAATCGCAGTCCATACTC
>CAYSDH010000131.1:0-4606 GCA_964429805.1 uncultured Flavobacteriales bacterium
GGCAAAGGCATCGTGCATTCCGAGCGCACCCCCGAGTATCTGCGTGACTCTGACCTGCTCATGCACGGACTACAAATATGGGTAGCACTCCCAAAACACTTGGAAGAGATGGATCCTGAGTTTTTCCATACCACTGAAGAGGAGATTCCTGCATGGGAGGAGGAAGGCGTTCAATACAAGCTAGTAGCAGGAGAAGCCTTTGGGCGCAAGTCAGGAGTACCTGTATACAGCAAGCTCTACATGATCGAGATCAAGAGTGATACCGAGCAGAGGGTGGCTATCGGTGAGCAACTCTACGGTGAGTCAGGACTATACATACTCGAAGGTGGCATTGAGAATGATGGAAACATATTTGGGCCCAAACAAATGCTTATTGCAAAGGATGCCACCTTATGCGACTTTACTATTCAAGCGAATAGTACCATCTATATTTTTGGAGGAGAGCCATTTGAAGAAGAGCGATTCATCGATTGGAATTTTGTATCTTCAAGTAAAGAGCGAATTGAAGAAGCAAAGCAGAAATGGAAGCAACAATTGTTTGACAAAGTGAAGGGTGATGAGACGGAATTTGTTCCTTATCCGACACCAAGAAAGACTAGCGTTGATACTGATAAATAAGACGCAATAATTTTGAATACCTAAATACACTCAATTATGAAAAACTTGATCGGAATAGACAAGAACAAAGCGACAGAACTCAACAAGCTGCTAAATCAATTGCTCGCGGACTATCAGATGTTTTATCAGAATCTGAGAGGGTTGCATTGGAACATTAAAGGGAAAGAGTTTTTTGAGCTTCATTTGAAGTTTGAGGAGTTGTATGACGATGCCGTCATCAAAGTCGATGAAATAGCTGAGCGCATACTGACCTTAGAAGGAGAGCCCCTGCACACGTTTACAGATTATCTCAAAGCGACTAAAATCAATGAGGCCAAAGGCGTGAGCAATGGCGTGGAAGGAGTCGGTATTGTAGTGCAAAACTTCTCTACGCTGATTGAAACAGAGCGCGCAATTCTAGAACTCGCCAGTGACGCTGATGATGAAGGAACCGTGAGCCTTATGAGCGATTACATTTCTCAAACCGAGAAAACACTCTGGATGCTTAATTCTTACTTGCAGTAGGCAGTCAACTTATTATGATCAACAAACTCAGTTTTACAGTGCTCTTATGGGCGCTGCTCAGCCTCACGGCATGTCAAGGTCAATCAAAAACCAATACTATGACTACAGATCCAACAAAGACTAACCCACTGCTCTGCGAACCCGAAACGGGCATGTGCGAATTGCCACGCACCGAAGCTAAAGACCCGAGCACTCCGATAGCTCAAGCTACTGCCAAGCAAGTAAAGCTCGTCTATTTCACTGACCCCATCTGCTCTTCATGCTGGGGCATAGAGCCGCAGTTGAGAAAACTCAAACTGGAGTATGGTGAGCATATTGATATCGAGTATGTCATGGGAGGGCTCTTGCCCGATTGGAGTTACAATAGTGGAGGCATAAGCAAGCCTTCTGATGTCGCTCATCATTGGGACGAGGTGAGTGCTCACTATGATATGCCCATAGACGGTGACCTTTGGTTGGAAGATCCGCTAGACTCATCTTATCCTCCTTCAATCGCCTTCAAGGCTGCACAACTACAAGATGAAGCCAAGGCACAATTGTTCATGCGCGAGATTCGCGAGATGGTCTTTCTAAAGAAGAAGAATATTGCCAAATGGGAGTACTTGGCCGCGGCCGCAGCCGAAGTCGGGCTGAACGTGGAGCAATTGAAAATGGACTCTGAAGGCAAAGCCAAGACCGCCTTTGAAGCAGATCTGAAGCTCTCCAGAGAAAGTGGAGTCAGAGGATTCCCCACGATTATCGCTCTGAATAGTGCTGGAGACAAAGAGATAGTCAGAGGCTCAAAGCCTTATGCTTATTACGAGATGGCCATCCTAAAACTGGATCCAGACATCACCAAGAGTGAATACAGTAAAGATTGGGAGTCGCTATTCAAAAAGTACCACACACTCACTGCTAAGGAATATTCTGTGCTTTCGGGTACTCCGAGAGCCGAGAGTGAGCTAAAATTGAGCGAGCTAACAAATCAGGCTCAGCTCAAAAAGATGACTACTAAAAATGGGTCAATTTGGGAGAAGCTTTGAGTGAGTCTAGTGCTCTCTTTGCATTAGCACTGGACTTCGAAATCGATAAGATGGAGCAGTACAATTTACACTCGACCGCAGCCTGATTTTCTATCTTACCGCCCATGACAATTCCCCATTACTTGAAAACAATATGGCTCACTATAGCGCTCTTTGCCATTGCGTTTTCGGTCAACTCCCAATCGGGCACTATTGTACTTCCCGTGACAATACTACGCGTAGGAATAGCGGGTAGCGAGCCTTTCGTATTCCAAGAAACCAAGTCAGGCATAGCTCTCGAAATATGGGAGCGCATAGCCCGTGAGAAGTCATGGCTCTACGAGTATGTCCCGCTCAATAGTGTCAAAGATGCCAGTGCGGCCTTGAGTCAAGGAGAAGTTGATCTCGTAGTTGGGCCTATCAGTATCACGGCTCAGCGATTGGAGTCGATGCAGTTCTCTCAGCCATTCTATAACTCCAGCATATCCATAATGTCTCGTTTGGAAGAGCTTAGTTTTTGGGATAAAATCCGACCGATGTTCAGTTACAGACTGCTTATGGCGGTTGGGGTGTTTTTAATAATATTAGCTATTGTAGGCACCTTGTTCTGGCTGGCCGAGCGCAAGAAATCTCCTGAGCAATTTCCCCAAGATCCATTCAACGGTATCGGCACGGGTATGTGGCTGGCCATAGTGACCATGAGCACGACTGGATATGGCGATAAGGCACCCATCACACCTTTGGGAAGAATCATAGCTGGAACATGGATGGTAATCTGCATTCTATTTGCCACATCGATGGTAGCGGGTATTGCCAGCACCTTGTCTATTTCTGCACAGGCCAGCACGATCACAACTGTTGAGCAGCTTAAAGGAAAGAAGACCGCAACCCTGGCAGGCTCACCTTCTATTGGCTTTTTGCAATCTACGGGCGTAGAGGTAATCGGTACTGGTGATTTGACGACAGCAATAAGAAAACTAGAAAACAAAGAAATAGATACAGTTGTTTTTGATCGGCCGCAGCTTCTATATTACCTCAAAGAAAGTGGTCAAGATGACCTGTACATCAGCCGAGCTGAGTATGCCAAGCAAGGGTATGGTTTCGCATTCCCTCTGGACACGCGCCTAGTGTTTGATGTAAATCACGCGCTGCTTGAGCTTTCAGAAAGTGAAGTGACGGAGCAAATCATTCATTCCTACATTCAAAAGGATGAGTAGATTTCCATTGTCAAGTATTTCAAAAAATTTAAAGAAATAGGAATGAAGGAATTTCTAGATTCTCATGGCTCGGATATAGTTCTTGCAGGCATCACCGTGCTGGTAGTCGTGTTGCTGATCTACTTGATTCACAAGCTCTTTGCTTGGGGTGCTGAAAGACTTCCTGATGCCGTTCACCCTAAAAACAATCGTTCTCTAATCTCGGTGAAGCGAATTCTTCAACTACTCGTTGTGATATTGGGAGTAATGGAAATCATATATCTTTTCGCAGATGACGATCGAACAGAGGTCTATGACGGCTATTTGAAACAAGGAATCTACCTCGCACTCGTGGGCATGATTACCATCATACTTGCCATGCTCACGAATTACTGGTTCAGAGAAGCGATTCACAAGCGAGCCATTCGAGAGCAAGATCAGACAAACCTGAGGTTCTTGCGATACGTCAGTGTGGTGTCCATCTATTTTGTGGGCATCCTGCTCATGCTCTTTGCCATACCTTCTTTCAGCGGCTTGGTCAAGACCGCTCTAGGAGGTGCAGGAATTCTAGCAATAGTGATTGGCGTGGCATCACAAGAGGCACTAGCCAATCTGATCGGGGGTTTTTTCATCATTTGGTTCAACCCTTTCAAAGTCGGTGATACGGTCAAGATAGACGATCTCCAAGGCAGCGTGGTGGACATCACCTTAAGACATACGGTCATTCGTAATTACAATAACAATCGCATCATTATACCTAACTCGGTAGTCAATAAAGTAAGGCTCATCAATTTCAATATAGATGATACGCGAGTAGTCGAGCGTATTGAGATTGGCATATCGTACGAAAGCAGTGTCACCCGAGCCAAGGAAATTATGAAGGAAATCTGTGAAGCGCATCCAAACTGTATTGATGCGCGCAGTCCTGAAGACCACGAATTGGGCAAGCCTATCGTACGCACGGCAATGATAAGGATAGAGCCATCTGCCTTTGTTGTACGAGCCTGGGCTTGGGCTGCCTCATATGGCCAAGGTTTTGACATGCGCTGCGATGTAGTAGAAGAAATCGCAAGTAGATTTTCTCAGGAGGGAATCACCATTGCTTATCCTCATGTTACTGTATTGACTAAAGAGCAACAGTCTGTTTTTTCTAAATAGAATAATTGAAATTAGTGCTAAATAAATTGTGTTTTGAGTTCTTCTTGTCGCAAAGTTCATTTCGTGAGATACCGGAAGAGATTGAAAAGGAGATTCACATAACGAGAATCATACAACACATGCTTCAGA
>CAYSDH010000132.1:0-4433 GCA_964429805.1 uncultured Flavobacteriales bacterium
AAGTATCTCTATCGAACTACAGGAAATGCAATTGAAAAAAGCCTTGCAAGAATTCCTGACGGTTTAGATACAGATGACAATAGTGTAGACTTTATCTATACGTGTATCACACCAGGAGAGGCAAACATTCTTTGCCCTTCAAATGATGATTGTGCCGATGCAGAAACAATCCAAACCACTGAGTTTGGTGGTGCTGTAGGATACGTCACAGGTACATTGCTTAACGCGAAGCCTGAAACTGTCTGTGGCAACATAGAAAATGCTGTGTGGTATGAGTGGACATGTATGTCATCGAATGACATCATTCAAGCGGGAGTTCACCCTGCGTTGACTCCATCATTCCCAACAGGTTTTGATGCCGTTATCGAAGTGTTTGATGCCTGTGGAGGAACAAGCCTCGGTTGCTTTGATGCATACGGTGCAGACGAATTAGAGAGAGTGTTAATCGGAGGACTTACAGTTGGAGCGACATACCACTATGCTGTCTATCACAATTCTGCCTCTGGAACATATACTAGTCCAGAGTTCTCGACCACCGTCAAAGGTTTTATAACCGGAGGTATTCGTCCAGTATTCTGTGGTGTCACTGACTACGAACTCGCTGACGCCTTTACACCAGAAAGAGGTGACCTAGGTGAATTGTACCAAGCAAATATTCCGATAGTGGGGTATGCTGTAAGAATGACTGACCAAGTAACTGGACAGATGTATTACCGTGAGCAGTTTTATGCTGGCGCTCAATATTTCCAGTTCTCTGAGTTCCCAGGTTTACCGTTTAACAGCACCTTTGATGTAGAAGCGAGGCACATGGTGCAGCTTCCTGCCAATGGTGGAGTAGAATTCCACTGGAGTGAATACGGAAGTAGCTGTACAATGGGTGTAGGTGATGTGTCAAGTACTGGACTGTTGCCACAATTCTGCACAGGAAACGTTGATTATGTGCTTGGAGATATTCTTATCGCTCAGCCTATCACTGGTGCTACGGCTTATCAATTTGAATTCGATGACGGAGTAACTGTTATTGAAGACATTGACAATAACTACAGCACGCAGCTATGGCAAGTTCCTGGCCTTGAGTACAACAAAATGTACACAGTGCGTGTAAGAGCTGAAGTGAATGGCGAATGGGGTGCTTATGCATCAGGTTGTACGGTGAACATGAGAGTGAAGCCACTTAACACACAAGTTCAAATGGCCTTCTGTAATGGTACCTATGCACTCAATACAAGCCAGAATCTACAAGCTACTAACATTGTTGGGTCTGACGCATATGAGTGGAGATTCACTCCAATAGGTGGCGGTGCTTCGCAGTCGTTTATTAGTGATAACGTATCCTTGCTGCTTACAGAGCTTAATGTGCCTGACCTAGAGCCAGGGTCATATGATGTAGATGTTAGATCATTTGGAGGTAATACGTGGGGTGATTTTGCTAGCGCATGTCCAATAAACATACTTCCTGCACCTGTAGCACCAGAGCTGCCAGAGGTAACTGATAGCAAGATTTTATCTGCTGAGTCTGTGTTTAATGCCGAGGTTACACCTAACCCAAGCCTTGGAGAAGAAGTGCTTCTTTCTGTCACTGATTTAAAAGATGATACAGGTGCACTAACTATTAGCATTTTTGATATCACTGGTAAGCAGCTCAGACAGGAGTTGATTTCTTACACTGGATTTAATGTTAATCAAGTGTTGACCTTTGACAGAAAGTTAAATGCTGGTATCTATCTGGTCAATATCAGAAGCGCGAACGATACCAAGACCGTAAGGTTTGTAGTCGAATAAGTTTCGAACATAGCTTAAAGTAATAAAAGACCCCTTTGTCGAAAGACAAAGGGGTTTTGTACTTAAAAAAGGTGCTTGTCAACATTTTGTGTTAATTAAACAAATGCCTGTCAGAAACCCTCTTAGCCCCATCCAACAAAGTCTTTAGGTACATTTGGTTTGACTAGGTGATATTCAACGGGAGTATTTATTCACTTAATTAAACAACTACTAAATGACATTTTTAAAAGGAGTCTGCCTTGCAGTTAGTGCATTGCTGACCTGTTGTCCCCTGCATTCAACAGATCTTGGAGGAGTCATCCCTTCTAATCTGACACTCACCACCAATGATAACCCAATCAACCTTACCTCCGATGTAGTTGTACCTCAAGGTTTGACCTTAACCATTGAGCCAGGATGCGAATTAATCTTTTCCAGCTCTGAGGTTGACTTAATCATCGAAGGAACTTTATTGGCTGTAGGTACCTCAACTGATTCCATCACCTTCAAAGGGACATCTGGTTTTGCCGGAAGCATAGTTTTCACAACGTCAAGCTCGGCTAACATTTTAAATTATTGCAGAATTGATGGGCTCGGGGCTCAACCTCAATCTGAATATAACGCAGGTATTGACGTATCGACCTCAGATCTAGTTATTGAGAAAAGTGCAATCACTCGAGGGCAGACAGGAATACGAATCACGACAGGTGCCCCGACTATTACAAATAATGTAATCAAGTTCAATTCCGCAGGCCTAGTCAATTTGGACGCCAACTTCGAAGTGATTGCCTGTAATAATTATTGGGGCCATCCGAGTGGACCTTTTCATCCTGCGCTCAATCCTTTAGGACAAGGAAACAGCATAAGTGACTTTGTGGTGGCAGTCGATTGTGCTGCCGATGCCCTGGTATTAGTTTGTCCTTCAGACACGAGTGTTTATTCTATGGATGATTTTTCTCCGGCCATTGCAGGCAAAGCTGAAGTATGCATTTCAGATTGTATTGGTCTTTCTGTCACATTTTCAGATTCAAATACTGGCTCAATATGTCAAGGTATAACCAGAACATGGCAGGCCGGAGATGACTGTGATAATTTCAAATTCTGCGAGCAGCAAATAAGTTTTATTGACACTATTTCACCTTCTTTAATCTGTCCGCCTGATAGCAATTTACTCTGTAATCAAGAGCTTCCTCCAGTTGACTTGTCTGCGCTGGTCGCCACTGATAACTGTGCAGTTCAAAACATCGTGTTTGAAGTAGAAAATGAAACTATCAGCGGCTTCGTGCATACGTACGAGCGCCAGTTCTCTGTGCAAGATGCAGACGGAAACAGTGCGACCTGTTCATATTCTATTGAAAGAAAAGAAGATGACGAGGCACCAGTATTTGATTCTACACCAGCTAATACCTCTGTGAACTGTATTGACTTTGGAACAGCTCCGGTACTCAGTGCCATTGATAATGCGGACGGGACAGTTATGGTAGACTTCACAGAAGAGCTTGTTAATCCAGAATGCGACATTCTGCTAATTAGGACTTGGACAACTACTGACCAGTGTGGTAATCAAGCCACTCATACTCAAGAGCTGACAGGAGACCGAGGAGAAATAACCTTGTCTGATACGCCAATAGACATCACAGTGGATTGTGATAATATACCAAGCCCAATGAGCATCGTGGCCTCCGATAATTGTGGGCTGCTTCAACAGACATTTCAAGAGTCTGAAATAATCTGTGGTGAGGTCTTCACACGCACGTGGACGTTTCAAAATCCATGTGGGGCTGACTCAGTGGTCGTGCAGAATGTTACTATAAATGCGGGTGTGGTCTTTGGATGTACGGATTCAAACTCCTGTAACTATAATGAGTTTGCAAGTCAAGATGATGGCTCTTGTGATATAGGACCAACAGGTTGTCAGACCTGCTCTGGCGAAACCGATGGCACAGGAACAATTGTATCAAACCCTGAAGTTGGAGACTCTTGCGATGACGGAGACCCTACCACCATTGATGATGTCTATGTGACCTGCGAGCTCTGTCTTGGAGAGTCAACAGCCGGTTGCATGGACCCAAACTCATGCAATTTCAATTCCTTCGCCACGGTTGATGATGGCTCTTGTGATGGAGGTCCAGAAGGCTGTGACACATGTTCTGGAGAGACAAATGGAAGTGGATTTATAGTAGACAATCCAGAAATAGGAGACGCTTGTGATGATGGCAATGCAAACACCGTAGGCGACATATATATTGATTGCGAAGTATGTGTTGGCCAAGGTATCGCTGGCTGTATAGACCCTGCTTCATGCAACTACAACTCAGCCGCCACAGTAGATGACGGTTCATGCATCGGAGCACCAGAAGGCTGCGACATCTGCTCAGGCGAAACAGACGGAACAGGAACTATCATTGACAATCCTGAAGTCGGAGATGCCTGTGACGATGGAGATCCAACAACAGTAGGAGACACCTATTCAGATTGCGGAGTCTGTGCTGGTCAATCCATTCCAGGTTGCCTAGAACCCGCATCATGCAACTACAACTCAGCCGCTACAGTTGATGATGGTTCATGCATCGGGGCGCCAATGGGCTGCGACATCTGCTCAGGCGAAACGGACGGCACAGGAACTATCATTGACAATCCTGAAGTCGGAGATGCCTGTGACGATGGAGATC
>CAYSDH010000133.1:0-4284 GCA_964429805.1 uncultured Flavobacteriales bacterium
TGCCGTGCGGGGATATGATTTTTACATCACTTATGTTCAAGCCTATGCCCTGACTCGAAACAACGTCATGTTTGAGCTGGAGCCCATGAGCGTGAAAAAACTCTCGTTTATAAAATCTAACGCCTTTAATACCCTTCAGTATGGAGTCTATATCGTGGCCCATGCTGACTTTGGCTATGTGCAAGACGACCTGTATGCCGCGGCCAATCCGCTCAGTAATTCGCTGATGGCGGGCACAGGACTTGGGGCAGAATTTTTATTTACCTACGACACGGTGCTCAGACTGAGTTACTCGCTAAATCGTGATAACGAGGGCGGACTCTATGTGCATTACAGAAAATCTATCTGACCAGCCAGTCTCGACCCATTACCCACAAAGCCTTAACTTCGCGGTTCATGTCCATGTATTATAGTTTAGACTTATGAAAATCGGAATCTACGGAACAGAATTCCGAGAGGACTTCACCCCCTTCATGCAGCAGTTACTGGACAAACTGACCAGTGAAGGTGTAGAAATCAGTTTCTACAAACACTTTGGCAAGTACCTCAACGATAAAGTGTCTATGCCGGCAGACTACAAAGTCTTCACCAGCAAAGATGAACTGAGCGAACTAAACTTACTCTTGAGTATTGGCGGTGATGGTACATTCCTCAAGACCATCAGACTGGTGAGAGACAGCGGAGTGCCAATCCTTGGTATCAATGCAGGCAGACTGGGCTTTCTTTCTTATGTATCTGAAGACAAAATTGCGGAAAGTATCGATCTCGTGTTGGCGGGAAAATATTCTGTGAAAGAGCGAAACATGATTTCGGCCTCCACAGATGCTCAGCTCTTTGGCGAAGTCAACTACGGGCTGAATGAAGTGAGCATCCACAAAAAGGACAGCTCCTCCATGATTATCATTCATGTGTCTATAGACGACTCGTATCTCAACTCCTACTGGGCAGACGGGCTTATTATTGCCACGCCCACGGGCTCTACAGCATACTCCATGAGTTGCGGAGGCCCCATACTGGCGCCCAGCTCAGGATGCTTCGTGATCACACCCAAAGCGCCACATAACCTGACTGTGACGCCACTCGTGGTGCCAGACACGGCCATTCTCAAAATCAGGATAGAAGGGAGAGACGTAGAGCAGTGCTTAGTCTCTATGGACTCACGCTCTGAGACCATGACTGACCAAGAAACGCTGGTGGTCAAAAAAGCAGGGTTCCCAATCAGGATAGTACGTCCAGAGGGAAGTAGCTTTTACAGAACCATGCGTCACAAGCTGAAATGGGGAGACGATATCCGCAACTAGGATTTCAATAGTATTTTTGGAACAATACTTGTTTAAGATGGCATGGAGACATCGGTCATCCTATATTTGTATGAATAAAATCCCAAAACGGAACATGAAGTATTTAAAGGCATTTTTGCTGGTAGCGCTTGTAGCTGGAGTGAGTTATGGATTCACATCCATGGAAGAGGCAGAGACAAGTCAACCAAAGGTTGGAACCTCTATTGGAGAAGTCGCACCAGACATTGAGATGGCCGACCCTGATGGTAACATGATTAAGCTCTCAGACTACAGAGGCAAAGTAGTGCTCATCGACTTTTGGGCTTCGTGGTGCGGACCGTGTCGTAGAGAAAATCCAAATGTGGTGAACGCGTATAACAAGTACAAGAAAGCCAAGTTCAAGAATGGAAAAGGCTTTGACGTATTGTCAGTATCTCTAGATAGTGACGTAAACAGATGGAAGTCTGCTATCAAGCAAGACGGTCTCGTGTGGGATGGTCATGTGTCTGACCTCAAGAAGTGGCAAAATCAAGCGGCTAGAATGTACGGAGTGAGCAGCATACCTACCTCATACCTCATTGATGCCGATGGTGTAATTGTGGCAAAAGGAAAATCTCTCAGAGGAATGGGCCTCCACACCAACATTGACGGACTGGTGAAGTCGCTGAAAAAATAAGCCAAAGACATTTTAATTGTAGGCCGTCTTGTTTCAAACGAGACGGCCTTTTTCATGCCCATTGAGCAGGGGAATGATTAATTTGGCAGCCTTTTAAGAGAGAATGCTGACATAATGACTCATTCTCAGTAATGGCAGGCCTTTTGAATAGCAAAGACAAAGGCCGTAATTGAGCGAACAATGGGCTGGTTTGACAAGAAGAAATCCAATAAAGACATTGACAAGGAAATGAGCGAAGAGGAAAAAGCGAATACCGTAGAAGAAGCACAAGAAGAAACTCAAGATCAGCAGGCGACTGCCGAAGCTGAAGTGACGGAAGAGGAGGAGAGCGAAGGATTTGAAGCGAAGTATCTAGAGACGAATGACAAATTTTTGAGACTCTACTCTGAGTTTGAAAATTTTAGAAGAAGGACGGCCAAAGAAAAGCTAGACCTGATGAGCAATGCTCAAGGTGAAGCACTCAAGTCGCTGCTGCCTATTCTAGATGATTTTGAAAGAGCCATCATTAACAATGACAGTGCAGAAGATTTTGATGCGCTAAGAGACGGCTTTAAGCTCATCAATCAGAAGCTGTTTGGCATACTCAACCAAAAAGGAGTAAAGATCATGGAAGTGGAGAAAGGTTCTGCCTTTGATGTGGATTTACATGAAGCCATTACACAGATTCCGGCACCAGAAGAGGGACTTAAAGGAAAGGTGATTGATGTCATCGAGAAAGGATATTTCATAAACGATAAAGTGCTACGCTACGCCAAAGTAGTGGTCGGCAGCTAATCACTATGTCAAAACGAGATTACTACGAGATACTAGGCGTATCTAAAAACGCAGATGCGGCTGAGCTTAAAAAGGCCTATCGAAAGATGGCCATCAAGTATCATCCAGATAAAAATCCGGATGATAAAGAGGCCGAAGAAAAGTTTAAGGAAGCGGCTGAGGCGTATGAGATTCTCAACGACCCAAACCAGCGCGCCAGATATGACCAGTTTGGTCATGCAGGAATGAAAGGTGCCGCAGGAGGCGGAGGCTTTGGTGGAGGCATGTCCATGGATGACATCTTCTCTCAATTTGGCGATATTTTTGGAGGCGCCTTTAGCGGAGGTGGCTTCGGAGGCGGATTTGGTGGCGGGCGTCAGCAGCAGCGTAGAGCGCGCGGTAGTGATCTTCGCATCAAAGTAAAACTGAGCCTCAAAGACATTACCGAGGGCGTGACCAAAAAACTCAAAGTGCCAAAGATGGTGCAGGCCGAAGGAGCCAAGTACTCCTCCTGCAGCAGTTGTGGCGGCAGCGGTCAAGTCACCCGCGTGCAAAACACCATATTGGGACAGATGCAAACCAGAAGCACCTGCCCTACTTGTCATGGAGCAGGACAAGCCATCTCAGAACGACCAAAAGGCTCTGATGCCAATGGTATGATTCGCAAAGAAGAGGTGGTTGAGATTGAGATACCAGCTGGTGTAGAAGAAGGCATGCAACTCAATGTGCGTGGCAAAGGAAACGAAGCACCAGGAGGAGGCATATCTGGCGATCTACTTGTGCTGATTGAAGAAGAAGCACACCCAGAGCTCAAGCGAAATGGCAATGATCTGCACCATGACCTGTACATCTCATTTACAGATGCAGCCCTCGGTGCAAAAGTTGAAATACCGACAGTGAGCGGAAAAGCCCGCATCACTATAGACTCAGGCACACAGAGCGGAAAACTAGTACGACTCAGAGGCAAGGGCCTACCGAGCGTCAACAGTTATGGCACCGGAGACCAGATAGTCCACATCAATGTCTGGACACCAAAGAAGCTCAACAAGGACGAGAAAAAGATGCTCGAAGAGCTGTCCAAGTCAGAGAACTTCGCCCCTAAACCCACATCAAAAGACAAGAGCTTCTTTGAAAAAGTGAGCGAGATGTTTAGCTGATCTTTTACTGCCTTTCTTTATTCGACATTGGCTTTTTGGGAGCTGATGGCATTGGTTGTATATTGGGTATTCCTAAAAGCGTTGGGTTTGATAGTGATATAAAAGCAATGTTGTTTTTTGGGAGTATATACGCTATTGCGTATATATGTACGTTAGCTGCAATTGAGAAATGCGAAAACTGATTCTAATACTTGTAATTGTGTGCGGAGGATTTTCTGTACAAGCTCAGCAAACTCCTGTTGTCTCAGCGACCAATATGAATATCTTGTATAGAGGGATAGACAACCCTCTTTCTATTGCAGTCCCTGAATGGCCGTGCAACAATCTAATCGTTGTGTCAACGAATGGTCAAGTAGAAGGTGCTGCTTGCGAATACTCGATTAATCCGGATGAAGGGGTTCAATGTGCTATAACGGTA
>CAYSDH010000134.1:0-4191 GCA_964429805.1 uncultured Flavobacteriales bacterium
GGCCACTATTTAGTCAATGATGCTTTGGTAGACAGTGCAAGAGCACTGGTCTCATTTAAAACTCCTGGGCATCGTGCTGTCTCGGACGTGTTTTACCCTTCGTCCACTTCGCTGATCAAGGTCCATAAAATTGATAAACCATACGAAGCCGGCATCGAGCCAGATGCATCTGTCGCTTTTTCTTTGGAAGGCGGAGAGATTTTAGAGAATAGTCTCGCAACTGCCGATGGGGCCTTTTATATTGGTCCATGTAGAACGTATAGTAGAAAGTTGTGGGATGGAGGCCTTATAGAAAAAGAAGCTCCAGGAGATTTTTTAGGTACTGATCTCAATGGTGATATGAAGTATCTGTATCCTTTGGCGGCCACTAATGTTGATTTTGTAGACCTCGCAGGAGAGCTGCTCAGTTTGAGAAGTGGAGTCACATATGAACTAAAACTAAATCCGTTTAGTTCTTCAGACCCTAACGCGACAGCCAAATTGTGGCATTATGATCGGGACGCGACAGTTTGGCGGGAAATTGGGGTTGCCGAAAGAGTGTCGAGTTTAGAGTTTGTTTCCGAAGTAGATAGACTCGGCTGGTTTATGTTGGCCTTTGAATTCGATCCAATTATGTACAGCGGGCGTGTAGTTTCAGATGTGACTAACACCCCTTTAGCAGGATTTGAAGTGCGGGCCCAAAGAGGCTTTGATAAATTTGCTGGCACGTACACCAATGAGCAAGGGATGTTCACGTTTTGGGGGCCAAAAGACCATGAGTTAAAATTGAATGTCAGAGATGAATGCAACTACTTCCTCTATGAAACAGAATATACTTTCTACAGCCAAGACACTGATTTCGGAGATATTGAACTAGATGAAGATGAGATCGTTTTTGTAGAAGGAAGTTATGTTGATTGTTATGGAGAGCCCCTTCAAGGCTACTTGAGTATGACTACTAGTCAAGGGCGGCAAATACGGGAGCTGATTAATGGAGAGTCATTTCAGGTCACAGGGCAATGCCATGAATCATATGTGCGGATCAAAGCAACAGACTATGATTTTGAGAACCAGACTAATGAAGTCATAGTCGGCACGGAAGATGGAGAGTCTACTCCAACTGGAGTTCATTTATCTTGTGATTTTCCGGACGAAGGGTATTTGACTTATACCATAGACCAGTCTGGAGAAATGCTGGTTGCCGAAAATGTGCAATTCAGCAACTATTATGTTGGTGGAGTTCAAGTGGTCAATATCGAATTCGAAGGAGAGGTATATGGGGACATACATTCATTTTCATTCACGACTTGGGAGTACCCAGAGATATTGGATCAGGAAGAGATGTTCGTAGATGTGCCTTTAGTTGAGATAGTCAACGGGTTCGATCTTTTAGCACGCTATGAAAGTGGAGATGATTTTGAATTTGAGTATGATGGGTTCACCGATATTAATAGCTCAACGTTCATGTTCCGTTTTGAAGGGACTATGCATTCTACTATTGGAGGTCTAGATGTCCAAGTCAGTGGGTTAGGTGCGGTGAAAAGGCCAAATTGAATAAAACCTGATTTCACTTGTTCTTCTTCTAGTTTTCAATGCTAAGGGTATGCCTTGCTGATTGTGGCCTGGGCTGCTAATTAACGAGCTTCTTCACTCTACTATACCTAAATAAACACAGTCTGGTTCTTGACGAGATTTCTCCGTGCGGCTGCCGCCTTAGTCGAAATGACGGGTTACAATACACCAATGGTGCACATGAAACCCGTCATTTCGAGCGCAACGAAGTGTAGCCGAGAAATCCGGTCAATTAGAACGTGACCGTAAATCAAAGGCCTGCATAAGAATCGGGTCAAATTAAAACCTTGCAGCACATCCCACTACCCGTCAAATTTCTTCACCATATCTTCGAGCCTCGTGAATCATGAACTGTATATGCGCAGAGCGCTGGACTTGGCCAGCATGGCGTGGCCAGTGTGTCGACCTAATCCTATGGTCGGTGCTCTGCTGGTGCATGATGGGCGCATTGTGGCCGAGGGTTACACACAGGCTCCCGGTGGGAATCATGCAGAGGTGGAGTGCGTGAAGAACATCACCGATAGAGACCTGCTGTCAAAAGCGACTCTGTATGTGTCTTTAGAGCCATGCTGTCATCACGGGCGCACGGCTCCGTGTACGGACCTTATTTTAGAAAAGGGAATCACCAAGGTGGTGGTCGCCTGTGAGGATTCTAACCCCCAGGTTGCTGGTCAGGGAATCAAAAAGTTGAGGGATGCTGGTGTGGATGTACGTGTGGGAGTAATGAGCAAAGAGGCCCAATGGATGAACCGCAGGTTTTTCACTCAGCAAAAAGAAGCTCGTCCCTATGTGATACTCAAGTGGGCGCAGACCGCTGACGGATTTGTAGACAAACTAAGAGATAGCTCAGAAGCGCCCTTAAAGATTACTGGCCTGCTGACCAATCAGATTAGCCACCTGAGGCGCAGCAATGAAATGTGCATACTGGTAGGAGGGGAGACATTTAGGATGGACCAGCCGCGACTCGATGTCCGTCATGTTGAGGCTGTGTCGCCTAGACGAGTAGTCTGGACCTCGATGAAGGAAACGGACGCTGGCTATAATCATTTGCGCGCAGAATCTGTTGATGATGTGCTCGCTGCAATGCATCAGGAAGGAGTGCAGTCTGTATTGGTAGAAGGAGGAACAAAAGTGCTTCAGTCATTTATAGATGCCAAAATATACGATGAGCTGATAGTCTTAAAAAGTAGCCAAGTACTCGGACAGGGGGTGATGGCGCCTCGTCTCTAAAGAATAGGAGTCACATGAATGTGTGAGGTAACGTATTCATATTCATGGTCTAAGAGAATAGATTCGACCTAAAAAATCCAATGTTAACCTAAAAGTTGAGTTTTGTACGCTCTTCTTTCGTACATTCCAATCTGCGAGGTATTGATTCCTAATTCTTTAGGGTGATTTCCCACGCCAAACTACTAAATCGTTCAACTAATGTCAGACAAGCGGACCCTCTCGGCCGACTCGTACACTGAGCATAGGCCTTTCACCTCTCACTTCGTCAGTGCGCTGACTAAAAGAAGAGTCATCGTCATGGCCTGCGCCTTGCTCTTGTTCACGGGCAGCTATTTATCGTATCAAGCCACCGTCAACACAGAATCTATGATGGTACTTGTGCTCACTCTTCTGTATTTGGAAGGTGCCTTGGCCATGGTTTTTTCTGTGTTTGATAATGTGGTGATGAGCAAGGGAGTGTTCAGCAGCAGATTCCCATATGGATTTGGTAAGGTAGAGTTGAGCATCTCCATCGGCTATGGTCTGTTGATTTTTGCTTCTGGGGTCTATGTGCTCTATTCCTTGATTTTTGGAAGTTACAACTTGGAGTTATTGGACATCCGTGAAGGGCATACGCTGATTATCGTGTCGGCTTGTTTGTACTTGCTGCACCTCTTGATACTACACAAGGCAGGTTTGAGAAACCTAAGCTCCAAATCAGAATCGGTTATTGTAAGACAAGAGCTCGTTCCTATTATTCTGATACTCGTTTCAGCCTTAGTATTGATGCTGATACAGAATAAGTTCGTTGACCCCATTGTATCAGTTGGTGTGGCCATTGTGCTTATGTATAGAGGGCTGCGTGTCTTAGGCCTATCAATGCGAGAATTGAGACTGCATCGCCAGAAAGACTATTCATATAAAAAGATGTGTGTGGATATTGCTGAGAAATTTCAAGGAGAAATACTTTCAGCGCGCATGAAAAAGCACATGGATTCTCAGCGATTCTGCCGAATAAAAATCGGATTTAAAGACGAGTTTCCAATGTCAAAAAGCAGTCTTTCTCGCAAGATTGAGCAGTATCTTTTAGATGAATTTGATTTAGACAAAGCGCATGTCCAGATGCGTGTTATTGACTGATTATTCTCCCTAACTGGTTAGTCTATCCCAAGCCTCACGGACCTGATTGGATTCTGTAACCAGAGCATATTTCTTCACATCATTCTTGAACAAGAACCCGATTAATACACCAAACACGAAGCCACCAATGTGAGCCCAATAGGCTACACCACCGCCATCAGTCCCTTCCTTTCCGCTAAACATGGGCAATGATCCCATGCCGCTAAACACTTGCTGTCCAATCCAAAAAAGAAGAAATATAAAAGCAGAGAGCGAAAAGATTCGAATGAAGAAGAGCATCTTGATGTTTGA
>CAYSDH010000135.1:0-4182 GCA_964429805.1 uncultured Flavobacteriales bacterium
AATAGTTTGTCTTCATAATTCTCTATTGGGCCTATGATGATGTCAATGTGATTGTCCTTCATGTCGAGCCACGCTATGTCGCTGGCGTCAAAGTCATCATGAATAAGTGCTTTGGCTCTGAGGTCTAAATACTTCTCTAAGGCTGGGTCTTCGGTAATGTCTGCTGCCCTTTTCAGATAATCTGCCGCGGCATAGGAATCTTTTTCATAGGCTTCAGAATAAGGAATGGTTTTTAATGCCCCTTTTTCATCTCTTCTCACAATGGTGTACAGACTCTTTTTGTCATCGGCAGCAAAGGATTCAAACTCAGCTTCATCCATGTCTGTGGGGTAAAAGTTTGCTCCTTTTGGCTTTTCTCCAATGCCAGAAACAAAGGCCTCATCTGCATTTAGCCTGTCCCAAGGACCGTAATTGATTTCCGCAAACGCTCTTAGCTCTTCGCTATCAATGCGCTTCATCAATTCCGCTTTATCTCCATATGCTTGTTGCCAAAAGATGTTGTCCATGCGCTGGGCGGCTTTAATGAGTAAGGCCAAGACTACCTTTTCGTTTTCTGACACCAGTGACATATCGGTGCTCAACTCAAAGTCTGCATAGGTGGTCAGCGATGATTTGGCTGTGTGCTGATCTGTTACTTTTGTCTCTTCGGTGCTCTCCGCAGTGGGCGCAGCGCAAGAAAGAAGAAGAACGAATAGGCAGCAATAATTTAGTGTGTTGGTTTTCATAGACTTATCTTTATAATCCGAAAGTATGGATTTGACTTTGAACAAGACGAAGCACGACATTATCATTATTGGAGCAGGCCCTGCTGGTTTGATGGCCAGCCTGAATTTGTCTAAACACGGAGTGCCTCATCTAATCATAGAAGGCAGTGAGTTTCCTCGTGATAAGTCATGTGCCGACATCATCACCTCAAAAGCCATTCGTTCTTTAAACAGAACTGATCCACAGATCATTCCTGCTATGAGAGAATCTGGCGCGCTGCGCAGTGTCAGTGGTACCTCACTATTTCTTGGCGACAAAAAAATAGACATCCCCTATAAAGGTCTCGATGGTGATGACAACCTTCCCTCCTGCTACTCCATAGCTCGAAAAACGATGGATGCTTACCTCTGGGAGAAGATTGAAAAAATGGGCATAGCTGAGCAGCAAAGCAATGCCTTTGTGCAAGGCATAACCAAGACTGACCAGGGCTACGATTTAAAATTGAAGAATGGGCAGCAAAGACAATGTCGACTTCTGATTCTCGCTACTGGAAGTCAAACCTCGCTGACCTCAGATTTTTTGGGCGATGAGTCAGACAGACATTATGCACTAGGCCTGAGAGGGTACTTCAAAAATGTAGCTGTCGAAAACGACTCTTTTTGCGAACTGTTTATGGAGAAGAGCCTCCTACCAGGCGGATTCTACATAGCCCCGATGAACGATGGACTATTTAACGTGAACATTGTCATGCGCAAAGACAAAGTCAAAAAAGACGAGTTAAATCTCCAAGACTTATTTAAATCTCTGCTTGATCAGCACCCGATGATTAAAGAACGTTTTGCCTCGGCCCAGCAAATTGGCGAGCTAAAGGGAAGCGGCCTCTTACTTGGCACAAAAAATAGAGCACTTACTGCCGACTCATGCATACTGGCTGGTGATGCCGCTGGACTAATCGACTTAATCTCTGCCAACGGCATACCGCAAGCCATGATTTCTGGCGAACTAGCCGCCAAGCATGCGATGCGATGCATGAAAGAGAATGACTGCAGCGCCAAGTCTTTATCGGCCTATGACTCTGAACTCAAAGACAGGATTAAAGCAGACCTCTCTTTAGGCAAACTCTTGAGCCCACTTTTAAGCTATAATTGGTTTAACGGTCTCGTTCATTCTACATTTGAAAAAATGAGCCATGGAAAGCGCCTGCAGCAGCTAATGTACAGCGACCACCCTACCAGAGACCTCTTCTTGTCCAGCTTTGATTAACTCAAAAAAAACGTTGGTTTGGGTCACAATTCAGATGAGCGTCAGTTTATTGGCCAGTTCGCATCAACTTATTGGTTAATGCTGTTAAAAAAACACCTATTTCGGTCTTTTCTAGGCCTTCAGACTCCTGTATATTTGAGCACATTCTACTGAGATTGATTTGAGCGATACCGAGCATTTGAATATACCTCCTGAATTTTCTGAAGACCGTACCATCATTGAGCGGTTTAATGAAATGCTCAATAGAAAATCAGAATCATTTTTTGATGTGGGTGAGTACGAGACTATCGTTGACTTCTACCTTTCTACGTTTGATACCCAAGTGGCTTCTGAGGCCATAGAACAGGGTTTGAGGCAACATCCACAATCTTTTGAGCTGAAACTGCGCAAAGCACAAATACATCTGAGCATAGG
This sequence comes from uncultured Flavobacteriales bacterium, assembly GCA_964429805.1. Lineage (GTDB taxonomy): Bacteria > Bacteroidota > Bacteroidia > Flavobacteriales_D > JABDKJ01 > CAYSDH01. The sequence continues at coordinate 2,383 of CAYSDH010000135.1, forward strand.
TGAAGCTGCCGAGGCCTTGGCGCAACTCAGTGCATTGGAGTTAATAGAGCCTAACAACTCAGAACTCATGGTGCTCAGGGCTGATGTATACTCCTTCCAACAGCATTTTGAAAAAGCCATTGCTTGGTACCTCAGGGCCATGGACATGGTTCATGTAGAAGTAAACTCCAACTTGGTGCTCAGTCTGGCTCTAGCCTATCTGAACCAAGGAAACGATCTTGATGGCATAAGTAGGTTGATAGAGGTCATAGAACTTGACCCGACTAATGACTTTGCCTTAGAAAAACTCCGATCTGCATATCAAAGTGCGGACTTGGACCACGAAGGAATTTGGACTTTTAAGTCTATATGCAAGAAGTGGCCTAAAATTTTTGAAGCTCGATTGCAACTCGCCCTGCTTCAGTCTGACGCAGAACAGTTTATGGATAGTCTAGAGTCTTTTGACATCGCTATCGCTTTAAACGACAAGGACCCTGTGGCATTGCTCGGTAAAGCCGAGGTGCTGTATCACATGGACAGATACAGAGAGGCCATTAAGACCTACAAGAAAGTGAAGAATCCGCGCGATTTGAACACGGCCATGCTCTGCGGTATTGCCGAGTGTCATGAGCAACTTGAGGAGCATCCTGAAGCCCTAGATTTCTATCAGAAATGTCTTCAGGTCAATCCTGATTATGCTGATGCCCACATCGGGTTAGCCATAGTTTACGATCAAATGGGCAAAATAACTTCTGCCCTTGGCCATCTCAGAATCGCCCTAGAGATTGAGCCAGAAAACTACGAGTACTGGCAGATACAAGGTGAGATACTCGGTGTTGCTGGCGAAACAGAACGAAGCGTCTTCGCATTTGAGCAGAGTTTAAAATTTGAGCAAGGCGATGAGAAAGTCTATTGCGGTTACATTGATGTGCTTTGCAAAGACCTTCAGTTTGAAAATGCGCTTGACATAGTTGGGCGGGCATTTGAACAAATTGGAAATCAAGAAGAGATCTACATGAGAGGAGTGAGAGTTCTCGCGGAAATGAACAACATTACCGAAGCGGAACAACTACTTGCCATGATGCTCAAAGAGTTTGTTTTTTCAGATTCATTATTACTCTCCTATTATCCAGATGTGACACAACATGTCAGTCTGTACGAAACAATTCAAAATCACAAAAAAACACGATGAATTTCAGCTTACCTCACATTCCCAATCGCTACAGAAAGCCCCGTAAAAAAGGACTCACCATGGTGATGGACAAAGGCCTAAGTCTTAGAGAAGCCGAAAACTTGATTTCAGCCTCAGGTGAAATGGTCGATATTTTAAAACTTGGTTTTGGAACTTCTTACGTGACCAGCAACCTCAAGGAAAAAATCAAGTTGTACCAAGAGGCAAACATGAAAGTCTACTTGGGAGGAACACTCTTTGAGGCATTTTTAGTTCGTGGAATGGTTGATGACTACATGCGCCTGTGCGAAGACTTAGGGCTGGATACCGTAGAGGTGTCTGATGGATCAATCTCTATCACGCATTCTCGAAAGTGTAAGTTGATCACAGAGTTTGCCAAGAACTTCACTGTCTTGTCTGAGGTGGGATCTAAAGAAGAGGGAATCTTCATCTCACCTGCTAAGTGGATTAGCATGATGAATAAAGAGCTTGAAGCAGGTTCTTGGAAAGTGATTGCAGAGGCAAGAGAAAGTGGAAATGTAGGGATCTACAGACCAAATGGTACCGCACACACAGTGCTGGTAAATAAGATTTTGAAAAATGTGCCTCGCGCATCAATTCTTTGGGAGGCTCCGAAGAAAGAACCACAG
>CAYSDH010000136.1:0-3924 GCA_964429805.1 uncultured Flavobacteriales bacterium
GTGTAATTCTGCAAGCCATAAGAGGCTGCAGAGAGGCGCACTGCCTCTTTGATTAGAGCGATATCCTTTTCTGACACCTTCTGAGCAGGGTCGAACTTTTTAGTGGCATAGCGCCAGTTGAGATTGTCTATTAATTGCATATTATTCTTTACTTGATTGTAAATGCGGCAGTAGCTCCTTATCAACAAGAGAAAGGCCTAGGCTTTGGACCTGCGTAATTGCAAGCCCACTTGCCTTTCCTTCTCTATTGGAGTAGAGCGAATCGCGTCTCCAATTAGCTGTTTCCTTCCTTCACCAACTGTACGTCAATGTTTAGTCTCACGTCTTCACTGACCAATACTCCACCCGTTTCTAGTGCCGAATTCCAGTTCAACCCCCATTCCTTGCGATTTATTTTTCCTTTCACATTGAAACCAGCTTTGGTGTTTCCCCATGGATCTTGTCCAGTTCCTCCGTACTCCGCAGCGAGCGTCACTGGCCTCGTTTGACCGTGAAGTGATAAGTCACCAGTCAACTCGTACTCGTCATCTGAGATCTTCTTCATTGAAGTGGATTTGAAATCCAGCTTAGGGAAATTCTCTACATCGAAGAAGTCTTCGCTTTTGAGGTGCTTGTCGCGATCCTCGTTGCCTGTATTGATTGAGCCCGCATCAGCTGAAAAGTTGAACTTCGCATTAGAAAAATCATCGCCCTCGGCCTCTGCGCTCGCGTCAAATTTCTCAAACTTGCCCGATACGTTCGTGAACATCATGTGCTTCACTTTGAATCCGATTTCTGAGTGTGTTGGGTCTATTGCCCATTTAGTAGTTGCCATATTTTCTTGCTTTTAAAAGTTAATTAATTCCTATTAAATCGACATCGGTACATCCATGAGCAGCACTCTCGAGTCGGCAGTAGACTTAACCGTGATAGCATCCGTATCCCATACGCCCATACCGTCTCTCTTGGAGAGCTTCTCACCGTTTATCTCCACTTCTCCGTCAAGGATGAATGCATAGACTCCGTTGCCTTCTTTCTTGATGGTGTATTCTTCAGACTTGCCGTTTTCGAAGTTTCCGAGGTGGAACCACGCATCTTGGTTCATCCATACTCCTTGGTCATCGGTGTTGGGAGAGACGACCTGATAAAACTCGTTTTGCTTCTCGATATCCTTGATGGAAATCTGATCGTACCGTGGCTCTACGCCTCGCTTCTTTGGGAATACCCATATCTGTAGGAACTTCACCTCGCTGTCGGCATTCTTGTTGTACTCGGAGTGCGTCACGCCTGTACCTGCGCTCATCACCTGTACATCGCCTTCTTTGATCACGGCCACATTACCCATGCTGTCCTTGTGTTCTAGATCACCTTGTAGAGGAATAGAGATAATCTCCATGTTGTCATGCGGGTGAGTGCCAAATCCTTTGCCCGATGCTACTTGGTCATCATTGAGGACACGAAGCACACCGAAGTGCATGCGATCCGGATTGTGATAGTTTGCAAAAGAGAAGGTGTGATGAGATTTGAGCCATCCGTGATCGGCATGGCCTCTAGTTGATGCTTTGTGAATGACCGTGTTCATTGTCTTGTTTTCTTTATTGGGTAAATGATTGAAACCGACTTGATCCATCAACTTGTCGTATGTGGACTCTGACGGTTGCGCTTCAGCGGCTTTCGCGATCTGTGGAAGCACAGCTCCAACTGCTCCTGCGAGTATGGACTTCTTGATGAATGCATTTCGTTTCATGACGTCTTGTTTTTTAATTGCAATGCAAAGATGAGCAGAGCGCATCGCCTATGGAATATGAGAACACGGGAGCTACTTATGAAAATCCGACCTGAGCGGATTTATACTGGCTTTTCAAGCGTTTTGAAAGCTGTAGGCGACTGCCCAGCATACTTCTTGAAAAAGGCGGAGAAATTGGCTGGCTCATTGAAGCCCAACTCGTGACCTACTTCTTTATTTGACAAGCCTGAGAAGCAGAGGAGTCTCTTTGCTTCTGTCACGATACGAGACTGGATATACTCTTTCGCTGTCTTTCCGATCTTGGCCTTGATAGTGCGATTCAAGTGGTCGGGAGTGATATGCAAAGCATCGGCATAGTATGATACAGAATGCTCTGCTCGGAAGTGCTTACCAACTAATAGCTTGAATTCTCTCACGATGAGGCTACCGCCCATCGGAGCATAGGTTTCGACTGGGTCTATTGAGCAAATGTTGTTGCATTCGATTAGCAATAGCTTCACATAAGCTCCAATTGAATGGATCTTCAGCTTAGCGTCACTTCGGAAGAGGGCAAATGATTCATTCGCAAAGTGCGCAATTCGGTCAAACTGATCTTTACTTGGCAGCAACGGAGGGCTCTCTCCATAGTTACGAAAGAGATTCAAACTCTCGATGAAGGTCAATGGAATGTTACTCTCAACCAAAAACTGCGTTGAAAAAGTCAATGCAAATCCTCGCGACCGCTTCTCCTCGATGACCTGATGCACTTGCCCTGGAGCAACAAAAAAGACCTGTCGCTCTTCCAGCGGATAGGCGCAGAAATCGATTTTATGTTCACCTTTCGCTTCCTTGACTATTAGCACAGTGTAATAGTCGTGTCTATGCGGCTCATCAGCAGCCCCTTGGCGATCGGTATAGATATCCTCCATTCTAGAGATGCCAAAACTGACCTCGTCATGCTGAGCATTGACCTTTTCGTATCTTTTGATTGCTGTCATTAAAATGGGGCGACTCTATTCATTTTGGATGGCAGATTAATGAAAACTACCAAGATTTTTTTTCAGATTGTTGTCGCTTACAATATCGTAATCTCTTGGTCAATGTCTAGCTAGTCCTTTTCGATTTTGCTCAAAGACTTGAGTTCAGGCCTTTTGTTCGTGTTTGTCAAGAAGCAGATGCGCTGTGCTGAGCCCTTCGGCTATCGCTCAGGACAGGCTTCATTTCATTCAGCCGAAGTATGCCGCAGCGTAGCGAGGCTTATCTGCTTGGTACTGCCTGTTCAGGATTTTGGACAATGCCAAAGTGCGGAGGAAAAAAGGGATTGGTTAGCACGGTGCTTATCGATTATCACTGCTGGTGAACGAGGTTATATTCGGCACATGCAGTACGTCACACTGAGTGCTTTTACTCCAATATTCAGCCACGTAGCGCGTCATTGTTCGACACAGAGCACGTCTACTCCAATATTCGCATACATATAATACGTCTCACGCAATCCGTATTCGGTGCGCACTGGTTGGCAAAGGTTTATCTTTTTGAAGGCCGTGTGGCGGGCTCAGTACTGCTATTCGTCTACAAAGCACGTCACGCGTCTACTTCAAGATTCGGCACACGTAGTACGTCACGTGTCTACTTCTACAGCAATTGAGTGGCAAGCGTCATTGCCTCTAACGTATCAATCTGTATGGACAGTGGCTTGGAAAAGGCAGATCTTTCTGACTGCCTGTGTGTCGGATTTGCGCGGCCATAGTCTATCATAGGTTGTTGTAGTCAGTTTTTATTCAATCTAGCTCTTCCCACATCTTTTCTACTTCACCATCTTGGTATCCAATAGTTAAAAAGTACCATCCAATCAGAAATCCGTGATCAGTTACATATCGTGCACTTTTTCTTCCTGTTTCCTTTTGATATTCACTTGTCGGTTTACCCAAAACACGAATCACCTCCTCTTCAGTCCACCCTTTCAATTCTTGACTCGTAACGACTCTTCTCATAATACAGTAACGGTCACTTGTATTCTCATTCCAATTTTCGATCGGATAAGATGAATCAAACCAGCAAATGGGTGTTTCATCGAACTTGAGTCTCAAAAAAAGCACCACACAAATAACTCCAGTCAAAAACAGAAATACTATTACGAGTCTTTTCTTCATTCCAATTGACTACAAAGAACTAAGTTAAAAACCAAGTTCTTTTTATTGTTGATTTCGCCAGTCAAG
>CAYSDH010000137.1:0-3827 GCA_964429805.1 uncultured Flavobacteriales bacterium
GAATTTGGGTTCCTGATCTTGAAGGCAGAAAAAAAACGATAACAACCATAAAATCAAACCAATGAAAAAAGCACCAATCCTAATTGTTACAATAGCTCTCTTGTTTTGTTCTTGTGAAAAGGATGGATTCGAAGGTGCTTTTATACAAAATCCTGAATTCGAGGCTGAACTTAGGTCTAGTCCAGACACATTAATCATTAACGATTACACCTTTCATCTTCAAAGGTATCTATGGAGAGACTTTATGCCGCCATCTGAAGAAAACGGAAGTAAAATGTTTTGCGTGAACAAACTAACTGAGTCTGATGAGCAAGTCGTTCCGGAATCCATTGAGCTAGTGCGGCAATACGTCTTGAAAGGAAGTCAAATTTGGCCTGCTGAATTCAGTGAAATAAGAACTGATGAAGACTGCATAATTGAAGGGTTCCTAAGGGATGGACCTAAGTGGGGACCTAACATTGAGGTTGACATAGTATGCGAGTTTAAGTATCTGGGAAAGAGGTATCGAGTTATGGCAAAAGCACAGATGATTCATAAAACGAGTTAATAAACGATTGCTTACACGAGCTTCAAAGTACATCCGCCTTTCGCTAAAAGAACAAGGACATATCCACCTCCAACTCACCATAACCATCATGACCTGTTTGAAATAAAAAGAAAAGGGCAGCCAAAAGCTGCCCATTCTTTAGTTATACAGTTGGATACTAGTCTTTGATAAATCGTTGGCTACCCCAGTCACCTTCACTGGACTGCACACGCAGCGTATAAAGTCCTTGAGACAAGTAGGAGAGGTCAATAGGATCTGCGTATAACCCGTTTGCTACTTGCGCGCCCACTTGGTCGAAAACTTGGTAGCTGTGAACACCAGCTGCTAGGCCACGGATAGTAAGGCTATTACTAGCAGGATTTGGAGCTAGTGAGAATTCCAATTGACTAAACTCAGTCAAACTGCTTGGAACTGAACTACGCGGTACGATGAAGTTAAATCCTCCGCCATCGACCACGGTAGAGTCAACACCTCCGCCATCACCCCAAAACTGAACATTGCCAAGGGGGTTGATTGTGGCTGCGCGATATCCTTGCGCGTATTGAATGTTAAGATCCCACATATCAGTGCTTCCACAAATCTCTTGCTCGGCTCCTGTCGTTGCATCAATTGACCAAAAGCTACAGAACCGTGTAGCGACACCATCCGAGCCACCAGTGCCAAATACCAAGATATTACCAGTGCTCGGCTCTCTGATAAGTCCATGTGACTCATGCCATGCAGACTGCTCAGTAGACTGCATTCTGCCCGCTACACCAAAACCATCAATTGCCTCGCCCGTTGTCGCATCTAACTTATGCACCACAAATGCTCGAGGACTGCCGGGAGTGCCCGCACTTATGTACAGGTACCCCTCATCATCCACTATGCCTTGTATTTCATACGTTGATATCACATCATCAATAACCAAAAGTCCAGTTCCGTTAAACAGAGAGTCAGGCTGACCGTGCTTGTCAAACTTAAAGATGAGTGGTTTCACTCCCGCAGAAGTAAAGGAGTAGTGAATCGCAAATGCCCCACTGTCAGGAAGAAAAATGGCATCGCCTTGATCAACATCGGTTGCTAACTCAGAAATAGATGCAAAGGCTGTTCCTGTCGAAGTGAAGTTGGTGTCCAACTCGCCATTGCTGTTGGTCTGAACCATAAAGAAGCCCCTGGGCACCTCGCTGCGAACAATGGCCTTAACAGTTCCATCATCCATTGCTTTTACCCCAATTGTTCCCGCATTGTCAGAGCTATTGCTTAACTCTAAACTGCCACTGCTTGCATAAGTCATGTCCGGTGATCCATCACTATTTAATCGGGCAATGTATCCGCGAAATCCGCTTAAGCCATTACTCGGAGCCTGATAGCCACCGATGACATATTTTCCATCACTTGTGCGGTCTATACACTTACCCGTATTGCGCTGTGACCAAGTATGTTGCACGCGTCCATTTTCTCCAAATGTAGGGTCGAGGTTGTAGTTGATGTCAAATCTCACAAGTGCCGCTCTAAAGGAATTGCTGCTCGAGTAATACGCACTGCCAAGGCCCACCATCCAGCCGTCATCCTGGCTGAATATGTCTTGTGCTTCGTCAATTGAACTGGTCCCCATGTTGAAATAGGTGCCTGCATCGTGAATGCAGTAGTCTTGCCCGTGAGCGACTAGACTCAGACTAATGAGTAATAGAATAATGGTGTAATGTTTTAGCATGATTCTGAATTTTTTGAATGTGGGTCAAATCTCATGGCTAGGAACTAAGATTGCATCACAGAAATCAGTGAGGTTGATTATTTCTGACTCAAAGCCATTTCTACTGCTCCTTTAAATTGCTCAAAACAAATCTCTAGTTGTTGGAGCAGAGTTACTTGTTATTGGTTTATCATATCACAGAATTCAGGGACGCGAACATGATTTGTCCTTTCTAATTTTACAGAAAAACCATTGGCATGACAATTACAATAAGCAGTCGTTCACCGTTTTTCAAAATTAACTGGCTGGCACCACAGCATCAGAAGCAGCAGCTTCACAAGCCTGAGCCAGTTCAAAAACTAAGGTCCGAAAAAACGCGTCTTCCGATGGAGATGGTCAGTGAAGAGGATCTAGATAAAATTGCGGACAGCTTTCATTTCGACTTTTAATCTGACTAGTCTAAGGTTCACTCAGCATGATTGAACTTGATTCCAAATCATCCTTAAGAGTTGTTTTTCGACAAAGACGAAGACAAAAGAGGGCGATTAAACCCAAGCATAGCTATAGTCTGAACAAATGAAATACCTTCACTTTATCGTTTACAAGCAATACCTCTATCTCAACAACTTTTCTTAATGCGCCTACCAAGTTCTTTTCATGGAGAAATCACTATTAAGCGCATCCATTTTGTTGTACAAATGGAGTATGTCAAGTGGGGTGTTTTCTTTCAAAGAGTCAATGAACTTCCAAGCCTCTTTGCTTTCTCATTCTCGCAGTATTGGGAAGCTAACAATAAGTAGCATGCCTGATCCACGCTCTGTTTCTATTGTCCGTTTACCATGCAGATAGCTGATGCGTTTTTCGATACTGGATAATCCCAAGCCACTGCTTATAGAATTTGGGTCATAACCTTTACCATTGTCTTGATAGAGTATCTCTATTTCACTGCTGGTCGCCAATAGAGAGATCATGATTTCTGAAGCATCTGCGTGCTTAAAACTGTTATTGAGACACTCCTGCAAGATACGATAGAGCATGAGACGCTCTGTCTTGTTCATCTGCTCAAAATCACCAGATGCCGAGTAGTCTAATTTTACTGTTCCGATTTGAGAAAACACATTGACAAGGTCTTTAATCACTTCTTCAAACGGCATTCGTTCGATGGCGGTAGGAGCCATGGCGTGAGACACTCTGCGCACTTCTTTGGAGACTGTTTGCACTTGGCTAATGGTCGTTTTGAGCTGTTGCATCTGACCTGTATCATGCATTTCTCCGTGCAAGTGTTCTAGTCCGAGTTTGATTCCTGTAAGTAGACTACCTGTGCCATCATGCAACTCGCGGGCAATCCGTTCACGCTCTTCTTCGGTGCTCTCGATCAGAGACTGATTGAGAGTCAGTTCAGCCTTTTGCGCTTGACTCCGTATACGCTGACGATAACTTATTACAATCAAGGCAGACAATAGTGCTAGCAAGATTGCTCCAAACCCCAATAACTTGAGTCGTGAGTTTTTTTATTGTATTTAGATTTGTTGTTGGCCAAGCGCTTTGTCCTTTTCTATCAAGGCTATTTTTTGTTAGCCATTTAGAAATTGGGGCTCAAGATTT
>CAYSDH010000138.1:0-3812 GCA_964429805.1 uncultured Flavobacteriales bacterium
TTGATGGAAAACTTTATGACGCGCATCAAGGATACGAAGTCAGTGAACTGAGAAGTCGCTTTGCTAATCAGACTGAACTTGACCAAAAGGGACAAGAGAGCTTCTTTCCAGCTGGAGTGAGCGCAGAGCAAAAGTTTGTGAACCTCACAAGTTTCACACCCACCACAGCAACTGCAGGTACGCAGTCACTCATCACTATAAGTGGTAGTTCATTTGGCTCGGCTCAAGGAACGGTCTTCTTTGCCAATGCTGACCAAGGTGGCAGCGGATTTGTATCGGCTAACCCGGCATTGATTCAGTCTTGGTCTGACACTCAGATAACTGTGCATGTGCCAGACAGAGCAGGCACAGGTCCGATAGCCGTGCTTCCTGATGGGGCCACTAATGCATTCTTCTCATCCACAGCTCTTACTGTGCCTTATGCCATCAATTCAGTCATTTCTGATGGAATCAATCCTGGTGTTTTTGTAGAGTATCCGCTGCGTCATGCTGATGATAACGGTGCTGGAGGGTATACGTGGCAGATGCACACAGACTTTGACGCAGATACAGATGCCAGCGAATCATTTATAAGAGCGCTTGACACATGGAGATGTGGCTCTGGTCTCAATTGGGATATTGGTGCAGTTACCTCTGTAGATCAAATTATTGGTGACGGAGTAAACGTAGTGAGATGGGATAATGGTGCAGAATTAGACGGCAACACTGGAGCTATTGGGACTGCAACATCATACTTTTCGGGGTGCTTTGTAAATGGTGGCACAGACTTAAATTGGTTTGTAAACGAGATAGACATCGTATTTGACTTTGAAAGCAACTGGAATTTTGGGCCAGATGCACCACTCAACAGCGAGTCTGATTTTGAGACAGTAGCGGTGCATGAGTTGGGGCACAACTATCAATTAAACCATGTTGTAGATGATGGCAATGATGTGATGCACTGGCAATTACTCAACGGGACCACCCAGCGCGTACCAAATATCAATAACCTCAATGGTGCAGCACTCATGCAAGCACGTGCCGAAAATGGCTCTGTATGCGGTGTGTCAGCCATGACTGCCTTCGTCTGTGCCCAAGGATGCCCCGGTGATTTTAATGGAGACAACTTGGTCAATGTCGATGATTTCTTAGATTTAAACTCTGCATTTGGCATCACATGCACCTGTCCAGAAGATATGAACGGTGACGGGGATGTTAACATCAATGACTTTCTTGATTTTAACACCGCTTTTGGTTCGACTTGCCCATAAATGCGAAGCAAATGTTAAGTCCTTCTTAAGTATTTGCAAATCAAATTCTTGTTAACAAAATTAGGAGCGTTTTCCTTGCTCCTCGGGCACTCTTGTGTTTACTTTTACCCTAGTAGAAGGTAAACTAATTAAACTTTTAAGATGAAAAATTTACTTGGAGCAATTGCTCTATTATTATTTGCTGCGCAAGCGAGCGCACAGGTCTTCTGGACAGAAGATTTTGAGACTGACGGTTCGGGCACAACTTATTTTGTTAGTACTGTTGGAGATGAGTTCAATGATGGCTCAAGCGACCACTATGGTAGAACTGATGGTTCTGCCACTTCAGGTTCTTATTCGGGTATGAACATGTCCTTTTTCTGGGCTGGTGAAGACATTGATGACGATGGTGGAAATGGTGACAGTCCTAAAACACTCACATTCGCTTCTCAGAATATAAGCGGTATGGACATGGTTGAGTTTTCAGGTTTGTTTGCTCAAGGTTCAGCAGGAGGAAGTGGACTTGACGTATCTGACTTTATGGAAGTAGAGTATAGAATTGATGGAGGTGCGTGGACCAGAATTCTTTATTTCGCAGGAATCAACAACGGTGATGTTACCAACAACGGTGCAGCCTTTGATTCAGACGGAGACGAAGTAGGAGACTTACCATTATTAACAAATACATTCGCTCCATTCAGTGCCACTTTTCCGGTAAGCGGTTCAACAATAGAAGTTCAGATTACCATGTCGGCAAATTCTGGAAGTGAAGAAATGGCCTATGACTTTCTTCAGCTTGACAATGTATCAACATCGACAACTACATGTACTGTTGATATGATTACTGATGGAGGTTCTCAAACTGCTTGTGACCCAGGTACTGATACCTATTCTAACGATGTTATGGTCTCATACACAGATGCGCCAGCAACTGGAACTTTAGATGTGAATGGACAAAGCTTTGCAATCACTGCAAGTCCTCAGACTGTAACGTTAACAGGACTTCTTTCTGATGGAAACACAGTTGATGTGACTGCTGGCTTCTCTGATGATGCGGGTTGTAATTCTTCAGTAATGGCTCTTTTCACAGCTCCGGCCTCATGTGCTCCAGTCTGTTCGATTGACGCAATTGCTGATGGTGGAAATCAAAGCCTGTGTAATCCTGTTGACAATACATATTCTAATGATGTCACGGTAACATACTTAAACGCTCCATCTGCTGGAACTCTCGATGTGAATGGACAAAGTTTCGCCATCACGTCAAGTCCACAGACCGTGACCTTAACTGGTTTGACTTCTGACGCTGCGGCTGTAGATATATCTGCTAGTTTCTCTGATGACGCAGGTTGTTCACTAATGAGTTCAGCAGTGTTTACTGCTCCAGCTAACTGTTTCCAGCCGTGTGGTACTGGATTTACCTCACTTGTTTTTGACGACTTTGAAGGAGCGACAGACGCCACAACTATAACACCTGCGCCTTACGATGCATCTGACGATGTCTGGGGACTACGTACTTCATTGGGAGGTATCTCTGCTGCCCATGAAGGAGCAGAGTTCTGGGGCCTACGTGACATCGAAAATGCTAATGGAGGAGGAACCTTCGATCATGAACTGGTGTATGATATGTCATTTGCTGCGTTGACGTACACAGAATTGCAAGTGTCCTTTTGGTACAACAGCACCATCGCTGGTGGAGGAGACCACATCGGATACAAGTACAGCGTTGATGGAGGTCCACAGATTATTGTGGATGATTCGCATCCAGACGCTCTTGCGACTAACTCAGGTGGTTGGGTAGAAGAAACGGTAACTATTCCGCTGAGCGCCAGCTCTACTTCAGCCCAAGTAGTTCTTTACGGAAACTTTAACGGTGGTGCAGATATCTGTGGATTTGATCAATTGAGTGTTTGTGCACTTGACTTCGTGCCGAGTACATGTAGTCTTGATGCGATATCTTTTGTGTCGAATACTGCGTGTGACCCAGTAACTAATAGTTATACTGCAACCCTGATCGTGTCTTATACAGATGCTCCGTTGACTGGTTCTTTAGATGTAAACGGACAGAGCTTCCCAATAGCAACAAGCCCGCAGACGGTTATATTAACTAATCTGCCAGCCGATGGACTGGATGTAGATGTAACGGCCAACTTTAGTGATGATGCCTTCTGCTCACTCACTGAAATGGCACTTTTCACTTCTCCCGCTGACTGTACACCACCAAACGCGTTGTATATCAATGAAGTAGATTATGACACCGAAGCTACCGATGATGCGGAGTTTATCGAATTGTATAATGCGGGAGCAATCCCAATAAACCTTGCCAACTACTCCATAGATTTGATTAACGGAAATACGGGTTCTTCGTATAACACAATAACCTTAGACCCATTCATACTGGCTGCTGGAGATTTCTATGTTATAGGGAGCGCACTGGTCCCTAACGTGGATCAGATAGAATGGGTGACTAATGGGATCCAAAATGGTGCGCCAGATGGTATTCAGCTTCTACAATCAGGAACTGTCGTTGACGGTATGACTTATGAAGGTGACATCGCTGGAGTAACAGAAGGTGCTGGCGCAGGA
>CAYSDH010000139.1:0-2250 GCA_964429805.1 uncultured Flavobacteriales bacterium
TTGGTGGATGAAAAAAGCCTCTAACACGGTGTCATACCCCAGCCCCGCACAAAGCTCCCCGCTCACCGCGCTATCGCGCGGCTCCGCCTTGGGCCGTGGCATATCTTTGATCCGTTAGAGGCAATGCCGCTTGCCACTTAATTGCAGTAGAAGTAGACTCGTGACATGCTAAGTGTATCGAATCCTGAAGTAGATGGGTCACGTTCTTTGTAGACGAATAGAAGTACTGAGACCAACACGCGGCTTTCAAAAAGATAAGCCTTTGACGACCAGTGTGTGCCGAATATCGCTAGCGTGAGAAGTGCTGCGTGTTTAGAATTACAATCGCATGGAAGTGTCCTGTCTTCCGATAATTGCCATAATCTCTATCCGTTTCTTGACTACCCGATAGTAGATGCTCTCCGAAATATATACGCATCTATGATATCCATCGCCAACTTCTGGAACTTGCTGAAATTGAAGAGGGCTCTTTGCAATCTCATCGAAACAAGCAATCAGACCATTGAAATAAGCCTCGGCTTGTTGCTCGCCAAAACGCTCTAATCCGAATCGATAAATGTTCTTTAAGTCTGCCCTGGAAGATTCACTGAGTATATACTTACCCATTCAATCCAAGCTCATTTCGAATCTCTTGGCGAATTTCCTCAACAGACAAATCGGTGAACCCACCTTCTTCGGCTTTTCTGAGTCTTGCTCTAACGAACTCGATATTTTCTTGTTCAGCGCGAGCCCTGCGAATGAGATCATTGACAACCTCACTTTTGGAACTATACTCTTCGCTGTTAACTTGAGTGCTTAGCCACTGGTCGTTAGGTGATGTGAATGTGATACTTTGTCTTGGCATAACGTAAAAATCTTATGGTGCTAATATACATCACAAACGCACCAATCGCAATTTTGTTTCATTCTTCCTTAGTGTAATGTATGAACGCAAATTCATGTCGAACGAATTTATTGACGATCTTGGCGTAGAATAAAAAGCCTCTAACAATCTGTATAAACTATGGCCCCGCAAGCAAACGCACCAGCGGTCTACGACCGCTCCGCCATGCCACAGTTCATACAGGTTATACGTTAGAGGCAATGTTGCTTGCGAGAATTGGAGCAGTGACCCAGAGTAATCCAAACACACAAAACCTCGCGCTTAACGATTGGAGTGGACGAGCTCTGTATCAAATACCAAAGTGGACGTGCTAGATGTGAAGCACTACGTGTACCGAATATCACCTCATTCACCAACAGTGGTAATCGACAACCACCGTTCGAGCCATTCCCTTTTATTCCAGCGCACTTTTGGCACTGTCCGTCAAACCTGTAGTGAGGCTGTCGAATCCATTGAACAGTCAGCATCAATCAGATAAGCCTCGCTACGCTGCGGCACATCTGCTTCTGTAACCGAGCCATCAAAATGCACTACAGTTATCATTAGGTAGTCGGATTTCGCAGCGAAATGGCCTATATTCATGGACATCCAATTTAAAAGTCGAAGAATAGATTAACAGAAATACTATGTCAAGAAACTTAAACGATTTCAGCACCCTAAGCGCCCTCTACATCAACTGCAGTCTCAAGGATTCTTCCAAAATGAGTCACACCCAAGCGTTGATGGATGTCTCAATCGACATCATGAAGAAAGAGAATGTTCAAGTCGATTGCCTGAGATTCGTTGACCTGGATATTGCATACGGTGTCTATCCTGATATGACTGAGCATGGAGCGGACACAGATGAGTGGCCGGAGCTTTATAAAAAAGTCATGGCGGCCGACATACTAGTCATCGGCACTCCGATATGGCTTGGTGAGAAGTCATCTGCTGCGACAAAGCTGATCGAGCGACTCTATGGGATGAGTGGGAATACCAATGACAAGGGCCAGTACATCTACTACGGAAAAGTCGGTGGCTGTGTCATCACTGGTAACGAAGACGGAATAAAGCATGTCGCTATGAGTACCTTGTATGCGCTGCAGCATCTCGGTTACTCTATTCCACCTCAGGCCGATTGCGGATGGATTGGAGAGGCCGGACCCGGTGCCAGTTACAATGATGAAGAGTCAGGTGCTAAAGACAATGACTTCACCAATCGCAATACGACATTCATGACCTACAACCTCCTGCACTTGGCCAAGATGCTCAAGGAGAATAATGGATATCCGACTTACGGAAACTCTCGCAAGGAATGGGATGATGGAACGAGGTGGAACTTCGAGAATCCAGAATACCGCTAGAACAATAGAGGGTATACCACACTT
>CAYSDH010000139.1:2350-3747 GCA_964429805.1 uncultured Flavobacteriales bacterium
CCACACTTGAGTGAGCATCATAGTCCAAAGATTTAGATAACTATCTGTTTATCAGCAAATAAGGCTGGTCGCGTGCAAATGGGGAATGGCATTTGAACTAAGTAAGTCAAATCTATAACCCATGAATCTACTTACCATCATATCACTCGGCTTACTTGCTATCGTTTTTGCTTTCATCTATAGAGCGCGAATCAGAAAATCTAAAAATCAAGACCCCGATTTTGCTCGAAGAGATGCAGTCGTTAAAGATCCATCTGAATTCGATGCGAAAGAATAAGTCACGATTTGATTAAGAAATAACCCGTTATCCAAACTCATTGAAACCTATACCCATGAAAAAGAATATCATCACCGCACTAATCATTCTACTCTCCACAACTGCCTTTGCCAGCGGTGGAGAAATCGACCGTCTCGACAAAAAGACAGTAAAGACCATGACCGAAGAGCAGATGCATGAACGAGCCTTTGAGCTTGAAGAGCGTCTCGAAGAAATCCATGCGATAAACCTGAATGACCTCACACGAGCTGAAAAGAAAGCAGTGAAGAGCGAAGTCAAGTACATACAGAGAGAAGCTAAAGCACTTGGTAATGGAGGAGTGTACATCTCTGTAAGTACGCTGCTAGTCATCCTCATTGTAATTCTTTTGGTGTGATGAGGAAGATACTGACAAGCTTACTTTTTGCGACACTTACATTAATCATTCTACAGAGCTGTTCTACTCCTGACCCTAATTTGGACGGGAAGGGACACGATAAATTGAGTTCTCGTGAAGCGCCTACAGTGATTTCCTGATCAGAATTTGATTTTCGAGATACGCTCTATGTGCCACTCTATTCAGACATCTACTTGAGTAGTGTAGAGCAAGAAATGCTGCTTGCGGCTACACTTAGTCTGCGCAATACAAGTCTCACAGACAGTCTGTTCATCGAAGTCATCGATTATTATGACACAAGTGGTGAATTGGTGAGGCATTACATAGAGAGTCCCATTGCACTCCGCCCTATGGATTCCATCGACTATGTGATCGAAAGAGAAGACAAAACTGGAGGTTCTGGGGCAAATTTCATAGTCATCATCGGCTCCGACAGACAATTATCTACACCAGTCATTCAAGCTATCATGTTGGGTAGTAAGGGGAGCCACGGCTTTGCATTCACATCAGATGCCCATTCTATTTCAAGATGATTAATTAGCGAGAGTAGATAGACTTCTTCCAAATGCACACCGCACTCTCAGCGCGCGCCACGCAACTTTTAACCTAAAGCATCCAACGCACCCAGCGCACACCATACGCTAAAGGGGCCATCGCACACACAACCAGCAATTACACAATGGGTATCAAAACCCCGCGTGCAGACCCACTCATTCAGGGGCCGGGGGCAGCGCAGGCCCATGC
>CAYSDH010000140.1:0-3723 GCA_964429805.1 uncultured Flavobacteriales bacterium
CCTTAAGCGCGCCAATTGTAGCCTGGGAGGTGTGTCTGTTTTTGATAGCCTCTTTCGCTATTTCATACGTAGTGATATACAGATTTACCCGTCAGTACCTCTACAAAAAACTACTTCCCATTTACAAAACGATATTTGGCATGAGCTCGAAAGAACGAAAGTTAGACGAAGCACAAGTACTAGGCCGGCCATTTGAAGAGGCTGAAGAGCATGTCCGAGACTGGGCAGATGATCGGATTGGAGAGATTCGGTCGCTTCGTAAAAAAGATGATTTCAGAAAAGAGTTTATCGGTAATCTGGCCCATGAGTTAAAGACTCCGCTCTTCAACATTCAAGGGTACGTTAGTTCGCTGCTGGAAGGAGCCATGGACGATGAGCAAGTCAAAGAAAAGTTCTTGATGAAAGCCAACAAAAACATCGACCGCATGACCAGAATCATTGAAGACCTGGACACCATCTCTCAAATAGAAAGCGGCTTGATGGAGCTAGATTTAGAAAAATTTAATCTCACCGCCTGTGCCATAGATGTGATTGAGAGTTTAGAGAAGAAGGCGCATATAAATCAGGTTGAGGTGCGTGTGACTAGCGAAAACTCGGTCATGGTCTTGGCAGATGAGTTTAGAATAGGTCAGGTATTTACCAACCTGATTAATAATGCCATCACCTATGGCAAAGAAGGCGGAAAAGTCGAAGTTGGCATTACAGATTTTGACGACCGTGTACTGGTGTCTGTCAGAGATGACGGAAACGGGATAGACAAAGAAAAGATACCGAGGCTCTTCGAGCGGTTTTATAGAGTAGATAAAAGTAGATCGCGAGATGTAGGCGGGACTGGTCTCGGATTAGCTATTGTCAAGCACATCATGGAGGCACATCATCAGTCTGTCACAGCCCAGAGTGAAGTAGGTAAAGGCTCCACTTTTTCCTTTACGCTACCCAAGGCTTAAGCGAGGCTGTTTAGTAGCCTAAAAGCCAGTACATTTGCCCTTTAATTCACAGCATGAAGATTTCTTACAACTGGTTGAAGGACTACATAAAGACTGACCTTCCAATAGAAAAAGTAGATGAGCTTTTGACCGACACAGGTCTAGAAGTGGAGGGAGTTGAACTCAAAGAGGCCTTTCCAGGTGGGCTCAAAGGACTAGTTGTCGGACACGTAAAAAGTGTGTCAAAACATCCCGGTGCTGATCGTCTTAATTGCACCAAGGTAGATGTAGGTACCGGAGACTTACTTGACATAGTCTGTGGAGCGCCAAACGTAGCTGAAGGACAGAAAGTGGTAGTCGCCACAGTTGGCTCAGTGCTGCACCCGAGTGAAGGCGAACCGTTTAAGATCAAGAAATCAAAGATTAGAGGTGAAGTGTCTATGGGCATGCTCTGTGCCGAAGACGAGATTGGCCTTGGAGAATCGCATGATGGTATAATGGTGCTCGCTGAGGAGACCGAGATAGGCGTAGAGGTGAGAGGCCTATTTGACGGAGAAGATGATCATGTTATAGAAATCGGACTCACGCCAAATAGAACTGATGCCATCTCTCACATAGGCGTGGCCAGAGACTTGGCGGCAGTCTTGAATAAGGAAAACCCAACACACATTATTAAACCAGAGGTCTCTACCAACGCTGATGGACAGCCCTCAATCTCTATTCATGTAGAGGCCCAAGACGGATGCCTAAGATACTGCGGCATCGAGTTAAAAAGACTCAAAGTTGGCCCTTCTCCAGACTGGATGCAGACCCGACTAAAGGCCATTGGTCTAAACCCTATTAATAACGTAGTAGACATCACCAACTACGTGATGCATGAAACCGGTCAGCCACTGCATGCCTTTGATGCCGATAAGATTAAGGGTAATAAAGTACTAGTCCGAAGAGCCAAAGAAGGAGAAGAATTTGTTACGCTTGATGGAGAAAAGAGAACATTAAGCGCCCATGACCTCATGATTGCCAATGAGTCAGACTCGATGTGCATTGCAGGAGTGATGGGTGGACTCGAGTCAGGCGTGAGTGAGTCAACCACACGGGTGTTTTTAGAAAGTGCCTGCTTTGACATGGTCAGCGTCAGAAAATCTGCGAAGCGTCATCAGTTGAGTTCTGACTCTTCGTTTAGGTTTGAGCGTGGAGTAGATCCTAATGATACCACCTATGCATTGTGGCGCGCAGTAGATCTCATGAAAGAATGTGCTGGTGCTGAGGTGTCTAGTGCACTTCAAGATTTGTATCCAGAAAAAGTTGAGCGCCAGCGAGTCGAAGTACGTGTTAGTCGTATGTTGAGTTTCATCGGGAAAGAGCTCCCTGTCAAAGAGATGATTGACATTCTGGCTTCGCTTGACATAGAAGTGGAAGAGAAGTCTGATGACGAGTGGGTGTGCGTTATACCCACATACCGTGTAGATGTCACGCGAGAGGCTGATGTGGCAGAAGAAATCTTGCGCATCTATGGCTACAACAACATTGAGCTACCAGAAAAGATGTCGATGGTAGTAAGTCACCAGCAGGGAGTAGATAAGCATGGTCGTTCAGAAAACTTGGCCAATATGCTGACAGGTCTCGGTTTTAGCGAGATCATGAATAACAGCTTGACTGCTGCATCTTATGCCGACATACTTGCTGACACATCGAGGGTTGAGATATTAAACCCCTTGAGTAATGAGCTAAGCGTGATGAGGTCGACCATGCTCTGGAGTGGCCTCGAAGTGCTAGCGTATAATCAGAACAGGAAGAGGTCAGACTTACGAGTGTTTGAGTTAGGCTCAGTGTATTCAAGGTCTGACAATGACTTTAATCAGCAAGAGCAACTTGCGCTGTTTATTACCGGCAACAAGACACCAGAAAACTGGGATGCGAAGGCCCGAGAGTCTTCCCTCTATGACTTAAGAGCTGCTGTCATGCAAGTGCTCTCTAAGGTTGGTGATGTGCATCAATATACCGAGACAGATGTAGACTCGGTGATGTTCTCTCAAGGAGTAGAGTTAAAAAAAGGTGAGCGCTCTGTAGCCCAATTTGGTGTGGTATCTACTTCTATTAGAAAGAAGTTTGATATAGATAACGATGTCTTTTTTGCGAGCATTAGTATCTCGGCATTGATGAAGGCCATTGGCAAAAAGAAAATTGCGGTAACGGCTATTCCAAAATTCCCGATGGTGAGAAGAGACTTGTCTCTGCTTATTGACAAGAGCGTGACCTTCGGACAAATAGAAACGTTGTCTCGTAAGGCAGGAGGAATAATGCTCAAAGATGTAAACCTCTTTGACGTCTATGAAGGAAAAAACCTGCCAGACGGAAAACGCTCTTATGCCATCAGTTATCACCTGCTAGACGAAGACAAAACCCTCGTAGACAAAGTGGTGGACAAGGTGATGTCAAAGATTCAAAAGACTCTAGAGACAGAGCTGGGTGCTTCGTTGAGGTGAGTTGCTGAGTTGAGTTTAAAGGGAGTAAAAACGCTATAGCGTATATATATACGTTGTAGTCAATTGAAAAAGTGAAGAACAATATCGAACAAGAACTAGTCGAACGTTTAAAGTCTAATATGTTCTCAAGTGATTGGGAGCTAGTTAAGGACTCTGGAAGGCAGCTAGGTAAATTGGGAGGAAGAGAGATAACAGATTTCCTAATTTCTTTGTTGGAGCAGAGTGATTCTGGAATCAGAGACAGGGCATCACTAGCTTTAGAAGAAATCGGAGATGATAGGGCGCTGGAGCCGCTATTAAGCGCGATTTTT
>CAYSDH010000141.1:0-3476 GCA_964429805.1 uncultured Flavobacteriales bacterium
GATCGTTTGACATGTCGTAAAGAAGAAGTCAGCCACATATATCTTGCCCTCAAGTTCTTTACCAGTGGTTTCCTCACCAAGTTGATTGGTCAAAGAAAAATCAGAGATTCTGTGCTTAGATGATTTGAGTACTTCATCATCCACAAGCTCTGGGTTTAGTTGCGAAGGCTTGTAAATAGGCAGTGGCTTGTCTTGCGTGTTAAAGTAGTAAGCCACCCCAGTAATAAGTCCGATACCTATAAGTATGACGAGTATTCGAGCTAGAAATGTGCGCATTCTTAAGCTAATATTTTATAGTGGTTTGCCTGATTAGGCGTAAATCGCTTCGATAAGGGAGCTGTACTTTTTTGCCACCACTTTTCTTTTCAGCTTCATGGTTGGCGTGAGCTCTCCTCCGTCAATGGTGAATTCTTCTGCAATGAGTTTGATTTTTTTAATCTGCTCCCATTTCGCAAATTCCGAGTTGGCATTATTTACCTCTTGCATAATGCGCTCAATCACTCTAGGCGATTCGCAGAGACTTTTGTTGTCAGTAAACTCGATGTTCTGCTTGGTACAGTATTCTTTCAAGAACTCAAAGTTAGGGACGATTAGCGCGGCCGGGTGCTTTCGGTTATTCCCTACAACCATTATTTGTTCAATAAAACGGCTTTGCTTAAAGCTGTTTTCAATCAACTGCGGTGCCACATACTTACCGCCAGATGTCTTAAACATCTCTTTCTTCCTATCGGTTATTTTCAAGTACTGTCCTTCTTCTAAGATGCCGATGTCACCAGTGTGAAACCAACCGTCTTCATCAATCACCTTGGCGGTCATTTCTGGTTGATTGTAGTACCCCATCATGAGGTTTGGTCCTTTGCACAAGATTTCTCCATCCTCGGCTATTTTGACTTCTACATGGTCTATTGGCCGGCCCGTGGTGCCAAATCTAAATCCATCATTACCAATCTCGTTTACGGATATAACGGGAGATGTCTCGGTAAGTCCGTAGCCTTCCATAATAGGAATGCCTGCCGCGTTAAATATTCGAGCGAGTCTCGGTGACAAAGCTGCACTTCCGCATGCGGCTATTTTTACATTGCCCCCTAGCGCTTCTTGCCACTTAGAGAAGATTACTTTGCGGGCTATTTTTAGTTTGAACTCGTACCACGCCCCATTTCTACCATAGGGCTCATAGACTTCACCTAGACTCACTGCCCAGAAAAAGAGGCTCTTTTTGATACCAGTTAATTCTGATCCTTTGGCCACTATTTTGTCATATACCTTTTCCAAAAGTCTAGGCACGGCAGTAAACACATCAGGCTTGATTTCTTTCATGTTGTCACCGATAGTCTCCATTGATTCGGCATAGTGCACGTTTACACATTTGTATGCATACATGTATATCAACATGCGCTCGAAAATGTGACAGAGGGGAAGAAAGCTGAGCGCTATAGAGTTTTTCTTACACGGTAGTCTAACAGCTGAAGCAAGCACGTTGCTCACTATGTTTTTATGCGATAGCATAACCCCTTTCGGGTTTCCGGTCGTCCCAGAAGTGTAAATCAACGTAGCCAAGTCTTCAGAGTTAACTCTCTCCTTGAGCACGTCAATGGCTTCTTTTGGCTTGCCTTTTCCTTTGTCGAGAACCGTTTTCCAATTGGTCATTCCGGCCTCTTCATCAAAGATGAATATTTTCTCTAGCTGAGGGATTTCCTTTTGTACCTCCACTAATTTCTCATAAAGGTCTTTATCAGAAACAAAGGCAATTTTTGCTCCGCAGTCTTTGAATATATACTTGTAATCCTCTATGGTAATTGTCGGGTAAATAGGCACATCAATGGCTCCAATCTGAAGGGTGGCCAAGTCTACAATGTTCCATTCTGGACGATTTGTGGTTGAAATTATTGCCACTTTATCACCTTCACTTACTCCCAACTCGAGCAAGCCATGACTCAGGTCATAACTCATATCAATAACTTGACTGGTAGAGTAGCTGATCCATTTACCATCTCTTTTGGTAGCCAAACAAGAATCTAAGGGGTGATTCTCAAGCTGGTAGGAGATAAAATCAAAAAGTCTAGTGTGCGCTATGTCCATGGTTACTAATGTATAGACAATGTTAAGAAAAATGAAGTGCCGTAGGATATTGATTCGATGAGCTTTTGAATTTGAAGCGCCTGTGGTCAAATCGTAACTTAGCTCCATTACTAAACAACGCTATGCGCTACATAATCTTAATTGCTATTCTGAGTCTTACGGTTTCGTTGAGTGTGATGTCGTCATCAGATTCTAGAGAGGATTCGTTTCATACGGAGGCTCAGCGTGAGCTTTTCAAAACTTTTGGATCTTCCAATGATAGTGTGCTCATTACTGGACGCAATACGCTCTTTGCTGCTGTAGGAGAATGTAATGGTTGCCACGGTACAGATATTCAGGGCTTAGCTAGTACGACTGCGGCCGGAGAAGATATTAATGTAGTAGATGACTGGCGTGCAACCTTGATGGCCATGTCAGCAAAAGATCCCTTTTGGCGAGCAAAGGTCAGTCATGAAAGTCTCGTTGCACCTGAGTTGCTCGATGAGTTAGAATCGTCTTGTACAGATTGTCATGCCCCCATAGGATTTTTTAATGCCATGCACCTTGGGTTGCCGCATTACACCATGGAAGACCTCAAATTAGATTCAGTCGCTTTAGACGGAGTATCGTGTGGGGCTTGTCATCAGATATCGGCAGAAGGCGTGGGGACTACTTTTTCAGGTCAGGACATGACCTATGTAGAAGACACTATTTACGGGCAGTACGAGGATCCGTTTGCTGGACCTATGCAGAGTTTTGTAGGATTTGTGCCTGTGTATTCTGAGCACATAGAAAAGTCGGAAGTCTGTGCATCTTGTCATACACTAATCACAGAGACAGTAGGACTTGACGGTCAGCTTAATGGAGAAGAATACGTGGAGCAAGCCACCTATCACGAGTGGTTAAACTCTGCCTACAATGCAGAAGACGAGACGGCTGTGGAGTGCCAAGGCTGTCACATGACTCGGGTTGATGAGGATATCGTTATCGCCTCAAACTTGCTGTTCTTGCCTCCACAATCGCCATTTTTCAGACATGATATAGTTGGGGGTAATTCCTTTATGCTCAAGATGATGAAGGAGAATAGAGATACGCTCGACCTACGTGCGGTAGAGTCTCAGTTTGATACAATTATAGCGCGTACAAACAGAATGCTGCAACAGAACACCTTAGATATTGATCTAACAGAATTGAGCCGTAGTGATGAGCTGCTGACAGTTGATGTAGACCTCTGGAACAAGGCAGGCCATAAGTTTCCGAGTGCCTATCCTTCGCGGGTGGCATTTATCAGGTTAATCGCTCTTGAAGAAGATGGAGACACACTGTTTGCCTCTGGGTTACTCGATGCGCAGTTTAACATAGTAGACAGAGACTTACCATTTGAGCCTCACCATGATGTGGTGACTAGTGAGG
Organism: uncultured Flavobacteriales bacterium; assembly: GCA_964429805.1. Taxonomy (GTDB): domain Bacteria; phylum Bacteroidota; class Bacteroidia; order Flavobacteriales_D; family JABDKJ01; genus CAYSDH01. The sequence goes on from CAYSDH010000141.1 coordinate 3,472, forward strand.
ATATG
>CAYSDH010000142.1:0-3461 GCA_964429805.1 uncultured Flavobacteriales bacterium
CAAAATCGTCACACTCCAATTTTCAGTTCTGGGATTCGCACACCGCAACCGTCACGTCACACTTGAGTCTCGCACACGCTGGTCACTTGTGCACAACATACATATATACGCTATAGCGTATATATCCATATCAAATCTAACCAATTATAGACCAGCCTGAAAGCTCCAATCTCCCTACCCTGCTGCCGCTGATATTTAGATAGTACATTCGCCAAATGAAGGAGCCCCGCGCAGATAGCGGCAAAACAAAAATCAGTCTCAAGGAGATTAATCGACTTGCTTTTCCAGCTATTCTCTCGGGCATTGCTGAGCCAATTATTGCGCTGATTGATACGGCCATGATCGGCAAAGTGGGCACAGAGGCACTTGGTGCAATTGGTCTTGGGGCTTCGCTTTTCCTCTTTATCGTGTGGCTGCTCACTCAACTTAAGACTGCCATCTCGGCCATAGTGAGTAAACACTTTGGGTCAAAAACGCTGGAGAAAATTCAGACGCTCATCCCTCAAGCCATTTTCTTTAATATGACCATGGGCCTTATCGTCTATGGCATCACGGTACTTAATGCGACCAGTCTTTTGAGTCTTTATTCTGCAGAGGGCGAAATCTTAAGATTGTCTGCCGAGTACTTCAGCATTAGGGCTATTGGCTTTCCGCTAGTCTTGGCAACCTTCACCATGTTTGGCATTTTCAGAGGCCTGCAAAACACGTCTTGGGCCATGCAGATTAGTATAGCTGGTGCGCTGCTTAACTTGGTGCTAGACTACGTGCTCATCTTTGGCATAGAAGACGTTATACCCGCCATGGGCGTGGCCGGTGCTGCCTGGGCTAGTCTCGCTGCTCAGGTGCTCATGCTCTTTTTGGCTGCCGCAGTTTTATTAAAAAACACCTCTTTTAATCTCTCTTTGACTTTCACCATCAACCCTGAGTTTAGTCAGATGCTCAAGTTGGGCGGAGGCTTCTTTATTCGTGTACTTGCCTTGTACCTGTCTCTCTTTATGGCTAACAAATATGCCACTGAGTATGGTGCAGAATACATTGCAGCGCATACCATTGCGTATAATATCTGGCTGTTTTCGGCTTACTTTATTGATGGCTATGCCAATGCAGGAAATGCCCTCGCGGGCAGACTGATGGGCGAAGGAAACAGAGAAGAGCTCTACCGCATTGGCATGAAACTGATGTGGATGTCAATCGGTATTGCCAGCTCGCTCGCCTTGGTTTATTTCATCTTTGCCCCGCACATTGCCACCCTCTTTTCAGACGACCCATTAGTACACACATTGTTTAACGCAGTGTTTTGGATGGTCATCTTGACACAACCTATTAATGCCGTGGCCTTCTCTTTTGATGGCATATTTAAAGGCATGGGCCGCTCTACTTTTCTGATGATTAACCTCATTATCGCCACGCTCTTAGGCTTTGTTCCGACACTCTTATTCTGCGACTATCTGGGCTGGAAACTCCACGCCATCTGGTTAGCCTTTGTGGTGTTTATGGTCATCAGAGGAGCGATACTTCTTGTAAAATTCAAGTCAGAATTTAAACCCCAGAGCGCGTAAAAACGAGCTATAGCTGCTTGGTTTTATGCGGTAAACAGCCTGCAGCTCGGTATTCTGCATTAATAACTGAATGTTCATATCACTCGGCAAGCCAGCACTAAGAAGCGCATGGGCAGAGTAGCTTTGTTAAAAATGACAAGACGATGATGCGTTTCGTAGTACTTATTGTGGCACTCTTAAGTGTGGGCAGCTTATTCTCTCAATTGAACCTACAGCGTTCAAATCCTGAGGAGGAGGCGATGAACTTAATTCCCAATCCAGGATTTGAGGAAGTGAACCGGACCAGTTGCAAGTGGAACCAAGGGCTGGGCAAGTTTAATCGCTGGATGATTGACTGGACATCACCCACCGAAACTACGCCCGACCTACTGAGTAAGCGCGCGGACGCTGACTGCTGGGCACACCCAAGAAAGCATAGCGAAGGAAAACAAACCACTCACAGTGGTGACAACATGGTGGGACTCAAAATCTACGGTAAAGGTGGGTCTGACACCTACTGGCACGAGTATGTGCAGGTGCAACTAAAAGAGCCGCTCAAGGCAGATAGTCTCTACTATGCGCACGTGTGGGTGAACCTCTCTAGGCGAGCGAGCAAGGCGACCAACAACATAGGGATAGTCATGAGCGAAGAAAGCTATGATACGGGCACGAGACATCCCTTGTATATCAGTCCGGTGGTCAATGCACAAAAACCGATTAAGCAAAGCATACTGGGTTGGAAAAAAGTCAGTGGCGTATTTAAAGCCAAAGGTGGAGAGCGATACTTGATGATTGGGAATTTCTATAGTGACAACGACACCCAGATGGAGCGTCTTGATACTGGAAGAGATGGCGCTTATTACTACATGGACGATGTCATGCTCAGAAGAGCCTTTGCCAATGAGTCAGCCACGGAGGTGCCTCGCGAAAGCAAAGCCCCAGTGATGGTCGAAGTGGAAGAACGCGCCACCACAGAAGAAGTGGCCATGGAAGAAGTAAAGTATGAAGTAGGAACGACCATCGAGCTCACTAACGTGTACTTTGATTTTGATAAAGCGGACCTTTTGCCAGAGTCTCAAAAAGAGCTAAACAAACTTGCCGATCTTCTTTTTGACTACCCCTACATGGAGATTGAAGTTGGTGGCCACACTGATAATAAAGGGAAGGCAGATTACAACCTCCGCCTCTCTGATGCCCGTGCACAGGCCGTTGTGGCATACCTACTACATAAGAAAGTAGATAAAGACAGGCTCAAGTTTAAAGGCTACGGCAGCAGCTTGCCCCTAAAAGATAATGACACCGAGGAAGGCCAAAAGGCGAACCGAAGAGTGGAATTTAAAATCACCAAAAACTAAGTCCCTATTTCTTGTCGTGTATAAGTCACCTTGTTTGTGACAAATAAATTTCTTTACTTTGTATTTCAAAGTACTATGAATGCAAGATATAGAAAAGCACTTATCAGACATTTCAGAGATGCGCTCCATGATGGACCGCAACACACGCTTCCTCTCACTTAGCGGTTTGTCTGGCGTGGCTGCAGGCGTATTTGCCTTGCTCGGAGGTGGAGCGGCATACTGGCGCATGAATGCAGGAGTGAGCACCAGTCGTTGGGCCTATGCCAACATATTTGTCATGAACCATGAGACCGCCAGAGACTTAACACTCATCGGACTTGCCGTACTGTTTTGCGCAGTCATCAGTGCGCTGTATCTCACGTGGCGCAAAGCAAAAAACTCCTCACAAAGTCTACTCAGTAGAGCATCAAAAAAGATGATTGTCAACATGATGATACCGCTTGCCACTGGAGGTTTATTCTGTCTGCTCCTGCTCTATCACGGACTCTACGGTCTAGTCGCTCCGGCTACCCTCCTCTTTTATGGCTTAGCCTGCCTCAATGCCAGTCACTATACCCTCTCTGAGATA
>CAYSDH010000143.1:0-1092 GCA_964429805.1 uncultured Flavobacteriales bacterium
CATCATCCGCTGTCCATACGCGCTCATAGATGGTTCCGCTTCCACTCGCACTGGTTAAGTCAACAAACGTTAAAATAATGTCGCTTGGCAATTGTGCATAGTCTGTTACTGATGGCGTGCCAAATATTATTGGGTCTCCTGGGTTTATAACTAGGTCATATGGGCAGATAATCACTGGTGGTGTGTTGTCAGAAAAGGTAATGTCTTGCGTTTCAATTATTGTATTACCGCATTGGTCTTCAATGCTCCAAGTCCTTCTGAAGGTTGTGTGACATGCGCTTTTACTTACTAATGTTGTTCCCAGAAAGGTTATTATTACTGAGCTGCAGTTATCAGTAGCCACGGGTTCTACATATGGTGGTTCCGGGTCACTAAAATCCAAAAAGATGTCTTGCAAAGGAATTACTGTGGGACTAGTGGTATCATGGAGCGTGATGGTTTGCGTGCACGTTGAAGAGTTGTTGCTTGCATCGGTTGCGGTCCAAATAATGGTGTGAATAGTAGTACAAGGATTTGACGTGTTGGTTGTTTGTATCGAGCTTATTGTAATAGGCCCAGCACTATTATCTGTGGCAGTTGCTGTGCCCCAAGGACCAAGGTCACCACACTCTCCAGTAACATCTGGTGGGCACGTAATGACTGGCGGTGTATTATCTAAAACTTGAAACGATTGGCTACAACTACCTGTGTTGCCACAATTGTCTGTGACGGTCCATGTTCTCACTATGGGCACATCAATCTGAGGTGCAGAATTACTGTCAGTATAACTGAGATTGAAAATGTCGTTGCCACACATGCAAATGGCTTCAGGCTCAATAGTTGGAACTTCCGAACCAATTTCAAAAGACGAGTCTGGACTGCAGATTAAAGGAACCACATTTGGAGTAGAGGTCTGATGGGCGGAGAAGTATTCCTTTTTTGTATTACCACAGTCATCGGTTACTTCAATGTACATCATGATGACTTGTCCATAAGAAGTAGGCATGATTACCTCTTCTATGGTGGCCGTTGAGCCGCCATGTTCATCATAATAGACTACATCATCTAACTGTGCAAGAGGAGGTGTCCAGTCTGGTCCAACAACAGTATCTG
>CAYSDH010000143.1:1102-2122 GCA_964429805.1 uncultured Flavobacteriales bacterium
GGATGGGGTCTATGTCATCACTCACGGTGATGTTTTGGACATGAATCTGATCATCTCCACATGCCCCTTCGGCAGTCCATGTTCTGACTATGTTGTCATTGCACCCAAGTTCTTGATACGAATCAACATAGCTGAATGACACATCAGCGCAATCACTGCAAGAGACGGATGGCTCTGGTGCGGTGCTCAGCTCACTCAGATTTATTGATAGATCTGCGGGCCAATTCACTCCTGTGCTGCTCCCTCCGCACGGTGGTATCAAGGCGGCCATGCATTGCCCCATTTGATATGGGCTTGAAAGACTCTCGGTCGAAAATCTAGGAGTTCCTGAACCTGTGCAATTAGCAGCGTAATAGAGGTAATAATTAGTGCCACTCGTCAGTCCTGGAATCTGAAAGCTACCCGTAGTTTGGCCTGGTGCTGCAGCCAGATTGTAAAAGGCTACAACTGGCGAGGACTGTGTTGGACTTGTATGTACATACAGTGCGAGAGTAGCGCAAGGATCTGAGACTGTCCAGTTAATATCGATTGTTCCGGGAGTGATAGATTGACATTGAAAATTAGTGACCGAGCAGTTTATTGGCGGTTTGCAGGTGATGTCTGCTTCCCATCCTCGCCCCACAGCAGCATAACCGCTTGTAAATTCTGCGGTGACACACCCACCGAGGGTTGGGTCATTTTGTGAAGCTAAAACTGAAAACGGATGACCAGGTGTACCTGTCAGCGGTGTCAATGTAATTAAGTTACTAATGGAGATTGGATCAGCTGTAGTATTTGGAGTATCATAAAAAACCAAGTTGTCTCCATTCAACAAATCAAAATCAGTGAATTTTAATTCGATAACCTCTGTATTGGAATTTGGACAGAAAGTCTGCACAGTATTTGCTCCAGTAGCATAGCTAGCGGTTAAACCTCCTGAGTCAGTATACTTGCCTTGACAGGCCGTTAAGTGAGGAGTAGTAACTCCTATACTCGCATATTGGTCCGTTTGTCCGTTGCAGATTGAGCGAACAAAGACGA
>CAYSDH010000143.1:2212-3336 GCA_964429805.1 uncultured Flavobacteriales bacterium
GCCTAGAGTCTGCCAATCCATGGTGACAGTGCTTGACGTCACGTTAAGTATACTCGGAGAGAATACACATTGGGTCTGACTGAATGAATCAGTAGTAAAAAGTATACTGATTATAAGAAGAAGGTAAGTAGATAGTTTTTTCATAGTAGTTGAGTTTTATTGAGTTAAAATAGAGTTGTGTGAGTTGCTGGTAAGGGGCTATTGGTCTGTCGGTGGCCTTCATGAGATTAACGGTTGATTGAAGGGAGTCCGAGTAGATTAATGCCTTTTTATGGTTGCTAAGTCAGTTGAGAGGTCAGGGTAATCATGAGATCAGAAATTGATTGATGAAATCTTCTCTTTTTCTTCTGCTTACTGGCACAACGCTACCATCAACCATAGACAGAATACCTTCTTTTAAGTACCGTTTGATAAACTCTGGATTGACCACATGAGATTTGTGCGTTATTACAAAACCTTGATCAAGCAGCCTCTGCTTAAAAGTTCCCAAACAATAGGAGCTGACAAAGGTCTTTCCAGAGGCGAGATGGAATTTGGTGTATTTCTGCCATCCCTCACAATGCATCAATTCTTTGAACGGAATAAATTCATAACCCTTTAAGTCAGGTATGACGATATATGATTGGATACGCTGCGGTATAAGTGTACTCGACTCCGTATTATTCTTCATGTCGTTTTCATCTTTTTGTACAAGGCCAAAGAGAGATGATCACGTCAGAATGGACAAGAGGGTTTTTCCTGAGAAGGAGATAGGACAATTACCAGTTGATGGGTAAACTCCTGTTTTTAATGATTGAAGAGATGTCTTATGTGACTGATATTGTGAGAGTTATTGGACATTAATTCTTAGAGGCTATAAAAGGGAAAGAATACAACTACATCCTGTCTTACTTTAGTCTCAAATCAAATAACTTATTAATCATGAATACAAAATATATGGCCATAGGCCTATTCTTAATTGCTGCAAGTACCTCTGCTCTGAATTCCTGCAACGGATCAAGTAAAGAAAGCTGCACACAAAGTGAAATCGAAGAAATTAAAGGCAAAAAGGTGTATTACGTAGAGCCATCTAACTCGAAATCAGCCAATAAAACTGATAAAGTTTGTACGGTAGAGTTCATACC
>CAYSDH010000144.1:0-2968 GCA_964429805.1 uncultured Flavobacteriales bacterium
GCTCACCGCGCTGCGCGCGGCTCCGCCTTTGGCACATGCCATACATTCGTTACGTTAGCTGCAATTTCAATCAATAATGCGAGTAACAAATAAAATGACCAAGCGCTATTACGATGCGTGGATGGAGGAGAAAGGATTTCGCCATGTCGATTTTCCTAAAGAGAAGTCATTCTTCAGAAGATACTACATCGATGAAAGCCCTGTTGGTAAGAATCATTTGGTGGCTTTCAAATGGTTTGATCAAGCCGGCCCAGTGGTTCCTGAAAGAATCGAAGGTTACATTTCATACGAAATCGTAGATGATCTCATAAGGCCTCATTTTGATGATTCTTCAGGTTTTCCGACCAACTCGTACCCTTTCATGAGGAAGTCAGCAAATGATCCAAGACATAAATGGAAGCACTACAAGAAGGAAGAAGAGATTCTACCGGCTTTAAAAGTTCTGGATGAGCATTTTGAAGACTTCATCAACCCTTTTTTCGATGAATTCGGGCAGCTGGAAAAAGTCTACTCGTTCCTTGAATATTTTGCCAAAATGAAATTCAAGAACCAAATGAGCAGGACTGTCTGGTCACTTTATACTCCTCTGTACAGAATGATTCTCAAAGCATGGTTTAAAATCCCCGATTTTGAAGAGTATTGTTCAGAATTACGAGTAGTCGTGCGAGAAGAAAAAGAAGAACCAAGACCTAGATTTCCTGGAATGTCGTTTCCTGATGGGTTTGATGCCTTGGTGAATGATTGCCAAAAGATCTGGATGGAATCAACTAATGCCGGAAAGGTTGAATTCATTCAGGCCCCTCATCATGTTACGAGTGAAGAAAGGGCGAATCCTGGCCCTGTTTCAAAATTCGCTTTTGCCGAGATGTTGATCAATGAAGAGCATCACTGGTTGGCAAAGCAAGGAATTCCGCTTCCGGAAAAAAAGGTTCTTGCTCTTGAAAAACTCAGAAAAGCTATATAATATAAGCGAAGAAAAGAAAAGCAGCTAACACGATATATAGCAAAGAGCCGCGCAAATCCAGCCCGCTCACTGCGCTGCGCGCAGTTCCGCAGAAGCTCCTTGCCATATACATGTTACGTTATCAGACTGTGCATTAACTTCTTAATATCTCGAGTTTAGATTAATAGATGAGACTAGAGTGCTTCTTATCTTAGAAGCATGGATCATATTTCAGGAATAGATAGGCATCAGATTCAGATGTTGGCTTTGGATGATTTTGTGGCTAAAGATTCTATGGCCAGAATCATAGATGCTTTTGTGGACACCCTAGACTTTGAAAGATTTCAGTTCTCCTATTTCAAGTTAAATAAAGAAGGTCGTCCGCCATTTCATCCTTCTGTGATGATGAAGATTTATCTCTACGGCTATCAGAATAGTATTCGGTCTTGCAGAAAGTTAGAACATGCTTGTAAGGTGAACGTAGAAATGATGTGGCTTACTTCTGGTCGCAGTCCTCACTACAAAACTATAGCCAAGTTTAGAAAAGACAATGCTAAAGGCTTTAGAGATGTGTTTCGTCACTTTGTGTTGGTGCTTAAAAACTGGAACCTCATTGAAGGCAAAACCATCGCCATAGACTCTTTTAAAATCAGGGCACAAAACAGCTTAAAGAATAATTTTAACGACCGTAAGATCAAAAGGCATCTAGACTACATCGATCAGAAAATAGCAGAATACGAAGCAGACCTTGACGAAGAATTTCGGACTGAGACCCAAAAGAAAATAGAAAAACAACAGACGAAAAAAGAGTATTACCTAGCAGCTAAAGAACAACTCTCCCAAACTACAGATGGTCAAATATCTACCACAGATCCAGACTCTAGAGCTGTGGTTTTTCAAAGAAACAGTGTCAAAATAGGATACAACATTCAAGCAGCTAGCGATGCAAAACACAAAATGCTTATAGCTGCAGACACTGGTGACGTTAACGACACCAAAGCCTTGTCTCCTATGATAGAGCTTTGTCAAAAAAACCTGAACCAACAAGGTGAACCGATAGATGTTATAGCAGACAAAGGTTACCACTCAGGAAGAGAAATACTAGCCGCAGAAGAGCTAAATGCCACCACTTACCTTTCTCCAAAAGAGTCCAGCTCCATGAAGAAGAACCCAGCCTTCGCCATGGAGAGTTTTGAGTACAATAAAACAGATGATACCTACACCTGCCCCGCAGGAGAAGTTATGCAAACCAATGGAAGGTGGTACAATAAAAAGCTGCTCAACGGCAGAAAATCATACCGCGTAAAACACTACAAGACCAAAGCTTGTAAAGAATGTAAACTCCGTTCTGAATGTACTAAAAACAAAAACGGACGTTACATAGAAAGAACTGAATACGCAGAGTTTATTGAACGTAATAATACTAGAGTAAACCTAAACCCTGACTACTACAGAGAACGCCAGCAGATTATCGAACATCAATTCGGAACACTTAAAAGGCACCGTCACTTTGACTACACCCTGATGACCAGAAAACAAAACGTAATGAGCGAGGTTTACATCCAGTTCATTTTGTACAATCTAAGGAGAAGTGCGTCCATTTTAGACCCAAAAGCACTAATTGAGCGACTAAAAGCCATGAAAAATGGTTTTTTAGGCATTTTCAGCATCAGATTCGTCATGAAGGCTCACAGAATGAGATTAAATCTGAAAAATTCATTTGACTTGTTTTTCTCTTTACTAACTTTAAATCCAAAATTTACAGTGGGTTAAAACACAGACTCTCGTTACCTGCAAGCTGAAAAAACCTAACGAACGAAAAAGAAACATTAACTTTGAAATGAAAACATAAGAAGGTTTGAAACAAAAGAGAGACAGATACGAAATGCACAAATACTGGGGAAAAAAACCCTCAAATGATTTAAAGGGACTTATTGAAAAGTACTCTAAAGAAGGAGATACTGTTTTCGACCCATTTTCGGGTTATGGTGTATTCTGTTCAGAAGCTTACATTTTAAACCGTAA
>CAYSDH010000144.1:2978-3295 GCA_964429805.1 uncultured Flavobacteriales bacterium
TTCGCTTTATTATAGAAAATCAAGAAAATGAGATAATTTCAAATGACTTAAATCCAGTTGCCAATTTTATTAATGTTCAACTTCTTGAAAAAAATATTGACTTAGAACTTCTCAAAAAACAATGGGAATTAATCAAATCTGAATTTGAACCATACAATTCGGAATGGTATAAATGGGAATACAATGGACAACCAGTTCAACTTATAACAATTCTAAGAGATAAAAGTAATGTTCCTATCAAATGCAAATTCAAAGTTATTGGTCAGAGTAAATCTCAAGAAATCTATATTAGTGAAATTGAGTCAAAAAAATATACA
>CAYSDH010000145.1:0-3232 GCA_964429805.1 uncultured Flavobacteriales bacterium
AAGATTTAAAAACCGGAGCACAGCTCCTACTTTTTCTATTGCGAAGGAGCGCAGCAGCAGAGACTCATTAAGACAATTAATTTACACTGACTCTAAAATTGAAAAGGGTAGATTATCTTCGCGGCATGTACAGACTAAACACCCTACTCCTATTAATCATCCTCGCTAGTTGTCAGTCGGCTTCGCATACTGGTGATGACAAACTGGACGTCAATACGTGGACCCAACTCGACAATGATTTGCTGATTTTGAATCACCCTGCAGACTGGGTATTGACAGAGAGTGCTAATGCGAAAATGATTTTAATGCTAAAGTCTCCGCAGTCAGACACACAGGATTCTTTTTTAGAAAACATCAACATCCTGCAGCACGAGTTCACTCTTGACTCGCTGGACTTTGACGCGTATGTCAAGAGACAAGAAGACATCATATTGAACAAGACAAATGATGGCAACTTGATAAGCTCAGACCGAAGCGAACGACATGATGAGCCGCTGCACACCATAGTATACACTGGAACTGCACAAGGGAGAGAATACAAATTCCTACAAAACCTGAGCATGAAAGACGGTGTAGGATACATGGCGACCTTTACTGCTGAGACCGCTCAGTTTGCCGCCTATTTTGATCAAGCAGAGCAAATTCTTAAATCTGTACAGCTAAAATAGACGGCTTTTGACCGTTTATATTCCCTTCGTTCCGATTATACAGTTGGTGATTAGCATTTAAGAGGTAACTCTTATTTTTAAGGAAATCAAATACCCAACGCACATGAAATCGCACGAAATAGACTACACCATTTTTGGAGACGACATGCAAATAGTCTCTGTGGAACTCGACCCGGATGAAACTGTCATTGCAGAAGCTGGCGCCATGAACTGGATGGAAGATGGCATAGACTTTGAATCTAAAATGGGTGATGGCTCACAACCAAACAAAGGCTTTTTTGGAAAAATGCTTGACGTAGGAAAACGAGTCATCACTGGCGAATCTATCTTTATTACTCACTTCACTAATACCGGACAAGGCAAACGAGAAGTAAGTTTTGCCGCTCCTTATCCGGGGAAGATTGTGCCGCTTGACATGGCTGAGATAGGTGGAGAAATGCTCTGTCAAAAAGATGCCTTTTTATGCGCTGCCCATGGTACTGAAGTCAGCATTGCATTTAACAAGAAACTAGGAAGCGGATTTTTTGGTGGTGAAGGTTTTATACTTCAACGCTTGAGAGGTGATGGCAAAGCATTTTTGCATGCAGGTGGCACCGTGATTAAAAAAGAGCTAAACAACGAGCGTATCAGAATTGACACGGGATGTATTGTCGGCTTTACTCCTGGCTTGGAATATTCTATAGAGCGAGCGGGCAATTTGAAATCCATGATATTTGGAGGTGAAGGCCTCTTTCTTGCCACTATCAAAGGAACCGGAACGCTTTACATGCAGAGTCTCCCCTTCTCTAGATTAGCAGACCGTATCTTGATGAGGGCTCCGCGAGCAGGCGGCAGTTCAAAGGGCGAAGGCTCTCTGCTAGGCAAAGCCGGAAGACTGATTGACGGAGACAATTGGTAATCAAAAACACGTCACAAAAAAAAGCCCTTCCGAAAGTCGGAAGGGCTTTTTACTTTAAAGTCTTTGTTACTTACTTCACTCTTATTTTCTCAGTTCTCATTCCTTCTTCAGAAATCAGTCTAAGCACGTATGATCCAGAGGCGAGTCCTTGAAGATCAAGCACCTTCATCTCTCCTTCTAAAAGCTTCGTCCAAGTATCCGCAAGAATTACTTTGCCAGTGAGGTCAATTAGCTCGACTTGCACATCGTTCAACGAGTGACCGAACTCCACCGTCAATGCCCCTTCCGTAGGGTTTGGATAGGTTCTGATATTCTGATACGCATCTCCTTCGACTAAACCTACTGCAATTTCTACAATCACTTCTTCTCTAGGCGAAGCGCATGATAGCTCTGGAAGACTTATTTGCCAGTCGTAAAAGAAGTAGTAGAAACGATCGGCATTGTCCTGGCTGACATTTGTTCCTGTGATACTTCCTACTCCTCCAAGGTCGTATGGGAAGTTGACATTATCCTCATCATCATCTCTCCACAATCCTGGATCATCTGTACCACGAAGGCTATAATTTGTTCCAGCTTCAACTAAAAAGTCAAGTTGAACAACTGACTCTCCAGCGTCAATAGTTTCAGTATAAGTCGCCACTTCATTACCGGCATCATCCATTAGTCGTATAGTTCTCTCTCCTTCATCTTCTGCATAGACCTTTACACTATTGAGGATAAAATCTTGGTCGGCATCAAAGAGCAAGTAGAAGCCTGCGTTAGGATGATATTGACCATCATCAGGACTATTGTCAGCTCTTCCTCCTTCAGCTGTTCCACCAAAGTATGAATTGACCGACTCTACCCAAAACGATGTACTTGTGACCAATACTTCTGTATCATAAGTCGGGCCTACTGCAAGCAAGTTACCAGCAACTTCTGCATCAAACCATCTCAATTCATTTCCAGATCCTGTCGCAGTAAGGTTTGCTGATGTACCTGAAGGAATGACAACATCATCTGCCATTGGCACATCCATTGGCGCATCAAGCACAGAGACTGAAATCACTTCTGATGTCCATTCTTGACACAAGCCCATTACGCTCACCGTATACTCTCCTGCCTCGACAACTTCAATGCTTTGAGTAGTTGAACCATCAGACCACAAGTAGCCACTAGACTCTGAAGAGGTCAGAACGACAGATGTGCCTTCACAAAAATCTACATCACCATCTGCACTGATAGACGGAGTCTCATCAGGACCGACAATCACAGAAACAGATGCAGAAATGGCCGCACAGCCAGAAACATCATCAGTGACTTGTAACATGTATACGCCAGGATCTGTAACAGTAATCATAGGTGTTGACTCTCCTGTAGACCACAGATAAGACTGTCCAGAAGCGGTCAGTGCCTCTAAGTCTAAAGTTCCGCCCGGACATAGCACTGCAGAACTGGCATCTACTATCATGGCCACTGGAGCCACGCATTGATTTTCAACAATAGTCACAAACTGATTTATTGCTGGATTTTCAATCACTTGGTGAATACCAGATGTTGGCCAGTCCACTACAATGCTGTCAACCACCGTATTTTGAGCTAGACCAAAATGCTGATGAAGTGAGTTTACCATACCGTAAGATTCTCCTGAACGTGCTTCACGCACTTGCATTCCCCAAGGGCCATA
>CAYSDH010000146.1:0-3146 GCA_964429805.1 uncultured Flavobacteriales bacterium
GCAATCTTACGAGAAAGTACTGTTGTTGCATCAAGGTGAGCAAACGTTGTTGCTGGTGCTGGATCTGTCAAGTCATCTGCAGGTACATAAACCGCTTGTACAGATGTAATTGACCCTTTCTTAGTAGAAGTAATTCGCTCTTGCATCTGTCCCATCTCTGTGGCCAGAGTTGGCTGATATCCAACGGCAGAAGGCATACGACCAAGTAGTGCTGATACCTCAGAACCTGCCTGAGTGAATCGGAAGATGTTATCGATAAAGAAGAGGATGTCATTTCCTTTTCCTTTGCCATCTCCATCACGGAAGTATTCTGCAAGTGTAAGACCAGAGAGTGCTACACGAGCACGCGCCCCTGGAGGCTCATTCATCTGACCGAATACCAATGAGGCTTTAGACTCCTTGAGCTTTTCTTTATCTACTTTGCTCAGGTCCCATCCACCTTCTTCCATGCTGTGCAAGAATTCTTCACCGTAGTCAATTACTCCAGACTCGATAAATTCTCGTAGTAGGTCATTTCCTTCACGCGTACGCTCACCTACTCCGGCAAATACTGATAGTCCTTCATATGCCTTGGCAATGTTGTTTACCAACTCCATGATGAGTACAGTCTTACCAACACCGGCACCTCCGAAGAGACCAATCTTACCACCCTTAGCATAAGGCTCAATCAGGTCAATTACCTTGATACCTGTATAAAGGATTTCAGATGATGTAGAAAGATCTTCATATCTCGGTGGCTCTCTGTGAATAGAAGAAGAACCTTCTGACTTTGATACTTCACCAATACCGTCAACGGCTTCACCTACTACATTGAATAGGCGTCCTTTTACTTTGTCACCTGTTGGCATTTGGATTGGGCTACCAGTGGCTACCACCTTGAGTCCACGAGTAAGACCGTCAGTCGCATCCATGGCGATAGTTCTCACAGTGTCTTCACCAATGTGTTTCTGAGTCTCTAAGATGAGCGTTCCACCATCTGGCAACTGCACATCTAAAGAGTCTAGAATGTTAGGGAGTGCTCCCCCACTTTCGAAACTCACATCTACTACAGGACCAATCACCTGTGCTATTTTTCCTACGTTATCAGCCATCAGAATCGCTTTAAATGTCTTTTGAAATTCGCGTGCAAAATTAGCACTCCCTACACTATAATACAACCATGTGGGAAAGTTTGTTTTCTAGAGAGGATAACTTCAGAAAAACTCAATCTAATTCCAGGAAAGAAAAAAGTGCAAAACACTCTTTTTCAGTTACATACGCCTGAGAGTAAGGAGTTGAACGCCAAGAAGTCACTGATATCAACAATACCGTTGCCATCTATATCTTCAGGACAACCAGCGCATGACGCGCCCCAAGCAGTATTGATGCTCAAGAAATCTGTGACATCTACGATTCCGTCTCCATTCATATCACCTGGAAAATTGCCCCCAGTAAATCGAATGACTTGAGATTTTTGACTGATGTTTCCACAACTGTCGGTCACCTTGTATGTTCGAATAACAACATCGCTGCAATAGAGTGAGCCAACGGTACCTGCGAGATTCAAAGTTGAATTCATGGTATGCACAGAACTGGTCGGTGCCCCCTCAACAGCACCATCGATGATGCCCCATACATTGCACCCAAACCCATCGTCTACCGTATTGGCGGCTTGACCCATCTGAAAACCGTAAAGCAAATTTGGTGGAGCATGCGATACGGTCAAAGCATCTCCTTCTCTCGATTCCAAGCCATATATGTACGAGCTCGAAGCATCCATGAGATAATATTGCCAATCTTCGTATAGATTTCCACCAGCAACTGCGAGACCAGAATCATCTTTATATGAGCGGTAAGTCGCAGGCATAGGCGTTGTCAAAAGATTACTCCATTGATCCCAGTCAAGTCCTTGGTCGAAAGCATGGAACACTTCAAACCGAACTGTCGGATCAATAGGGCTAAATACTTCTCCTAACATATAGACGTGTTCGTCAGAAGCAAACAGCACAGACTGCGCATCGTCCCACATATATTTATCCGTTAGGCCCCCAGGCAGATTAGCTAGGAACAAGCCAAATTCATTGGCTGGGTCTAAAAACGTAGGCATGGATACTTCGTACTCTTCATAAGCCGCGCAGATCTCGGTATCAATCACCTCCACACTCACGAGCGCGCATCCGGTATCATATATAACAGTCGGGTCGATAGCCACAGGCAGGTCATCAGCGCAAGTCAGAATGAGATTATCAGGAACGTCAGTGATTATTGGAGCGTGCTGAGCAGTGATTGTTGTGCTCAAGAAAAGAGCAAGAAAAATGGTCAAATAAAACTGGTCTCTCATAGCATTGGTTTTTGGTATTGAGCTCTAAATTACGTCTTTATGTGAATGCTCGCACTCTTGTTGACATAATTAGGCAGAATTGTGCATCTTTGCCCCGTTATCAAGAAAGACGGAGGGATGGGCCCCATGATGTCTTAGCAACCACTCGCTAGAGAAGGTGCTAACTCCCACTCAAGTCAGTGACTTGGGAAAGATGATGAAGCGACTGAGTCGCATCGAGGTCTGTCCTATCCCCTGATTTCTTGATACATGATTTAACTATTGAATTCAATGTCGCGCATTGAATTTTGGTTGTCGAAATGAAAAGTAATTATGACAGATGAGTATCACATAGTGTGGAGTGACCCAGACAAGGTCCAAGAACCTCAAGCGATGTATGACCTGGAAGAGCGTCTCGAAGATTTCGGAGTCTCGACTATCGATATGGTCGATGGCATGACTTCAACCAAAGGTGCCTCCCATCTCGGTGGACAAGTCATCCGATCGGCTACTGCTCCTGCCTTAATCTATGGAGAAGCACAAGCCGCAGAGTCACGCAGAGATTTCATTCATAAGATGAAGATCATACTGAAGGAATTACGCGAAACCAGAATTTGTTTGAGAATGATGGAAAAGGCGAAAAGTATTGAGAGTCCGGAGGGTTTACCAGCTGCTCTATCAGAAGTCAATCAGTTGATTCCAATTTTCTACAAGAGCATTAAAACAGCGGAACGAAATGCGAAGAAGTGAATTAATGTCCATAACTGCTGATCATCGATCATTGGATGTCGATCATTCGTCATTGAACAGAAAGGCAATGTCCAATATCCAACGCTCAATTTCCAAT
>CAYSDH010000147.1:0-3110 GCA_964429805.1 uncultured Flavobacteriales bacterium
CCTTTTGGATGCTCGTGGATTGAGTAATCTCCGCCATTAGGAACGAGATGGATATCCCTAGGGTCAAAATAGTCTTCAAACAAATACCGCAGATTTTGGCCCAAGACAATGGCACCCGCGCACTGACCTATGCAAAACCTAAAGAATCGTCTGGTCAATATGGAGCTGTTGTTTAGCCAGTTTTGTAAAGCAGACCCGCGCAGCTGCACCGCAACTTTGCATCTAAACAAGCGGCACAGCAGTATAAACGGAGCATCTTTTAAGAAGCCCATACTCGTCTGTGCTATGGGCAGAATGGCCACTTCTGGCCGATGTTTTCTCAGGAGCGATGCCGTCTTCCAGTACTTCTTTAAAATGTGCGAAGCCTTCTGTAGACTGAATTTGCCCATGTCTGACACGCTTTTATTGAGACCCGTGTCGAGGTGAATAAGCTTGAAATCATCGTTGAGCGAAGACTTCAGAATGCGCTGAGTAGCCAGAGAAGGTCCCATGATGGGAGGCGGCAATTTTCCAAAAATGAGTATCCGTGGCGTGTCAGGCATGTCTTGGTTTATGTTCCTGAATGGCTAGAAAAGCAAACACAGGGATCACGAAATACATAAATGGAGCGTAGAACGTAGGAGTGACACTCACAGAGTAAAGCACCGTGCCGACCAAGACAGCGTAGCCCAAAAAGCGAATGCTTTTGTTTCTAGATGCCACCCGCAACGCGACTTGAAAAAGGTATATGAGGTAGGCCGCCAAGCCTACGTACCCTGACAAAAAGAGCAAGCGCATAAAGTCATTGTGCGCCCCCATGCCTACAAAATGATAGGAGTATTCAAAATTAAACGGGAAGCCCAGAAACTGCGAGATTGTGTTCCGTGAACTGAAGATGTCCCACATGTGCATCCACCGACCCATGCGACCATGAAAGAGTTGGTCGCTCTCCGCTTCACCTTCATACACGGCCATGTCTTTGGCTACAATTGGTGTGAGTCGTTCTTCTACCGTGTCGCCCATCAAGAAGATAAAACAAGCCGCCAAGACGACCACAAAGAGCAAGCCTGTCTCTCGTTTATGCCCAATCATGTAGATCATAAACATTCCTAGAATACATGCAAACACAGCATAAGAGGCTACGTGATGTATGTTAAACAAGCCCAGCGTGCAGATGCCCAATACACTGAGAAGGGGTAAGTAGGACCTGAAGCTTTTTTGAGTTCCTTTTAAAAACAAATAGGCCACGGCCGTAAATCCAAATGCCATGTATAATCCATAGCTCACCACATCGCCAAAGTTTCCTTGTATTCTGCTCATACCACGACTTTCTTCGACACGAATAGGGTTTACCGTAATTTCAAAAAGCAGAATGCATGCCACGGGAATAAAGGAGAGTAGAAATGTATAGACTAGCTGATGCAAGTCCTGCTCAGACCTAATCAGCCTGCGAAGCATAGGGTAGAGGTAGATGGGTAACATGAGCTTAATCAAAAACTCAAACGAGAGTAAGGTCAGCGGGTCAAATAAAAAGATGAGCATGGTGCCGATAGAAATGGACAAGGCCCAGACCCTAAAGAAACGGTCCAGCTTGCTAGTCTTGGGGCTCTTGAGCGTGATGATGGCATAAATGCATAGCAAAGGCGTGAGCAAACCTACCCAGTAGCCGGGCGAGAGCAAGGGAGAGATGTTTTTAAGGAAGTAGAGATTGTCAACTATGGGGCGCAACAAGATGACCCATATGAACCAACGTAGTGACCATGGAATACCTGCTTGCCATATTTTCCATTCTTTGAAAATAATCCGTCCTTTGGACAAATATCTTTATTCGAGTGGCTTGGCCGAACCTATGTTAAGAAGTAGTGAAAAATCGAGATTAAATCGTCACTCATGATATACGTCAAGTACCTGCTTGGTCTGCCAAAGACGCTGCTCTTCAATTTCTATTATTTGCCTTTTTCTGAGGCCGTCAGATTACCTATTCTAGTCTCTCACCGTGTGCGATTCAAAAAACTGGGTGGCAAGCTTACCATCAGCACACCAGTGGCTGAGCGACAAAGAGGAATGATTAAAATAGGATTTAGTGATGTCGGCATATTTGACCAAAAGCGCTCTTGGGCCATTTGGCAAGTGACAGGCGAAGTGATGTTTGGTGGGCGTGCCGACATTGGTCATGGTAGTAAGATTAGTGTGGCTGGTAGCTTGGAACTAGGGGCCGGATTTGGCATCAATGCCGAGTCGTCAATTGTGTGCAGAAAGCGCATCGTGTTTGGCCGCGACTGTCTACTCTCATGGGATGTACTGATTATGGATACTGATTTTCACCGCATCAACAGTGCGCAGGGTGAGCAAGTCAATGCAGATAGAGAAGTCCTCTTTGGCGATAAGGTGTGGATCGGCTGTCGGTCTACTGTGCTTAAGGGTGTCACGGTTGCAGATGGAGTGATTATAGGCGCAGGCAGTCATCTGGTATCGTCAGTGACGGAGGCAAATTGTGCCTTAGGAGGGAACCCTGCCAAGGTGATTGGCTCAGCATTATTTTGGGAGTAAAGAGTCCGCTGTTGATTTTCTGTTCAATCTTCTTTTCATTTTTCAAGACAAGCATTTAATTTGCAGCTATGAAAAATAGACTAATGGTTGTCGGTGCCATCACCTTAGCCACCATCTTTTGGGTATCAGGAATGCCTCACAAGCACAAAAGCCATGATGATCATGGACATGGACATCATGAGCAGCATGACGCATCTCACGGAGATCATGGTGACCACGGTGATCATGGACATGAGCCAGCGCATGGGCACAAAGGTCATGACCACGGCCATCATGATGACGGACACGGTCATGATGACCATGAAGGGCACACACACTAAGTGACCTTACCTTGACACGTTCTTGTGTCATTCTTTTTTAGTGCAGCGCTTTTTGTGTGATGGAATGCGTTTGGGTTTTTGGTTGGGTGTGTATTCCACAAATAAAAATAAGTCGCGGATTACGCTGTGCTAAATACATGCCAACCGTCTTGCTTCCTTTTGATTAAATTTGATAGGAATATATACGCTATAGCGTATATATGTATGTTATGCTTAATGTGAGCCTGCGAGAATTGGAGTAGTGACCCAGAGCAGTCCAAA
>CAYSDH010000148.1:0-3004 GCA_964429805.1 uncultured Flavobacteriales bacterium
AATATACTGCAACATAACACTGATGCGCGTACTCCTCCATATCGCTTTTTTCTTTTCATGCGCTTTTGTCTTTGGGCAGACCTGGAATGGTCTTTATGGTCATGTGAATTATAACAATGACGACTATTGGCGGGTAGAAACAGCCTATAGCCTTGTGTATTCGGACTCTCTCCTGAAGTGTATCTATTATTCTGCTGATTCCATTTTCAACAATTTCGAGTATGGCTACCTCCAAGTCGGATTGGATGGCATACAGCAAGAAGCCATCCTTTATGGAGATCCCACCACACAGCAATTCGGCTCAGGAATTGGGCCCCACGCCATTGGTGTGAACAATGGTGGTGTTTTGAGCTTGGCAAGTGTCAGAGAGTATCCTTCCTATTTCATGCCCGGACTGTGGAAGTTCGATGATGTTGGAGACACATTATGGACAAAGACTTATGACCTTGGCAGGTGGTCTGGCGTTGACAATTTGCATCAATGTTCAGATGGAGGTCTAGCTTTATCAGGGTTTATTCTTCATGATACTCTTGACTAAAATAACCAAGGCTTGCTAATGCGCACCGACTCCTTGGGCAATCTTCTCTGGAGTCGGGAGTATGGTGACCCGGTGGATGACACCGAACGCTTCACCTCGGTGGTGCAGACCAGTGATGACGGCTTCCTTCTAGCGGGAAGTCGGGTGGATCAATGGGGGTCCGATGGCTATCTGATGAAGGTCGACTCACTCGGAAATGAGGAGTGGGATGAGGTGATCGGAGATGCCTCATATAGTGACACCTATTGTCGCTTGCATGAATTGGTCGGAACCGATGAGTTCATTTTAACAGGAGGACGTGGAGTGATTGGTGCTCCTCCTGATACAGAGAAGCAGGCATATGCGCGAAGAATTGAAGAAGATGGAACAATTGTCTGGGAGACACTTGTGGGCAATATTGGTTCAAGAGGCAGTTTCACCTCGGCCATCGAGGATCAGAATGGTGACATCGTCTGTGTGGGCATCTGCAAAAACGAGTTCGGCCTCAATGCGGGTCATGCGGCCAAATTCGATTCCCAAACCGGAGATCCGATTTGGTATCATACCTATAACCATGCGCCAGCAGACGAGGCCATCGCCAATGAGGAGCTGTGGGATATAGTCGAGGTGCCCGACACGGGCTATGTCATGGCAGGTTGGCTCTTACAGACCTTCCAGCAGGGCTTTAACTCGCAAGACGTATGGATGCTTCGGGTCGATACAGACGGCTGTCTTGAGCCGGGTTGCCTTATCACTGGCTTGGAGGAACAAGTGCTCGGTCTTCAAGAGGTCATGTCCGTATTTCCAAATCCCATACTTTTTGGACAGCAATTGACCATCCGATTTGAAGAGCAGTTGGGTGTTCGAATGCCCTATCTCAATCGACAGACGGCCATCGCGGTGTATTCAATGGATGGAATGAAAGTCCATGAACAAGACATACCAATTCAAGGAAGCAATTCTTCTTTTGACTTCAAAGTAACCCTCCCTGAATTAGCGAGTGGCGTGTACTCGGTCCACTGGACGGATCAAAAGAAATGGTTGGATAGTGTGCCGCTTATTATTGAATAAAACACGGGCAACTTTCTTGACCTGACTAACTTGAAATCGAAAAACAAATCCACATCCAAAAGAAAATACGCACTTCGACAATCCTTATAGCCTATGTCCGCAGCAAGACATTAAAGAATCTATGCTTTCAATCTTGTCTCAGGCTATTAGTTATTCTCCTTATAAGGCCTCTCCTGGTACATTCTGACAATCAAGTCGTTACCGAATTTTATTGAAACCAAAAACTTTTTCTTACGTACCTATAGCCTAATGAGGCGAATAAGATTACCTCTACGTTACTATGGCCCAAACCGCAGAATTTTCATTACCAATACCTAAATCACTCATATGGATGTTTGCAAGGCAAAGAAGAATGAAAAAGAAAGAGCTAATCAAAAGGCTCTTTTTCGTCTATTTGTCAGTTGGTATGTCTTTAGGAGCATTGGCTTGGGGGCTCATCAGTCTGAGTTTTGGCTTGGCCCAAGCCTCCTTAGTGCCTTTTGCATACATTGTATTTACAGGGGTTAACCTGTATTTCTGTAGCATCGCTAAAGAGCACAAAATTCACTGCGCATCGCAGGTGTTTTTGAGTATTTCACTTCCTTTTGTATTTCAATTCATGCTTGGTGGCATAGCCTCTAGCGGCTGCGTGATGTTATGGTCCATTCTTGCGGTACTGGGTAGTATGTCTTTTCTGGAATCAAAAACAACGATACGTTGGTTCATATTTATGATTTTGCTCGTTGTCGCTTCTGCGTACCTGGAAGCAAACTACTTTGTTGGTGAACGAGCCAGCACGCTATCTCCGGTGTTACTCGCGCTAAACGCAATTGGACTGTCTTCCCTGGTGTTCCTTTTATCAAGACACTTCATTGATGTGCAAGATGAGCTGCGACATAAATTAATTAAAGGCTCTGCAGATATTAAGTCTAAAAACGAACATATAGGTCGCAGTATTGAAGCGGCAAAAAACATTCAGAAAAACATACTCCCTTCAGAAGCGCTAATGAAAAAAGCGTTTCCAAATCATTTTATTATTAATCGTCCGCTTGATGTGGTTAGTGGTGATTTTTATTGGTTAGGAAGTTACGCTGGAAAAAAGATTTTGGCTTGTGTAGACTGCACTGGTCATGGAGTGCCCGGAGCGTTTATGAGTATGATGGGTTATAATTTGCTAAACCAAATTATCTATAAAGACAAAATAGTCGAGCCAAAAGAGATCTTGCGTCATTTAGACCAAGGGGTTAGGCGGTCATTAAAGCAAGAGGATTCGGGTAACAATGATGGTATGGATATGAGTATTATATCCTATGACGCTGACAACGGCACGGTCGAATTTGCTGGGGCAAAGTCAAATGTCTTGCTGGTTCAAGACGATGAGGTGACGGTCATGAAGGGGTCAAAAAAGTCTATTGGAGGTGTTCAAATGCCGCTGAT
>CAYSDH010000149.1:0-2973 GCA_964429805.1 uncultured Flavobacteriales bacterium
CTTCAGGAAACTTGGCTGTCTTTACACCAAAATCACAGCATAGAATCTAAACAAAAAGGGGTGTTGAATGACACCCCTTTTTTGACATACCTTTAATGTCGATCGCAACATTATTTCTACAATCCAAGTCCATAGTAATACCTTCCGGGAAGGTCTTCATAGATTCCCTCCAAGAGAACACCTCTGTCCTTGTCTTCGAGCAACTCTTCGAGTTCATCGATTGAGTCAACTTTTTTACCATCGACTTTGGTAATGATGAATCCTTCCCGCATGTCGGTCTGCTTCTTAAGCTTTCCGGGCCGGATGTCTTTTACCTTCACTCCGCCATCTATGTCCAGCTTCTTAGCCATCTCTTTTTCGACTTCTTCAAAAGTCGCTCCAAGGGTCAAGACCATTTCACTCGAGTTCTTTTCCATCATTGCGGCATTGCCATCGCTATTGTGCAAAGTAACCCTGAATTCTTTTTCTTTTCCTTGACGATCTACAGTAATCTCCACCGTATCGCCCGGTCTTTTTCTACCGATGAATTCTTGAAGAGCAGGAGCAGTTGCCACACTAGCACCATCGATCATAGTGATCACGTCACCTACTTCAATCCCCGCCTTGGCGGCAGCTGAATTCTCAAGGAGACTATCCACATAGACACCAGAAGTGACTTCGAGGTCATGCTCCTTAGTGAGATTACCGTCTACGCCTCTGATCATCACACCCAGATATCCGCGCTGCACGAATCCGTAGCTCATCAGATCCTCGATGACCTTGCTCACGATATTGCTTGGCACAGCGAATCCATAGCCACTATACGAACCGGTGGGGCTCGCGATGGCGGTATTGATCCCGACCAGATTCCCATTGAGATCGACCAGTGCACCACCGCTGTTGCCCGGATTGATAGCGGCATCGGTTTGAATGAATGATTCGATCGCGCCTTTGTCTTTGAGTATATTGATGTTTCGACCCTTGGCACTGACAATGCCGGCTGTGACAGTGCTGTTGAGGTTGAATGGGTTTCCAACGGCCATGACCCATTCTCCCACTTCGACTCGGTCACTGTTGACCATCGATAGTGGTTGTAAATCGTTGGCCCTGATCTGCAATAGGGCGAGATCTGTGGTGGGATCGGTACCGATGACAGTTGCCTTGAAGTTCCGATTGTCATGTAGTGTGACTTCGATGTCATCTGCCATGTTGATGACATGGTTGTTGGTGACGATATAGCCATCGGAATTGATAATGACACCCGAACCCGATCCCGTTCGAAGTTGAGGTCCTCTGGATCGAGGACTACGAAACTCGAACTTGGGGCCGAAAGGCGAGTTTCCGAAGAAATCTCGAAAGGGATGCGGCAGTTGCTGCTGCGGTTGCTGCTGAGTGAAGCCATCTTGACTGGTCTGCGTACTCTTGATGTGCACCACAGATTTCATGGCGGCATTGGCCGGTGTCTTGAAGTCCAAAGGCACGATACTCCCATCGCCATACATAGTGAGGGCAGCTCCTTGAGCGATCGGTTTTTCGACATGTTCGATCTTGAAGGTGCGGCCATCTTTTTCTCCATCGTACCAGAGATACGCTCCAAGAGTCATCGCACTGCTGAGCACCGCGACCAGACTAACTGTAAGATATTTCTTGAGTGTTTTCATTGTTCTTTACTATTTAAATTCGACTTCCATTGGGAGATTCGGTCCCAATTCTGTTTTCGTTCGAAGCGATGTTCCCGCTTCGGTTTTCTTCTTCTTCTTCTTCTTCTTCTTCTGCTGAGAATGGAGATGCATAGTACGTTTCCATTTGACCCATGCTCAATCAGTCTTCCACCTTCGAGTTGAGGAAGAATGAACTCTTCTGTGACGATGCCGATGACCTGCTTTCCGTTTCTTCTCAGGTATCCAATCCTGAGTTTATTCTGGTAGAGATCGACTGTAGCCTCATTTCCTTGAAGTCCATCTGCCTCGATGATGATTGTGATCGCTTCTCCATTCTGGTCTAATTCAAATGACCTCAGCCAAGCCGTCTTGCCTTTTTCCGGGCGCGACTCTTCTGTCGAGGTCGAATAATATTCGTCCATGACCAAAAAAGTTTATTGGTTAGAAATAGAACCGAGAGGCGACCCTCGATCATGTCGAGGATCTGCCTTCGATTACATACTTACTTGATCTCGATCATCCGAGTGTTTGGCCCTGAGGACTTCTCATTTTTTGGAATGCTCAGAAGGAGCACGCCATCCTTGCAAGTAGCCTCGATCTTCTCGTTGTCTACCGTATCAGGAAGTACAAAGCTCCTGCGCATGGCGCTGTAGGAGAATTCCTTACGAGTGTAGCGACCTTCTTCGCTATTGTTCTCGGTCTCAGACTTCTGCTCGGAGGAGATCGTGAGTCGATTGTTGTCATCGATCTCGATGTTGAAGTCCTCCTTGCTGAGCCCAGGGGCCGCGACTTCGAGTTGATAGAGTGTGTCCGTTTCACGGATGTTGACTGCGGGTGCAGTAGAGGCGACATTGCGTCTAATCAGCGATTCGAATGGGTCCTTATTGAAGAACTCATCGAACAAATTGGAGATCGCAGGTGCATTGCCATTCTGCCATTTTACCATTTCCATTGTTATTCAGATTTGTGTCTGACATGGACGAGTGGCCCATGACAGACGGTTCGACAATTATTGATTCGCTGAGGTCAAATACAAGTTGCGTTCCAATTCAGAATGAGGACATAGGGTGTGAAAAAATGTCAGAATCGACTGAAATATTTTCAGGAATATTTACATCTATTAACAAATCGGCTGACAAAATTTCATTGTGTACTGACTGTCATTATTTCAATGAGTAGATTCAATTCAGTCAACGGATTCATCAATCGTCTTTCATATTCCTTCAGACACATCGCAGCTCCCTCGTTCCTCGGGCCAGCGATAAGTCTTCATACTTACTACTAGGCCAGTCCGCTGTAAAAAGAAGTAATAGCACATACAATAGTTTTTCAG
>CAYSDH010000150.1:0-2842 GCA_964429805.1 uncultured Flavobacteriales bacterium
CAGTCTAATGTCCACTTGTTTAACCCTTGGATAAATAGTTTTAAATTGGTCAACTGATGTTTAACTTTTGGTCTTTCTATGCGGGGTTGTTGAAAAGAACAGACTACTTCAACAACTATTGGGATAAGTTTCCTAAAGGTCGTCAGTTACGTTTCAAATCAGAAACACTGTCATTGTTAAAAAAGGACATTGAAAGCAGGGATTCTAAGAGGTTGGCTAATACACTTGCTGTTATCCATAATGATGGGGCGGATAAAGACTTTACTAATCTGTTGTTAAAGCTTTTAGATGAAGATTGGCACACCTCTGAGGAAGATATAGTTAGTGTCTTGGAACTAATAAAAGACCCAAGTAGTATAGATAAATTATATGATGTTGCAGTTAATGTTCCTGATTATGATGATATGAGAGCTCTGGCTAAAAAGTGTATATGGGCTTTAAGTTCAATTAACTCACCTGAAGCCGTTGAAAAGCTAAAGCTATTAGGAGAATCTAATGATCCTATAATTAAGGAGAATGCCACTTTCCAACTTGAAGAAGTTAATAAGAATTAATATTTGAAGCTAAAATATCAGGTAAAGGATATATCTGCTCAGTTAGTAGTAAATCTTTTGCCTGATTTATTTTATTTGCAATAATGAGCTGATGAATGCTTTGAGATTTATCAGTAATGTTATCTATATGAGTAATCCACTCTGAAACATAATTTTCTACTGCAATCCCTGATAATCCAATTTGAATTGAACGGTATGGTAATGGTTCAAGAAGAATGTCTTTTTCGGGATCCCATTGAATCCTTACTGGTGAGGTTTTGAGTTTGTTTTTCCAGTCTTCATGATTAGAGTGAATCTTGCTATTAAAATGTGATAGGCAAGAGTTTTTTAAAGCCCATTCAAACCCCTCACGTTTTATTTTAATAGCCAAAATACATTCTTGATTTTCTTTAGTTCCCCATCCGCTTCTGTACATCATCCACAGAAAAGAAGGTTTTATCCACGTCATTCGCTCCATTTTGAAAGGAGGAGAAACGAATGTTTGAGCTTCTACGGCAGACAAGGCTATTTTTTCGTTAAACGCTTGATAAACTGTAATTGAATCTTTGTCGAAGTTGGCTCTAATCAGCCGACTTCCAGGGCTTGAGTTGTTTCTTTCCATAGTTATCTTATACTTTACACGAATCCAAAAATGAGAAAATTCCTTGGACATAGAATTTAGTTGCTGTTTTGTAACTTTCACATATCGTTGAGCTACTCTTTTTTCAACCTTAATGCCCTATCTCGCCATTAGACTTGCATGTAATGAGTTTTACCGAGCACTCGCAATTGTAAATGAAGTCGCAACTCAAAGTGTGGCAGATGACTATTATGTGATTGAAGTTTTTAGTCAAAGGTTATCGGTTTCAGGCTTGAAATCGTCCGTTGTCTTGGACGTCTCGTCTAAACACATTGCTAAATGTGAATATCCGCTCAGCTTTAGCGGGCTTGCAGTCCGCTTAACTAGTGTCAACTAAAAAGCACTCTCTTCAAGATGGGCTTGCAGTCCATAAACACATTACCAAAAGTGTTCACTAAGGTCAGACAACGGCTACTTGCAAAGCGACAGAGATAGACATTATCCCGCTGTCTCGGAGGTGTCGTCCGAGCATATCTTCTAATGATGAATTGAGCCTAAAATATTATAAGAGCTAGCGAGTTTTTCAGTCACTCTGCTATTCTACTATTAGCTTTAGAGTTACCACCGAGTTAGGACTAAAAACCTTGACTAAATAAACTCCGCTGTCAAATGCCGAGACCCTGTTCAATGGGAATTCATGCCGTCCACTGTTCATTAAATCGAGGTCAGCGACCACATGCATCAACCTTCCCTGTATGTCATATACTCCTATGTGAAGGTCACCAATGGCCGAATGCAAATTTAGCTGAAGTTTAGTTTCCTGAGTAACAGGGTTAGGAAAAACTCGGGCCTTAATTGCCTCGGTTGAATTTTCAGGAAGGTCAACACTCAGGTTTGGATCAAACCTGAGAACAAAGGAGTTCTCAGTGCCATTGTTCATCCATCCGCTAGCCACAATCATGCCATCAGGCTGAATATACATTTCGTAAAGTATTTCACCCTCCATTGGCTCAATGTCAATTTCAAAAAGACCATTATCGCCAAAAGAAAGGTCGACTAATCCAGTTGGCAGTACACGTATGAACTGAAGGATAGCCACTTCATCTGGTCCAGATCTTCTACCCATTATGACACTGCCATCATCTTGCACCACCATCGCACTGTATGTGCCTTCTTCACCAATGAACCACCCAAATTCTGTTTCGCTGAATGGGCCAAGCTCCATGGCGAAGCTAGGTGAAGAGTTTACCGTGCTGACAAAAACGCCACTACTACTATTGGAGCCAAAAAGTCCGGCCATGAAGTACAACTTGTTTTGAGCCTCTGAAAAGTAAAAATCCCGAATCTGTCCATTCCACGTATCGATGAAATTTGAATAATCCCAACTGAAAAGACCACAAGAAAATTGATTGGATGAGGTCAGTGGGCTTCCGTTACTGCCTAGGTGAGTAGTTTGGACCACTTGTCCGCTTAAGTTGCTAGAACCTCCTAGTGTGACATTACCTCCGTCCCAAGCATACACTGGGCCTATTGCAGCAAGCTGTGCAAAATCACAAATCTGATTTTCACTGAACGTTTCGTCCGGCTCACCAGATGAGCTGAATCTTGCCGCTTTTCGGATACTACTCAAGGAACCGTTATATGAATCTACTAGTATATACGAGACCACTACCTCATCACTGGAGGAAATATCCATGTCGTTGATGAATGCACCCTCACTTCCTTCTGT
>CAYSDH010000151.1:0-2825 GCA_964429805.1 uncultured Flavobacteriales bacterium
GGCTAAGGCAGATGGAAATGGCCCGTCTCGCAGTATTTTGGTACTAAATGTGTCAGCTGAAGAGAAAGGTCTGTTGGGGTCGCAGTATTACGCAGAAAACCCTGTTTTTCCTCTTGAAAACACGGTGGCAAACCTGAATATTGACATGATAGGACGTGTGGATGAGCACCATCCGAACGAGACTGATTATGTATACCTTATTGGTTCAGATTTTTTGAGTCAAGACTTGCATAATGTGAATGTGAAAGTGAGCGAAGAGTATTCTAAACTAAAGCTAGACTTGAGATACAACAGCAAGGATGATCCTAACAAATTCTACTACAGGTCAGACCACTATAATTTTGCGAAAAATAATGTGCCTGCAGTGTTCTATTTTACCGGTGTGCATGAAGATTATCACAAAGTGACTGATACGGTAGATAAGATCATGTTTGATAAGCTCACAGTCATCGCTCAGCACATATTTTACACAGCCTGGGAGATTGCTAATAGAGAAGAGCGATTGCAGCTAAACAACTAAAGCTCTTCGTTGAGAAGGGTCAACAAGAGGTTTTCAGTTTTCTCAATGTGTCGCTCGTAATAATCCATGGTTCCCGGACCATAAAAACCCGTGTGTACATCCCTCACACGCCCCTTTTTGTCAAGGATAATTGATGTAGGAAAAGAGCACACACTACTTAAGAAAGGTAGGCGCTCATGGGCAACAGTCTTGCTGCGGTATCCTCCATAATATATTTGATAAGGAAGGTCCAGTTTTGCTCTCAGCTTGTCAGTAACAGCCAGCGCAGCGTCAGCTTCTTTTTGAGCCTCAAAAGCCAAGGGAACTATGTTGAGGCCTTGTTCGTGGTACTTCTCATAAAAGTCTTTAAAAACGAGTGTTTCGTCTATACAGTTAGGGCACCAAGTACCCATTATCTGCAGGATGGTCACCTCGCCCTCATGAGACTTGTCGCCAATGACATAGTGTGTCCCGTCAGAAGCAGGAAAACTAAGCCCTTTCATGGCTGTGCTGTCAACTATTTTAGTGATTAGATGGGGGTCGGTAAGCGAGGCGTTGGCATTTTTAACTCCTACCCATTTTTCTTTCCAATGTTTACCACTCCTGAAGTAGCCATTCGTCAAACTGTCTCCCACCACATCGGCTTCAAAATGAAAGGCGTGTGACCCGTCAAAGCAAGACAGAAAGACCTTACCATCACAATAATTACCCTCCAAGAAGCGATAGTCTCCGGTCTCGGTCATGAACGTGCCGGTAACCCTGTTATTCGTGTCATTTGTATAAAACTGACCAATGGCAGGATAGTAACTTTCATCGTCATCGAGTCCAAAGTGCACTTCATATTTACCTCGAATAGCTGGCGCAGTAGCACCCTCTTCTCTCTCGCAAAATCGGTGTACTTGATTAGGCTCCGCATGAAAGGGTAGCGCATAATCTTTCTTGTTAAAGTTCTTCCACTGACCCTGAAGCTGACCGTTGGGAAGTGACACGCATTGTATTTCAGAATTAAACAAAGGCAGTCTTAAATAAAGACTATCGCCAACCACCCTTATATCGTCAATCGTAATCCGTTCTTCAGCGTTGATGACGTCAACAAAGGTTGCACCATCTTTCTGATACACCTGCATGTTAAACGGTAGCTCCACCCCCTCTGGATTTAGCTCTCCTGTGAGGTCTAAAACTGCACGCCACGCACCATTAGGCAGGGTGGTGTCATTGGCAACATCTTTTAATTGCGACACCTCTTTACATGAAAAGAAACAGGAGCAGCAAACTAGGCCCACAAAAAATCTAAACAACATGCCGCAAAATAGACACATTGATGGACTAAACGTGAAAAAAGGGATAGCTAAGGCGTGATTCCTACAAGTCAAACTTTATACCCTGAGCAAGTGGTAGCTCAGTGCTATAGTTGATGGTGTTAGTCTGTCTACGCATGTACACTTTCCACGCATCAGAGCCCGACTCTCTGCCGCCTCCAGTTTCTTTTTCTCCACCAAATGCACCACCAATTTCAGCCCCAGAGGTACCAATATTGACATTTGCAATTCCACAATCACTCCCCTCTGCGGATAAGAAGCGCTCTGCTTCTCTCATGTTAGTAGTCATGATAGCTGAAGACAAGCCTTGAGGCACGTCATTCTGCATGTGTATGGCTTCATCAAGATCAGAGTAAGACATCAAGTAGAGGATTGGAGCAAATGTTTCATGCTGTACAATAGCCATGTCATTAGTCACTTTAGCAATGGCTGGCTTCACGTATGAGCCCTCTATTCTGCCACCCTCTACGATTATCTCTCCGCCCTGCTCTGTAATAGCAGAAAGGGTTTTTTCATAGGCCTGCACAGCGTCTTCGTCAATGAGCGGTCCTACGTGATTGTTTTCATCTAACGGGTCTCCGATAACGAGCTGACTATATGCCTTCTTTAGGCGCTCAGATACTTCATCAAACCTAGACTCATGGATAATTAGTCTTCTTGTGCTCGTGCATCGCTGTCCACATGTACCGACCGCACCGAACACGGCACCTACTATTGTCATATCTAGGTCAGCGTTAGGAGTAATGATAATCGCATTATTACCACCAAGCTCCAACAGTGACTTTCCAAATCGCTCGGCAACTGTTGCTCCGACAATTCGCCCCATTCGTGTAGATCCGGTGGCAGAAATAAGAGGTACATTCTTATTGGTAGTAAGCTTCTCTCCGACCTTATAGTCACCATTGACGATACATGAAATTCCTTCGGGCAGGTTGTTTTCTTCAGCGACTTCAGCCCATATGTTTTGACAAGCGATAGAGCAAAGCGGAGTCTTTTCTGATGGTTTC
>CAYSDH010000152.1:0-2756 GCA_964429805.1 uncultured Flavobacteriales bacterium
CTGAGACAATCCAGACATACGGTACAGACTGCTCTGGCGTGCTTTGTCCTATAATTAATATTATGTTAACTTGAGGATTGACAAACAAGGCCCCTATACAGCCCCAAACAATTCCCTCCACAATAAAATATCCTCTACCATATCCTATCACCATCGTTTTTAATCCTTCACTAAACTCTGCCTTTCCCAACCAAAGTCTATAATCGAAATAATGCCTAGTCACACCAATTCACCCTACAACAAAATCCTCTCCTAAACACAACCCATCATCACCCTCTAATCAAATTCTTAACTTAACTCTGCCTTCACAACCAAAAAGTTTGAATCCGCATGCTTAAACCAAAGCCACGATACCTACTCCTGTTGATGACATTTTTGTCATCCGCACTGATGTCACAAAACTGTGGTTAGTTCTATTTTTCGCAAGCCACCTTCGGAAATCTCGAATCTTATATTAACTGGAACTTCGCACCTGGAGACTGCGAGGTCTTGGAGTTTGAACTTTCTGCTGGTTATGGAGGAGTCACGACTATTCCAAATCCTGACCTATTTTACGGATCCTATCCGTTCTACGCCTACAATTACATCTATGACTACTCTATTCGCGCAGTGTGCGATTGCTCAGGAGTTGGTGGCAGCGCGCTCACCTATACAGACTGGGTGCCAATTGAAGTAACGTGCAATTTATATTCAACTCAAGAATTTTTATACTGCTCAGACGCACCTAATTTTACAGTCTGTGAGTACCCCTGCTCATCACTGTCACAGACGTACCTCACTTCTACTGCATTTGACTACACGCCAACTTATCCTACATCATGTATGGGTGAGCAAGATATTCGTTGGGTCACTTTTGATGCTCCAGCTTCTGGAAGTGTCGAGATTCTGGTTGGAGCCTTGTCGACCATCTCTAATCCTTTTTTAGACTGGTCAATCGCATTTCCAGAGCAAGTGGGTTATATACTGCTGGAAAATGACTGTAGCGGCAACCTCATTGTATGTGAACCAGAGGTGACTGATTACGTGTCTACTCTCCACAATCTTGCAGCTGGCAATACCTACGTTTTAGGCCTTTATGCTCCTAATTACTATGCGTATTACTATGATTCCTGCGATTTTACTGCCGTGCAGTACAACCTTTCTATTAAAGAAATACAAGGCTGCCCATCAGAAATGACTGGCGATGGGCTCATTGATATCAATGACTTTATACAGTTTAACTCTGCCTTTGGCAACAGTTGTACTAACTGCCCCGAAGACCTAAGTGGAGACGGAATGGTTGACGTCAATGACTTCTTAATTCTTAATTCGTCATTTG
This sequence comes from uncultured Flavobacteriales bacterium, assembly GCA_964429805.1. Lineage (GTDB taxonomy): Bacteria > Bacteroidota > Bacteroidia > Flavobacteriales_D > JABDKJ01 > CAYSDH01. The sequence continues at coordinate 1,319 of CAYSDH010000152.1, forward strand.
GTCAGCCTTGTCCTTGATTATCTATCGTGAATAGACTTTGGCTTAGGAATTTTTCTCATCCTTAAGTTCTCTGGTGTCACCTCCAACAGTTCGTCTTCGGCTATGTACTCCATCGACTGTTCGAGTGAGAAGTCAATTTTTGGCGCAATGTTAGTCGCGGCATCAGTTCCTGACTTTCTCATGTTTGTCAGCTGCTTACCCTTAATCAGATTGAGGTCCAAATCCTTGTCGCGCGCATGCTCACCAACTACCTGACCTTTATATATCTGGTCTCCGGCCTCAACAAAAAACTTCCCTCTGTCTTGAAGTCTGTTTAGCGCGTGCGCCAACACTTGTCCTGCTTCCATGGATACTAGAGATCCTTTCAGACGTGTAGCGATTTCACCTTTCACTTCTCCAAACTCTGTAAATCTGTGAGTCATGATAGCCGTACCAGCAGTGGCTGTAAGAATGTTGTTTCTCAATCCGATGAGTCCTCGCGATGGAATATGGAATTCTAAATGCTGTAAATCACCTTTTGGCTCCATCACAAGCATGTCTCCTTTTCGAGCAGTCACCAGCTCAATGGCTTTTCCACTATGCTCTGACGGTACGTCAATCACCAGTGTTTCAAATGGCTCCATCGTCTTGCCGTCCACTTCTTTTTCAATCACTTGTGGGCGCCCTACTTGCAGCTCGTAGCCTTCTCTTCTCATCGTCTCGATAAGTACAGAGAGGTGAAGAATTCCTCTACCAAATACGTTAAACTTGTCTTCCGTCTCCGTCTCTTCTACACGCAGCGCAAGATTCTTTTTTGTCTCCAAATACAATCTGTCACGCAGGTGTCTAGAGGTCACAAACTTTCCTTCCTTTCCAAAGAATGGCGAGTTGTTAATCGTAAAGAGCATCGACATTGTCGGCTCATCGACCTTAATTCTAGTCAGTGGCTCAGGGTTATCAATATCTGCGATGGTGTCACCAATCTCGAAGTCTTCGATACCAATCACGGCACAAAGCTCTCCACTCCTCACCTCTTCGACCTTCGCCTTGCCCATACCTTCAAAGACATGAAGCTCCTTAATTCTAACTTTTTTAATTTCGTCATTGGCCTTGCAGAGGCTGTATTCCTTACCCGCTTGCAACGTTCCTCTAAGCAGTCTACCTATCGCGATACGACCCGTAAAACTTGAGAAGTCGAGTGACGTGATTTGCATTTGAGGTGTCCCCTCATTATGCGGTGCTGGTGGAAATACGTCAATAATAGCATCGAGCAGTGGCGTGATGTTATCAGTTGGCTTTTGCCAGTCTGTACTCATCCACCCTTGCTTTGATGAGCCGTAAAGTGTTGTAAAGTCTAGCTGCTCTTCAGTGGCACCAAGATTAAACATCAGGTCAAATACTTGCTCGTGAACTAGCTCTGGCGTGCAGTTTTATTTGTCCACCTTGTTGACTACAACAA
>CAYSDH010000153.1:0-516 GCA_964429805.1 uncultured Flavobacteriales bacterium
CGGCAGTCAAGAAAATACTGCCTTGCCGAGCCCCAGTTCATATCTCAGATACGTTATCTGCAATGCTCGGGAGCGTGAGTTGGAGTAGACTTAGACTCGTGACGTGATATGTATCGAATATTGGAGTAGACGTTATGTGTACCGAATCTTATCGAAGGCCAGGAGGCAATATCTGAATTTGGAAGTGGTTAACTAATTAGTTAACTTTGGTTTTGTGGTCAGAAAGATTGTCACGTACAAGAAGTACTTCATTGACTTCTATCAAAAACAGAATCCAAGGGTTCAGGAAAAGATTGAACACGCACTCGACCTTATCAGGTATGAACATCGCGTTCCAAAATCGCATCTGAAATACTTGACTGGAAGTGATGGGATTCTCGAAGTCAGGGTCAAAACAAAAGATGCTAACGTGCGAATCTTCTGCTTCTTCGACAAAGGGAACTTGGTCGTGTTGGTGAATTCGATTTCGAAGAAAACTCAGAAGACACCAAGGAAGGAAATCAAACTGGCCGAACG
>CAYSDH010000153.1:526-2660 GCA_964429805.1 uncultured Flavobacteriales bacterium
ATTTAGAAGAGAGATATGTCAAAGGCAAGTAACATAACAGACTTCGAGACGATATTGGTTAAAAAGTACGGTAAGAAAGGAACCGAAAAACGGGATAGGTATGAAGCTGACTCTCTAGCCTACCGACTCGGTGTGATGCTCAAGGAAGCCCGCAAGGAAGCGAACCTCACGCAAGAGGAACTCGCAGACAAAACAGGAACGAAAAAGAGTTACATCTCGCGAATCGAACGTGGATTGAGTGACATACAACTCTCAACCTTCCATCGGCTAATCGAAATGGGACTCGGACGCGACCTGAATATCTCAATAGCGTGAATAAAATAGCAGATAACACGGTGTCATACCCCAGCCACACACAAAGCCTCCCGCTCACCGCGCTACCGCGCGGCTCCGCCTTTGGCCGTGGCATACACTGTGTACGTTAGGTATCATTCCCCACATCCCGAGCACGGAGATTAATTTCTCCCGCTAACGAATGAGCTTTGAATCGAGTTCTGTCGGATTAAAATTGAAAAAGGATAAATTAGGACTGACCCTTGGAGCCAAGGCCGGTTCTTTAAATGGTGCTTAAACAGCCCGTGCGTTCATTCTGGTCGAAATGTAAAAGCCCCGACACTTTATCGGGACTTGTAGATAATTTCAGTGGTGGCATCTTGTTAGAGCAAGACGACCCCGTTCAGAATAATTTTCAATCCAAAGATACATTTCCCTCGGGTCATTTTTAATCATAAAATGACAAATCATGGGAAGAAAGAAAAAAATCGCCATGGAGATCATCAACCAAAATGCGGCAGGCATAGATGTCGGCAGCAGATCTCACATGGTGGCCGTAGGCCAAGCAATGGAACATGTATCGGAGCACGGAGTCTATGCCGAGGACAATGAAAACTTATGCCTCCATTTGAAGGAGTATAGCGTCACTACTGTAGCGATGGAGTCGACAGGAGACTACTGGCAGAACCTGTACACAGCACTCATCAAACACGGCTTCGAAGTAGTGCTCTGCAATGGGAAGTTCACCAAGCATGCCAAAGGCAAAAAGACTGATGTCAAAGACGCACGCTGGATACAGAAACTCCACACCTTGGGGCTTCTCACCAGCAGTTTCCTGCCAGACGAGCAGACGGAGATACTAAGGACATACTGTCGACAGCGGAGCAACTTGATCCATCAGGCTTCAAATACTTCAAGAAAGATGCAGAAGTATCTCAAGTTCCTCAACTTCAGGTTGGATGTCGTGGTCAAGGATGTCTGCGGCCTCACAGGAATGAAAATCATCGAGGACATCTGCAAAGGCAATCTGAATCCATATGAACTTGCCAAGCATCGTCACTTCAACTGCCGAAAGTCAGAAGAAGAAATTGCCAAAGCCCTGCATGGCAACAACAGAGCTGACTATCTCTTCGGACTCAAGCAAGAGTTCGAGGCATACCAATTCCTACAGAAGCAGCTCAAGAAATGTGATAGGGAGATTGATCGCTTCATCAAGAAATACCTCAAGGAGAACCCTGAGCTGAAGAAACTCAAGACCACTGATAAGACACACAAGAGACAGAATAAGAATGCTCCCAAAGTGAAAGACTTCAATCAAGTCGCATTCAAATATTTCGGAGGAGTCGACCTAATGGATATTGAAGGGGTGAGCCATTCAACAATACTCAGTCTGATGAGTGAAATCGGGCCTGATGGGTTTGATAAGTTCGACACTTCCAAACAGTTCGTCTCCTGGCTTCGACTTGCTCCGAATAATAAGATATCAGGAGGCAAAGTGCTCAGCAGTCGCACACCCAAAGGAAGTAATCGGCTTAAGATCGCACTCAGACAAGCCGCCAATTCGATAGGGAACTTGAAGGACACTCATCTGTCAGATTTCTTCAGGCGTATTGCATACAGGAAAGGAAGACAAGCAGCAGTAAGTGCCACCGCGAGAAAACTCGGAGTCATCATCTGGACGATGATCAAGAAAAAGGTACCTTACATGCCACCGAAGGCCTACCTCTTCCTTGACCAAAAGAGGAAACTGGGAATGGTCAAAAAGGTCAAGAAACTAATGAAGAAATACGAACTCAAACCCGATGATATAGGCTTTCCAAATCCTTCATTATCAGGAACATGAGTTTACGTTAGTCAGAAT
>CAYSDH010000154.1:0-2630 GCA_964429805.1 uncultured Flavobacteriales bacterium
GTTATAGCTCTTCCCCAGCTGTTCAGCCAGCCATGTTTGCTTGACTCCTTTTGACTCCAAAACTTCCTTAATTCGGTTCATCCCGCTTAAGATTTAGTTAGGCAAGCAAGATAGAAATTTGCAGAGAATATGTATGTTTTTCAGTGTTTTTATATACTGAATTACACATAGGCGGGCTGGAAGAGCAGGCTCTTTTGAGCTCAGAAGGGTTTGCTTCGTGTGTTTGGCGAGCTCAAATGTGCCTGCTGTGGGTTGGGCTTTCCGCTAGCTCTTTATCGCTTCTGGTTTTCCGTAGTTATTCGTCACGCTCTGGTTGCTATCGGAATGATCGACAACACTCAAATATACTCCATGTCAATCTTAGAAGCCAGATCAACCGCTCTCTTCTTTATCTGCTCCATGTCAGTTCCATTCTCCCCTTTATACAGCACCACCCCCATTCTGCGATACGGACGGGCACTTGGTTTTCCAAATATTCTGACATCAGCCTGCGGGTCTTTGAGTACCTTATCAATGCCCCTAAATATCGGAGCCGATGGGCTCTCTTGAGTAGCTAAGATGACTGCGCTAACGCCAGCACTTAAAAGCTGTATTTCAGGAATGGGATAAGACAGCACAGCACGTGCATGAAGCTCAAACTCACTCAAATTTTGAGAGGCCATGGTGCACATTCCAGTATCATGCGGACGTGGAGAGAGTTCAGAGAAGTACACCCCATCATTGGCAATAAAAAACTCAACACCCCATATTCCTGCACCACCCAGAGCCGCAGTAACTTTTGCCGCCATCTCTTGCGCCTCTTTCTCATCAGCCTCACTAATGGCACAGGGTTGCCAACTTTCTTGATAGTCTCCTCGCTCCTGTCTGTGTCCTACCGAAGGACAAAACAGGGTCGGACCATTATTCTGCGTCAATGTGAGCAAGGTGATTTCAGTATGAAAATCTACAAAGGACTCTACAATCACTTCTATCAAATCACCACGGCTACCCTCAATGGCGTAATCCCACACGGTCTGAATCTGTGACTCATCTTTTAACACCGACTGCCCCTTACCACTTGATGACATGAGTGGCTTCACCACACAAGGCATACCTATCTCAGACACGGCCTGCTTAAACGACTCGATGTCTGTGGCATATTGGTAATTGGCCGTTTTTAGGCCCAATTCTTTCGCGGCCAAGTCTCTAATCAAGCGCCTGTTCATGGTAAAATTGGCTGCCTTTGCAGACGGCACTACTGTGTAGCCTTGTAGCTCATACTCATAAAACCGTTCGGTGCGAATCGACTCTACTTCAGGAATAATAAGTTTAGGATTATGCTTTGCAACAACCGCATCAAGTGATTCTGCATGCAGCATGTCAATCACCTCAAACTCATCGGCCACTTGCATGGCTGGCGCTCCAGCATAGTTATCACACGCCACCACATGCTCACCCAACCTTTTGAGCGCAATAACCAGCTCTTTACCTAACTCTCCAGAGCCTAGAATTAAAATCTTTTTTCTCATAAACAATGTTTTATGACATACCGCTGATCGCTATGAGACACAATCGCACTACTATAAAATGGTTATATATGGCTTGTTGCACACCGCAGAGCCAATTTGTAATTTTCAGTGCTTAAAGAAAGTGATTTTAGGATGAAGACATTGTTCATCAATAGACATGCAAAATCAAGTTGGAAGGACATGAACTTGTCCGACTTTGATAGGCCTTTAAATACGAGAGGCAAAATCAATGCGCGCTTCATGTCTGAAAAATTCGCTAATGAAGAGTCCGTTGACCTCATCATTTCAAGTCCCGCAAAACGCGCCATCTCAACTGCTGAGTATTTTGCAAAAGCGCTCGATACGGATGTGACTGAGATTAGACAAGAAAAACTCATCTACGAATCAATAATATCTGAACTACTGGAACTTGTCAATACGCTAGATGACTCGCTTGAGTCGGTTATACTCTTTGGTCACAACCCTACGTTTTCATCATTTGCCTCGTACTTAGACGATAGCTTCTATACAGATTTGGTTACCTGTGCGCGAGTGAAAATATGCTTTGACGTAGACTCTTGGTCAGAGATTAGTGCTGACTTAGGCACGGTAGAGCATCACATCTATCCGAGAATGTATCCTGAAATGGCGGATTTATAGATCCTCAGACCAGAATGGTCGAAATTGCCTCAATATCATTGCTTTAAGACTTCTTGAGCCATATTTTTGAGTAATCCGTCTAACCAACACCCACCTATTAATTCAACTTATAGCACCTATGTCAGGCAAACTACTGATACCCCTATTTCTCGTTCCTCTTTTTCTTAGCGCCCAGCAAGACTGGGCATCAATGATGGAAGATGAGTCCGTAAATTTCTATGAAGTACAGCAAGAGTTTAACTCTTACTGGCAAAACAAAGAGGTAACAAAGGGCAAAGGGTTTAAGCAATTTAAGCGTTGGGAGTATTTTATGGAGCCTCGCGTGTACCCGAGCGGTGAGCGTTTTACGCCAGATGCGGCTGAAAAAGCCCTCAAAGAATACAAGCTGGCTAATCCGCTGCAAAAGTCTATTACTGGTACGTGGACTTACATCGGGAACACGGACATACCGACATCAGGCGGTGGTTCTGGACGGGTAAATAG
>CAYSDH010000155.1:0-2615 GCA_964429805.1 uncultured Flavobacteriales bacterium
CTCAGGGGCTAGCCCCTGAGAGTTGGAACTAGACTTTAACGTATTTTGTATAATTTAACCTTGTCCTAAAAATGGGCGGTTTACAGGAGAGGTATCTGGAAAAGGCTATGGCACCTTTGCCGGTAAGCAACTTGAAAGAGGTTGAAAACTCTTAGTCAACTTCCTCGTTTGCCAATCGCAATTCTTATTTTAAGGCTATGAAAGATAATTCACTATTTGAGGAAATAAAGAGGACAAACGAAATAGGTCAAGAGTATTGGAGTGCCCGTGAATTTCACAAAGTCTTGGACTACCTGAAATGGGATAAGTTCATGAATGTTGTAAAAAGAGCCAAAGAAGCTTGTAGCAACTCTGGTCAAGAGCCTTCTGACCATTTTCCCCGAGTGGAGAAAATGGTTCAAATTGGGTCAGGAGCTCAAAGAGATATTGGAGACATTAATTTGACAAGATATGCTTGCTATCTAATAGTCCAAAATGCAAATCCTTCCAAAGAGGTAGTAGCATTAGGTCAAACTTACTTTGCTTTTCAAACCCGCAAGCAGGAAGTCCTTGAGGACGAGTTCGAAAAGCTAGCTACGGAGGAAGATAAGCGCCTTTTCCTTCGCAAAGAAATGGCCGAGCACAACAAGCAGTTAGCTGATGCTGCAAAGAAGGCGGGTGTTATCAAGCCATGGGAGTATGCCGTTTTTCAAAATCACGGCTATATGGGCCTTTACAATGGATTGGGTGCAAAGGACATTCATTCTAAAAAGGGACTGAAAAAGAGTGAGAGCATCCTTGACCATATGGGAAGTACAGAACTAGCGGCAAATCTATTCCGTGCTACCCAAACTGAAGAAAAGTTAAAGAGAGAGAAAATCAAAGGAAAAGCGAAAGCGAACAAGGCTCACTACGAAGTCGGGAAAAAGGTGCGAAAGACAATTAAAGAGCTTGGTGGAACAATGCCTGAGGATCTGCCGATTGAAAAAAGTATAAAGAAGATAGAGCAAGAGAAGAGGAAAGCTCTGAAAGCAAAGGGCAAAGGCAAGAAGTAGGGGCAAAGAAAAACTGCACACAACACGGTGTTATACCCCAGCCACACACAAAGCCTCCCGCTCACCGCGCTACCGCGCGGCTCCGCCCTTGGCCGTGGCATACACTGTGTACGTTGTGCACAATTATGAGAAACCTTCTGCTATCAATATTCATTTTGAACTTTTCGCAAGTGTATTGCCAAAAAGAATGGAATGCTGATACAGATTGGGATAAAATATTGATTGTAGATGGTTATGGAGGCTGGTCTCACTTCAATAACAATTTCGAAATAGACAGAACCACTTTGAATCTTGTCTCGATCAACAATCCCGATTCAATTGTCAAGGAAATTGAGCCGCAGTCAGTCGAAACACTATTCAATGCGCTTTCATGCCGCTCTTCCCAACTAAAAGATCCCTTGTCGTATTTTGGAAAGGACTCAGTTTGGTTGATGAACAATGCCGAATCATTGTGGCGTGACTATATTAAAGATACCTCAGACGAAGAAATAGACAAGATTGCAGTTCAAGCAATCCAAAACTACAAACAAGCAAGCGAAGTTGCATTCTCGATGCAAGGAGCTCGGTGGACTGACGACTACCCATTCGTAGAAATTGGAATAGTCAGAGGAGCGGATACGCTTCTAATTTCTTCCCATGGACAATACCCATACATGCTGCCTTGGGATATCAATGGCAAAGTCTGCTATAGCTTCGAGGTAGCAGAGGCGATAGGAAATATTCTTCCTAATTTCAAGGATTCCAATAAGCCTAGACTCATGGGCGAACATTTCAATTATCATTTAGTAGATGGAATATATCAGAGGTTCATAGAAACTGCGGCTGAGTATCACAGGGCGCGGAATCGTTATCCGAAAAGATTTGCTGCACTTGAAGAACACTTTGAAGTTGAATCTGCATCATTGTCTCTCATGGCTTCAATTGAATGGGGAGGAAACTTTGGCGCACCATGTATCGATATGATACTATCTGACCCTACAGAATCTCAAAATATTCAGTTCGAGACAGTTTTTGGCAGGAGGCTAATACTCCATCCTATGAAGCCCTTAATTCGAAAGAAGAAATCCATTCTTGATGGACTTAGCGGGAACCCTGTGTATGAGTACTGTATTGCTGGAGAAAACCGATTGGGTCAAATTCACTTTGTAAATAAGAAATCCCTCAGTGGTCAAGCGAAGCGAGAGTTTCTGAGAGATGTAAAAGCCAATGGGCAAGAATCGTCAAAGTTCAAAGGGAAATTTAAAAAGGCCATCTTTTTCGAACTGTCCGAATTTCAAGATGATGGAAGGAGTTTTTCTAGATGGATTTTTTTAAAAGATGGTACATTGATACTTTGGCAGCTTAAGGGCAGCTATCTACTGAATCTGTCGGATGAATACACAGAAGAAAACGGATACGTTTGTCGGGTAATTAGCAGAGATGAACTTTAAAAAAGTGCACAACACCAGATGATACCCCAGCCCCGCGCAAAACCACCCGCTCACCGCGCTGCGCGCGGCTCCGCCTTTGGCACATGCCATACATTCGTTACGTCTTAAGTTTGCTCCTGATACTTTTTGATAAACCAGAAAGAACAGAAGA
>CAYSDH010000156.1:0-2612 GCA_964429805.1 uncultured Flavobacteriales bacterium
TGACAGTCTAATTTATTCAATTTTTAGATTGTCCTATTTTCGGGGAGGTTTACACGACCTATTATCTGCTTTATCGCAGAGTGGGTGTTCTGTCAGCATATAAACGTTCACTTAACCTCGACCAGGTAGTAGACTCTTTAGTTGAAATAAGGGGCCTTTTTAAAACAAGATCGCTCTATTTGGAGCTTCCGTGTGAGACTGATTTGATCATAGCAAACGTGTATGAGCGGACGGAGAAGTATGAAAAGGCAATAGCTTACTATTCTGCCGCATTAAACGGCAGCTTTTGTGATTGGGATCGAATCCGTCAGTCAGAAATCACGAATAAGATGATTCAGCTATCTGCGAAACAAGAAGCGCGAATTGCCTCAGAGCAGAGAAGCAGTGAGCGTAAAACTCTTGGCTTAGTCTTGTCTGGAGTGCTTCTGATCCTAATCTCACTTATTGGGACTTTACTGTACAGAGCTAGAGGACAGGCCCTCAAAATAGCCGAAAGTGAGGTGGATGAATTACTTCATGAGCAAGAATTAAAGTCTGTCGAGTCTATGTTTATTGGTCAAGAACGCGAACGAAAACGCATTGCCGAAGAGCTACACGACCGCTTAGGTGGAATGCTCAGCACACTGAAACTGCATTACAGTAGTGTAGAGAGACAGATTACTGAGCTTTCTGAAAGCGTAACTGATCAGTATATAAAAGCGCGAGATATCATTGATGAGACCGCTGAAGAGGTGCGCAGAATATCGCATGACCTTTACTCTGGAACCTTAGTAGATTATGGTCTCATTGCGGCCATCGAACAGCTGGAAGAAACCTTGGAAAACGTGGGTGGACCAGATTTCTTTTGGGATTTGAATAACATGGATCAGCGTCTCGACAGTGAGTTGGAGATTAATCTGTATCGCATTATTCAAGAAGGTGTCAGTAATATTCTAAAGCATGCCCAAGCTCAAAAGGTGACCGTGCAGTTGACCAGATACCAAGACTCAGTAGACCTAGTCATCGAAGATGATGGACGCGGTTTTGACACCAAGCAAGATGCTAAGGGAATTGGACTTAAAAATCTGAACTCAAGAGTAGAGCGCCTGAATGGCCAATTGACAATAGACTCTGCGCGAGGAAGAGGCACAATACTAATCATCCAAATACCACTATCAACATGATACGCATTCTCATTGCCGATGACCACAACATAGTGGCAGACGGCATGTCATCCATTCTCTCTATTGAACCAGACCTTGACATAGTCGGAAAAGTGGCAGACGGACGCCAAGTCATTTCCTTTTTAGAAGACAAACAGTGTGATTTAATCATACTGGATATGAACATGCCTGAGATGAATGGGGAAGAGGTGGCACAGGAAGTACAAGAGCGATTTCCTGACGTAAAGATTCTCGTCATGTCTATGCATGATAATGGTTTGATTATAGAAAAGATGATTAAAATTGGCGTACAAGGCTATGTGTTAAAGAACATCTCTCAGCTCAGCCTTCTTCAGGCTATTAGAGAAATACATAAGGGCGGAGAGTACTTTTCACCAGAGGTCACACAGAAGTTGGTAGACCGAATGAGGGGAAAAAAGAAAGTCAGTGCGAGATTGACTAATCGAGAAATGGATGTGTTAAAACTCATAGGCGATGGAATGAGCACGCCAGAAATTGCCGAAGAGCTTTTCGTGTCCTCACATACCGTGCGCACTCATAGAAAAAGTCTGTTGAGCAAGGCAGCCGTGCGCAATTCCTTAGAATTAGTGAAGTGGGCTAGGGAGAATGAGTTTATACTTTGATGCTCTGCTTTAACGAGAGCATTGAGTTCGTCAGACTTTTAGTGGGCCTTAACAGACTTGGACCTCAACTAAAGTCTATGATATCAATACCGAATCATCGGCAATCTTACTTCACTGTCATTGCCAGTAAAGACCAACACATAATATCCTTTTGGCAGGCTCGCAGGCGGAATAATCAATTCTGAATTTCCTTGCCCAGTTTCAGATAGGTTAAAGACCACTTTACCTGATAGATCAAAAATGTTGATCTCCGACCAAGCTATGTTTGACGTACGAATAGTCAAGGCCTGATCTGAAGAACTTGGATTAGGCACAATGGCAATGTCTTGCTCAACCAACTCACTCAAATTAGTAACCACTGACACATCAAATTGATCTGCATAGCTTGTGGCTTGACCAGGGTTACCCACAGAGTCGGCATATTGACTGATGAGTATGTCCACATCTTCAAGCACGACTAGGTTGTCTTCCACATCAAAAACAAAGGTGTACTGATTAGTATCTAACCAAAAGCTTGAACTGTTAAGCGTCAACGCCACTGATGGGTCTTCGACAGGGAATGTCAGACTCGGCAATGTACCTTCTGCCATGTACTCATCAAAAGTCACCTCCACTTCAAAAGTCTCTGGCCCGATTAAACTACCATCAATTAGAGAGCTGCTCAGCGTGATGTCTTCTATACTCGGATTTTCTGTATCAACGAATAGTCCAGTGACATTTGCAAAGGCTAGTTGCTCAATATTACCCGAAGAGCGCGAGCCTGATACAGCGACTTGCGATTCTTCGATACGCACGTCAGCATCGCTCACAGTGTAGGTGAGTACTG
>CAYSDH010000157.1:0-2477 GCA_964429805.1 uncultured Flavobacteriales bacterium
GAATTTAGGTATTGATCTATATTTATCATGACACCTGTTTTCGGGGTAGCTTACACTCCCAAATACACATCTGTCTAGATTTCAATTGACATTCACATATAGGTTTATGAACTTTGCAGCACGGACAAAGCCCGGGTTGACAATGTCGACTTAGTTAGTCAGTAAACTAGCACATATAGCCTGTTGCAGGTAGAAAAGAGAGATTGGAAAAGAAGCCTAAAGGCCTCATTTCCATGTTTGTCTTTGTCTTCTCTGCAGCTCATCAACCTTTGAACATCAATGAATAGGACAATAATGATGAAATCGAAGCACATACTCTTCATGCTAACCACATGTTTGATCTTCAGTTCTAACACGCTCAGCGCGCAAGACCACAGCGTGGCTCGGGGCTGGGTTGAGGTACAACTTGATGCGATACGAAATGACTTTGCACGTCCTCCGCAGACGGCTCGTAGCCTGCATCATCTCTCAATTGCGATGTATGACGCCTGGGCGGTGTATGATACGCTTGCCGAGCCCTACTTTCTCGGGCAAGCGCTTGGTGACTACTCCTGTCCTTTTGATGGCATCACTCCCCCACCGGCTGACAGCGTGAAGTACTATCAGGAGCAAGCCATCCACTACGCTGCGGCACGATTTATCGAAGGTCGATATGATTATAACAATCCTATAATGGTGGTGCCTGACTTACTGGACAGTATGGCCCTGGAGTACAACTTAGACCTCGCCTTTGATACGACAGACTTCAGCAATGGTGACCCAAGAGCATTGGGTAATTACATCGCTCAAGAGTTACTGGCCGCTGGACTTGTTGATGGTTCCAATGAAGGCACGGGCGATATCAATGGCTATCAAAACCAAATTTACGAACCGGTCAACGACAGTTTAGATATTCAGTTTCCAGAATACGTGGGTAACAACACCATCGATTCGCTCAATCGCTGGCAGCCGCTCTCCTTCTTGCTCTTCTGCGACCAGACCATGAACAACTTCTTTAATATAGTTCCAGACTTTATTGGTGCAGAATGGGGAGAAGTCGTGCCCTTCGCCTTGACCGAAAGCAACATGGAAATCAAAGAGCGTGAAGGCCATGACTGGAAAGTGTACATGGACCCAGGTCCTATGCCACGCCTTGACACCATGTCATCTGCCGAGTCTCAGCTGCACCAATGGAACATGCAAATTGTAGCCAGATGGTCTGGACATCTTGACCCAGCAGATACTACTATGTGGGACATCTCCCCGGCTTCTATTGGCAACCTCCAGATTGAGGATTTACCCGAAAATTTTGAGGACTACGATCAGCACTATGATTTTGACAACGGTGGTTTCTCAAGCCCGGGTCATGATACCAATCCGGCCACAGGTCTTCCATATACGCCTCAGATAGTTAAGCGAGGTGACTATGCGCGCATTCTAGCAGAATACTGGGCTGATGGCCCTGATAGTGAAACTCCTCCCGGACATTGGTACTCCATCTTTAATGAGACCAGTGACCATCCACTTTTTGAACGCAAGTGGAAAGGCGAAGGAGCAGTCGTTGACAGCCTCGAATTTGATATCAAAAGTTACATGGTCTTAGGTGGTGCGCTGCATGATGCGGCTGTTGCCTGTTGGTCGATCAAGGGATACTACGATTTTGTGCGTCCGGTGTCATCGATTAGAGCAATGGCAGAATTGGGTCAAATCAGTGACCCAAACCTTCCTAATTATGACAGCACAGGGCGTGGCTTGCCGCTTGTTCCTGGCTTTATAGAAATGATTGAAGTTGGTGACCCGCTGGCTGGAGAAGACGACATGTTCGTCAATGAACTAAAATTTATGGTTTGGGATGGTCCAAATGATGCTGACACCTGTGTTTCTGGCCTTCCACCTCAATATGACATCGCTGTGGCGGGTGTGAAATGGAAGCTCGCGCTAGACTGGTGGCCCTATCAGCGTCCCAACTTTATCTCTCCGGCCTTTGCAGGTTATGTATCAGGTCACTCCACATTCTCAAGAGCCGCTGCTGAGGCGATGACCTTGATTACTGGTGACAGCTTCTTCCCTGGCGGGCTAGGTGAATTTGAATGTCCGCAAGATCAATTTTTGGTTTTTGAAGAAGGTCCTTCTCAAGACATCACACTCCAATGGGCAACGTATCAAGATGCGGCCGACCAAAGTGGTCTGTCAAGAATTTGGGGAGGAATACATCCGCCTATTGACGATGTCCCGGGGCGCATGATTGGTTATGAGATAGGACATCAGACATTTCGCAAGGCAGACTCATTAATGAATGGTGGTGTGCCAGAATTAGTAGATGCTTTATTCTCCCAACCGCTTATTACTGATGCAGATGACGGTAATAATGTTACCCTCACGTTGACTTACGACCGCCCGATGAGTCCAGACTACTTGCCTGAAGTCCTCCTCTCAACTGAGCTAGAGACAACACTCAGCCTCAGTGACGGTCCGACTTGGACGGGCCAATTTACCGC
>CAYSDH010000158.1:0-2222 GCA_964429805.1 uncultured Flavobacteriales bacterium
TTAGTCAGAATTGAAAATAGCTCACGAGAACCGAAAGTAGAAGTAGACTCGTGACGTGCTTTGTTTACCGAATCTCGAATCAGACTCGTGACGAATTTAGTGGGCGAATGAAGTGGTGAGGCCAGCGCACGGCTTTCAAAAAGATAAGCCTGTCTCAGATAAATGGTCTCAAATCAGATTTGGATAATGTTATCTTATGAGTTAACTTTAGATCATGATCAGAACGATAGTTTTTCATGGAACGCACTTCATAGAATTCTATCAAAAGCAGGATAAAAAGGTTAGAGGGAAAATTCAGTACGTACTCGAACTCATTAAACAAGTTGAGCGAGTTCCTGAGAAATTCCTGAAACACATCCCCTCTGTCAAAGGACTCTATGAAGTCAGGATAGAGTATCAGTCGAACATTTACCGAATATTCTGCTGCTTCGATGATGGCAAGCTCGTTGTGCTGCTGAACGGGGTCACGAAAAAGACACAGAAGACTCCGAAGGGAGAGCTTGAAAAGGCTGAAAAATTGATGAAGGAATACTTCAAAACGAAAAAGAAGAAGAGATGAAAAAGTACGAGAACATAAACACGTTTGACCAGCTCATTGAAAAAGAGCACGGAAAGATAGGTTCCGAAAAGAGGAATAAATATGAAGAGGGTGCTCAGATGTTCATCATTAGCGAAATGCTCAAAGAAGCTCGGAAAGAGGCTAAGCTGACTCAAGAGCAGTTAGCAGACCGCACGGGTACAAAGAAGAGCTACATATCGAAGCTGGAAAACGGAAAGGGAAATATCCAGTTATCTACCCTCATCCGAATCTTTGAACAAGGACTGAATCGAAGAATAGGATTGACCTTCTTGTAATAAAAAAAGCCTAACACCGTGCCATACCCCAGCCACGCGCAAAGCTCCCCGCTCACCTCTCTATCGCCAGGCTCCGCCCTTGGCCGTGGCATACACTGTGTACGTTATGCATAATGACTGAGAGCGTTCAATTGGAGTAGACAATTCTATTCGCGAAAATTGGAAGTAATCTCATTCGCTTTGAATACTAAAGAGCATCGAAAATTGACCTATTTTGAATAAGTAGGGAAATATTTACTTTTGTTCTGAACCAAATTACCAATATGAAAAACCAATTTACATTTCCAATATTATTCCTTTTTGTTGTTGTCTGCGCTGTCTCTTGTAAAAAGGATGAAGTGCCCTCGCCATGTGATGGAATTTCATGTGTTAACGGTGGAACTTGTGTTAACGGTGAGTGTGATTGCCCTGAAGGATATACGGGGCCTGACTGCAGCGATCAACAAACTCCTTCTGCAATAAAAATTGAAGAAATACGATGTACCTCCTTCCCGGCAACAGATGGAGGAGCAGGATGGGACTTGACAAGCGCAGCGGAGATATACGTGACCCTTGAGCGAAATGGGAACACATTTTATGAGTCTGGCTACTACGAAAATGCTAATCCTTCGCTCACATATACTTTCACACCGACTGGAAACCTGAATATGACGTCACCTCTTGATTCTTACAACATTAGACTCTACGATTTCGATGATTTTGATGCTGACGACTTCATGGGTGGAATCTCTTTCACTCCATACAGCTCAACGAATGGTTTTCCTGAAACAATCAACGTCCAATTCGGAGACTTGAGTTTTGAACTAGATGTGACCTATATCTACTAGCGAATCTCAGGTTTAACCACGTGAAGGTGACGAAACCGAAATAGACAGATATCTCCTACTGCTACAGGGGGTGATTCTTGACTAAACTAAAACCAATATGAAACTAACAGAAAACGAAACAACCCTTCTCGAGTCAGACAACAATCAGATAGTTCTTACAAGTCATAGAATGCGGTACAGTGAATTTCCTGGGCCTAAGTCAGATTTCACTTCAATTATGCTAGACAAAGTGAGCTCTATTGAATTGACTTATCATCGCTGGAGCTATTTGATACTGATTCTAGGAATTATTACCATTCCGATAGTTATCGGGTTGATAATCATTTTTCTCTGGTGGCGTTCTAAAACTCATGTAGTCTCAGTTACACCAGATGGAGGAATGCCGATTATATTCCAAACAAAGGGAATGAAAAGGGCTGATTTAGAAGAGTTCGTAGACAAGGCCGAAGAGGCTGCCCTTAGATTGAAACGAGCTTAGCGCATTGAAAAAAAGCCTAACACCGTGCCATACCCCAGCCACGCGCAAAGCTCCCCGCTCAC
>CAYSDH010000159.1:0-2102 GCA_964429805.1 uncultured Flavobacteriales bacterium
GTGTAAATGTTTTGTCTCCATTATTCATGTATAGTGCATGTTCGTTACCCGTCACAAAAATGTCTAGGTACATGTCATTATCAAAATCTCGCATCACACCTTGGATAGGCAGACCTACTGCATTTGTCAGACCAGACTGATTATAAATGTCTTGGTACTGATCCGAACCATCAATGTTTTCAAGCAGCATGTTATTGACATCGTGGTTGGTCAAGAACATGTCAAAGTCACCGTCATTGTCAATGTCTCCAAAATCAGTAGTCCATGTCTGTGAACCAATATTTAGTCCATAAGCAGCGGCATTTTCAGTGTAGTTGTTATTTCCATCATTTTCAAAAAGCTGATTGATTCTGCGTGGGTCTGACGCGTCATTTACTCCTTGTCTACAGTGAGAAATATAGAGGTCTAAATCTCCATCGAGGTCAAAGTCTGTGATGGTTGAACCGTAGTTACCTGAACCATCCCAGCCTTCTACGGTCAAATCAATAAGGTTGGTGTCAGAGTAAGCCATGTTACCAAGTCCATCATTCTCCCATATGGCGCTTTCGTCAGTGTCAGCACAGACATAGAGGTCTAAGTCTCCATCGCCATCAAAGTCACCAAGGCTAGACCCTTGGTAAAACAGACCGTAGCCTTCTAGGTCATTAATCTCCCAGGCCGTACCATCAGCATTGGCCTTGGCGTAATCTGGATTACCCCCACTTAGTCCAGAGAAAATATCGGCATAACCGTTGTTATCTGTATCAGCAACGACCATACCCCAGGCGTTACCACTTCCCATCTCTCCACCGCTATATGATGTCCAGGTACCGTCAAGGTTTTGGTACTCTATACGTAAGTCACGCGCATTGTCAAGTATGACGAGATCATCTAGACCATCACCGTTAACGTCTTGCACAGTCACCGCGTTGCCACTATAGTGTGTGGGGTCAGTGAGAATGCTTACCTGATTGGTAAAAGAAATTTGCGCCACGGACAGCTGCCATGCGCCAAGAATTAGTAATGCTGTAAGTATTCGTTTCATTTTCCTTTAATTAATTTGAAGCAGCGTGAAAATAGGCAAGTTAGAACAGAGATGCAGAGGTATAAACCTGAGCACTATTGCGTTCACAATGGGCGTCATCAAATGGCCACTTTCAAAAACTGCGAAAGCAAATCTAAGGAATAGAGATACAGAAAAAGTAGGGTCTCAAAAACGGTAAGAGTCAAGTAATCAGGAACTTAATCCTGAATAGAGATTTCACCTTCGGCCCAAGAGAGTGATTCTCCTGTCATACGCACTGTTTTACCTTCTTCATGCATCATGCAGCTAAAATAGCCACCTCGCTTGCTGAGCTGTATGCCCCTCAGGTTGCTCTTTTCTAATCGTGCTGACCAAAACGGTGCAAGACAGGCATGAGAAGAGCCCGTGGCCGGGTCTTCTAACTGCTGAACATGCGGCACAAACGTTCTGCTCACAAAGTCAACCTCTTCACCTTTGGCTGTGACTATCCAACCAAAAATTGGGTTTGTTCTCATTTTGGCAAAATCTGGACTCAGTGTTTTCACCGCCTTTTCATTATGAAGAAGCACAATATGCTTGTTACTTGTGGGGTAATAGTTTTTTATTTCTACACCCAAGGCCTCTTCAATATCTGAAGGAATGTCTTTTGACTCATCATTAGTGATGGCAGCTATATCTATCCAGGCTTGACGCTCACCTTGCTTCTGCCCTCTTATTTTCCCGTCTTTATAATGTAGCGTAACCGGATCATCCGTTTGATCTAGGCAAGCAACTGCCGCCAAAGACCCATGACCACAAAGGCCTATTTCGCCATCAGGGGCATACCACCTAATGTGAAAGGCATGATTATCAAAGGCTGGCCAGACAAAAGCAGTAGCCGGTTGATTGAAGTCAGCGGCTACTTGCTGCATGCTTGATTCTGAAATCGGGTTTTGGAGTCTAACCACCGCAGCGGTATTTCCAAGTAGTCGATTTTGTATATCACTGAATACAGTGATGAGCTGATAATTGGCGTTCATTGCAACGAATGTACGCACACCATCAGCGCTAACGATTTAAATTATAACAATTAGGTGAGGCCAGAGATGTTTAAAAATAA
>CAYSDH010000160.1:0-674 GCA_964429805.1 uncultured Flavobacteriales bacterium
GGACAGAGGGCAGAATCGATGTCTTCGAGCAACTCGCGGTATACCACATACTGCTCCTCTGGAGGAACCTGCGCAGAATCAAGTTCAAGGATTTTCCTTTCCCATTGAGCACACGTTTCTTGGCCTATGGCTGTTAGACAGCCATAGGTCATAATAAAGAGGAGCAACAGAATTCTCAAACGTTATTGTTTTATGAGGATTACTCCTTCTTTCGCTTCGCTGTCAATTTGGTCTCCTGAAGTCTCGTCTACGAAAAAGGCAATTCCTGCATCAAGGTTCCATTTCTCGGAGTCACCAAAATCGACTCTGTCACACGCTTCACTTCCATTATTTCTATCAACAGTAAATACGATTACTTTTTTATCGTCAGTTGACTGAGAATTCGTCTTTACTTTTGGGAACAACGTTTGCCCGTCCGCTGAAAGCGCTTTTAAATCATATGTTTTTCCTGAAATTCGGGTTAGCTTGATGTTACCGATTTTCGCGTCTCCAGAAAGTGTGCTTAGCCCTCCGCTTGGTGGAGGAAAATTTGTATGTCTTGAAACAACACGCACTTTTTCTTTTTCGGCCAGCGCTTCACTATTCTCTGAGGTCAACGGCTCAGAATCATTGACAATGATTGATAAATAATCAGTGGCACTCGCAGGGCGGGTTCAAAAAACGTTTTCTTAAAC
>CAYSDH010000160.1:684-2027 GCA_964429805.1 uncultured Flavobacteriales bacterium
ACTATATCCAGTAAAAGAAAAGTTTGTAGGTTTTCCTTTTGACTCCTTGCAAATGGGTACAATGCAAGTGAGCTTCTTTATTTGGAAATCTGGCACATCTACTCTGTTTTGATGCACGTTTGTCTCTATAGACGCATCGTCATCTATGTGTACTGTGACATCATAACTAAACGTTTTCTTATCGGTTAGATTAAGTTCTAAGGACTGGATATTTAAATCATCTACTCTACTCATATTTACTTTCTATTAGTCTTTTTTACTTTCTATTTGTCTTTTTTAAATTGATTTCCGAGGTAGGGCAAAGCGCCACCTATCTGCACCGCTGTGATAATCGCAGCGAGTGATGTCATGTCTGGAACATTGCCTTTTTTTAAGCTATGGTATATGAAGAAGGAAGTGCACACCACGGCACACATAGAGGCCGTAAGTCCAGCAAGAAACAATGCCAACCTAGATAGACTTAAGAAATAAACAGTTGACTCATCACCATGAATCTTAGTAATTCTCTTTTCACAAATCAATCGTTTCCAGTTCTCGCCTCTCAATAGAAAAGCAATCCCAAAAATTGTGGCAATACAATAGAAGACAATCGGAAACTGGACTAGTGCCCATTCTTTACTTGTTAAAATAACTGGAGTTGTCTCAGAAGTTTGCGCTTGCGCCACGATAGAGATAAAAGACAAAAGCACAGCAAGTAGAGCCCTTGAAGAGAAACGAGCATAAGCTCGGTTGAATTTGGTCATCATTGTTGAATTAGGTCTCTGTAAAAGTAATGACATCTCTTTTTTATTGGTACTCAGTTAAGATTGCTTGCCTTCTCATATGCTAATCCGCTCATTTTTTTTGACCAGTAAGCAGACTAGGTCCTTGCCGACCCAGCCTGACTACACTGATAGTCAATCAGTTCACCTATATTTAGGACACTGACTTCCCACTTGAAATACTCATTAATGTCATCGAGTCTAGACTTAAACTATATTGGCCTCATGACGCAACGTGCGATACTCGGCTCTGTGCTGTGAGTCTTGTAAAGCATATAATGAGTGCTGAATTGGTCATCTTAGTATCTGTAAGTCTTTTGTGAAAAGTAGACTATCAGAGACATGGTATTGACGGTTGGTTTTATAATTTCTTCATTTTCTTACCTGACAAAAGTGCCACATAAGAATGCATAGAATAAGACCCTCTGAGGCTAATTTCAGACTAGCCCTTTTGGGGGAGGGACTTTGCTGAGTAGTTGGATTTCTGTTTACTGATTGTTTGGCTTGCACACTCTTACTATTGATTAGATGGTTCATAAAGCTTTTCCGTGAACCAATACTCGAAATATGTAAACTTTGTGC
>CAYSDH010000161.1:0-1870 GCA_964429805.1 uncultured Flavobacteriales bacterium
TATATACGCGAGCAGCTTTTCAATCACTTTACGATGAAGATTTAAAAACCGGAGCGCAGCTCCTCCTTTTTCTATTGCGAAGGAGCGCAGCTCCTGCGCAGCGGAACGGTCATTCTGAAACGAGTCCAGCGTAATTAAGAATCGGGTTAAGGCTTTGAACTAAGTAAATCAGTCTTTACAATTCACTTCAAGCTTTTCATGCGCGACTTTGGAAAAATCATAATGACATTTTTCACAGCCATGAATAGACGGAGAATTGTTATTTCGGTATTCTGGATTCAGGTACTCCGGCTCCTTTTCTAAAATAACATGTTCATCACCTATATCGGTATTAACTTCTATACCGCTAATAACATGCAACTCGCCATCCAAGAATTGCAACCCTGATAGGGTATCGTCATTGACCACTATAAATCCATTGGCCAAAACGGTGTATTCAAGTGGCCCAATAATAAACTCCGTATTCATGACGTACATTTTGTCATAAAAGCAAGCCTCTGAATATGTCCTGTTCGAGCAGTCTAAACTTGAGACACAGCCAAAACATTTTTCCTTCGGTTGGCAAGAGAAAACCAAAGCACAGCTCATAAGAACAAGAACTAAATACTTCATCTTTCACTTAACTTTTAAAGAGAGGTGTTACATATCCACTGATTTAGCCACGCGGTTCCATGGCCCAAGACGACACCGTTACTGTATGAAGTGCAAATAAAAGCCTATGAATTGGACTATCAAAATCCAGTTCTTGTGCCTCAATGTAAAAGCTCATTGCATAACCCACATTTATAGCCTTGTTATACCCTATCTGATCCCGATAATCACATACCAGCTTGGACTGTTCTTTCTCGCATAAAATGTGAAAAACATCCCTTAGCTCTTGTCCCTGATTGTATTCGATGGCCTTTCTCTTGGTTCCAATATTCGTTGTAATGGAAACCTCTTTCTAAATGTGCTCATTTCTCAAACGAAATTCTTCGCGAAATTCCTTTAACTCAAGTTCTTCTTCATACCCAAAAGAGTCATGGTCAAAGGAACTTAAGGTCAACGCAGCATAAGCGCGATAGGCTTCGTTTCGATTTGATCTACCAGTCCGTTTAATCATGTACTTATCAAAATTGTCTAAAAACAAATCGACTTCCTTGAAGTGAGCGTGTAAGTCTGAATATGCCACTAAGTTGTCACAACCTTCTTTCCCAGAAAAACGACAACCAAACAAGAGTAAGGCAATTGAAATATAAAGCATCGAGAAGATTTTCATCTGTTATTTATATAATCAAATACTGTCGATGATGGTCTAGGTTTTTCAAACCACGGAGTGTATGCCCTTTCCACAAAAATTTCAATGTAATATTGGTTTTTAATTATGTACCATCTGGTATCTCCTCTAGATGGATCTGTATGACTTGGCATTTGACGGTCATAGGTATGCCAACCTGTATTCACTTTCATTTTTGAAGTGGTCACATCACTCCCAACAGTGTATCTATCAACATTCCACAGCGCAAGTTCTATATAGACCGTAACTTCACATCCATTAAGACAGAATGTACTAGGTTCTGTATTAATGTAATAACTTTTACCGCTTAGCGAACCAACAGAAGTATAAAAATTATTAAATATCTGGGATAGGCTAAAAGACTCAGCATTTGCGGCATCGAGGAAACGCAAAGCATCTAAAATCTGTCTGTTTATTTCCTCAGCAGAAGCAGTTGAGTAATCTATCTTCTCAAACCCATCTAAGGGATCTACTTGATTCAGATTATTCGCCAATTGATTCAAAGCTATGCCCATCAATCCTCGACCACCTATTTCGTGTGGAATCCTGAAATCGAGGTCTAACACACTTTTCTCGCTGAATATTTCTTCGGCA
>CAYSDH010000162.1:0-1803 GCA_964429805.1 uncultured Flavobacteriales bacterium
GTGTGATACCAGATGGTCTCTCCAGTCTGGGAGTCAAACTTGGCGGCATGACCCGAATTGAAACCGAATTCATTGATACCGATTCCCACACAGACAATGTCGCCAGATTCATCTTCAATGGCCGAGGCGAAACTACCTCTAGAGCCTACATTGCCTATTAGAGTCTCCCAGATTTCCAACCCACCTTCATCAATCCGTCTTGCATATGCCTTCTTTTCGGAATCAGGTGGTGTGCCGCTCAAACCTCTTCCTCCAGTCAGAATGATGTCGTTGCTGTCATTTAATTTGTGCACCCGACAAAAGGTGTCGCTGTGCACAGGTGACCCGATGACTTCGTCCCACTCGATGTTTCCGATAGAGTCCACTTTTAGAAGATAGCCATCTGAGTTTGATGTATTGGCACGCGATCCCGCCAATAGAAAACCTCCGTCTGATGATTCTATGACTGATGTGAAGCGCTCCCTGAATTCAAGCGAGTCTCCATACTCAGCAGTCCATAATAAGTTGCCTAAAGAATCAGTGCGAATCAACATCCCTTGGTCATTACCATCTATGGTATCATGCACGGTCACTCCAGACATCGCAAAGCCACCATCAGCACAGGGGTATACATTGTCTACACCTGCAACCTTGCCCAAGTCGTAAATCTTGGTCCATAGGGAGTCTCCAAAAGAGTCGAATTTCCAGAGCATAGGCATGAAATAGGAAGGAAACGCCCGCCTGCTCGTTACACTGACTAGTTCATCTCCATGCACAGCTATGGCGTGAGGCCCTATTCCTGAAGCAAAGTGATGGACTGAAGGGTCTCCATACAGAATTGCATTCTGCTGGACTCCATCAAGGTTCACTTCCAAGTAACCGTATTCAGAATTGTCGAAAATAGAATCCGCACTATAATAGATACACTTCAATGTCGAGTCAGAAAAGACAAGGCTATAGGCTGTTTCAGCTGTCCAATTAGGGTCGTTGTTGTAGTTGACATCTCCAAACAGACCATTCCAAGTCTGAGCGATTGACCCAAATGAAACAATGGAAATGCATAATATGAATAAAAGACGTTTCACTTTTTTATAAAACTTGTGCTAGTCAATACATGGGGTCCTTTTGTAATACTTAAGATATAGAGTCCATTGGTAAGGTCAGATGTTTCAATGGCCTTAGGGGCAAAAGTCGATGCGCTTTCACGTTTGAAGACTATCTGTCCTTGAGCATTCACTATAGATATATCCACCGTCTCTAATTCGTAGAAGTAATCAGGGAGCATAATATTCACCATCAACTTCTATAACAAGCCGAAGTTTATGACAGTAAAAATCAACAATGAAGCGGTCAATAGGATGCTGTCTTTTAAATCGAAGACCCAGTTGACTCTTTCTCAATGCGCCCCACAATCGGGCCTCACTTTCAGTAGGATTTAGTCTATTCTCTTCAGCTTTCGCAAATAAATCAGGGCCTGCTCCATAAAACATAGTCCGATTTCTACTGTCTCTTTTCACCAAGTTCAAGGTACAATTTTTTAGAGGGAAAGTGCGAGTAGATGTTTTTGGTGGTGTAACTTTATTTTGCTTGCGCTGTGCAGGCTCTCGGGAGCTATACTCTATCGCTGCCCTTTTATTCCCTAAAGGGATCCCACCCGCGTTGTATGCTGGATATAGTAGAGGGTTTGTGCGTGGCCCCCTTCAGGGGCTGGGGCAGCGCAGGCATTGCGGGCGGTCCTTGACAAAAATCACATCCTCCATGACCATCTGCACCGCTGCCCTTTTATTCCCTAAAGGGAGCCTGCTCACGTTGTATGCTGAGTGT
>CAYSDH010000163.1:0-1594 GCA_964429805.1 uncultured Flavobacteriales bacterium
AAGGAGCGCCTACGTCACCTGTATTGTCAAACGTCATTTGTCAGCGATTGGATAGGAGGTTGATCTTAATATCCGAAGAATTCAACTCTGTATATACGAGATATGCTGATGACATGACTTTTAGCACAAATGAAGACAGAGTATATGGAGGCAAGTTCTTCAGAAAACTTGAAGGTGCCTTGAGAGACGATGGCTTCTATTTAAATGTCATGAAGTCAAGATTGCTTAGAGATGGGATGCGCAAAGAAGTCACTGGAGTTACGGTAAATCAGTTTCCAAATGTTTCAAGAAAACTATTGCGCGAAGTCAGAGCAATGCAGTACAATCTAAAAAATAAGGGCTTAACTGCTTGCCAAGATAAGTACGAGCAGATGGGTGGCAGTGGGAGTTTTGAAAATGTTCTGGGTGGGAAATTAGAATTCATCAGGATGGTAAAAACAAACAAATCTCATGACCAAACAAGCCAATTATGAGTAGTTTTTCGGATGATAGCATAAACAAGCTGATAGAGCAGCAATCGAAACTGATAGAAGAACTCAGCAAGGAACGAGAACGAAAAGAATATGCCACGGTTAACACGGTGAGTTACGTTCGTGGAAAGAGAGATATTTCAGAAGGATGTAGTAAAAAGGCCAAAGTCTTCTACAAGGCTATTCAAAATGAGAATGTAAGGACTAAACTCCAAGAGTACTATTCTGATATGGAGATGGCCCACTCTCTGAATGAATTGGGCGTTTTTTGCAAGAAAGTAATTCAGCAGCTTGAAGTGCTAATGAACCTGTCCTTAAAGATTGTCTTTAAGGATTGGGGCAGGTCGCTCATAGATTTGGAGATAACGGAAAAGGACAAAGTGAGTGGCGAAAAATATCAAGTGAGCCTACTGAAGAAATTTTTTTATGTTGATCAAGCGAGTGATTTAGTTTATACTGAAGAGGAGCCATGTTGGACTGTAACGCAAAACGGATTTTCGAAGGCTGCGACAATGCCCTCTTTCAATCAGTTAGCTCTTCTATATATGATTGATGAGTACTACAATAATGAAGGCTCTAAAGTGAAGCCCGCTAAAAGATATCGAAATCACCGATCATTCAGGTGGGTTCAGATTGAAAACAGATATACTTTCAAGCTTGGCAGTGAACCATCACCTCTAATGGTCAATTCTTTTGAGGTTATAAACTTCTTGCGGAATCAGGAATGTCACGGACTGATTAATTTGACGCATAGACAAAAGTATCTCACACAAATGATGCTTGAGAATAAAAAGTTTTCGTCACCCATGGTGTATGCTGAAGGGTTGACTATGTTGGGCGATTTTTACTACAGCTTACCGATTAAGCTTCTCTCAAATCGATTATAGAATTATTCTAAGGCACAGTTTTAAAACACATTTAATTCGAACCCGAATCTCAGTAACCACAGTGTTAAGCTATATCGCACGTCTACTTCAAGATTCGGCACATAGCACGTCTACTCCAATATTCGGTACTCAGCACGTCACCCCAGTATGTCTACTCCAACTCACGCGAACAAGAATGAAGCACAACGGAACAAATGTATGGCATGTGCCAAAGGCGGAGCCGCGCGAAGCGCGGTG